>CAZKXZ010000004.1:0-129948 GCA_964556695.1 uncultured Gemmatimonadales bacterium
GCCCTGAACCGCGATCCATCGCCGACTAATGCAACGTACTTCTAACTCGGGACACTAGGCTTCGAACACGCGCAGCGCGAGCTCCACTTTTCCAAACGGCGCAGAAACCTGAACTCCCTGAACGGAATCGCGAACGCGGGCCAGCATCTCGCGACCGATCGCGATTCCTTCCTCCATGCCGTGTTCCTTGCTTCTGGCACTCGCGGCGCGCATGCGATCCAGAACGTGCGCTGGCACGCTGACTCCGGGAACCTCGTTGGCGAGGAATTCCGCATTACGAATTGAGACAAGCGGCCAAATCCCCGCGATCACCGGAATGCGAAAATCGCTGATGCGGTTCAAGAACTCTTCCAGCTGATCAGGGTCGAACACAGGCTGCGTGACTGCGAACTCGGCACCTGCATCCACCTTGTACCTGAAGCGGTCAATCTCGTGACGCAAATCCACTGCAGCGGGGTTTGCTCCAACACCAATCGCGAAACGTGTTGGTTCACCGATCGCATTGCCTCCTGGATCCAGGCCGCGGTTGAGCGCCGCAGCAAGATTTGTCAGGCCAATCGCATCGATATCAAAAACCGCGGTTGCGTCAGGGTAGGGGCCCATCTTGGGCGGATCACCTGTGATGAGTAACAGATTGCGCAGTCCAATGGCAGATGCGCCGAGCAGGTCGCTCAGCATTCCCAGAAGGTTGCGATCGCGACAACAGTAGTGCGTGACCGTTTCGATCCCGATCTGTTGTTCTATGAGAACGCTCGTCAGCAACGCGCCCATGCGGCTCTGCGCGCGCGGGCCATCGGGGACATTCACGGCATCAACGCCGGCGGTCTTCAGTGCCGCGACCTCCGACAACATCTTGGTCGCGTCCACGCCACGAGGTGGGACGATTTCGACCGAAGTGACGAAAGTGCCGGCCGCGAGCTTCGCGCTGAAGCGTGACCTCTGTGCGAATGGCACTGGTGTGACGGGAACCGCGCCTGCCTGCACCGGCGTTGGCCTCCCCGGCGCCGCGCGATCAGAGGGCACATGAGAAACAAGTCCTGCATGCCGCGGCGCGAATGGGCGCACCCCTTCGGCCATCGCCTTCAAATGCTCGGGCGTGGTGCCACAACAGCCGCCAACAATACGTGCGCCTGCGTTGATCAGGTGACGCGCATAGGTCGCCATATATTCGGGGCTGGCCATGTACATGCTGCGCCCGCCAATCTCGCGTGGCATTCCGGCGTTGGGCTGCGCGCTGAGTTTGCGGCGCGTCACGCGTGCCATGCGCTCGATTGCTTCGAGTATTGCCTGCGGACCAACCGAGCAATTGAGGCCGATGATGTCAGCGCCCAACGCTTCGAGTGTGCGCGCGACTGTTTCTACGTCAACTCCGTAGGGAGTGCGGCCGTCCATGCCGATCGTCATCTGTGCGATAACAGGTATGGCGGGGTTCACCTCGCGCGCCGCTCTTATCGCTTGTTCGATCTCCTGTACATCGGAGAAGGTCTCGAGCAGAAAGAGATCCGCTCCTCCTTCAAGGAGTGCAGTGAGCTGCTCGCGGAAAAGCCCACGCGCTTCATCGGTGCCCGTGGGACCAAATGGTTCGAGACGAACGCCGAGCGGACCAACCGCACCGGCAACAAGATGCGTTTCGCCCGCGGCCTCTCGAGCGACGGTGGCACCGGCGACATTGATGTCGTGAACCTGACCTTCCAGGCCATACTGTGTGAGCTTCAGCCGGTTGGCACCGAAGGTGTTCGTCTCGACAATTTCGGCGCCGGCACGCAGGTATTCTTCGTGAACAGAGCGGACCAGAGCCGCAGCCTTGATGTTCAGTTCATCGTAGCACTGGTTGATGAAAACGCCCTTAGCGTAGAGCATTGTCCCCATCGCGCCGTCGAAGAGCACGACCTGATCAGGGTCAAGCAGTCTGCGAACGAGTTCCTCACGCACGGCCGATCCCTTAGTTGAGCGCGGCGCTTGCCGCTGCTTCGCCTGCGGGCTCGCCACCACCGCGCACGGCGTAATAGCGCGCCTCGGGATGGTGTACGACAAAGGCCGCTGTGGACTGCTCGGGAACGATCTGAAATGCTGACGTCAACGTCATGCCCAGCGCATCAGCGGCAGGGAGCAATCTAAAAACGACTTCGTGGTCTTCGAGATCCGGGCAAGCGCCGTAACCCCAGGAATAGCGTTTCCCCTGTTCGCTGGGAATTCCCAATTCTTTGCGCACTCTCGCGTGCATCCACTGGGCGACCGCCTCCGCCGTTTCCACCGCCAGACCGTGCGTGTAGTACGCGGTTGAATACTCACCTTCGGCTTGAAGTTTGTCGAAGCGACGTGTTGCTTCGAGGCCCACGGTGACAATCTGAATAGGCGCGACGTCCAGCACACCGCTCTCCACTGAGCGGAAATAGTCCGCGATGCAGAGGCGATCGCGTCCCACCATCCTGGGAAAGTGGAAGCGAGCGATTTCACGCAGCGATCCGCCGTCGCTTTCGGCCGCAGCGGGATCGTACAGGATCACATCATTGCCCGACGACTGCACCGGGAAATACCCGTAAACAGCCTGCGGTGTGAGCCAGCCTTCTTCCAGAGCACGTTCTTTGAGCTGCTTCAACATCGGCTCGAACTCGTCGCGCACCGTCTGTTCGTACTGCTCTCCCGAACCACGAGCTCCCCATTGCAGGCGGAACAACTCATTGAGATCCAGATACTCGAACACTTCGTTCAGCGGAATGTCGCGCACAACACGCACGCCGAAGAAGGGCGGGACGGGTACCACATTGTCGTTTTTTGTGTCGGACCGTATCGTGGAATCGGTTCCGCCGGATTTGTCCTTCCCGACATTGGTGTTCAGAAACACGTCGTTGCGGGCCGCATCAAGATTGTCACTGACCAGCGTCGCGCGTGCATCGGTGCTCTGAAGAGCTTCCATTGTGTCCAGACCTTCGAAGGCATCCTTGCAGTAGAACACTCCCGGCGGGTAGTGCCGCTCGCCGTCGACAAAGAGTGCGCGCCGTCCAAAGCGACGATTGATCGCCGCACCGCCGATCAACACGGGAAATGTGAGACTCCTCCTGTCCAGTTCCTTCACGCACAGCGGCATCTGCTTCGACGTTGACACCAGAAGTGCCGACAGTCCGATCGCATCTGCGCCGACCTCCACTGCTTTGTCGATGATCGTGTTGACTGGAACCTGCTTACCGAGGTCAAACACCGTGTAGCCATTGTTTGAGAGAATGGTGTTCACGAGCGATTTGCCGATATCGTGCACATCGCCATAGACGGTGGCGAGCACGACTTTTCCCTTGGTGTAGCCCTCTTTGCGCTCGAGGAATTGCTCCATATGCTTCACGGCTTTTTTCATCACTTCGGCCGACTGCAGTACGAAAGGAAGAATGAGTTCGCCGGCACCGAACTTGTCGCCGACTTCTTTCATTGCCGGCAACAACACTTCGTTGAGAATGCGAACGGGCTCCTGCCTAACTCCAGCAGCATCGAGCGCATCTTCGATTCCGTCCTTCTTGCGGTGCAGAATCTGCCAATGCACCCGCTCCGCCGGCGACATTCCGGCGGTGGGATCTTCCGCCGCGCGTCCGGTTGTCCCTGAGTCGGTCGCGGTTGTCTTGTCGAAGTACTCTATGAACTGCTGCAGCGCGTCGGGCCGCTTGTTGAAGACAAGATCGTCCGCCAGCTGTCGTTCCTTTGCTGAGATTTCGGCGTAGGGACGGACGTGAGCCGGGTTGACGATCGCTGCATCGAGACCGGCCTGCACGCAGTGGTGCAGGAAAACAGAATTGAGCACCGAGCGCGCGTCGGGGGCCAGGCCAAAGCTCACATTGGAAACGCCCAGTATGCAGGATACTCCCGGCAGCTCCCGTTTGATGAGCCTGATTCCTTCGATCGTTTCCGTCGCGGAATCGATCCACTCTGCATCGCCGGTTGCGAGCGTGAATGTCAGCGCATCGAAAATGAGATCTTCAGCGGGAATTGCAAATTCAGTGGTGGCGATGTCCAGAATGCGCCGCGCGATTTCGAGTTTGCGGTCGCGCGTGCGGGCCATTCCGACTTCATCGATCGTAAGTGCCACCACCGCCGCGCCGTGGCGTTTGACAATCGGCAAGACGGAGTCGATGCGCACACGCCCGTTCTCCATGTTGATGGAGTTCACGATTGCGCGACCCGGCACGTGTTCCAAAGCGGCCTCGATGACGTTGGCCTCGGTCGAGTCGATCACCAGAGGAGTTTCGACGCTCATCGACAGCAGCTTCACAACTTTCGACATCTGTTCCGCTTCGTCGGCACGCTCGGTGAGCGCGACGCACACGTCCAGCACATGTGCACCGGAATCAACCTGGTCGCGGGCGACGCCGAGTATGCCTTCGTAGTCGTCGGCGAGGAGAAGACGTTTGATCTTGCGCGATCCTTGGGAGTTGACGCGTTCGCCGACGAGAAGCGGTGGCGGATCCTGGTGCAGCGTAATGGCACGCATGGCTGAACTCACGCGCGCGACTCGGCGCGCAGGAATCGGAACGCCCGCGGTTGTCGAGTAGCGAGTACGAGGGGCGGAGTTCTCGAGCGGTCGCACTGCCTTGACCACTTCTTCGAGATGGGCTGGCGTGGTGCCGCAACAGCCGCCGACAACGCGCACGCCGAATTCACTCACGAATTCGGAGAGTGCCGCGGCCAGCGACAATGGTTCGAGAGGATAAACTGCCTCGCCGGTGCCTGTGTTAAGGGGCAGACCAGCATTCGGAATGACGGAAATCGGACGCGATCCATGTTCGGTCAGATAGCGCACCGGTTCGCGCATATGTTCGGGCCCTGTGGAGCAATTGAGGCCGATGACGTCAACGCGGAGCGACTCGAGAGTGGTGAGTGCGCTGGCGATGTCAGTTCCAAGCAGCATCCGCCCACTCACGTCGAGAGTAATCTGGGTTTGAATGGGTATTCTGAAACCCAGTTCGGCGAAGAGCTGTTCGAAGCCGACGACTGCTGCCTTCACTTCGAGGATGTCCTGTGCAGTCTCTACGAGGAGAACATCGACCCCGCCTTCGATCAGGTATTTGCCCTGCTCGTAGAAGTTGGCGGCGAGTTTGGCGAAGGTAGTGTTGGAGAGAACCGGATCGTCTGCGGAAAGGAGCATGCCGGTGGGGCCAATGGAGCCGGCGACAAAGCGTGGTCTCTCAGCCGAACCGAACTTGTCACAGGCGCGGCGCGCGAGCTGCGCTGCGGCAACGTTGATTTCACGCACCTTGTCCGCGAGCCCCCACTCGGCGAGTCGGTGCGGAGTGGACTGGAAGGTGCACGTTTCCACAACGTCGCAGCCCACTGCGAGGAATGATTCATGGATGGCAGTTATGACGTCAGGACGGGTGAGCACGAGGTGGTCGTTGCACCCTTCGAGACTCTTGCCCCCGAAGTCCTCGGGGGAAAGGTTGAACCGTTGGATGCTGGTGCCCATCGCGCCATCGTAAATGATGACGCGGTTGGCGATTGCTGCGAGATAAGGTGAAGCGGTGGTGCTCATTTCGTCCTGTTTGGATGCAAAAACGCCCGATACGCGTAGGCGCCGGGCCGACGCTTTAGCGGATTATTTAACGTGGTCGCAAGTTGCCTTTAAATCACCACGGTTTCAGTTGTACTACAGGTATTCTAAGCGAATTGACGATTTTCGGCAACGCTGAGATACATTGAATCGAATGCGCACTGGCGGAAGCATAAGAAGACATGTTCAGGAAGGTGAAAGCCCTTGAGCGGCGACACCTGTCTCATTACCGGCGCAAGTCGCGGCATCGGCCTGGCAACGGCAATAGAACTGGCCCGCTTGAACACTCATGTAGCTGTCGTTTGTCGCGACGCAGCCGCAGCCGCGCGCGCGAGGAATGGCATCTTGGCGGCAGTCCCCGAAGCAGAGATACAGCTGTTCCTTGCTGATCTGTCCATACAGAGCCAGGTACGACGGCTCGCCGACGAAGTGCGCGAGCGCTGCACATCACTGCGTTTGTTGGTGCATAACGCCGCGATCGTAACGCCCAGCCGTGTCCTTACCGAAGACGGCATAGAAATGCAGTTCGCCGTCAATCACCTGGCACCCTTCCTCCTCACGCATCTCCTCCTCGACCTGGTGAAGGCCAGCGCTCCTTCGCGGATAGTCGTTGTCGCATCTCAGGTGGAACGGGGCGGCAATATTAATTTCGACGACCTGATGGGCGGGACGAACTACGCACCGCTCGCGGCATACGGACAGTCCAAGATTGCCAATGTCCTTTTCACGTACTCGTTGGCAACGCGTTTGGCAGGTACCGGCGTGACTGTGAATTGTCTGCATCCGGGAGTTGTTCGCACCCGACTGCTGGACACAATTGGTGACATCGAGCGCGAGGTGGAGGTAAGCGAGGATTCGGTCGCAAGACGATTGCTCAACACCATGGGTTCCGTACGGGCCAGCATCCGCCGCTTTCTGCCGATTCCCGTCGCCGACGACTGGGCCCTCACCCCCGAGGATGGTGCGAAGACAACAGTCTTCGTGGCGACTGATCCGAGCCTCTCAGGAGTCTCGGGGAAATACTTTCGGGAGTGTCGCGAGAGTGAGACGTCGGCGCGGAGCCATGATCCTGCTGTCGCTCGTCGTCTATGGGAGATTAGCGAAAAACTTGCTGGAGTCTCAACGTGAACTGTGATCGCAGTTCATAGCGCCAGACGGAGTCACATCAACGGTCAACCGCGATTTCCGCCGACGTGAAGAGCGCCGGTGCTTCTGTCTGGAGTTGGCGCGCCTCCTCGCGAGTGAAGAAAGTCAACAATCCTCCGCTGTTCAGCCGGAACGGCATCGGAGACGCCGGATATTGTGCGTGCCCATTCAGTCACCTGAGCCACAACGCGCGCCTGGTGGCTGAGGTTTGTAATGATATGGTCAGACGAGGAGATGAAATCCACCCGCAGGCGATTGCCGAAATCCACTTCGCGAAAGCAGCTACGATACTGCGACTGATGGTTGAAATGGTCCACCAACCCCCCGGTGAAGATGGCGAACACATTCATTCCCCTCTTCATGAAGGTTGCCAACTCACCCGCAACCTTTTCGCGCGGGGGAAACTCCCGAATGTAGGTGGGAACGTCGTAGCTGATTTGATCCCCCGCGGGGGCCGGAGCGCGACGCACGCTTGTTTCGCCGAGCATTCGGCGCACCCGGATATTCGCCCAGTTCCTCCACACCTCACCGTTGAATAGCCGCTCCAGATAGTAGTGCAACCAGTAGCGCCTGGTGCGATAAGCCCATCCGTCTATGAAGATCAGGCCGCACACGCGCTCATCCTCGACGGCCGTGAGGTGCGCCATGTCAGCGCCCGAACACAGCCCCATGAGCACGAACCTTTTGGTACCGCGCGACTGCGCGATATAGTCCATTGCCTCGCGCACCTCGGCGCGCGAACTCTGCTCAAATGACAGGCTATCTCTGCGCGACTCACTGTCGCCAATGCCGGAAAAATCGAATCTCAGAGAACTAAACCCGGCTGCGGACAGGGCCCGCGCCAGGCGAACATGAAGTCGGCAGGAGCCCACTCGATGCAGAATACCTGAGTTGAGCAGGATGAACGCGGGGCGGTCTCCGCTATCAGCCATGCTCTCCGGGTCGGCCAGTATTCCGGACAAGACTGCCGACTTGCCGAACTGAATAGCCTTTTCCCTCATGACCGAACTCTTTCTGAAAGGTATTTCACTATTTCGCGGATAATCGCCTGTGGAATGAGAGCAGACCCGAAATTATCAACTTCGTTCCAGCTGCCCTCACTGGGTACGCACTGAAAGGTCGTACGATCGCGACCCCCGGATCGGAAAGCAGCAAGCGTACGCTCCACCTCATCCTCACTGGAAACTACGACGAATGACTCCGCCTTGATGCTCGCGACCACATCAGTAAGCTGCAGACGCTCGATTCCCAGGCGCAAGGCCGGTGAAATTGGGAATCCCATCACGCCGATGGACTGCTGCCGATTTGGTCCGCTGCCGCCAGCTGTCGGGGCTATGGATTCGCCCGTATGGTCGGCCAGCACCTCCTCCATGTAGGCTTTCCCTGAGGTGACAGGATCCCACAGTACGAGCTGGCTGACATCCTCTCGCCTTGTCGCTGCGAATGCGCTCAATAAGGCTCCCACGCGCAATCCCACAATGGCGAGATCATCCACGTCTGCCGTCTCCTTGAGCTCGTCGAGAGCAGTGCCGACGTCGTCGATCCATCTCTCGACAGTCGCGTCCTCGCCGTCTCCAGCTGAATCCCCAGTTCCAAAATAGTCAAAGCGCATGACATGAAACCCGGCACGACTAAGGAGAAGCGCAAGCTGTCTGAATGCCCGATGCGCCCGCATGTACTCTTGCCCCATCGGATAGCAAAGAAGTACGCCCGCCGTCCTGCCTTCGGAGGAACGGGGCGGGTGGTGAACGCCAAAGAGCGGCTGATCTGAAGATCCGAAAAAGAACGGATTCACGTAGCAGATGTCTGGTCGGGCTTGGGGAGATAGCAAGTGAAAGATGCAACAGGGGCGTCGTAATATGGGCGAAGAGCCGACAGAACGCCTGCCGCGCCCAAGAGCGCGGTGAAGGCGGGTCCCTTATCGCCAACTTCCTAACCGACAGCATGTTACGATTGAGAACGCGTTGAGTTACGAATCGAGCTCTGGCGCAATTCTTGCCTTGGCAATGCCACTCATCCTTCGAAATGACGGGCTCGTTGGCGGTTGAGGTTCGCCAGAGTCAACTGAGGTGAGAGCCGAGTCGGAAAGGCAGCCCTCGATTGATGCATGCGCCCTACAGCTGTTGAGGATATCCTGCCTCAGTGGCGTAAGGATCGAAGTTGAGAGAGAATTGGCGTTCGGCAAGGAGTACCCCAAGATGTTGGACGAGCAACCACTGGCTGAAGTCACCGCGATCATGGCGAGACTGCCACACCCAACCTAGGAAGGAGAGAGAAAGATGGAAGTATCCAAGCTCAGATGTCTGGCAGTCGCTTTTGCGATTGTCGGCGTGACTGCATGCAGCAGCAACGAGATAACTGCGCCCGATAACAGTGCATTCACGCTGGCGCCAATCCCAGATAATGCCAACTACTACTTACCCGTAGCGGGCGCGGTTAAAGTCTGCAGCTTTTTGGGGCCGGGCCAGTTTACAACTTCTGCGACACCATCGGGAGGGGGGACCACCATTGAAACGACAACGAGCCTCGGTGTAAACGAGTGCAGCATTACGTGGCTTTCAAATGGAGCTCCCGGGCCCTACACCGTTACTGTAACTCAGGTCGGGCCCACGGGATTCGACTTGTTCAGGCTGTACGTACAACACACCAACCGCGCTTTGGACGAGAATCACCAAGACCCAGCGGGCTGCCTGGGCACGCTCGCGATTCCCTCAAGTGAAAACACTACTGTGGGTGGCGCTGCAGGCGCCGCATTCTGGTTCAAGCAGTGCTCGCCGACCCCACCACCGCCGCCTGAAGGCTGCTTCGGGCTTACCCCGGGCTTCTGGAAGAACTGGGCCAACCACTACACGGCCGCGCAGTTTGCCACGCTTATCGATGGAACCTCGTTCCCCAGCCTGACCAATGCACAGGCGAAGAGCATTCTCTCCGCCAACAATCCCGCACTGACCAGGTTGCGCAAATTCCTGCTGGCGAACCAATTGACCATGAGTCTCTCCAATCAGCCAGGGTTCCCGAACCCGTCTGGCGGAGCCCTCTCCGGCGACTGTCGTGTTGGTGGTAACCTTCTCAGCAGCACAATCATCACGGCGCTGGACATGCTGGCTAATCCAGGCGACTACACCACACAGGAGATCCTCGACCTGGGTACGGTTCTCGACACGTTCGCCAATCTCTAGCGAGTAGAAAGTACTTGGCGGACTGACCGCTGGTCAGTTTGTTGAACAAGTTTGCGGGGGTTCTCGAATGAGTGCCCCCGCATTCTTTTCATGGGTCGGGATGGACCTCATCTGAAGGATTGGAATGTCGAAGCTCACCACATGCACGGTATTGTTTGTTGGCGCCGCGATGGCGGCCGCTGTGCCTGTCACGAATCGCGTGCGCGACGGACGCCCCTCCGCAGCGCACAGCGTGGCGGTGGCACAGCAACAACTTTCCGACAGCGCGTTCGCGAAGCTCATCTCCCGCTTCTCAGAACCTGCTGGATTCTTTGATACCGATAATCTCATTTCCAACGAATCCAATTACCTCCATCCCGTTCCGCGGATGAATTCCATGGGCGTGCGCGGTGGAGCGTACATCGGAGTCGGACCCGATCAGAACTATTCGTACATCGCTCACGTGCGGCCTGAGATCGCCTTCATGGTCGACATCCGGCGCGACGCGGGGTTGCAGCATTTGCTGTACAAACAGCTGATGGCCGAGGCTCGCAACCGCATGGAGTATCTGTGCCTGCTATTTGGCAAGCCCGTGCCAGCGAATCTGGAAAGCTGGAATTCGCGCGGCCCGCAGGAGATCACGACCCATCTGGACAATGTTCCCGGACAGCGGCCGCTCTTCGATTCGACAGTTGCGCGAGTGCGGCGTCGTATCGCCGCAATGAGTCACCGCGTGTCTGAACAGGAGTTGCAGGCGATCGCGCGCTTCCAGGAGGAGTTCTTCCGTGCTGGTCTCGGCTTGCAGTTCACGACCTTCAACCGACAACCAAACAGCAACTACCCGACGCTGCGTTCACTGATTCTGGAACGCGATGCCGCGGGAAAACAGGTGAGCTATCTGGCGAGCGAAGATCTTTTTCAGGTAGTGAAGATGCTTCACGCTCAGAATCTGATTGTGCCCGTTACCGGCAATCTGGCCGGCCGCCATTCCTTGCGAGAGATTGGAGTGTATCTCGGGGAGCGGAGACTCGTGGTTTCTGCGATCTATGTTTCAAATGTCGAATTCTATCTATGGCGGGAACGTACTTTCGATTCATTCGCTGCGAATGTTCGCACGTTGCCACGCAACGAGCGCAGCGTGATCATCCGCAGCTATTTCAACAATGGTGGCTACTTCATTGCGCCTGCCGGCAGGTCCGGCAACACGCTCAGCGCTCAGCTGTTGCAGACGATGGACAGCTTCGTGAAGGAGTACGACGCGGGACGATACGTGACCTACACTGACCTCGTAACGAGGAGCATCATCCCGCCTCTCTAGG
The DNA here is from genome assembly GCA_964556695.1 of uncultured Gemmatimonadales bacterium. GTDB lineage: Bacteria > Gemmatimonadota > Gemmatimonadetes > Gemmatimonadales > Gemmatimonadaceae > CAZKXZ01. The sequence goes on from CAZKXZ010000004.1 coordinate 11,154, forward strand.
CTGGAGGAGGGGTCGGAGGAGGTGCGATGGGCGCCTGTGCACTTTGCGGCGCCGTGAGGCGCAACCGGTACAAGCGAAGGTGTCCACACCGTCCGCGGCAAAGCTCGACCCCATTTTGGTCCAATTCCGCGAGAATGCTGCCGTCAATCATTCCGGTGTAGGGCGCGCGCGAGTCGAGAACAGCGTAGACCTCGCCATATGGCAGAAACGCACTGCGAATTTCATTCATGGTCCTTCCGAGTACAGCGCCAGAGAACCGTTCCAATGACACAGAGTCGTTCGCAGGCCTGAATCGCGCCCAAGCTCGCTTCGTAGCAGCGGGATTCAGCAATGCGCCCAGCCGCGCGCCAATCGCAATATCCGATCTCCCTAAATACTGCAGGGCAACAAGCGGCTCGGTGAACCCAACCGGTACGTTCGCGGCGGCGGGCGTTGCTTCCAATGTCCGACGGAGAGCGGCCCACTCCGCTTTCGCAGCAGTGCTACCCTCGTTGGGTACCCGTAGCGAAACGGCCATGGCAGGAAGTGTCACGAGCGCGAAGACAATGATTGCCCATGTTATCTGGTCACCAGCGCGAACAGCCGACCTGTAGGAAGGCAGCCACTCCCTCGCGTGCACATTGATCGCGCGCGCGAGTATCTCGCGTCCCTCCGCTACCGCGAGTCCGGCCAGCATGAAGAGAGCTGGTGTAGCCATCAAGAGCATCCGTTCCTCTTTCCGCGCGATAAGGAGGGAGTGTTCGATGAGGGGAACCACAAACCAGAAAGCGAGAAACAGGGTGAGCCATGTGTACTTTCGGAATGCCAACAACGCGAGGAGAGGAAGCAGGGTGAGGACCCAACCGAACTGTGAGCCAAGGACCGATATGTAGAATCCCGCACCTCCTCCGGTCTCTCCCGTCGTCCCGGACGAGTCCGCGATCTTGCTGCGGATAAGCCCCAGGAGATTGGGCTCGACGATAAAGAGTGCAATACCGCCGAGCAGGCCAACGATCACAAGCTGGGCGGCCAGGTTACCCAGGATCGCGCGGGGACCGTTGATCCAGACAGTTGCGGCCGCGAGCATCAGCAACCAGGCAGCAAAACCAACGAGAACGGTTCCGGCACTCAGATGAGCTAGTCCCGCCAGCAAGAAAGCGAATCCCGCGAGCACCGCCCAGATCCATCGCCTCGCAAGATCAGCAGGACGTGATTTCTGCTGTGGTGCAGATTGCGACGTGGCCAGCCAACCGGCGCCGAGTGCTACGACGCCACATAGCTGCTGAAAGGAGTACAGCCCGGCCGTCCGGCTTTGGCGAATCGACTCAGGGTGGAATGCGAGGAGGAATGTTGCAACCAATGCCGCCCACGGTCCGGCGATCAGCCAGGTTATCCCCGCGAAGAAAATAAGCGCGATGCTACCCAATGCTGCGGATGGGATTCGCGCGGCGGATTCCGCATCGCGGAGGCTTGCCTGCAGACTTGCGATCGAGCGAATGAGCAGGCCGCCGCGGTTCAAAGATTCGCCAGACGGAAGGACGGGGCCGGAGCCCTGCGCAACTGACCGGGCCGCGTAGTGATACTCCAGTTCTGCTGAGGACATCTGCTGCCTGTCAAGAGACCAGAATCGGAGTATGGTCCCGACGAGGACTATCAACACCAGCAGAAGGACGAAGATCCTGTTTTCTCGCAATGTCATTGAGGGTTTGGGTCCTGAAACATGCACAGCCAGCGACCGAACCTCCGATTCGTCGGCCGCAATATCCAGAACCTTGTTCCGCGACGCCAGTCCTTGGGCCGACTTTTTCGTCGATGTCGTCCAGGAACCGATTCCCTCCGGGCGTCAAGATCGTCTCTCTTGTGTGCTCTGGTTTCCATTTCTCTCAATCGGTACTGACGCAAACACGTGAAGATCCTCCTCGTCAGCGACTACGGCACGCGGGACGGCGGCGCGGAGATCGCGACGTTGCTTTTGCGCGACGGCCTTAGGAGAAGAGGGCACGAGGTGCTGTTCTTCGCGAGCACCGCGCGCACCACGCGAGCGGTATCCGAGGCAGACGTGCATTGCCACGGCACTACGCACGGGTACAGACTGCTCCTCCAGACTGCAAACATCTCCGCGCGGCGCGGGCTGCGACGCGTTCTCGCGGAGTTTCAGCCCGATGTTGTGCACGTCGGGCTGTTCCTCACGCAGCTCTCACCACTTATCCTGCCGCTGCTGCGCGATGTGCCGAGCGTATATCACGCCCACTGGCTGCGCTCCATTTGTCCGACCGGTTTCAAGCTGCTGCCGAACGACTCCGCGTGCGTGAAGCCTGCGGGGATCGCTTGTTTGCGTTCGGGATGTCTGCCGCTGCACGACTGGCTTGCGATAATGGGCCAAATGCAGCTCTGGCGACGCTGGCATGGCGTCTTCGATCGCATCGTCGCCAACAGCGAAGCGACGCGTGCCGCGCTCGAGGCCGAGGGACTTACGAACATCGTGGTGATTCCATGCGGTGTCAGGCCGGGGCCGGCGCGATCGGAGTTCGCTCCTTTTCCGACTGCGTTCTTCTCAGGCCGTCTGACGCGGCAGAAGGGAGTGCATGTGCTGCTCGATGCCTGGAGGACGGTCGCTCTTGAGATCCCGCAGGCGCGACTGCTGATCGCCGGCGACGGGCCGGAGCGCGCGGCGCTCGAGCAGGCCGCGGGCGCGGGAGTGACCTTTCTTGGCTCGGTGCCACACGCTGACTTGAACGAGATTGCCCGAGGCGCATGGATCCAGGTCGTTCCGTCCGTTGGTTTCGAGCCCTTCGGGCTCGTCGCCGTAGAGGGCATGATGCGTGGTTCGGCCGTTGTGGCCGCGCGGAGCGGCGGCCTGGCCGATCTCGTGGAGCACAACGTCACCGGGAGGCTGACGGAGCCGGGCGACCGCGACGGGCTGGCCGATACACTTGTCGCAATGCTGAGCGACCGCAAGCTGTGCGAACAGATGGGAGATCGCGGGCGCAGGATCGCCACGGAGCGATATGGTGACGCGCTGTATGTCGAGCGGTTCGCCCGTCTATATGAGTCGCTGATCGCTGACAGCCGGTATGCCTAAGCGAATCAAACTTGGGGTTATCACAGACGAGTTCTTCGATGCGAAGATTGGGCGTTTCGGAGGCTTTGGGTGGGCGGCCCGACAGCTTGGATTGATCTTCAACGGGGACGCATCACTCGGCGTTGACGTCGTATACCTCGCCGGCGAACAGTTCGCAGAACCGAGAATGCCAGAGACGATGGTTCACGGCTCGCGTGTTATTCTGCGGCAGCAAACTCGACTCGGAAACCTTCGCGCGGTGCGGCGGGAGCGGTTCGACATGCTCCTCACCATCGAATACAACCTCGGTTACAGCGTGTTCATTCGCGCATTGCCCCGCACCCCGGTAGTGGTGTGGGTGCGCGACCCGCGTTCGGCTGATGATGCGGCACGAGTCAACGCCGTGCGAATTCCTGGGGCCGAACACGAGATGCCGCAGGGGTTGGAGAGCCACGATGGCACCTCCCTCAAGCGCATAGCGCGCGAGTCGGCATGGTTTGGTCGGCCGCTGATGCTGGCGGCTCCCGCGCCGCTGATCGTCAGAAAGATCGAGGACGCGTATGGAATAGAGCCTCCTGAGTTTTTCTGTCTCCCCAATCCCATTCAGCTCAATCCCCCAACTGTGAAGAAGAGCGAGCAACCTACCGTGGTGTTTCTGGGGCGACTCGATCCGGTTAAACGTCCGTGGTTGTTTTCCGAACTGGCACGACACTTTCCGCAGGTGGAATTCCGTTTTCTTGGCAAGTCGCACTTTTCTGGCCCAGGTTCGTGGCGAGCGGACGATCTTGCTCCCAATGTTCGCCTGCTGGGGCACGTTGGCGAAGAGGAAAAGCTGCGCCTGCTTTCAGAAGCATGGGTCGCGATCAACACGTCTGTCCACGAAGCCCTTGCAGTGAGCTTTCAGGAAGCACTGGCATGCGAAACACCGCTGTTGAGCTGTGTAAACACTGGCTTCATCGTATCAAGGCACGGGATTTTCACAGGTCGTTTCGAGGGCAGCGGCATGGCGTCGCTTCCCGCGTTTCGCGCGGGATTGCAAACCTTGCTGGACTTCCCGGAGCGCAGGCGACAACTGGGCCGTCGCGGTCGTGAGTGGGTGCAGGATACGCACACGCTCCCGCGTTTTCTCGAAGCGTTTTTTTCCTTGTGCCGCCGAGCGGGGATCGAGAGATGACCGTCGTGTCGGTAGTGATCGCAACCCGGAATCGACGAGAACTTCTCTCGGAGGCCATCGCTTCGGTGTACGAACAGACTTTCGAAGACTGGGAACTCATCGTGGTGGATGATGCGTCGACGGACGATACCTGGGAGTATTTGGCTACGCTCCGAAATCCTCGAGTGCGGACGCTGCGGCAGCCGCAGCACGGCGAGCGATCAGAGGCGCGAAATCGCGGACTCGCCGAAGCGCGCGGTGTGCTCATAATGTTTCTTGATGATGACGACCTGCTCCGCGCCAATACACTGGCAGCACTGATTGCACAGCTCAATGCACGGCCCGATGCGGTCGCCGCGGTGGGCGCGTGTCGGATCCTTCACGCGAACGGCGATTCGGTGAAGGTGTTTCATCCGTCAAGCCCGCATTGTCGGATTGTTTGGCAGGATTTGTTGTTTGGTTGGTGGGCTAACTCGGGACAAAACCTGTATCGCACGGAGATTGTGCGCGCGGTGGGTGGGTTCGACGCCAGCGTGCGTGCGTGTGAAGACCGGAAGCTGTGGCTCGAAGTCGCCCGGCTCGGACCGGTATGCCTCACGCCAGTGATTGCGATGGAATACCGCCAGCACGCCGGACAAAGCAAGCTGCCGGATCTCGACGAGATTCGGCACTCAATTTGGCGCGAGTTCATATCTTCTTTGCCTGCACCCGAACAGCGTGGGGCACGCGCTATTCGTCGAGCTGCAGAACTCGCGCTGCGCGCTGAGCTACTCCGCAGCGCCGGTCGGTTCACCGCTGCGTTGACTACTCAGCTTGCCGCGTGCCTTCGCGTGCCGCGTTTGCTCACGTCGCCGCTCACGGGGCGTCCACTTTGGTGGGGCGTCAAGAAGTGCCTCATCCGGGAGCGTGCGACGTTCTGATGATTGAATTCGCAGGCAGCACCGGGCGATGAAAACATCGCAGAGCTCACTCGGCACGTCCGACAATCTGGGGGCGCGAGCCGTCCGCGGCACAGCGGCTGCCTTCGCTTCCCAGGGCATCAGCTTTCTCGTCAACCTGGTCGTTGCCATCGCGCTCGCTCGTCTGCTCACACCGGAGGACTTCGGCCTCTTCGGAATCGCCTTTGCGGTGACGGGGTTTCTCGCATTCGCCAAGGATGGCGGGATGGTGATACCGGTTATTCAGACCGAGACGCTCACTTCCGAGCAGCTGGATGCGCTCTTCTGGTTCAATGCAGGCGTGGGGTTGCTGGCGACGGCAGTCGCCCTGCTCCTTGCTCCACTCATTGGCCGCCTCTACTCGGATGAGCGCCTGGTGCCGCTCGTTTGCGCACTGGCGCTCGCCTTTCTGTCCGGCGGGCTGGCCACACAGCACGTGGCACTGCTGCGACGACAATTGCGGATTTCCACTCTGGCGTGGTGCGAGATCGCGGCTCTCGTTATCGCCGGTTGCGTGGCGATCACTGCTGCCCTTCACGGTGCGAAGTACTGGTCGCTCGTCTGTTTCCAGCTCGCGCGCGAATTCGTCCTGACGGTGATGGTAACTGTCGCGACTGGCTGGCGGCCAGCATGGCCGCGACAGTGGAGGGCGATCGGCCCGCTGGTCCGTTTCGGTGGCGTTATGATGGTGTTCGACCTGATCGGCTATCTCAATTTCAAAATCGGCAATCTGATCGTCGGCTGGTTTCTCGGCCCCACAGTACTCGGTTTCTACGACAAGGCCTATCAGTTTCTGCTCATGCCGGTAAATCAGATCAACGCGCCGCTCGGGAGCGTGGTACACGCGACGTTGAGCCGCTTGCAGCGCGAGCCGGGGAGGTATCGAGCCTACCTTTCAGGCGCCCTGCTCGTCGCCACGGCACTCGGAATGCCGCTCATCGCCTTCTGCTATGCCAATGCTCACGCGATCATCACACAGCTCCTTGGCAGCCAGTGGTTGCCATCCGTGCCCATCTTTCGAGCGCTCGCACCGGCTGCCGTCTGTATGACAATCACGACATCCGTGGGCTGGATATTTCTTTCACTGGGACGCGCGAACCGGCAGCTGCGCTGGTCAGCCGCCACGACGGCCATCACCGTGATAGCGTTTGTCGCAGGCACGCGCTGGGGAGTGCTTGGTGTCGCCCTGGCGTTCAGTGCAACCCGTGTTGTGTTTTTGCTGCCGACTCTGATCTTCACCTGCGCCGGAAGTTTTGTGCGCTGGACTGAGCTCATCGCGACCGCAACGCGGCCGGCACTGGCAAGCGCCGCGGCGCTGGCCGCCTCGCTGTCGCTGAACGCCCTCATGCCGCTACAGGAGTCAACGATCCCGCTCAACATCGCGGTGTTCGGCACTGTGTACGCTCTCTGCTGGATGATCATGCCAGGCGGCCGGGCGCTGGTGCGTGAGAACCTGATGCGCGCGAGGATACTTTATCAAAACAACTAGGCGAATCAAGCTCGGCGTCATAACCGATGAGTTCTTCGATGCGCAGCTCGGGCGGCTCGGCGGTTTTGGATGGGCTGCACGCCAGCTTGCACGCATCTTCAATGCGGATCCGTCGCTCGGCGTCGACATCGTTTACGTCGCGGGTGAGCATCTCGCGCAACCGGGTGCGCCGGAGTCCATCGTGCATGGCTCACGGGTTGTCCTGCGACAACCTACACGGCTAGCCAACCTGCGCGCCGTGCGGCGGGAACGCTTCGACTTGCTGCTCAGCATCGATTACAATCTCGGCTACAGCGTGTTCATGCGCGCGCTGCCGAGAACGCCAGTGATAGTTTGGGTGCGCGACCCGCGCACCGCAGAAGATGCCGCACGAATACACGGCGTGCGCATTCCTGGCGCCGAGAACGAGAAGCCGCAGGGGCTGATGAGCCACGATGGCACGTCGCTCGCTGGCATTGCACGCGGGTCGGCGTGGATGGGACGACAACTCATGCTGGCTACTCCGACGCCGCTCCTCGTCAGGAAACTGGAAGGAACGTATGGTTTCGAGCCGTGGAACTTCTATTTCCTGCCCAATCCGATTCTGCTGGATCCCCCGGTAGCGAAGAAGAGTGAGAAGCCTACAGTTGTTTTTCTCGCACGCCTTGATCCCTACAAGCGTCCCTGGTTGTTCGCCGAACTTGCCCGGCACTTTCCGCACGTGGAGTTCCGGTTTCTGGGTCAGTCACACTTCACCGGTGCGGGTTCCTGGCGCGCCGATGATCTGCCACCCAACGTGCGCATGCTGGGTCACGTCGAAGAACAGGAGAAGCTGCGACTGCTCTCCGAGGCATGGGTCGCGATCAACACTTCGGTTCACGAGGGGCTCGCTGTAAGCTTTCTCGAGGCACTGGCGTGCGAGACTCCGTTGCTGAGCTGTGTGAACACAGGATTTGTTGTGTCGCGTTATGGGATCTTCACGGGTCGCTTCGACGGCAGTGGACTTGAGTCGATTGGCGCGTTCCGCGCCGGACTTCAGACGCTTCTGGACAATCCGAGCCTGCGATACGACCTCGCGCAGAAGGGGCGCGCGTGGGTTCGCGCGACACATTCTCGGCACAATTTTATTTCCGCGTTCAATCGGCTGGCCGCGCGCGCCGGAGTGACCCGATGACTGCCGTGTCGGTGGTGGTTCCGACGCTCAATCGTCGAGTCCTGCTGTCGGAGACGATTGCATCGATCCTCGATCAGAGCTTCAGCGACTGGGAGCTCATAATAGTCGACGAGGCTTCCTCCGACGACACACAGGACTTTCTCGGGTCGCTTCGCGATCCGCGCATTCGCGCCGTACGGCGCGACCAGGTTGGCAGGCGGCCGGCGGCGTGCAATGACGGACTCGCGCTCGCTCGCGGCGAATTCGTGATGTTCGTCGACGACGACGACTTGCTGCGGTCCGACGCGATGCTGCGGCTGGTGGCTGCGCTGCGCGACCATCCCGAAGCGGTAGGCGCCACCGGTACCTGTCGTCTCTTCGCTGAAGACGGTGACTCGACTCGCGTCTATCGCTCGACCAGGAATCACACGCGGCAAATATCGCGCGAGCTGCTGTACGGATGGTGGTCCAACTCGGGACAGAATCTCTATCGCATGGCAATCGTGCGCGAGGTCGGCGGATTCGATACGGCGTTTCCGCATGTGCACGACCGCAAGCTATGGCTCGACGTGGCGCGACATGGACCGGTATGCGTGCTGGGATTTGTCGCCATGGAATACCGGCAACACGCCGGACAGGCCAGCAAGTCTCCCGGCATCAATGAGGAACGCGAACGACTCTGGCGGCAGTACATCGACTCGCTGCCGCCGTCGCAGCGGTCAGGTGGTCGTCGCATTCGGCTCGCAGCGGAGCGCGCCGCACATGCCGAGAAAGCGCGTGCTGCGGGACGGTTCACCAGTGCAGTGGGTCTGCACCTTGCCGGGATCGCGAGCGCACCGTCGCTGGTTTACTCGCCACTCACCGGCCGACCGATCTGGTGGGGACTCAAGAAGTCGCTTCTGGGAATGCGAACGCCGTGAGAATCGCATTCATGGTCGGCGAGTTTCCGTCTCTTTCGGAAACGTTCATTCTGGATCAGATCACAGGGCTGCTCATGCGCGGTCATTCTGTGTCCATCCTTGCCGGGCGGCGCTCACCCGACGCGGCTCAGCACCCCGACGTAGCCCGCTTTGGTCTGCAGGAACTGACACGCTACGAGAATCTGCCCCGGCACGTCGTCGAACGCGCAGTGCGCTTTCCACTCATTTGGCGGCCGACGCGACCGTTCGTGCGCGCTCTGAACGTGTTCCGTTTTGGCGGCTGGGCCGCATCGTTGCGGCTTGCGTGGGCGGCACACCTGACCGACGGCGCTGCGGATTTTGATGTGATTCAGTGCCACTTCGGTGCGTCGGGAGTCAAGGCAGGCATGCTTCGTGAAATCGGTGCGCTGCGCGGAAGGATCGTGACTGCGTTTCACGGCGAAGACATCACAAACTATCCGAACCGATTCAGGCGCAATCCTTACAAGTCGCTTTTCGCGCAGGGCGACCTCTTTCTTCCGATCAGCACCCGATGGAACGACGCACTGGTAGCGCTTGGATGCCCGCCCGAACGGATTCGCACGCATCGCATGGGCATCGATGCGAATCTTTTTCCGGGAAGGGTGGACCACTCGTCGCAGAAAGGCAGGGCATTGCGCATTCTCACCGTCGGCCGGCTCGTCGAAAAGAAAGGCATTGCAGATGCCATTCTCGCGGCTGCGCGTTTGAAGGTCGATTTCGAGTACGATATTGTGGGTAATGGCCCGCTCCGCGCAGAGCTGGAAACTCTCGCACGCGCGCACGCAGTCGCTGACAAGGTTCGATTCCACGGGGCGCAGACACGCGATCAGATTGTATCAAGTCTCCAGGACGCCGACGTGTTTCTGGCGCCCAGTGTCACGGCCCGGGACGGCGACATCGAAGGGATTCCAGTTTCGATCATGGAAGCAATGGCTTCTGGGCTGCCCGTGTTGAGCACCCGGCACAGTGCCATTCCGGATCTTGTGGAGGACAATGTCTCCGGCTTTCTCGTCGAGGAGCATGACGTCCCCGCGTTGGCGGACCGGCTCACAACACTTGCGGTGGATCCCGCTCTACGGGCACGGATGGGTTCTGCCGGACGAAGAACTGTTTCGCGCGAGTTCGAGATCGGTGCCTTGAACGCCAGACTGGAAAGCCATTACCGTACGCTTGTTGGCGAGCCAGCGGCCCATTCCACATGACTGCCTCTCAGGTGACTCAATGCATACGCTGGTAACAGGCGGAGCCGGGTTCATCGGCTCGCACGTCGCGGAACACTTCATCGCGAAGGGCCACTCGGTGACGGTGGTTGATTCTCTCGATGAGTTCTACAGCCGGGAAATAAAGTTTCGGAATATTGCCCTTGTCAGGGAGAATCCTCGCTGCAAACTCATCGTCGGTGACATACGTGATGACGAAGTGTGGTCGTCTTTGGCTGCCGGAGAGCCACCAGATGTCATTGTGCATCTTGCGGCCCGCGCAGGCATTCGGCCTTCGCTCATTCAACCCGCTGTCTATGCCGACGTCAATGTTTCGGGAACCATCAAGGTGTTCGAGTTTGCGCGCAACGCCGGAGTGCGTCGAGTGGTGCTGGGATCCTCGTCGTCGGTGTACGGTGATGACTCATCGATACCATATCGCGAGGACGCGCCGCGTCTGGCTCCGATTTCGCCTTATGGAGTCACGAAACTTGCCTGTGAACAGTTTGCATCCGCGTACGCGAATCTGTACGACTTTACAATCGCGTCACTGCGGATATTCACAGTGTACGGCCCGCGCCAGCGACCGGACCTCGCCATTCACCGGTTCGCGCGCGCCATGCTCGACGGACGCAGTATCGAGCTCTATGGGGATGGTTCGATGCGCCGCGATTTCACCTTCGTTGACGACGTCGTGCAGGGCATTGTTCAGACGGTCGCCTGGACCGAGCGCGCATCCGGTCACGAGATCTTCAATATCGGGGCGTCGGATCCCGTTTCGATAACCGAATTGATTGTGATGCTGGAAACAGCGCTGGGCGTCGAAGCCAATGTCAGACACTTGCCTCAGCAGGCGGGGGATGTTCGAGCTACCCATGCGGATACGGCAAAGGCGCGCCGGGTTCTTGGCTACGAGCCCAGGACAAAGCTACGAGAAGGCCTTGGCTTGTTCGCAGCATGGCTGCGGCAGCAGCCGAAGCAGGAATGAGCGGCTTCCTGCTTGCTGCAGGTAGTTGGGCCGAACGGTTGTACGATGTGCCGTTTTCGATTCGTCTCCTCAAGTCGATGGCAAAGCGTGGGTCGCCCTCTTCGAGAGCACGCACAATGGACGGCGTAGCGATACTCGCGGTAAGGCATGACTGGGAGGACAGCGTTACCCCCGGGCCAAATGTCTTCGAGCACGCGCCTTTCCTGCTCGCGGCAGACGCGAGCTTGTATTACGCGAACACGCTGCGCGAACGGTTGAAAGGCACGGGGTTCGCGGCTGCAGGCGAATCGGACGCGGCGCTGATTGGACACTCCTTCGCCCAATTCGGCAGCGAATGCATAAACTACATCGAAGGCGACTACGCTTTCGTGGTTTGGGATGCACGTACGCGCGCTGTTTTCGCGGCGCGCGATCCCTTTGGTACCAGGAGTTTATTCCACGCTGCGCGAGATGGCGGTCTTGCCATCGCTTCCACGCCAGATCCACTGCGTCTGCTCCTGGATTCATCCGACATCAGCCCTAACGACCTTATTCGCTCCATCACCGGTTATCATGGCGATGGTACCGGCGGCCCGTGGCGCGGGATCTCCGAACTGCCTGCCGGCTGGAGCCTGGTAGCAAAAGATGCCTCCGCTCCACGTGTTGCAAGATTCTGGTATCCGAAAAGCATCCCAGAGTGGAGGAACGCAACGTCACCTGAAGCGGCGCTGATTCTTCGCGATCTGATAGGCGACGCAACGCGCGAGCGAATGCCTGCCGACGGCGCGGCCGTGGGGATGAGCGGCGGACGGGATTCCACAGCCATAGTCGGGGCGGTGGAGGATCAGCGCCGTCGTCGTGTCGGCGGATCGGTTCCTCCACTCACCGTCCTCTCCTATAGCTACCCCCAGGGCGATCCCGGCAACGAGGACCACTTCGTGAACCAGGTCGCTTCCGTCTTCAATCTGCACGTCAACTGGATTGAAACGGAATCGATCCCAGTGTTTCAAAACGCAATCGCAAGGCCTGATCGAAGGACTCGTCCCGAGGCACAGCCCTTTGAAGGACTAAATCGCGCGCTTGCCAGAGAAGCACTGAATCACGGAGTTCGCGTGGTTCTCAATGGCAATGGTGGTGACAATGTCTTCGGCCTCCCTGATATCTGGCTGGCTGACCTATTGCGCTCCGGACGGTGGGTGAGGCTTGCGAAAGAGTTACACACGCGACGCTACCCGAGCGTTTCGTGGCTAATGCGAACATGCCTGAGACCTGCTATGCCACTTGCTCTGATGGACCGAACAGAGTCGATCCTCGGTCGCAGAATACTGAGCCGTCCATGGGAGAGCCATCCGCCGCACTGGCTTGTGAAAGGTGCGCTCGAGAGTGCAGGCATTGTGGATGAGGACCGCGCCAATTACCGGCGCGACATTGCCAGCGTCACCGCGAGCGTCGCAGGGCGCATGAGACTCTGGGCACTGTTGTTTCCTGGATTCTCGAGAAACTGCGCCGACCTGTTCGATATGACTCTGGCTGAAGGGGCCGAACTTCGAATGCCGCTCTACGATCAACGAGTGGTGAACTTTGCATGGTCGCGTCCTCCCTATGATCTGAACAATGGCATTGAGCACAAGGCGATTCTTCGTGACTCGATGACTCAGATACTGCCGCAGGATATGTTGGCATCGAGGAAGCGTCGGACGGGGACTTCAGAAGGTTATTTCCTCCGGATGGCGAAGAAAGAGTTCCCAGCCTTTGCGCATCCGCTGCTCGAGGATTCGGTGCTCGGCCAGCTTGGAATTATCGACCCCCTGTTGTTGCGATCCGACATCGAGGGCTGGGATTCTGCAGCGCAGAAGCCACAAGTGTTTACAGTAACAGCTTGCTGTGTAGAGAGTTGGCTTAGGGCACACATCTAGCGTTGCCATGTATCGCTCGGCTCCCGGTAAGTCCCGGCTGCTCGAACGCGCAACGGCCACATATGGTCGTGGCCCCGCCCAGGGGTGGTCTGGGTAGCTACATGGGAGGATCCTGATGTACTCCAAGCCAGCCCTTAAGCGGTTCGGCACGTTTCGCGAAATTACCCTGGGGGGCACAGAACCAGGTTGGGGCGACACATCCAGCTACTGGTGCTTTTTCTTCACAGCGCCTGGCGAGCAACCCGGCCCGGGCAGCGCGTCCACGTCTTGACGGAACTACGAGGGCCCGGGTTGATCCCCGGGCCCTCGAATTTCTACACAAGCATCAGCAACTCTTTCAGCAATTGTTCCCCGGGTGAGACCTGTCCGACGCCTGCATGGTCGCTGCTCGTGTTCACATCGGTTGGCATTCCGAATAAGTTGCCGTGCATGCGCGGCATTCTGATGCGCAGCCTGAAATCACTGATTCAGGCAGCATGTCCCATGTCCAGTCCAACCAGAGAATGGAATCAGACGTCCTCCCGAACCGCGTGCCGCAAGTAATCCACCAGAGACTTTCTGAAGGGGCGGTACTCCTGCTCCCAGCGGACGAGGTGTACTTCGGATTGAACGATGTGGGAGCGGTTATCTGGTCGCTCCTTCCGCCTGTCACACAGACCTTTCGCGATTTGTGCGACAAATTATGCGCGCGCTACCCCGATGTTTCGCGCGCCGCCATCGAGCAAGACGCCAGGGAACTGCTCGCTGACATGCTCGCGCAGCGACTCGTTACTCCCGGTTTGTCTGCAGGGGTCGACGCCAGTGAGCGTGATTCGAATAGCTCGTAAGCTCCTCTCGTTGCCGGGGCGCGAGATTGCAGATCTGATTCGTGCGCAAGGCGCGATCCTTGTGGCAACCTGGAAGCTGAGAAGGGTGCGGATTGGCGATCTCGTCACTGGCGGCAATGATACCATTGCCGGCATCAGCGTCAACCCAGAGAGTCATACGCGAGTGAACATGCCAGAGAATGCGTCGTTCCGTGCGGCGGAACTGGCGCTTGCCGTTGTCCGCGTTGCCGAGTTTGGAATTTCGCGTCCCGCGTGCCTGATCAGATCGATCGCCTTGCGGAATCTCTTGTCCGATGCAGGGATTGGCGGGAGCATTATTCGCGTTGGTGTGCGACGGGATGCTGAAGAATTTGTCGCGCACGCGTGGGTGGAGCTGGAAGGCAACGTCATTGGTGATGACGCCGGTGAGGTTGCGCGCTTCACACCGCTAAACTCCTTGGGCGTGAGGGCCATCCGTTGAGCAGCTCGCGTACTGGTCGCGGTTTGCAACCATGAGCAGACACTATGCCGTCTTCGGTGGCTGTCTCGAGACCGACGTTGAATTTCCTGAGCTGCGGCCGTGCAGCGCTGGTCACCCGCGATGGCTGTTCGCGAAAGTTCATCGGTTGCCGGCGCGTGCCACTCTTGAGGAGATTGGCGATCAGCACATCTATGCTGATGTGCATGCGCGGCTGTTCAGGCATGAATCGGGCTACCGAATCATGGTTGATGACACCGGCATCTTTGACATCGTGGACAACGGTTCCCGAATCGAGTTCGAAGAGAAACCTGGTGCGTGGCCCGATTTTGTGCGCGCCCACTTGCTTGGTCGGGTAATGGCGACCGCGCTATTCAGTCGCGGCTGGATGCCCTTGCACGGAAGTGCTGTGTTGCTTGACGGCGGAGTGGTTGGATTTCTGGCTCCCAAAGGGTTTGGCAAATCGACGCTGGCGCTCGTGCTCTCGCGTTCCGGCGGCCGCCTTGTTACCGACGACACGCTCCCAATAGAAATCAGCAATCCGGTGTTGGCGTGGCCAGGCGTGCACAGTGTTCGAATAGCCAACGATGTCTTGAGTGCCGTGGGAATCGCTGAGGCGGATCTGGAGACGCGCGAAGGGAAGGGAATTGTGACGAGCCTTGGCGAACATCAACTGGCGCCGGCTCCGGCGCCCCTGTCCGCCATATACTTGCTGCAACCCATAGACCCGTCGCGCCGCGGCCCGGGCGACGCGCCACCGAACGTCGGTCGCGAGAAATTACCCAGTGTAGCCGCGACCATGTCACTTCTTGCGAACTTCAAGTTGGCCCGCATGACTGGAGCGGCAAGCATGCCTGAGGTTCTGCGACGAGCCGCCGTCATTGCCGACTGCGTTCCAGTCTACCGTCTGTTCGTAGCCAGGGACCTCGGCGCACTGACCGCGGTGGCGAATCAGATTCGCGAATGGCACGCGCATCCTGTCGGCGACGCTGCCGGCAATCCCGTCAGATGACATCAAGTGCGCAACAAGGCTCTCATGAGGCCGCGGACGCGCCCATTGGGGCAGTCACTCCGATGATCCGGGTGAACGCCGTCAGCAAGAGATTCCCGGTCCGCAAGGGCTGGGGAGAGATACTGCGCAGTCCACTCAGGAAAGATCATGTCACAGTTCTCAATAACGTCTCGCTCGAGGTAGCCGCGGGCGAGTTCTTCGGCCTGCTCGGCCAGAACGGAGCCGGCAAGACGACATTTTTTCGAATTCTCTCCACGCTGGTGCTGCCGGATTCAGGAACCGTTACGATTTCGGGGCTGGATGTGGTGGAGCGCGCGGCCGATATTCGCGCGCTGGTAGCGCCTGTTATCGCGAGTGAGCGGAGCCTCTACTGGCGTCTCGACGCACGTGAGAATCTGAGACTGTTTGCGGCTCTTCAACGCGTTCCTGCAGCAGACGTGAATGAGGCCGTGGAGCGAGTTCTTCGCGTGGTTACACTTGGCGACACCGGCAGGAAGATGGTGGGCAGTTTTTCATCTGGAATGCGGCAACGGCTGCTCATCGCGCGGGCACTGCTGGGACGACCGCGCGTTCTCTTGCTCGACGAACCAACCCGCAGTCTCGATCCAATCTCTGCACGGGACTTCAGAGCATTTCTCCGCGAAACAATTGTTGGAGAGCAGGGGTGCACTGTGCTCCTCGCAACGCATGACGCAGATGATGTATGGAGCCTCTGCGACAGGGTTGGAGTTCTGGATCGCGGGGATCTGCTCGCAGTGGACAAAACTGCAACGCTTCGCGCCCGCGTGGGGGATGAGGTCTACAGGATTTGGGTGAGAAGCAGCGATCAATTGCGACACGACGAATTCGCGCGTCGCGAAGGGATCAGCATAATTCGAACTCAGAACGCGACTGACTCAGACTGGATCGAGGTGACTCTCGAGGTTGCAGGCGGATCCGGACGTGCCGCCGACTACCTCACGCGTTTGACCGCAGCGGGAGTTGCGGTCGCGCGCTTTGAGAAGCACTCGCCAGACCTGGCCGACCTCATCGAACGGGTCGTTCGTTCGCGAGGAGCGGCCGCGTGAGGGAGATAGTCGCTCTCATGCGTGCCAGTTGGCTCGCCGCCGCCAGTTATCGGCTCGGTCTCGTGATCTCGCTCGTTGGATTTGCGATAGGCTTTGTTCCGATGTTTTTCGTGGCGAATGCCATTCAGCCCATTGTTGCAGATTCGATCTCCGGGGAGAGCGATCGCTACTTCAGCTTTCTCGTTTTCGGTTTGATGGCGCAAAGTATAGTGACGGCGGCCGCTTCAACACTTCCCGTCGCCATTGCGGGCAGCATTTCGTCCGGCACGTTCGAGGCGCTCCTTTCGACGCCGGTCTCGGTTTTTCGGCTAGTCGTTGGATTGTGTTCCTACTCCGTTTGCTGGAGTCTTTTTCGCGGCGCATTGATGGTGGCGGGGGCCGCGCTTTTCGGAGCTCATATCTTCTGGGGCGGCATACCCTTGTCGATCCTGAGCATGGCATTACTAATGGCCAGCTACTTCGCCATTGCGCTTGTTGCCGCTGCATTGATTCTCGTGTTCCGCACATCGGGACCGCTGGTCACGGGCGTCCTCATGGTTTCTTCGCTTCTCGGGGGAGTGTACTACTCAACAACCGCGATCCCTTCGTGGATTCAGACACTGTCACAGTTTGTGCCGCTGACTTACGGACTCAGAGCAGTGCGCCGCGTGTTGCTTACCGGCGCGACGCTTGGAGACGTATGGAGCGATCTAGCGGCACTCGCGCTTATCTCATTGGTGTTGGTCGTCGCCGCCGGCGTGATGTTTCAGCTGGCGATGAGGCATTCGCGAAGGGCTGGTACGCTCGCGCAGTACTAGTTGACTGTAACAGATGATTGTTTAGCGGATTTCGGCGTCCCGGCAAAGTGGGAATGCCGACTCCCGAAAACCAGGCATCCCCGGCATGAGATAGTTCATCTTCACGAGGTGCCGAGGTCGGAGTGCTTCGTGGGGAGTACGGTGTGTCTCGAAACTGCGTTCGAGGTTTGGAGTTTGTAAAAATGTTCGGGGTGGGGAGGGACGGAGTGGCGTCAGTTGGCCCCAGGAGTCTTCGCCATCAACCTCACACCTCCCACAAATCGCCCAGAACGCACCACTCACCACGAACCACGCAGTTTCGAGACACACCAAACTCCCCACAATAAACTCCGGCCACTGCACCTCGTGAAGATGGACCGTCTCATGCCACCGATGCCGGTTCCGTGGTCTGTAACGACCGAATGCTAGATGAGGCGACCATTCCCTCGAGAGTTGGGCGGCCCGACACCGCGCTAAACGTTCAAGTCTTACAGCCCACTAGACGTCGCGTCCACTCGTCCATCCTCCACGAAGCGCGCGATCATTGACTCTATCGCCGTGTTGACGGAGCCAGTCGCGTGATAACCAATTTCGACGTTCGCGAGCCTGCTGGAGGATCTTTTGTCAGCGACGAATAGTTCGCGGCCGTGGGCGAATGCGGAGTGATGTCCTGTCAAGCGAAACAGCGAGGATGCGGCTCGCAGCATGACACGGTAGGGTATGGCCGGTAGTCCGCGCGCCGGAGCGGGTTTTCCCAGCGCCCGCGCAATGGCGTCTGCAAACTTTCTCAGCGTCCACGATTCGCTCCCGCCCAGCACAAAGCATTTGCCGTTGACTGAGGGAGTGACAGCGCATCGCCACAACCCGTCAATCAGGTCATCCACGGCCACGAGATCGATGTGATTGTCGCCATCTCCGATGAGGCGCAGCTGACCTTGCGCGATACCCTTCGCAAATGGCACCCAGTTTGAGGCGCCAACCCCCACAACGGTCGAAATGCGCGCAACAACCATCGGCAGCCCCGCGCGCATATGCATTTCGCGAACAGCCTCTTCACCCGCCCATTTCGACGCGCGGTAGGGAGTATTCGGGCGCACCGGTGATGACTCGTCGAGCACGCCACCGGTGACAAATCCATGTATTCCGAGTGTGCTTGCGTAAACGAAACGCGCAACCCCCGCGTCAAGTGCCGCACTGGCAACAAGGCGTGTCCCGACGACATTCACCTCGCGAAAGGTGTTGGTCCGCGCGTCGTCTGATCTTCTCGATGCCGCCAGGTGAATCACGTGCGAGCAGTCACGCATCGCCTCTTTCACTGCGGCGGGATCGCGGACGTCACCGCGCGCCACCTGGACCCCCGCGCTCTCAAGCGCTACGATGTCGCGACCGGTGCGAACCAGAGCACGAACGGTTGTTCCGTCGCTGGCCATTCGCCTGCAAAGCGCGCTGCCGAGAAACCCGGAGGCTCCGGTGACGAGTATCCGCATCGGCGCTGCGATGGCTACTTCCGGATCGCGCCGGCCCCAGCGACCGTTAACGCATCGCCGGATGGGTGCATCTGCATGGCCAATCGATCGCTTCGCGAAAGGTGTTGCGCCCTGTTGAGCTCGTAGTCCTCGAACTCCGCCAGGGTATTTCCCGTTCCCATCGCAAATGCCTGTGCTTCGCCAGCAGCCATCGCAAAAAGCGACAGTGCGAGCGCTGGAGCAACGCGAAGCATCATTGACGGTGCGATCTTCATACGGCGAATGCTGGGTAGCAGATTCCGAAAATGAACGAAGGGAAATAGCGGAAAAGCGACGATGTACATCAAGCGCCGCAATGCGGACCAGCGTTCACGTTCCGCACGTTGACCACCCATCAAGCGGCCACGACGAAGATTCAGTCCCATCGTCGACGTGAAGCTCGAGACGTTCATGTGATGGGTGCGTGCTGCCGGCTCGAGGTAGAGGCGCTGGCCAGCAGCACGCAGCTCGTCCTGCAAAGCGCCCTCCCATTCCAGTAGCGCGCCAAGACGAGGTGCGAAGGGCGCGAGCGCATCGCGCTTGTATGCGGAGTTGTGCCACGGAATGAAGTCGCGCTCACCCGCTGCTACTGGTGGCGCGAATTTGGCGTAGGCCAGAATGAAGTTCACCCAGCTCAAGGCCGATTTCGGATTGGCGTTTTCAACCGCCGGGCCCACGCCAGTCCACGTGCCGCTGTGCGTGCTTATCAGCGCAGCCGCCCATGCGGGTTCGGGAAAGGAATGATCCTCAATCAGCCCGACGATTTGCGCATTGGCGCCCAGCATGCCGAGTGCCGCGGCAGCGCCCCGTTCAGTAATCGGTCCTGCTTCCACAACGCGGAGATCACCGAATTCGCCGGCACCAAGCGCTTCTCGATCAATCGCTGCCGCGACCGGCGCCACAATGACCACTTCCAGCGATCTGCGTGCGCTTTGTGCACGCAAGCAACGCATAGTGCGACCGATTGTCGCCATGCCCTGCGGTGCGACAAGTACAACGGAGAACTCAAGCGCAGTCGCGGAAGATCGTGGTGAGGTCGCCTCCGCGGGTAATTCAGAAAGCATTGGCCATCGATTCAGTCGACCGTTGTGTATCCCGTAGCCAGCTGGAAAGGGGTGCGGTGTTCATATGACCAGGTGCGGGGATACCAAGAAGGCCCAGCAGTGTTGGTGCGATGGACAGAGGATCGACGTCTGCCACGTGGCCCGCAGGACGAATCGCGGTTCCAGCACCGATGACAAATCCTTGCAGCGTGTGATGACTTCCTCTGTGGAAGGCGTGTCGCGGCTGCGATAGCTCCGCACGAGGGTGGACAACGCGATCCAGTGGCTCGTCGTGAGGTCTCCAGTACACGAGGAGATCGGGAATCGCCTGGTGCAGATCGTCGCCGAAAACCGCGTGCGTTCGAACGACGTTTTCGATGACCGGCTCGCCGGTGCGCGCATGAGTCAGAGCGCGGAAATCCTGTTCCAGGTCGTTTAGAAGCTCTTCGTATTCCATTCCTGGTTCGACGATGCCGTCGGGCTCACGGCCGCGCAGGTTGACGCGCACGCTTCCGGTGTACCACCCCGGCATGGCATACGCTCTCGTGCGCGACCAATCCGTCGCAGCCACAAACTTTTCACTGACCATTCGTTCCTGAACATCGAGAGGCAGAACACGATTGATGGCGGAGCGCACAGTTTCGGGAAGCAGTTGACGCAGGAGTGCTGTCAACGACCGACGTCCGGAGCGGTGAGCGTCCGGACCCGAAACCGGAGGCACTTGATAACCCAGCGTACGGCAAAACGAATCCATCAAACCTTCTATGGGATAGTGAGGGAGAATCCCGACAGAGGAGACGACAAACAATTGCGCGCTCTCTGGAAGCAGGTCGACGATCGCGCCCACTTCGCGGTCCAGCGCCTGATACAACCGCAACAGTCCGTCTCCCATGGACTGTTCCGGGCGCGGACCATCGCCCTTCGCTCCGCGACGATACTCCCACAATTGATGACCTCCAGTATGTGCCTCGGCAAATACGGCGACGATGAGATCATACGATTCTTTCGCGAGCAGCGTGCGAATTGCCGCACCCTTGCGGGCAGCTCGCGCAACAAGTCGATCGAGGGTCTGACGGTCCGCGTCCGCACTACTGCCGATCGTCTCGCCAATTTTTTCGCGCGCTCCAAATAGTTTCCGCAACTCGTCGCCAGCTGCCACAGGTTCCGATGCCAGCTTGAGCGGAGGGAAGTGCGAGTGCGTAGCCCATTCACTGACCTGAAAGCCGGCCAGCCCGCGAACGGGTGCCGTGTCGGGCGGATCCAACACGAAGACGCTGCGATCCGTGCCTCTCAATTCTGACCAGAAGGGCGGCACATTGCAGTCGTGTCCTCGTGCGAGTTGCAGGTTGTAGCTGCGTGGTTGCGGCTGCCAGAAGAAATGGAATCCGTGGCGGGCCCAGGACACACCGCCGAGCATGGAGACCCAGATGCCATGCTCGCACAACAACTCAGGGCCACTGGTCAGCGCCCATGAGCCCACTTCCATAAGGCGCTTGAGTGAGGGCAGTTTTCCCGCGGCTGTCCATTCCTGAAGCAGATCGGGATCGAGTGCATCGAGCCCGAGCAACACAACCTGGCCGCGCCGTTCAGATTGCATGGAAGTGACCGCGTTCCTCGCTGACGAGCAGTATGCGCATCAGTGTTGGCCTTTCTCAGCAGCGAGTGCTGGAGTTCCGGGTGCTGAGAATTCCCAGGAGGCAGGCATTGCCATACCGGTTGTCACAGAACGCTGAGCCGCTTCGATCATGGCAAGGCTGCGCGCACCGTCAGCGAGGTCAGGTCCGGAGAAGCTGCCGCCTGCCGCCGCGTGAACAAACGTCGCGAGCGCTGTCTGGAACGATGACTCCACGCCTGGGGATCGAAGCAGCAGGCGTGGGTCCAGAGCGGATATCGCGCGCAGGATTCGGTGAAAGCGCGCACCTCTCAGCGTTGCCGGCATAAAAAGCGGTCGCAGAAGCTCAGTGCGATCGACAACGAGCTTGCCGCCGGTGCCGAAGATTTCAATACGGTGTTCCTCGGTACCGCCGAGGGAAACAAACGTCTGCATCACGACGCCGGACGACATTTCCAGTTGCAGCGCCGCGTTATCGTGTTCGCCCTGCAGTGATCTCGCGCTGGCGAACGCGCGCTCGGCCTTGTCGTCGAGTATGTAGCACGCGATGTCCGTGTGGTGAGACCCCAGATCGAGAAGCGCGCCGCCGCCGGAATTCAGTGCACGCTTCCACTCGGGAATTGTATGTGGAAGTATTGAGAAGACCGAACGCACCGCAATTGGCCTGCCGATAGCTCCGGTCCTGATACGTTCGCGCACGTCGATCACCTGCGGGTGAAAGCGGAAGTTGAAGCCGATCATTCCAACCGTTCCCGCGCGCTGCCACTCCGCGATGACGCGCTCGCTGGCGGCGAGCGTAGGCGCTAATGGTTTTTCCAGGTAGACGTGCAAACCGGCGCTGAAGGCGGCAATGGCACATGGCGCATGAAGATGAGGCGGCAAACAAATGACAACCGCATCGATACTCGCCCTGTCGATCAGTTCCTGCCAGGAGTTGAACAGCGATGCGCCCGGTGCGAGTTCAGCAGCCGCGACTCTACTCGATTCGATAGGTTCGGCCAGCGCAACAATCTGAGCGCCGGAGATTCTTTGAAGAATGGGCAGGTGCACGGCACGAGCAATCCGGCCGCAGCCGATTAGCCCCAGACGAACTAGGCGCATATCCGGCTGCGCTGCAGGTTCATGCCGCCGTTCGGGGTCCGGTGCCAATACTGGCCAGCCAGTTGTAGACCCAGCCGATGATCCTGCCGAGCGCGTATCCAATTACAAACATGTACACGAATCCGAGAAACGCCCCACCTGTCGTTACGCTGTAACCCGGCAGGAACACCTCGAGCAGGCGCAAGTGCGCGCCGGTATTCGGTCCACCCTTCACAACAAGAAAAAGAGTCGCCACGAATAGTCCCAGCCCGAGAAGAAATCCGAACGCAACTCCCCAGGCCTGTCCCTGAAGTCTGAGTACTACCCGGCGCATTTCCCGCACCTCTGCTGTTGTCTGGCTCTGCATGTGGACCTCACTCGACGTCTTACTGACCGTGGGATTCCCGGTCAAAGGTGATCCAGAATGTCACGCGATTCCGAAAGTTCCGCTTTGGTACGCAGGATAAAAAGAAAAACCGCGAGGACCGCATTCCTGCAGAATGCGAGAAACCATCCAGCAACAAATCCCGCGAACCCTGCCCAAAATGCTCCGATGAATGCCCCGCTCCACGAGACCGTGTAGCCTCTGAAGTATGCTCCCAGAATATGAAGCGGAAATTGCGGCTCGGGATTGCGCATCAGGTGAATCGCCGTTGCGAGGAACACCACAATTGCTGCGGTCAATCCTATCGCCGCCCCGAAGGCGCTCTTGTGCAGTGGGGCGAAACCTGTCCTGACAAGCAACTCGCCCGCATCCACCATCGGCGACTGCGTTTCTGAGCTCATTGCGTCAATCATCGCGTTGCCCTCGCACCGCGTCCGCCCGAAGCAAAATGCAGCAACAATCCGATTGTTGCGGACAGCGCATTGGTTCCGTAGTGAATCATGTGCAGTGGAACCGTCGCCGTGGCGAACGCCAGACCTCTCAGTCGGGCGAAAAATCTGATGACCGGTATGTTCCAGACGAGCAGTGCGACAAGGCTCGCGCCTCCAAGCACCAGTGGAATTCGCCACCGACCTGCAGCACCCACTGCAATCAAGAGCGGGCTGGCGCCTGCGAGCAGAACCTTCATCTGTTCTGCAGCACCGGTATTGAGGCTTGTTCTGTTCCGCCCGCGTCGCTCGAGCATTAACAGCATCCACGGAATTCCCCTGTCGCGGATGTCCGTTCGCAACATCTGAAGCAGGGTCCAGCGTTTCAGGTGAGTGCCCTGGATAGCGGGATCGAGGACTATGCGACCGCCGTTGTCCCGCAGACGATATCCGAGGTCGATGTCCTCGATCTGTGGTTTTTGAAAGCGAACGGTGTCAAAACCACCCACCGCAGCAAACGACATCCTGCGAACCGCACCGCAGCCTGCCCAGAACGTCTCAGCATCACCTGCACCGCGCAGATGAACATACCTGTGAAGCAGATTTCGATACTGCGAAACCACACCATTTGCGCGCGGCTGGTCGTCGTATGCACCAAAAATTGCGACCGCATCGGGATTGCGGGCGCTGCTCTCCAAGATGAGGCGCAGAGTGTCACGATGCACCCGAACGTCTGCGTCTATGAATACCAGCCAGTCGGCTTGCGCGAGGTCCGCCCCAGCGTTGCGTGCCGCCCCAGGGCCACTCGGCGATCCGCTCAGGGTAAGCACCCGGTCGGAATACTTTGCTGCAACAGTTGATGTGTCATCCGAGCTGGCATCATCCACGACAATCAGCTCCCAATCGCGTCGCGGTAAATCGGAGGCAACGAGCGCGCCCAATGTGTCCGGAATGAGCAGCGCTGCCTGGTAAGCCGGCACGATGACTGAGAGAAGCGGAGCTGCGCCTGTCACTCGACGGTCGCCGCGGTTTTGGGGGCTGAAGGCGCCACGCTCTGTTCCTCGTGATACTCGTAGTCCGTGTTCACAGCCCATGCGTCGTGAGCGCCGCCCTGCATGTTCCAGACAGCCATCATCGCCGTTAGCATGGAGTGGTCCTGATTGTTGTACTTGTGCATACCATTGCGACCAACGGTATGCAGGTTTGGAACTCCATCAAGCCAGCTTCTCACCACGTCGAGGTGACCGCGATACGAGGAGTCGTAAATAGGATATGCTTTGGGCATGCGAATTACGGTGCCGTCGCGCACGAGACTCGCCGGCGCAACGCCCAATGCTTCGATCTCCCGCGACGCGAGCCTGACGAGATCCTCGTCCGACATGTTCCACAGGCAGTCTCCGTCGAAGCAGAAGTATTCCAGTCCGAGACAGGTGCGCCCCGCTTCAGGAACCATGGCGCGGCTCCAGTTATTGAAGTTCTGAATGCGCCCGACCTTCACTCCCGGCGTATGGACATATATCCAGTTATCGGGAAAGAGATGCTCCTTTTCCAGGACCAGCGCCACGAGAATGAAGTCTCTGTATCGTAATCCGTTTGCGGCCGCCACTACTTGTGCAGGTGGTTGTGGCGTTATGGCTCCGATGAGCGAGCGGATATCGGTGCTGGAGATGACATGGTCCGCCGCGAACTCGCGCTCGCCTTCCGGTGTGGAGCAGCGTACGGCTGTGGCGCGGCCGTCTTTCAGAATGATCGCATTCACGCGATGCTGCATTAGAACGCGTTGCCCCATTGCCTCGAGTCGCGCACCACAAGCCTCCCACATCTGTCCTGGTCCGAGACGAGGATAGCGGAACTCGTTGATCAGTGACTTGATGGTCGTAGCGCGCTTGTTGAGAGCGGTCGCGTTGAGTATCGCCCTGTAGAGCGAGAGTCCGTGAATTCTTTGTGCGGCCCACTCGGCACGGATCTCGGTGCAAGGGATGCCCCAGACCTTTTCAGTGTAAGTCTTGAAGAAGATCTCGTACAGTCTCCGGCCAAAGCGATTCGACACCCATTGCTCGAAGTTTTCCTCGACGGGAGAGGGCCGAAAGTGCCATTTGAGGTAGCTTAGTACGATTAGAAAAGCGTTGAACACCCCGAGTCCCGTAATCGCGTTCATCGGTTTCAGGGGATAGTCAAAGTATTTCCCGCCATACATGATGCGTGACTGGCGCGGAACGTTGATGAACTCATCACCCAGAATCTCTTCCCAGAACTTCTGGACGACCGATATCTTCGTGAAAAAGCGGTGACCACCGATGTCGAAACGGTATCCCCGGTACTGCGCAGTTCGCGAAATACCTCCGAGGACCAGATCCGCTTCCAGCACGGTTACCTGAAAGCCTGCCTTACCCAGCAAGTATGCTGCAGTAAGGCCGGCTGGACCGCCACCGACCACTACTGTGTGGTCTCCGGGTCGCAGCTGAGCCACGTTGCGACGTGGGAGCCCGTCGATATCCATCAACGAATCGATGTCGATGACGATAGTGGCGAGGGCGGGACTACCAAGCGTGTTGGCCGGTTTGCGGTAGTTGCACGTGGCATTATCTCTAATGAGTGGCGAATTTGCAACTTGGTAACTTCGTCTTCCAATGACAACACCGGTCGTAACCCCGGATTCTGCCAACGCCGCTTCTGATACTCCATCCTGGTGACGCCCAGTCGAGACCACGATGCCACTGACGCTCTCCCCAGAAGGTCGAATTGTTTTTCTCACCGCAGCCGGCAAAGCGGGCGATGAGGAAATTCGCAACCTTCTGCGACGCGACCCCAACTGGCAGCGCCTGCTCGCCCTTGCGAGCGCGCACAAGGCCGCGTCGGCTCTTGCGCGTACACTCGAGAGAATCGCCGCAGGATCGGTTCCAGAGAACGTAGCTTTGCAATTGCAGCGACAGCGGATGGTCTCCGACTTCCACTCCCTGCACCTGCGTCAGAAACTTGTCGCGACTCTGAAGCTGCTTCGCGAGCGCGGTGTGACTGCGATGATGCTCAAGGGGGCGGCGATGGGAGCGGCGATATATCGGTCATTTGTTGAGAGACCAATGGCCGACATCGACCTCCTGATTCATCCGCAGGATGTGATTGCGGCACAGGGTGCTTTGGCCGACGCGGGGTGGGTGGCACAGGAGAACCCCTTTCGCAATCCGTTCTATGAGCAACATCACCACCTCGCTCCGCTCAAGGACGCCATGGGATCGGGGCATTCAATCGAGCTTCACATCCGGCCATTTCCACCTCCAAATCCGTTCGGAGATGTCACGCCTGAAATGTGGCAGGACGCGGTCGTCGCGGATGCAGAGTTTTCCGGCGCGCTCGTCCCCTCGCGAACTCACATGCTAGTTTACGCCTGCGTTCACTTCGCCTGGTCGCACACGATGAGCAAGGGCGCATGGCGAACAATTCGCGATGTAGCGGCACTCAGCGCGGAGTCCCTCGATTGGGAAGATGTAATCGAGACTGCGAGAAGCTGGCGGGCCAGCAGCTCATGTTACTGGACGCTACGGTTGTGCGAAGCGCTTTCCGCAGTCAGCGCGCCGGCGCATGTCCTTTCAAGGCTCAGTCCTCCGCTCCCAATGGCGCTGGCGAGTGCGCTGGAACGACACCTCGTTGCGCACGCTGTTCCAGGCGAGTTGCCGCTGTGTCCCTCAGAGCGTGTCACCCACCTTCTATGGCGCGCGGCGATCCGGCCGCGCTGGAGTGGGCACGTGGCTGGCGCGCCGGCCGATCATGCGCCGCCATGGGTCACGTCGGGAACTCACGCCGAAGTGGAGGAAAGCGGAATGGAAGGCGGTACACTGCGGCGGTTGCGCGAGTGGTCGGGCTACTTTGGTTCGATCTTCTTCTCCAGGCCCGGCCGATTGAAATCGGTTCTCTAACGGGGCCTGGCGAGCCACGCCCGCACGAGCGTTGCGATTGCAGTTCCAGCAAGCACGCCAGACAAAACTGCAGTCCATTCTGCGACTGATCCTGGCGTTGTATCCACCAGGATAGGGATGAAAAGTTGCGTAATGGCCGCCACCAATACGGCTGCGGACAGGACAAATGCTGGGGACCGCATTGCTCTCGACGAGAATACCAGCCAATAGCCGAGTAGCAGCGACTGCCCCATGATCCAGAGGAATGTGACCACTGCAATGCTCGCCGGGCTGTCGCCGAAATCTGGGAGCATTGTCAGCCAGGTCATGTTGCCTGAAAGGGCCATTGAGGTGTGCCGCTGTATTCCCTCGCCGGCGATGGTCAGATCGTATTGTACACCGCGGCGGTACCCGCTGATGTTCAGCGGCTGGCGCGCGAGGCCATCATTGCACGAATCGCACTGGAATGCGCCGGCCAAAACCAGATGCGGTTGAAAAAGCGCGAATTCAGTGGCGCGGGTTCTCACGGCGAATACTGCATCTTTGCCTCGAATTCCGAGAAGCCCAAGTTCCTCTTCGTCGCGATCCACCACGCGGAGTATCAATACCTGGCGCTGTTTTTCGCTCCTCAGTACCAGGTTGGCCTGAAGTGACATCCGATCACGCCGCAGCTCTGCGCGAATGGCATCTGTCTGTGGCTGCGCGATTGGTCCGTCCCGCACAACGTCGCCGTTGAGAAGCGGTGCACTAACCAACCCGTTCACGGCGCCGCGCTCACGATGCACGGGAGCTATCTGTGCGTAATAAGGCGACGAGGTGGGTGCGGACTGAAAGAGCCAGCCACCTGCCAACACCGCCGCAACCATCACGGCGGCCTGGCCCACGCTGAGGACCAATCCTTGCTCCGCATTGGGGCGTGCGAACACGTGCCATTTGGCTGCCAACAGCCAGCCGGCGCCGCCGCCGCCGGCGTTCGCGAAAATATCCCCGAGGGTGGCGTAGCGACCCCTCACCACCAGCAACTGCAGCAACTCAACCGTGATCGTTATCGCCAGGCATGTAACCAGCGCGGGGATAAACGATAACCCCTTTCGCCGCAGCGCGGCGCCAAGCGGCAGGAAGAGCATTGCGTTGAGAACCAGGTTGGTACTGCCATAAGTGCCGCATAAAATGCAGAAGTCGAATGGTCGTACCGGAACGCCGCTCTCGGGAGAAAGGGTGAAGCAGGCTATCGCCAAGGCTGCAAGAATTATTGCGACGTTACCGCGATTGTGTATCAGTGGCGCCACACCCGAGTCCGCTTTCGTTGTTGGAAGCATCTTGGCCAGAAACGTTACATGTGCTGCGGACCAACGCGCTTTTCGCGACATATTTCGTCGCACTTCAACGACAAGCGTCGCTGGAAGAAGCGTTGAAAGCGCAATGATGGTGACGACCCTATGACAATTCAGGAATGAATTCTACTGAGACAAAGAACCCAATGCAGTCGCGCGGACAGCCACACTTCTTCACGGTTGACGTCGAGGAGCATTTTCAGGTCAGTGCGTTCGACGGGATCATCTCGCGTGAGGACTGGTCGTCGATCCCGAGCCGCGTGGTTGCGAACACGCAGCGCGTTCTCGACCTTCTGTCCCGTAACGGGTCAACTGGCACCTTTTTCATTCTCGGATGGGTGGCTGAGAAGTATCCCGAACTGGTCCGTCGCGTGGTTGATGCTGGACACGAGCCCGCCTCTCATGGCTATTCGCATCGCAAGGTGACCGACCTTACCCAGGAGGAATTCCGTCACGATGTTAGAATTGCGAAGCAGATTATCGAAGATGCCGCTGGCAGGCCGGTCCTCGGCTATCGCGCCCCGAGTTTTTCCATCGCTCCTGGTGTGGAGTGGGCATTCGACATCCTGATTGAGGAGGGGCACGTTTACGACTCGTCCTTGTTTCCGATCCGTCGCCCCGGTTATGGATATCCGGGTGCTCCCCCGATTCCACATGTGATACAAGGTGCGGCTGGTCATATCTGCGAGTTCCCCCTTTTGACAACATTATTTGCCGGAGTGCGTCTGCCCGCTGCAGGTGGCGCATACTTCCGCCATTTTCCGTATGCTCTCACGAGACGTGCGCTGCGCGAACACGACCGCGCGCAGCTCCCCGGGATGTTCTACATCCACCCATGGGAACTGGACCCGGAACAACCGCGCATACACGCATCGACGCTGGCCAAAATCAGGCATTATCGCGGGCTCGGTAAAACCTTGCCGAGACTGGAACGACTGACGCGCGAGTTCGCCTTTTGTTCAGTCGAAACCAGGCTGCCTGACATATCGCGACGAGCAGACAGCAGCGGAGCTGTGCAGATTCCCAAGCTGTGAACCTTTCAAACAGAATGCGCGCTGCGTCCATTGAGCGGTGCTCTGACGATCACCCTGAGCACGGTTTTTCAACACGACTGCCATGTTAGCCCGTTTCAAGCAATTTCTTTCGTTTGTGGGCTCCAGACTCTCCAACCGCACTCTGTTGCAGCTTCACATGGTGGTGAACCACCTGAAGCTGGGCAGATGGATGCGCGATCACCACTTTGATTTCCCCGCGAAGGTCGCGGACCGCAGGGCAGTCTGGGATGTGGTCGCGAACAGGGTCGCCGATGCAAGGGTGCTATATCTCGAGTTTGGGGTCTACTCGGGAGAGAGTATGCGGTACTGGTCGAAGGCGCTCAAGAACCCCGCTGCAGCCCTCCATGGCTTCGACAGCTTCGAGGGACTCCCCGAGGAGGCTGGACGCTGGAGCAAGGGAGAATTCAGTACGGGTGGGAAGATACCGGTCATCGAGGATCCCCGCGTCCAATTCTACAAGGGTTGGTTCAATGAGGTCCTGCCATCCTATTCCTTGTTGCCGCACGACGTTCTTGTGATCAACATGGATGCCGACCTCTATTCGTCCACCATCTACGTGCTGCGCCACCTGCGACCCTTCATCACACCCGGTACCTATATCTACTTCGACGAGATGAACCACATGGAGCACGAGCCGCGTGCAATAGATGAGTTCATGGCAGAAAGCGGTCTGGCGTTCCGGCCCATCAGCGCCGATCGAACTCTGTCCAACGTTTTCCTGCAATGCGACGGTGGCGTCAGGTTCTGACACGAACGTCGAGCGTACCTGAATGACTCGTGCAGAAGTTTTCTCCGGAACAGGGCAGGAATGGGACGCCGCAGTCGCCGTTCTTCCTGGAGCGACCGCGTCGCACCTGTATGGATGGAAGCGGGTGATCAGTCGGGTGTACGGTCACGAGTGTCCTTACATGGTCACTCGAGATAGCAATGGAATAAGTGGAGCGTTGCCGCTTGTCGACGTGCGCAGCCTTGCATTCGGCAGGTTCCTTGTTTCCATGCCGTATCTGAATTCGGGCGGTCCAATTGGCTCGACATCCGCAGTTCGCGAGCTGACAAGTGCTGCAGTCGCACTGGCAGCCGCTCGCCGTGCGCGCATGCTCGAGTTTCGCTGCTTGTCGGAATTGCCGGTTGATCTTCCGTACTCCAATGAAAAGGTCGGTACCGCGATGGTACTGCCGCCAACCGCGGACGAGTTGTGGAAGAGATTCTCAACGAAACTTCGAACCAAGATCCGCCGGCCGCAGAAGGACGGCATGCACGTTGTGTTCGGACCAGAGCAGATTGAGCCGTTCTTCCGTGTCTTCGCTCGAAACATGCGTGACCTGGGTAGCCCGACGCATCCGATTTCTCTCTTTGAAACGATCGCGGAGGAACTCCCTGGCTCGGCGTTGTTTGGTTGTGCATTGCTGAACGGCAAACCTGTCGCGGCGGGTTGCGCAATCTCCTGGCGCGATGAAATGGAAATGACATGGGCATCGTCGTTGCGCGAGTGGAACGCGCTCAAGCCGAATATGCTGCTCTACTGGAATTTCATGGAGCGTGCCGTTTCAAGCGGATACACTCGCTTCAGCTTCGGCAGGTCGACGCCTGGCGGCGGCACACACGAGTTCAAGCTGCAATGGCCAGGCGCAGCTGATGTACCGTTGTACTGGCATCGGTGGTCGGCAAAACCGCAAGCCGTCGCTCCTGGGAAAGATTCGAGCTCTTTGGCACTCGCCTCACGCTTGTGGCAGCGCATGCCCGTGCCGTTGGCAACAGCCCTGGGTGGAAAACTTCGAGGGGGCATTCCGGCGTGATCGGACGTCACCAGCTGCCAGCATACTCCCCGATGAATTTGCGAGCCCTTGTAGCAGGTGCTGCAGCCGCACTTGGCCGCAACGACCATTCCGATCTGGAAGGTCACTTCCGCGATGAATGGAAAACCAGGAGAGTGGTTCTTACCAACAGCGGAACAAATGCACTGGCAATAGCGCTGCGCGCTGTGGTTGGCGACACCGGCCGTACCGTTGCTCTTCCAGCGTACGCTTGCTACGACATCGCCACAGCGGCAATCGCTGCCAGTGTGCGAGTGATTCTCTACGATCTGGACCCAGCCACGCTCGCACCAGAACCCGATTCACTCAGACGCGCACTCGCAACAGGTCCAGCTGCGATCGTGATACTGCATTTGTTCGGCATTCCCGTTGATGTTGCGTCGATAGCGATACTGGCGCGCGCGAATGAAGCCGTAGTAATCGAGGATGCCGCGCAGGCGTTCGGCGCCTCGACTGCAGGGAGACGGGCGGGGACTCTGGGATCGCTTGCAGTCCTGAGCTTTGGCCGCGGCAAGGGATACACCGGAGGCTCCGGCGGTGCGCTGCTAGCCAACGATGAAGCCGGCACTACGCTGCTACACGACGTGCCAGTTGATCTGCCTTCGCAAGTGGGATGGAAGCCACTTGCCCTCGCTGCCGCATACTGGATGTTGGCGCGACCGTCGGTGTATGGCCTCCCTGCTGCATTGCCGTTCCTGCGTCTCGGCGAGACGGTTTTTCGACGACCGGAAAGCGCGGGGGCAATTGCGGCGACGTCTCGAAGTATGCTGGGTATGTTGTGGAACGCTGCCCACGAAAGTGCACGCATCCGTCACGTCACCGGGAAACGCCTTCGAGATCGGATAACGGCGTCCAGGAGCTGGAGCACCCCGAACATCAGGGACAACGACTATCCGAGCTATCTTAGACTTCCGGTCTGGTCGACTCGGGGGCAGGCAGGCGCAGAGCTGAGTTCCGGCGCACACAGGCTTGGCATTGCTCCCTCTTACCCGATGCCTCTGTCTCGACTGCAGGGCTTTCGCGACCGGTGCGTCAACGCCGACGAAAGACTGCCCGGAGCAGAACTCTTGTCTGAGAGGTTGCTCACACTGCCGACACACGAGCTACTCACGGAATCGGACCTGCTTCGCCTTGAGAGGTGGTTGGACGAGCGCAACGCCATGTAGTGCAGAAGCGTGCTTTCAACGTGCGACTATAAGGTCTCAGGCTTTGGACCCGCATCCTGATGTTCAGCCCAGTGGTGGCTCATGCGCGGACGTATGACCATATTTGAGGCCCTATGACCAGTAATTGTCAGGTATTCTGCGCCCAAGGGCATGACTGAACCCGTTGTTCTTGTCGTATCCGTCGATACTGAGGAGGACAACTGGGTGCCGGCGCAAGATCGGCTGACGGTCGAGAACATCCGTGAACTGCCACGCCTCGACAAGGTGCTGGGCAGGATCGGTGCGCGGACCACCTACTTCACAACGCACCAGGTTGCGGTGACCCCCTGGTCGGCCGAAATCATTCGCGAACTGCATCAGGGAGGTCGATCCGAGATCGGTGCGCACGTTCATCCGTGGAACACCCCGCCGAACATCTCAGACATCACGCCGCGTTCCAGTATGCTTGCCAATCTGCCGCGCGAGGAGCAGCGTGCGAAGATCAGGGTGTTGACGGATACGCTCACCGAAGCAGTTGGCGTCCGACCTGATTCGTTTCGAGCGGGACGCTGGGGATTCGACGCCGGAACAGCGCAGGCAGTGATTGAATGCGGGTATCACGCCGATAGCAGTGTCACTCCCTCCAAGAGCTGGGCCACCGATTTTGGGCCAAACCACATCGGCGCGCCGCTTGATGTGTACCGAATTGATCCACAGCGGGACCATCGAGAACCAGCTTCTTCCGGCTCGTTGGTCGAGGTTCCTGTGTCGTGGGGTTATGCGCAAAGATCGTGGGGATTGCCCCAACGTCTCAGTTTGTTTCTTAGTTCGCCGCGCTTGCAAAGCTTGCCGCTGATGCAAGTCGCTGCAAGGTTGCATTTGGTGAATCACGCGGTGTTGAGTCCCGAAATCGAGTCTGTTGGCGACATGATCCAGCTGGTCAGGCAACTGCTGGAGAAGGGCGTTCGGCATCTCAATCTGACATTTCATAGTTCGACTCTGCGGGCGGGACTTAATCCCTTTGCAAAAACACAGGGCGATGTTGAGCGCTTTTACTCCAATCTCGAATCGGCCCTCGAAAAGATCGCAGCACTCACACCGTTGCGCTTCGCGACGGTTGCTGAGGCAGCCGCATTGCTCGCTCCGTGAAGATCACTGTAGTCGGTACAGGATATGTCGGACTCGTGGTTGGGTCCTGTCTCGCCGAGACCGGCAACACAGTCAGTTGTCTCGACACTGATGAGAACAAGATTGGAGGATTGCTGCGCAATCAGCTCCCGATCTTCGAGCCTGGGCTGCATGAGCTTGTGGAGCGAAATCAGAGTGATGGCCGGCTGACGTTTACCACGGATGCTTCGGCCGCAATTCCCGGATCCGATGTCGTCTTCATTGCGGTTGGTACGCCGTCAGGCGAAGACGGGAATACGGATCTCGCCGCCGTACTCCGCGTTGCCGAAATGATCGGGCGGGAGCTGGATCGCGAGGCCGTAATCGTGACCAAGTCAACCGTTCCTGTGGGCACTGCCGCGCGCGTTGCGGAAGTAATAGTGGCACGATCACGAATACCATTTCATATGTGCAGCAATCCTGAGTTTCTCAAGGAAGGTGCCGCAATTGAGGACTTCCTGAGACCCGACAGGGTCGTCCTCGGCGTTGAGTCCGAGTTTGCCCGGAGCGTCATGACGGAGTTGTATGCCCCCTTTCTCCGCACGGGGAAGCCAATTGTGTTCATGGACATAGTGTCGGCCGAGCTGACTAAATACGTCGCCAATGGAATGTTGGCGTCTCGCATTTCCTTCATGAACGAAATCGCAAACCTTTGCGAGAAACTGGGCGCCAACGTTGATCACGTGCGGCGCGGAGTTGGAAGCGATTCGCGGATCGGGTCCGCATTTCTGTTTCCTGGCCCAGGTTATGGGGGTTCATGTTTTCCCAAGGACGTGAAGGCATTGATATCGCGCGCGCGAGCAGTTAACGCTCCGCTGCGTGTTCTCGAGGCAGTTGACGCCGCAAATGACATTCAAAGGCAGGTCCTCTTCCGGAAAACGGTGGGCGTCCTGGGCGGAAATGTGCGAGGCAAAACCGTCGCAATCTGGGGGCTGGCGTTCAAGCCGCAAACGGATGATATGCGCGAGTCGCCTTCGCTGGTGCTCATCGACTCGCTGCTCAAGGATGGCTGCTCTGTAGCGGTACATGATCCCGAAGCAATGACGGAAGCCCGGCGGAGACTCGGCGACTCCGTTCGTTATGCGTCGTCGGGCTACGACGCTTTGAGCGGCGCTGACGCACTTGTCGTCGTGACAGACTGGAATGAGTATCGCAATCCTTCGTTCGATCGGATTCGCGCTGAACTCAAAACGCCGATCCTTGTGGACGGGCGCAATCTTTATGATCCCGATAGAATCCGGAGCATGGGCTTCACATACGTGAGCATAGGGAGAGGATGATTGCGCGTACTGATTACGGGCGCAGCCGGCTTTCTTGGTTCCCATATCGTCGATCGTTTTCTGCTTGAAGGGCACGAGGTGATCGGTCTGGATAACTTCATCACAGGAAACTCTGCCAACATCGCGCACCTCAGCACGAACCCCGCCTTCGAATTCATTCGTCACGACATCTCGACACACACCGTTGTTGACGGCGCACTCGATGGAGTCCTGCATTTCGCATCGCCGGCGAGCCCGGTGGACTATCTCAAGTATCCTATCGAGACACTCAAGGCGGGATCTCTCGGAACGCACAACGCGCTTGGGCTTTCACTCGCAAAGGGAGCGCGGTTTCTCCTTGCGTCAACCTCTGAGGTGTACGGTGATCCGCTGGTACACCCGCAGCCGGAGACCTATTGGGGAAACGTGAATCCCGTCGGCCCTCGCGCCGTCTACGATGAGGCGAAGCGATTCAGCGAGGCAATCACGATGGCGTATCATCGTGCCCACGGCCTGGATACACGCATAGTGCGGATATTCAATACCTACGGGCCGCGCATGCGTCCCATGGATGGGCGGGTGGTCTCGAACTTCATCGTACAGGCGCTCAGCAACAAACCTCTGACCATTTATGGCGATGGATCGCAGACCCGCAGCTTCTGCTACGCGTCCGATGAGGTCGACGGGATATATCGGCTGTTTATTAACGGTGACAGTTCTCCTGTAAACATCGGAAATCCTGACGAGTACAGCGTCCGACAGCTCGCGGAAATTGTGGTGGAGCTGACCAGGAGTGCAGCCGGAATCGTTAATGCGGAACTCCCCGCTGACGACCCGCGTGTTCGAAAGCCGGATATCACACAGGCGCGCGAGACTCTGGGCTGGCGACCGGCCATTGGTATCAGAGAGGGACTGGCGATGACGATTGAATACTTTCGGCGGATTATCAAACGCGAGGGAACCCTTGTGCACGACTGAACAATGCTGAGTCGTGACAGCGGAGTCCTGCGACTTGCTCCTCGCGTTCTCCTGACGATGCATTCACCATGATCTCAATAAAGGATTTGACGTCGCTGTCGCCTTCCGGTTCATCCGACGGATGGACGCGGTTGCAGCTCTCATTACTCATACTCCTGGTTGTGAGCGGCTTTCTGCTGGGCTGGTCGGGCAGAATCACGGAGCTTCGATGGGGAGAGGACGAGGCGGTTTACACCTCGCTGAGCCATTCGCTCGAAGCCGGTCATTACAGGGATACATATCTCGTGGGATCCCCGCTGCATTCGAAGTATCCACCAGGCTTCCCGGCTCTGATCGCCATTGTGCACCGGATCGCCGGTCCCGGACTGGACCCGATACTCCTGGTGAACTACACGCTGTTTCTGGTGGCACTGCTCCTGGTGGCAGATTCGCTGCGGATGATTGGACAGCCCTGGCTTGGTGTCGGAACCGTCGCAACGCTTGCGTTGAACCGCACCTACCTGCTGGGAGCCGCTGAGGTTTTTTCAGACCCCTTCTTCACTTTCCTCGTCGCGGTTTCGTTGTGGGCTGCATTGAAAGCTGAGCTTCGTCCGCGATCACGCTGGGTAATTGTCGCTGTTCTGGCCGCCCTGGGTTCGTTCGCTGTAAGAACCGCTGGTGTTGCAGTCATGGCGGCGTTCGTGATGTGGCTGCTGTTGCGACGACGGTGGTCCGATGCCGCTCTGTTCTGCGCTAGCGTCGTTGTCGTGGCGGGTGGTTGGTTCGCGTACATAGCGCGTGCGCAGGCCCATACCGTCGCATTGGGATACGCGTCTGACCTGGCCAGTAGCGACGGAACTACGGGTGCATTGATTTCCAGGGTCGTCTCAAACGGTTTCGCGTATGTGACGAGGATCGTGCCGAGCGCACTGGAACTTCCGGTTGTGCAAGGAGTGATAGTTGACAACGTGGCTTGGCTGCTGATCGAATTGTTTTTCGGGGTGTTTGGTTTTCTGGTTCTGACTCGATACTGGGCTCCAGCGGCGGTGTATCTCCTTGCTTCGGTCGGCATGTTGCTTCTCTGGCCATGGCCGATCGACCGCCTTTATCTGCCGCTATTACCGTGGGTCGTAGCGACATTGCTCCTGGGCGCTGCGCAGTTCGGACGGCTTTTTCTGCGGTTGCGACCCGAGTCGGCGGGGCTGGTGATCGCGTGCGTTCTCGCCGTATTCGGTTTGTCGGCGCAATTGCGCGAGGGCCGGTTGCAGCGATCGTGCAACGGTGGTGGCCGGCTCACGAGGCCAGAGTGCGCTCCGGATGATGAACGAAGTCTGCTGGCTGCGACGTACTACGTGCGCGACAGTCTGCCGCGGGATGCTGTGATTGTGACCGGGAAACCCGCGACAATGAACTACTACACTGGAAGAAAAACGCTGCCCATGCGAGTAGTCGGCCAATGGGCCAATCCGTCGCCAGCCGCGCAGGAATACAAAGCCGCGACGCATGTGCTGCTGTCGAAACTGGTGGGTGCCGAACAGCAGGCTGCACCCATTTTGCTTGCGAACTGCGCGAACCTGCGGTTGCTGACACGCTTTCCGCCAAACACACTTCTGTTCCAGGTAACCGCGGTGGCAGATTCCGCCAGCAGCGCCTGTACGGCGCTGCGTGCGTACCGGAAAAGCGACGCGAGCCCGCCGTGAGAACCGGCGTGGTGCCGGAACGCATCACTCACATCCGTCCTGACGGCCGCGTTCTTTCGCTGGGCCTCCGGGAAGTGTGGGCCGGCAGGGAATTGTTGCTGTTTCTTGCCTGGCGCGATGTGTCGGCTCGCTACAAGCAGACCGTGATAGGCGTTGGCTGGGCCGTCATACAGCCCGTTGCGACAATGATCGTATTCAGCGTGTTCTTCGGTCGCCTGGCCGGCGTTCAATCGGATGGTCTGCCATATCCACTGTTCGCCTTCGCGGCGCTGGTGCCGTGGACGTTTTTCTCACAGGGGCTTGTACAGGGGGCGAACAGCATCCTGGTCAATCAGGCGCTTGTGACAAAGGTCTACTTCCCCCGACTCATTATTCCGTTCGCGTCCATTCTCTCCTGTGTGGTGGATTTCGCGATCGCATTCACTGTTCTGATCGCGATGATGCTGTACTATGGTGTGATGCCCGGAGCGCGGGTGATATTGGTGATTCCTTTTTTCCTGATGGCACTCGTCGCCGTTGCCGGTTTTGCTCTCTGGTTGTCCGCGCTGAACGTCAAATATCGCGATGTGCGCTATGTGACCCCATTTCTCGTGCAGCTCATGCTGTTTGCGACACCGATTGCATATTCGGACAGCATCGTGCAGGGATCGTGGCGCACCGTCTACGCATTAAACCCAATGGTCGGAGTGGTCACAGGATTCCGCTGGGCGTTGCTGGGAAGCAACCCGCCCGAAATCGCCGCACTGCTCGTTTCATGTACCGCCGCGGTGCTGCTTTTTGCTTCGGGTGTTCTGTACTTCCGCTTCGCCGAACGCACCTTCGCGGACATCGCGTGAGTACCGGTACAGTGGTCATCGAAGTACACGGTCTGGGCAAGCGATACCGGATCGGTGCGCGCATCAACCGCTTCCCGACATTGCGTGGTGCCATCGCTGAAAAGTTCACAACCGGTCCTGTCGTGCGCAGCACAGCGACCACACAGGAAGGTGACCATGTTTTTTGGGCTCTGCGCGACGTCTCGTTCGAGGTTCGGCCAGAGGAGATAGTCGGAATAATCGGCAACAACGGCGCGGGGAAGAGCACGTTGCTGCGGGTTCTTTCACGTGTGACAACGCCAACCGTTGGTGAGGCGCTGATCCGCGGGCGTCTTGGTTCGCTGCTGGAGATCGGAACGGGCTTCCATCCCGAGCTCACCGGTCGCGAGAACATTTTTCTGAACGGTGCCGTGCTGGGGATGCGACGGGCCGAGATCGCAAGGAAGTTCGATGAGATCCTCGCGTTCGCGGAGGTGGAGCGCTTCGTCGACACGCCGGTAAAACACTATTCCAGTGGCATGTATCTGCGTCTCGCATTTGCCGTAGCGGCGCACCTGGAGACGGAAATCCTCATGGTGGACGAAGTGCTGGCCGTGGGAGACACCAGCTTCCAGCGTAAGTGTCTGGGAAAAATGCGTGAGGTTGCGGGAGGTGGAAGAACGGTCCTGTTCGTCAGCCATAATCTCGATGCGGTTCGAAGGTTATGCACGCGGGCGCTCCTTATCGAGAATGGAATGCTCGCGGCCGACGGCGACGTACGCACCATAATAGCCCGATATCAGTCGGCGCTCCGCAGTGTTTCTCATGCGGGAACGGCAATAGACCTGCGCGGACTCGCGCGCACAGGAAGCGGAGAGTTGCGATTTGCTTCAGCAACGTATGGGACGGGCGCGCAGTCGTCCCTGGCGCAGCCGCACACCGCAGGTCCGCTGATCGTTGACCTGACTGTGGTTTCCTCTGAACAACACTCGCTTTCCAGCCTTGCCGTCACCTTGTACGATCAGGTCGGGACAAAGCTCATCAACGCCGACACCATCGCGCTCGGGGTCGTGCTGGAACTCATCCCCGGTGACAACCACATACGCGTGTCTATTGACTCCATCGCGCTCACTCCCGGCGAATATGTCGTGGGCCTGTGGGCAGCCGACTCGACGGGCAGGCCCTTCGACCACATTGAATCGGCATTCATGATCGAGGTGGTTTCTCCTGACGAGCGCGACAGGGGTGTCGCTGAAAGTTTCGGACTCGTTGCCTGCCGTTTTTCCGTTGAATCGCTGTGACGGACTGGCGTGTCCGTTTGTCGTCACTGTCAGCCCAACGTCTTTTGCGCGCGCACCGTCACTAAAATCGGAAAGTACGGGTCGTTCTCCAGGAGCTTCTCCGGTCGAATTTCTTCGATCGCCAATCCGTGGAGAAATGCGGAGGCGGCATACAAATTCCCAGCCGTCTCGATACGCACTTGCCCATTGCCAAAGACATCTCCAAACAGTCGCCTGCAGGACACTGGAGTGAATCGCCAATAGTCGGTATCCAGTCCATAACGTGGCGCAATTCTGCTGATCACAGGAAGCGTGACCAGAAGTACTCCACCGGGCTTGAGAATCCTGTGCGCGTGTTCAATGCACCCTTTTGTGTCGTAAATGAGATGCAGTGTCTGCGTGAGGATGAAGCAGTCGAAGGTTGCCGACGGCACAGCCGTTGGCTGACTCAGATCCGCGATGATCGTGGCGCTCGTGTTCGTGGCATCAATGTCGAGCACGTCGCGCTGTACGACGCGGTCGCCATAGCGGTCGGTGTAGGTGCTATCCTTGATTTCCAGGACGCGGCCGTGAATGTCCGCGCTACTACTTTCGAGGAAACGTTCGATAAAATGGCGGTCAACAGGTGTGCCCCGGTCGAATCCCCATTCATTGCTCAGTGGGGTAATGCGATTCATGGAGCCAAGCCAGATGGGGCTGAGCCAGCGGCGTGCGCGCATTCGCAGCCTCTTCGAGAGAATGCGCTGCAGAAAAGCGCTCATGTTGAAGCCCTCTGCTGAAGACCAACTTCCGCGCGCCAGAGGCGCAAGAATCTGCTTCTCAGCAGCATTTCACTCGACGGTGGGCCGCCTGTATCGGCGACAAATGCCGAATACTCCGAGCGGGCGTGCAACAGCCAGACAAACAATTTCAGCGAACGCAATTCATGGCCATCCAGCTGAAGGGCATCGCAATAACGTTCTATGCACCGTTCGCGCACGGATCCTGTGAACGACGCGGGCTTGCTCGACGCTATATAGGTTGCTGTTTCTGTTCCATACCTGAACGCTCCCGCGAGAAACATCTCCGTGTGGGCAAGAAAATAGAGCAGGTCGAGCACCGGAAGTCCATTCTGCTCGGATGACTCCCAGTCAAGCACGTGAAGCTCGCTCTTATTTTCGATGAAGAGATTCCATGGGCCCATGTCACGATGCTCCATGACAACTGGAAGTGGTCCGCTGCTCTTCAGCACCCCACGGGTGAAATCCAGCGACTCACGATCCAGGACAGGGGCAAATGATAGAGCAAAATCATCAAATATGGGACGCATCAAGCGGGCCCAGGCACCTTCGTCTGTAGTCGTGCGCACCGCACCAAGGTCACATAGCCATGTGGTCACTATTGACGCGAGCGCGCTGTAGTTCACACGGCGCAGAATCGTGAATAGTGGCACGCCGCGAATTGCACTCTCAGAAACAAGTGGTGAAGGTTTCTCCCGGAGCGAAATCAGTTTTGGCGCGGCTCGCCTGGCTCCCGGGTGCCGCGCCTGGATAGCGGTCAGCGATGCCGCCTCGTTGCGCAGGCCCGCGAGCGACTCGGGAACTCGTGGCATCTTGACCACATACGCCGCCTCCGCCATCTCCGGTTCGAACACCACACCGATCACCTTGTTGATGGAGCGCTGTCCAGCAGTAATCAGCATCCACGGTGCACTGCCGGGACTCCGGGCGCTATCCACAGGCACGCCTGCCCGCCGCAGGGAACCGACAAACTCTGGCTCGCCCGCGCCGTTATGACCGTCAGCTTGCGCCACTGCGCAGATTGGACGAATCATTCCAGTGCTCATGGCCACAAAGAGACCTATGCGTCGCGCCTTGTCACGCAGCAGCCGTGTCGTCCGCCGGTCAGAATCAACGCTTACGCGAGCGGCATAGGACAGAGCTCGCGTTCCTTTGATCGGAATCCACGCGTCGTACCGCGATTGCCCGGAATGCGGATGATAGAGGTGAACGCCCAGAAACCCGCTGCTTCTGAGGTCCCTCGCAATACGCGCGGGAGTCGAACCAGGCGACGCCCATTCTGTATACGCAGTTCCTCCCGGCCGCAGAATTGCACGCATCCGCAACAGCGTCGCGCGATCGGGATTCACTGCGACAACAACGTCTGCCTGTCCTTCGCGCGCTGTCTCTGCTCTTTCAAACTCCGACGCCACCAGCCGCACAGCGTCTGATAATTCGCCCTCACCAAAACACACGGCCCTACCGATCGACGCGGTTGGCAGAAGGAAACGCCAGTCGGCACGGCGCAGAGCAAGGTTGCGCTCTTTCTCGAACAATTAGATCGACTCCCGCCATCGGCCGCGGTTCTCGAGGATTCTCCGGTATTGTGATTTGAG
Source organism: uncultured Gemmatimonadales bacterium (assembly GCA_964556695.1). GTDB lineage: Bacteria > Gemmatimonadota > Gemmatimonadetes > Gemmatimonadales > Gemmatimonadaceae > CAZKXZ01. The sequence continues at coordinate 52,893 of CAZKXZ010000004.1, forward strand.
ACCCGCAAGCATCGCCGGCAGCGCGAAATGTGCGCGCACATGTACACGGCCCGCTGCTCCCATGCGCTGCGCGAGTTCCTTGTCATCGAGCAGCGTTCGCAAAGCGACTCCAAGCGCGGCCGCGTCGCGCGGTTGCACCAGAATTCCTGTTATTCCCGGAACTATCGCTTCGTCCGTGCCGCCGATCGCAGTCGCGACCACCGGAACTCCAGCCGCCATGGCTTCAAGCGCTACCAGCGGCAGGCCCTCGTTGAGTGAAGGCAAAACAACAATGCTGCTTGCCGCCATCAGGTCCGGCATATCATCTCGCCAGCCGAGAAATCGCACCCTTCCCACCAGTCCACGTGTTGCCACATCAGCTTCAAGTTCATTGCGAAGCGGGCCATCACCCGCAACAATGATGAGCGCATCGGGTAGCGTCTCCGCGGCCTGCAACAAATAGGTCAATCCCTTCTGAGTATCCAGCCGCGCCGGCGCGAGCACAATGGGCCGATCGCCCGCACCAATCTCCACCTGGAATCTGGCGGGGTTTCCGACCACGACGCTGTCAACATCGATCGCGTTATGCAATACGACCAGTTTTCCTGAAGAAACGCCAAACCTTTGCCGAAGGCTCCGCGCGACGTGTTCTGAAACAGCGATCTGCAGCTCGATCGCCGCGGACATCACCTTGTAGTGCAGTCGGATGAAGCCCCCGTCGGCCAGCTCCGTGAAGAGCTGAGCGGTGGCCACGACTCCTGGTACTCCAGCCAGTCGTGCCGCGACGACCGCATGTTTGCAGGACAACGTCCAGGTTTGATGTGCATGAAACACCACGCATTCATTCACGCGAAGTGCGGAAATGAATCGCGCAATACCCTTGAGATCCCACATGCCCGTGATTCGGGGGACGTGCAACGTTGGGACGCCAAACTTGCCTGCCTCCGCGAGCAGCCGGGAGCCGCGAGGAACATGATGCAGAAGCAGGCAGCGCCAGTCCGGCGACGTCAGCCCGCGCGCGACCCTCAGGAGCGCGAGTTCCGCGCCACCAAAATCGGCACCGCTGCTGTCGGTGTAATGAACGATCAGACGCGTCATTCCCTGCGCATTTCAATCTGTGCGTCGCGCACGCCCATCCAATAGAAATAGTCGAGAACATCGCGCATGAGTCGGTCAGCGCCAGGGAATCGCATCCTTCCAACTGCCGATACGATCCAGATTGCGACGTCCGGTGTGTTCTGCCACCTGTTGCTGAGGGCCAGCAGGGTCGCTCGCAGTGCACGCGACAGGCGCGAACCCTCCCCATACCTGCTCAATTTGAGCTCGCTGAAGGTCTCGGGGTGTTTTCTCCACAACTGTACCGCGGTAAAGCCCTTGGCGCGATTGTCGAGAGCCAGTGATCGCATGTCCTTCAAATAGTGCTGTCGCGCAGCAGCACGTTCGCTGAAGACAATTGTCACTCCCGCGCGACGCAGCCGAATCGAAAGGTCCAGGTCCTCATTGCCGTAGCGGGTGAATTGTTCGTCAAATCCTCCGATGCTCGTCAGAGCATCCAGCGGAACAGAACAGTTGCCGCTATAGAAGTCACGCAGCTGGAACTCGCGGCCCGGCTGTGCGAGCAAACGCATGTGTGCGTTGAATTTCCTGGTGACGAAACGGGCACTCGGCGATCTTGCCTGTTCCGCGTCAATGGGAGCGGCCCCTACGACTGCCATTGGTACTGCTGACCGGTGCGCCTCAACGTGCGCTTCAATCCAGTGCTTCTCGGGCTCCATGTCATCGTCGAGGAAGACAACCAGGGAAGCACGGGCCTCGCGAATGCCCGCATTGCATGCCGCGGCACGACCCTGGTTCTCCTGGCTGATCACCTTGAGTTGCCGGACCCCACGGTACTCGCCAATGGACTGGAGCGTGCCGTCGGTCGACCCATCGACAACAACGATGACCTCGAAATCGTCAGGTGAGACTGCCTGTCGCGAGAGTGCTTCCAGGGCGCGAAGCACAGAATCGCGTCGCTGATATGTCGGAATTACCACGCTTGCCCGCAATTCCATCACATGCAGGAAACGAAGAATGAACACTGCGTCGACTGCGCCTCAGGCCAATCCCCTGACTTCTGCAGCGAACAGCAGGGCACTACTTCCGCAATTCCAACCGGAGTTCCTTCCATATCTCCCGATCCTTGATCCCGTGTTGCAAGAGATAGCTCTCGAGCCATGTAAGGAAAACCCGCCTTGCCTCGTATCGTCGCCCCGTTCGCTTCACTGTCTGATAGGCAGAATCCTCATGCTGGCGATACTTGTCCCAGCAACCATCTGCGACAAAAACTGATTCGAGGAGGCACAGCTTGGCGTAGAAGGCCTGGTCCGTGTAAATGTAGCGGAAAGATTCCTCGAACCCGCCGACTCTTTGTGCTGCCACACGGCGCATCAACACACTGCACGTGCAAGGGGTCGTGAATGCACGACGCAGGAAATACGGCACCATCAGCGACGGTGGTACGTGCAATGTGTTTGGTGGCAGGCCCAGGGGCGGAACGTAGTCCCGGTCTCGATCTTCCTCTCGTCCCGTCCAGGAGAACCAGTATTGCGTCGCACCGTAGAGGAAGGCGGCTGCGCTTTGTGACTGAAGAATTGGCACTTGCTCGCTCAACTTGTTTGGCAACCATACGTCATCCGCATCGAGAAAGGCGATGTATTCGCCGCGTGCGGCCTGCAATCCCAGGTTACGCGCTGCACTGGCCCCACGGTTTTCGTGGTTGGGGTGTTCGAGGTGACGAATTGTTTTCGGGACCCGCGACGCATACTCGCGAGCAATCGCCGTGCTGCCGTCCGACGCGCCGTCATCGCAAAGCAGAAGTTCCCAATTTGAATACGTCTGAGATACAACGCTTTCGATGGATTCCCGAAAAAACCGTTCCGCGTTGAGGAACGGCATGATCACGGAGACAAGCGGTCGAGCATTCATCGCGGTAACAATCATTCCTGGCGAAACCAGGTATCCAGCTTGCGCACGAACTGTTCAGCATCCCAATCCTCGACCTTGAACCGGGGCAGTTGCTGGCGATCTGTATCCTTCCCGACCGGCTCGGCGCGAACTGTACAGGCGAACTCAAATCCCGCTTCGCTCACGCCGATTAATGTGTCAGGCGTGTACTCGCCATGCGGAAATGCGATGCCGCTGACCGGACGCCCAACAATCTCCTCCAGTCGGGATTTGCTCTCGTGCATTTCCATGTACTGCTCATCCAGCAGGAGCGCGCGTAACGATGGATGCGACACGGTATGCGCGCCGATTTCGATCAACGGTCCGCGTGCCAACTCGCCCAGTTCGGCGGGTGTCAGAGTGCCACGATCTGTCCGCACGCTTGCATCCGCTCCAGACCACGCCGCCAATTGATCCAGCAACGCGTGCTTCTCAACCGTCGTCAACTCATAGGTGAAACGTTGGATTTCCTGGAAGAATCGTTGTCGAGGCGCCAGAGACTCGGGGGCTTGATGGACATTCCACACACGGTTGTGCGATTCGTTCTCGCTGTAGAGGGAGCCTGCGCCGAGTTGCCAAATGCGAACGCTACCGCTCCAGGAAAAGGAAAACGTGCCGGGCAAACGACCGGGTCGCAGCAGGAGCCGATCGAGTTCATCCCACCAGAATTCACGCCTCATTGGAACGGCGCCGCTCGTGACAAAAACCGTCGCAGGCACCTCGTGCTTTTCCAGCAGCGGCTTGGCAACCTGGAGATTGTCCAAATAACCATCATCGAAGGTCACTACGACGCCGCGCTCCGGTAGTTGTCCGCCTCGGAGCTTTCGGACCAGTTCCGAAAGTGACAGTGGCGTTGCCGTCCTGTGCAGAACCTGTAAGTGGTCCTCGAAATGATCTGGGCTTACGCACAATCCATACGGGTCCGCATCAAGTTCGATCACCCGATGGTACATGAGAATCAGTACCCTGGAGTTCGCAGCGGATTTTTTCCCGCGCAGAGAATTCAGGCGAGCACGCAGCGGTGCCGGGAATGTCGTGCCGGCTACACTCCGCAACCGCTTCGTGGCCGCCGATCCGACGTTTCGAAGTCGCTCTCCCACCGTGACCAGCAGCGGACGATCGTAGTGGCGCAACTGCGCTTCCAACATCTTCCAGACCTCCGGATCACCGACCCCCTGTTCCAGTAGATATTGCTTCGCCCATTTCAGGTATCTGAGACGGGCGCCATGGCGCAATCCTTTACGCTTGGCTTGCGCGGAACTGGACTTGGGATGCTGCCGGTATTTCGTCCAGCAAGCGTTGGCAACGTAGGTCGGCAGCTGCGAATGTACCTTGGTATAAAACACCTGATCTTCGTGTACCGTCCGGAAGCTCTCCTCGAATTGGCCGATTTTGTCGAACGTCGATCGCCGAACCATCACGTTGCAAGTCGTTGGTGTTTGTGCCCGGTTCTCGAGCAATTGAATCAGCAGACGCGGGGGTTGGACCAGCTGATCGGGACGCACACCCAGCGTATAAAAGTGATCGCGACTTTTATCCTTGGGTCGTCCCGTCCAGCTGTGCCAGACCTGGGTTCGACCATACACCATCGCTGCAGATGGATGCGCCAACATGATCGTGACCTGTTCCTGCAGTTTGTTCGACAGCCATACATCATCTCCGTCCAGAAATGCAATGAACTCGCCTTTGCTGCAGCGAAGGCCGAGATTTCGCGAAGCACTCATGCCCCTGTTGGCGTGACCCTCGTGTTCCAGATACTGCACCTTGTCAGGATATTTCGCGGCGAATCGTCGGGCAATCTCGGCACTTCCATCTTTTGACCCGTCGTCCACCAGAAACAGTTCCCACTGCTGGTACGACTGCCCCAAAACGCTTTCAATCGCTTCCTGGAGAAAACTCTTCTCATTCAGGAAGATCATGATTACGGACACCAGCGGTCGAGATCCCGGTTTGTCTTCCATCACACGCATGACGCCGCCGGCGTCCCGGTCGCAATCTCCGCATGCATGGCGAGGAGACGCCGGGTGTGCGCCTCCCACGAAAAGTGTTCCGACACCATGAGTCGCGCGGCGTCGCCGAGTTTGCGTCGCTTGTCCGCGGAAAGGAGAAGTTCCTCAACGTTGGCGGCGAAAGCTTCGAGATCGGACGCCACAACAATTGCGGCCGGAGAAGCGTTGAGTATTCCCGCGGCGGCAACTGGCGATGCGACGACCGCTTTTCCCCATGACATTGCCTCGAGCACTTTGTATCGCATGCCGCCGTGGCTCCAGAGGGGTGCCACCACTACTGCGGCGCTAGCCAGATCTGGAGCGACAAATGGCACGTAACCCGTCACTTCAATATCGGAGCAAGCGAGACTGACTACATGAGGAGGAGGGTTGCTGCCGACAATTGTCAGGCGAGCGTTCAGTGCGCGCTGTCGAAGCAGCGGCATCAATTCTCCGGCGAGCCAGATTGCGGCGGCCACGTTCGGAGGATGGAGGAACCCTGCGACAAAAACGATGGAGTTGGCGACCTCTGCGTACTGATCCTGGTTCCGGGGAATCTCGACGCCAAACGGATTCACGACAATACGGTTGGCTGCATCGCCGGCAAGCACACGCGCCAAAGTGACGTCGCGCTCTGTAAATACCTGCACGCGCTCAAACTTGCGGTATGATCGTCGCTGGTGGTTGCGCCATCTTTCCTGCTCCACCTGGCACGAGGCACCAGCCTTGGCGCCGAGGATTTCCAGTTCGGAGCGTACATCATCATCGCTGCGCACTTCATGCTCGGTGAGAACGGCGGGCGGCCGGCGGGCGTAATCGTATGCCGCCATGGCATTGTCCTCTACCTGCAGTGCATCAAATCCCCCATGCGACAGAAGCCGCGTCAGGACTCGCTGGAATGCGGGCTCTCTGAAGTAGAGGGTCCGCATTGGATAGGGGCCGAGGACCCTGCGAACAGCCAGATCAAATCGACTCACAAGGCCGCGGCGACCCGTGAATCGTCGGCGCACGACGCATTTCACCTCCAGACCCGGTGAACCGAGGTCCCTCACAAGCTCCTCTTCGATCGTATCAGGTGTGACAAGGGTTACAAGAGTAACGTCGTATGCAGACAACAATGCGCGGAGAGTTCCATGCATCACCACGCCGCCGGCGTTTGCGGCGTGACGATGCGGCACCAGTGGGCTGACCATGATTGCTCGTTTTCTCATGCCAGAGAAGCTACCAAAACACTTCTGGTCCCGGCACGCCGCACTGGTGCCACCTTATGCCGGGCGCACACCTTTGTAGCATACCAAAACGAGTATCACTCGACCCGCGGGTGCCGATTCGGCCCTGCAGCCATCACTTGCGGATTCTGAAAAGACGAACGTGGATTTTTCAATCATCATTCCGACCTATAATCGGCCGGCCGAGCTTGAGGCTTGCCTGGCCGCTTTCGAGCGTTTGGACTACCCGCGCGACAAGTTTGAGATAATTGTCGTCGACGACGGCAGCGAGCAGCCGCTCGTCGACATTATTGATCGGCATCGGCCGCCGCTTTCGGTGAGCCTGCTCCGACCTCCGCACGGCGGACCTGCCCGTGCAAGAAATATTGGAGCAAAGGCAGCACGCGGCGCATACCTCGTTTTCATGGACGATGATTGTTCGCCCGGTCAGGATCTTCTCAAGGCGTTCGGAAAGCACGTCTCCAGTGGTGCGCCGCGCGCAATGGGCGGAAACACAATCAACGCGTTGCGGGGAAACATCTACGCGGAAGCGAGCCAGGAACTGATCTCGTATTTGTACCGCTTCTACGACGTCAATCCTTCCCGCACGCGATTCTTTACTACCAGCAACATTGCCCTACCCAGAGAAGTATTCCATTCAATCGGGGGGTTCGACGAAACTTTTCCTCTCGCGGCTGGAGAGGACCGTGACCTGTGTGAGCGCTGGCTTGAGGGTGGTTTTGCCCTCAAGTACGTGCCTGGGGCAATCGTCTACCACAATCATCACCTCTCCCTCAAGCGTTTTGCACGACAGCACTTCACCTACGGTCGCGGAGCCCGCCATCTGCATCGCGCTCGTGAGCGCCGCGGCAAGAAAGGTTTCAGCATGGAGCGCAAAGGTTTTTACCCAGGGCTCTTTCGATACCCCTTTACCCGGGGATACGGTCTGCGTGCCCCATTTGTAGCTGCTCTATTCATCCTCTCGCAGGTTGCTTACGCAGCTGGCTATGCCCGCGAACTACGTTTTCCCCTCCGCTGATCGCCACCAGCAGGAAAGCCTGTCATCCCGGCGAAGCTTGTCCCGGCAGGTAGTAAGCCGGGAGCCGGGATCCATTTTCCGGAGTCAACATGGATCCCGGCTTGCGCCGGGATGACAATCGTCCTTGCTATCAACTACTCCGAATCGAACCACTAGTTTCCCATATGACATTGATTGAACGAATACAGCCATGACGCAAAAACGCGAGCTTCTACCGCTCGAGAGCCTGCTCGACCTGGATCTGGACTATGTCTGCGAAAGCCTGAGCGAGGAGCTTGCCACGTTGTCCGGCAAACGTCTGCTCATCACCGGTGGAGCCGGATTCCTGGGCTACTACCTGGTGCACACAGCTGTTCACTGGAATCGCACCCGATCGCCCAACTCCCGCATCGAGACCACGGTGTACGACAACTATGCCCGTGGCGTTCCCACCTGGCTCAAGTCGGTGGAGCGCGAGCCGGGCCTGAAACTGGTCGCCCACGACATGACCAAACGTCTGCCGAGCGACATGGGTCACTTCGACTACATCATTCACGCTGCCGGAATTGCGTCTCCAATTTTCTATCGGCAACGACCGCTTGCGTGCATCGATGCCAACATCATCGGCCTCCGCAATCTTCTGGACTATTCTGTAGCCGAACGCAACGCGGGCCGCCCCATCTCGGGATTTCTGTTCTATTCGTCCAGCGAGATATACGGAGATCCACCGCCGGAAGAGATTCCGACGGTAGAGTCCTACCGCGGCAATGTTTCCTGCACTGGCCCGCGCGCATGCTACGACGAATCGAAGCGATTCGGTGAGACACTGTGTGTTACTTTCGCTCACGCGGAGAATCTGCCGGTCACGATCGCAAGGCCATTCAACAACTACGGACCCGGCCTCAAGATCACCGACGGTCGCGTCATACCGGACTTCTGCCGCGACGTATTCGCCGGTCGCGACATTGTGATGCTCTCGGACGGTTCCCCCAAGCGAACATTTTGCTACGCAGCCGACGCGATCATCGGCTATTACAAAGTGCTCGTGCGTGGCCACCCCGGCGAATCGTACAATGTCGGAATTGAGAAGCCCGAAATCTCGATGGCGGAACTTGGTGCGCTTGTTGTGAGCACAGCTCGCGACTTGCTTGGCTACAAAGGGAAGCTGGTAACAGGGAAGAGCGATGAAGCGGCCTACCTCATTGACAATCCCAACCGGCGTTGTCCATCGATAGCGAAGGCGCGCGAAAACCTCGAATTCAATCCGCAGGTTCAGGTGGAGGACGGCATCTATCGCACTCTGTGCTGGTACCACCACTACCCATCAGCTGACACTGCCTGATGCGGATTTCGATCGTGGGAACCGGATACGTCGGCCTCGTCAGCGGCGCGTGTCTGGCGGAGAAGGGTCACGAGGTGATATGCGTCGATAACAATGTCGTGAAGGTAGACGCGATCACGGCGCGTCGATCGCCTATCCACGAACTCGGACTCGATGAGCTGCTGCGAAAAAACATCGGCCGCAACCTGCGCGCTACAACCGATCTGAGCGCTGCCGTCGCCGCGACCGAGATGACGATGATAGCCGTGGGCACACCAGCGCGCGACGGCCGCATCGACACGAGTTATGTCGAAGGCGCCGCACAGGAAATCGGGCGCGCAATTCGTTCACTTGATCGCTTTCACTGCGTGGTTGTAAAGAGCACTGTGGTCCCCGGAACGACCGATGGTGTCGTGAAAGGCAGCCTCGAAGCGCAGTCGGGCAAACGAGTGGGGCAGGAGATCGGGCTGGGGATGAATCCCGAGTTCCTCACGGAGGGACAAGCGGTCGCGGACTTCATGAATCCCGACCGCATTGTGCTCGGCGCGGCGGATGAAAAGACGGAGGAAATGTTGCGCCGCCTCTATTCCGGTTTTCCTGGCGTTCCACTGGTGGAGACGAACAACGCTACAGCCGAGATGATCAAGTACGCATCAAACGCTCTGCTGGCTACGATGATTTCCTTTTCCAATGAACTGGCACGACTGTCGTCCAGTCTGGGCGATGTGGATGCCATGGACGTCATGCACGGTGTACATCTTTCCACGTATCTCACATCTCGCAGCGGGGGCCAGAATGTTCTGGCACCCATCGCATCATTTCTGGAACCGGGATGCGGATTTGGCGGGAGTTGCCTTCCCAAGGATGTGACGGCGCTGGTCGCGCATGCGGCAGACCGGGGAATCGACATGCCGGTGCTCCGCAGCGTGCTCGAGATCAACCGGGGCCAGCCGGCGGAGGTGCTGCGCCTTCTGCGCAAGCGCTTGCCCGACCTTTCCGACGCGCGGGTTCTGGTACTCGGACTTACCTTCAAGCCGGATACCGATGATCTGCGCGAGTCGCCCGCATTTCCGATTATTCATCTCCTGAAGGAGGCCGGCGCCCGGGTCGATGCATACGATCCGCTCATTTCGCAATCGGATCATCCGGGTCTGAAAGATGTCCGCCTGCACAAGACCCTCGACGCAGCGCTCTCAGGTGCCCAAGCGGTGATTCTCGTTACACGTTGGTCTGAGTTTTCTCAATTGGCCGAAAAACTCAGAGCTGCCGGTTCCGCACCCATAGTGATCGATGGGCGAAGGGTTCTCAATCCATCGGACTTCGATTACTTCGAGGGAATCGGGTTATGAGGCGTTGCGCCTCCGAATGGGGCATCGTCTCTTTGATGGTGGGCACAGCCCCATTTTTGTCATTCCGGCGTACAAACGTCACCCCGGCGAAAGCCGGGGCGGAATCCATTGTGGACGAAACATGGATTCCGGCTTTCGCCGGAATGACGACAGCATGTCCCACGTACAATGAACAGTAACCTCTCCTTATGAAGGTCGTGCTTTTTTGCGGTGGTCTCGGGCTCCGAATTCGAGAGTCGGATGAAAGCCTGCCGAAACCAATGACCTCCATTGGTTATCGGCCCATACTGTGGCACCTCATGAAGTACTACGCCCACTTCGGCGTCAGGGACTTCGTTCTGTGCCTGGGTCATCGTGCCGATACGATCAAGCGCTACTTCCTGAGCTACGATGAGTCGGTAACAAACGACTTCATCCTGTCCAAGGGCGGATCAGACGTGGAGATGTTGCACACCGACATCTCCGACTGGCGCATCACATTCGTCGACACTGGACTGTCGGCAAACATCGGCCAGCGCCTTTGCGCTGTGAGAGATCATCTTGAGGGGGAAGACGTCTTTCTCGCCAACTATGCCGATGGGCTCTCCGATCTCCATTTGCCCTCGTATATGGAGCGCAGCATCCGTTCAGGAAAGATCGCGAATTTCCTGTGCGTCAAACCCAATCTCAGCCTGCATACCGTCTCGCTGGATCCGGATGGACGAGTACGTCGCATCTCCGCGATGAGGGAAACGGAATTGCGTATCAATGGTGGCTTCTTCGTTTTCCGCAAGGAGCTCTTTGACTATATCCAGCCCGGAGAAGAACTCGTTGAAGAGCCCTTTGAGCGTCTCATCAGTGCAAACCAATTGGGCGCTCATTCGTACGATGGTTTCTTCGCAGCAATGGATACCTTCAAGGACAAGCAGCACCTCGAGGAACTGTACCTGACTGGTCGCGCGCCCTGGGAGGTATGGCGCAACGACAGGGAGAGGACCACGGGCTGATGGCCGTCTCGAAATCGAAAATCGCCCCCAAACGACTGTCGTTCGCCTCTGGCTCCAGGCAGCCCCTCCGAATTCTGTGCCTGGGTGCGCACCCGGACGACATTGAAATTGGTTGTGGTGGCACCATACTCTCAATCCTCGCCGCGCAATCAAATGTGAACTGTCGCTGGATTGTTTTCAGCGGCGCGGGTGCGAGAAAGCAGGAAGCACTCGCCGGCGCGCGTAGATTCCTCAAGCGAGCGGCCGCAAAGGACATCACTGTGCTTGAACACAGAGATGGATTTTTCCCGCATCAGGGCGCTGAAATCAAGGCCTTCTTCGAGACGCTCAAGGCCGCGCCGTCGCCGGACATCATTTTCACGCACTTCCGCGGTGACAGGCACCAGGACCATCGTGTGATATCGGAACTGACCTGGAACACCTTTCGCGGGAATCTCATTCTGGAATACGAAATCCCGAAATATGACGGCGATCTTGGCGGACCGAACTGCTACATGCCCCTGACAAGAGCTATCGCTGCCTCGAAAATCAAACACCTGATGGCGACCTTCGGAACACAGCGTAGCAAACGCTGGTTTACCGAGGAAACGTTTCAGGGATTAATGCGGCTAAGAGGCATTGAGTCCGGCGATAGCGCGGAACTTGCCGAAGCATTCTACGCACACAAGATCGTCCTCCAACCGTAGTCGACAACTCATTGATAATCGTTGACAACGCGCTGAAAGCGCTGGCAGAGAAGGGTACCCCTATACGTGTTGGATTGATCGGCGCGGGCTTCATGGCCCACGGGCTCACCAACATGATTGCCAATAGCGTTCCCGGGATGAAAGTGGTTGCGATCTACAACCGCAATCCGGAACGGGCGCACAAGGCCTTCGTATACGCCGGATTCTCCGACTCCGTCGAGGCAACCACCCAATCCCAGCTCGATGGTGCAATCCGTTCTGGAAAAGGAGTAGGCACGGGAGACGCGTTCCTGCTGACGCGATCCGAGGAGATCGACATTCTGGTAGACACGACGGGCGCCGTCGATTTTGGCGCTGAGGTCGTGCTCGATGCAATCGAGAATGAAAAAGATGTAATACTGATGAACGCGGAAATCGACGCGACCATCGGCCCGATTCTTCACATGCGCGCCGCAAAGCGCGGCGTCATTCTATGTGCCTGCGAGGGCGATGAACCCGCTGTGCAAATGAATCTGTATCGCTGGGTGACGGGCATAGGACTCACGCCGCGCGTGCTGGGGAGCATCAAGGGGCTGCAGGATCCCTATCGGACACCAACAACGCAGAAGGGCTACGCCGAGCGCTGGGGACAGAATCCCACGATGGTGACCAGCTTTGCCGATGGCTCGAAGACAAGTTTCGAGCAGTCGATTGTCGCGAATGCGACAGGATTCGTGGCGCGGTCGCGCGGGCTCTCTCGCGGCCGGGAATACCGCGACGACCCGAAGACGATGGGTCAGCTCTATGATATCGAGGAATTGCGCCAGCTCGGCGGGATTGTCGACTACCTCGTAGGAACGCCTTATACGAAGGTGTATTGCCTTGCGGAGCATCCCGATCCCAGGCAGCAGCACTATCTGAATCTCTATCATATGGGCGAAGGACCACTTTACACCTTTTTTGCGCCCTATCACCTGGTGCACTTTGAAGTGCCCAATGCGATAGCCAGAGTAGTCTGTTTTCGCGACTCTGTTGCACCACCGCTCGGTGGCCCCGTGGTCGAGGTGTGCGCCGTTGCGAAGCGAGATCTCAAGGCGGGCGAAGTACTCGACGACTACGGCATGTACATGACGTACGGAGAAGCGGTAAGCTCGGATGAGATGAGCGACAAGCGATATCTTCCCGAGGGGCTCGCCAAGGGTTGCAAATTGTTGCGTGACGTCAGCAAGGATGGGACAATCTCCTATGCCGATGTCGAGATTCCTGTAGGTCGCGTAGCAGATCGCCTGCGCGCGGAGCAATACCGTCATTTTCGTTCGGAATCGTGGCTCGAGGAGTTGTTGGGCTAGTGCTGTTCACAGAATCAGAACTCGCGGGCGCCTTCACCGTCGATCTGGAGCGCCGCTCCGACGACAGGGGCTATTTTGCGCGCACGTTCTGCCAGCACGAATTTCAGGAGCATGGTCTTCTGCCTTTGATCGCGCAGGCTAATACCTCGTTCAGTATTCTCGCTGGCACAATACGAGGAATGCATTTCCAGTTTCCACCGGCGGAAGAGGCGAAGCTGGTGCGTTGCACGCGGGGAGCGATACTGGATGTAATCGTGGATCTTCGTCCGGAGAGCAAGACATATTTGCGCCACCTGAGCGTCGAGCTCAATGAACTGAATGGCCGCGCGGTATATGTGCCGGAACGATTTGCGCACGGATATCAGGTATTGCGCGAAGGTAGCGAGATTTGCTACAGCACTACTGAGTTCTATTCCACGGAGCACGAGAGTGGAATTCGTCATGACGACCCGCGGCTCGACATCAAATGGCCTCTCGCGATTACCGCGATCTCGGATAAGGATCGCAGCTGGCCACTGCTCTCACAGCGCGAGCCGGAGATCAGCCGGCTCATGAGCGCCTACCTGCATCGCACCGTCAGGCTCCCTTGAGAATCATCCATGTAGTCGGTGCGCGGCCCAACTTTCCCAAGCTGGCACCCGTGTGGCGAGCTGGTGTTGCGGCAGGTGTGTCTCAGACCATCGTGCACACAGGCCAGCACTACGACGATGTCCTCTCTGCAGACCTGTTTCGGGACCTCGGCATTCCGGTGCCGGATCACAATCTCGCGGTTGGTTCTGACACGCATGCAGTGCAGACAGCCAGGATCATGGAACGATTGGAGCCGCTGCTCGCCGAACAGCGACCCGATTGGCTGGTTGTGTATGGTGATGTGAATTCAACGCTCGCTGCGTCGATTGTGGCGGCCAAGCTTGGCATACGCGTGGCGCACGTTGAAGCGGGACTCCGGAGTGATGACCGCACCATGCCGGAGGAAATCAATCGCATTGTCACCGACAGGCTGGCGGATCTCCTGCTAACGCCGTCGCGTGACGCCGATGCACGGCTGCTGGCGGAAGGCGAACCTGAGTCTGAAATCGTGTTCGTCGGGAACGTTATGATCGATTCGTTGCTGCACGCACTCGATCGCGCCAGGGCCAGTGGATACCGCGACAGCGTAGGTGCCGATCCGGCAACTGTGCTGGTTACCCTTCATCGTCCTTCCAACGTCGATGATCCGCTCCGTCTCGAACGAATTGCCGCTGCTTTGCGAGCCGTTGCAAAGGAGCGCCCCGTAATTTTTCCTGTTCACGCACGCACACGAGCGCGCCTCGACGCTGCCGGAATCGATCTTGCGCCCGTTCGAGAACTCCCTTCCATCGGCTATCTTGAAATGCTCGACCTGCTTGACGGCGCATACGCGGTAATCACCGACTCGGGTGGGGTTCAGGAAGAGACAACCGCTCTTGGGGTTCCTTGTTTCACGCTGCGACCTAACACTGAGCGCCCGATCACAGTGACCGAAGGCACCAACCAAATAGTGTTGGAGCCAGAACTGCTTCCGGCACTATTGCGCGGGGCGTTGCGCGGGTCCGGCCCGCCGCGAAGGCCAGAGGGATGGGATGGACACGCGGGAGAACGAATCATCTCGGCTCTCTTCACTCGCTTGCAGCGCGTGTCCTGAACTTTTCAGCCACTCGCGACAGCTCTATCGAGAGGCTCTAGTCACACTACCGCGTCAATGCCGCTCGTAACGTGTCTTGCCAGGCCGGGGTCGTGATTCTGCGTGTCGATTCGCCTGGACGCGGCTCGTCCGACAGCAACTTGCTCATGAGCGCTGCGAACTGCAGGCCGATCACACCTTTGCCCAGGTCAGCGGTGTCGTCGCAAGTTGAAACCTGCATCAGTTTCCCTGCCATCCATTGGCTAAAAAGTAGCCCAAGGATTGCGGAATTGGCCGCAGTGTCTTCGAAATCCAGGCGGAAACAGCGCCGAAACTGCGACGCAAACCGCCATGCAGCGCTGTCTTCATCAGCGAGAACCAGAATTGGGTTACCCGTGCGAAGATATTCGTAGAGTTTGGTTGGGATCTGCGCGGAGAAGTTCGGGGATTGCACTGCGAGAAGAATGGCGGGCGTGTCCATGAGGCGTGCGGCCTCTGAATGGGGGAACATTCCCAGATATCCAACCGACACACCTGAATCCACTCTCGAGTGCAAAGAAATATCCGTGTCGGTGCCGACCAACTCCACCGCAATACGCGAGGTGTCCAAACCGGCCGCGGCGATGGCTTTGACCAATGGCTGAACGGTTCTGCCACCATAGAGAGATCCGAAATGCCTGATCGCAAGTCGACGTTCGGGAGGGAAGACACCTTCGGTCGGGCGAGCTGGCAAATCAGTCCCATTCAAAAGGCAGTGAACGATAGCGGGCAAATTCGTGTAGTTCCGGCGCGATTGGGACATCAAGTCAGGACTGTTGAACAGCAATGCCGTCGAGCGTCCGATGATTTCTTCCTCTTCGCGTTCGGCCCATGCCGAGTAAATTCGGGGCAGAGGGGGATCGGCGTACCCCATCTTGCGAGTCCAGGGGTCGCGAAAATCGGTGATCAGTTTGCAATTGAGCCTTTGGGACACAGTCCGGGCGACCATGAGGGCCGTCCAAGGCGGTCCGGAAGCGAATACCGCGTGAACAGGCGCTGTTCCTGATAGCGTACAAGCCGCTTCCACGGCCGGACGATACCACCCTCTGAACCGGTCCGGAAAACTCAGAGCGCCGGAGAGTTCATTTCGAAATACGTTCCGCTGCTCAGCAGTCGGTTTTTGATCGCGATCAGGCAGTATTTCGCCGGGTTTCCGGTTACCACGCAGTCTCTGCGCGAGATGCGCCAGAGGCTTCTTGCATGCCAGGTATGTCGTCTCCACAGTCGCCCTGAGGGGTACTCGGAGGATTTGATGTTCATACGGGAAGATGGCATTCAGCTGCGGGTCAACAGAGTTGAGACTGGAACCGTCAACTGTCACAACACTTACGTTGAATCCGGCATCGTGGAGTGAACGGGCAAAGTGCAGCGAGCGGTGAGTACCGCTGGTACTCTCGGGAGCAAAGTGCGCCGCAATAAACAGGATGTGTTTCTTACTGTCGGCCAGCGCGTCAGCAGTTCGGTCGGCATGCTGCATGTTTCCGTTCCCCTCATCCCGACCAACTGACAATGACCCTCCCCGGTTTCCCGTACGCATTTTTCGGCAAAACTGGCAGCAGGCGAGTTCCTTGACGACGAGCGACAACGTAAAGCGTCTCACCTACTGAGATTCTGATACCGATTCAGGACGGCGATTCCCCTGACATCGCGCCTATCTCAGCCCAGAATTAGCCCGTAACGCTGCCTGAAATGCTGCCATGCGTCAATGCAAATCGCCTGCCCGTGCGTCTGGTTCTTCTCCCTTTATTCCGCTCCCAGATTGGTGGTTGTCAAGGCTGCGTTCCCGGAACGACGCGAAGAGTATGAAGTCGGCAATGCCCTATTTCTATGAGCGCGTAACAATGAAGCCCCTATTTGACGACGGACAGGTCGAGTGATTAAGGCGAGTGCCGCAGCTTCTGAGGCCTCCCTTGACCGACGGGTTCGGGTGGTCGTCCTCCATTGCACGGGCCTGGAGCCGGCCGCCGGCCCGATGCCTTGAGAGTAACTTCATTGTAGGCAAGTCCTTGCCCGGCAGCGGTATGAGACGGCCGCCGAGAACATTCTTGGGAGCTTATCGATGGGGGTGCAGACGCGATTCGCGATCATTGGGACCGGGATGGGGGCGCTGGGCGCGGCGCACCGCCTTCAGGCTGAAGGACTTTCCTCCGTACTATATGACAAGAATGGCTATCCCGGTGGCCATACCGCATCTCACGAGGAGGAGGGATTCATATTCGATGAGGGTCCGCACGTATCCTTCACCAAGGTCGAGCGCATCAAGGATCTACTACTGGCGAACATTGGCGGGGAATACGAAAGCATCAACGCTCACATCGACAACTATTGGTGCGGACACTGGATCAAGCACCCGGCCATCACTAACATGCGCGGGCTTCCCGAGGATCTCGTTGTCAAAGTGATATCCGACTTTGTGGCAGCCCGGCAGAATCCGACTGCGAAGATCAACAACTACGAAGACTGGCTGGTGGCGGGTTATGGTCGAACCTACGCGGAGACCTTTCCCATGCAGTACGCTCGCAAGTATCACACAACTGAAGCTGCGAACATGAGCACCGAGTGGGTTGGTCCGCGACTCTACCAGGCCCGGCTGGAAGAGCTCCTAACCGGTGCTTTGGTGAGCAATCCGCCAAACATCCACTACGTGCAGGATTATCGCTACCCTGTGAGGAACGGTTTCGGCGAGTTTCTCAATGCCTTTCATGCAAAAAGCGATATCAGGCTAAACCATCGGCTGGTGCGCGTGGATCCGAAGGCAAGCGAGGTTCACTTCGCAAATGGCGTCGTGGCCGGCTACGACCACTTGGTGTCCTCAGTACCACTACCAGATCTCATTCCATTGATTGACGGTGCTCCGCCGGCGGTGCGCGAAGCTGCGGCAACCCTGGCGTGCACCACGCTGGTGCTTGTCAATCTGGGCGTAGCGCGAACCGATGTCTCGCAGTCGAGCTGGACATATTTCTATGACGATGATTTCCCGTTCAGCCGGGTGAGCTTCCCGCGCAACATGTCGACTCACACCGTTCCTGCGGGTATGGCGAGCATACAGGCAGAGATCTATTTCTCGAAGAAGTACAAGCCACTTTTGAAGGATGCGCAGGCCTACCTGGCTCCTACGATTGACGGCCTCACTCGTTGCGGGGTACTGCGCAAGGATGACGAAATAGTGGTCAAGCATACTCAGCTCATCGAATACGCGAACATCATTTTTGATCTCGATCGGGCGGCAGCGCTACAGACGGTACATGGTTATCTCGACGATCTGGGCATCCTTTACTGCGGGCGATATGGCGAGTGGGGTTATCTCTGGACTGACGAGGCCTTCATCAGCGGAGAGAATGCTGTCGGCAAAGTACTGGGCGGAAGTGCACACTGAGACCACACGTTGCTGTCAGCGAGACCAGGAGAGGTCGAGCAATGGCCCGCACTGAGCAATTTCACGTTCTGTGGAAGGTGTATCCACAGCAGGATCTCATTCAGATGTCGGGGATTCTCTCAGGCCTCGCGACGCTGGCGCAGCAAAGAGCGATCTCTCTCTCCTTCGAACAGATGGAAAGAGGTGTTCTCCGGAATCATGCCTGGATGGAGCTGGTGGTGACCCACGCTGCTTCAGGCAGCAAACGCAACGTCGTTATTGATTACTACGATGATGAGGGCCGCATTATTCCATCGGCGCTGGAGTTCTCCGACTACTATTTCAAGAGACAGTTTGGCCCTGCGAGCAGGCGGGCTGTAGGGAGCGACGCAGCGGCTAAGATTGTACCACTGGGCCTCACGATAGCTGGATACTCCCGAACTTCGTGGAGGCCATTACTCGCTGCCGTGCGCGCTCTACCACGGACGCGCGAGGTGCGACGGCCGACGCAGGATTCGTCTGTCTTCCGTCATATTCTGGACGATTTGCGGCTTTGGTTATCGCTGCCCGCACCTGACGCGGCGGTCATGAAGGATTCTGATATCAAAGAAGCACATATTGTCTTTCAACCGCGCTTGTGGCCAACCATGCCGGGCTCCGGCGATCTATTCGAGGTTGCCAATTACGACAGAATAGCGACAGTTCGCGCGCTGAAGCTGGCTTTTCCCAACGAGCGGGGAATAGGCCTGTTGACAACCGGCCGCGCCAGAGAACTGGCGAGCGACCTGGTTCTTGATAGCAATGTCACAACCCAGCAATACCATCGGCAGCTCCGCTCGTCACTTCTAGCGGTCAATTGCGTGGGCCTCAGCGGAAGTATCGGATGGAAATTTGCTGAGTACCTGGCGGCTGGGAACGCGATCGTGAGCCAACCGATCAGCAAAGAGTTCCTGGCACCGATCGAAGCCAATGTGCATTATCTACCCTACGCCAGCCCTGAAGAGTGTGTGGCTCAATGTCACCGTTTGCTGAACGATCGTAGCCTTGCCGCGCGAATGAGCAAAATTAACCGGGAGTACTTCCAGCGTTGGGTGAACCCGCCCGCTCACGTTTCGCACCTCTTGAAACGGGTCTTCGACTGAGTTAACGCACACGCGCTTACGTTTCGGGGGGAATTGATCGTTAGCATTGCGCAAGAATCAAGGGGATTCGGGTGCTATCTCGAGTCGCTTGCAACGGATTGGACTGTTGTACAAGTTCCTGCACGTTGAACGGTTGTCGCGTTTGCACCAATGGGCGAAATTGCCCCATTGTGCCTGTCTCGGGACATTATGGCATCAGACAGTTGCTGTCCTCCAAGCGGCCCGCGCGTGTTGAACTCAACCTCGACACATTACTTCACAATCCAGTGATGAGTCATTCCACTGCGACATAGCGCGCCCGGCGACACCGCCGCAGCCCAGTTGCGTACGATTTTGACGGAGGCACCCGTGGGAAGCAGGTCAAGTGCGGTGGAATCACCACAGGGGCGCATGCTGCGGACCGCGGCCCTTCTCATCCTGACGCTCTGCGTGACACTCATCCTGCAACAATATGTAGGACTCGCATCCGTCTACCGTTCCGATTTGGAGGCCCGTCAAACGGAGGTATTGGAAAGGCTCATTAATAATGATCCACCTGCCAGTGGCAAGTGGGGCGACCTCGGACTGAGCAGCGCCAACATCAGGATCGCGAGCCTCTGGATCATAGTCGCAATCAAAAAGCTTACGGGTGTCGGGACACAGGCAGCGATGCGTCTGCTTGACACCGTTTGTCTCTGGATATTCCTGTCGGTCCTTGTTCCTTACCTGCGCTTCTGGTTTCGAAGGAGTACGGCCCTGTTGGGGTTGGCGTACGTCGTGGCAGTAGCTCCGTTGTCCTACTTTTTGTTCTATTTCCATCCTTGGGACCGTCTCGCTGCACTGTGCTGGATTCTATCCTACTGGCTTGTTCGTCGGGGGGACTGGCGCGTTCTTGGCGTAATTCTACCGTTCCTCGTGATGGTTAAGTACGACATTGCGCTGGTAGCGGGGTTGTACTGGCTTGTGTGGATCGGGCGAACTTCGCCGGTTTCCGTAACCGTCCGTTCCGCGGTTCTCGCTCTGTCCGGCTTCGGCACTTACATCCTGTTGCTCTCGATGTACCCGTCTTCAGATACCTTCGCAAGTCGCAGTGCAATGTTTCTCGTGAATATTCGTGCGCCATTCGAGGACCCAATGTCTTATCAACCGGCGCTCGCCTATCTGCCACTGGTTGTTCCGATCTGGCTCGGATTGGGTCGTGCTGACCAGTTCGTGAGAGCAAGTGCCGCTTTCGCAGCGTGTTTCATGCTGCTTGCTCTCGTTACTGTCAATTTTATTGAAATGCGCGCTCAGATGCCCATCCTGCTCGCGCTTCTCCCCTGTGCGCTTCTGGGGGTCGAGAGAATCCTCAATAACGACGCGACACCGACCAGAACGGTCTCGAACGCGCAACAAGTACCACCAACATAGGCTCAACCCGCGCCGCAAGATCACTGCTACCGGCTACGGCGCATTCCAATTTGATGGTCTGCCAATTTAAAGGGATCGTGCGCGTGGGAGCTGGCCCTGTTGGAAGAGAGACTGCATGTGCTGGTGTACGCGCAGGATGCCGATGGAGAGATTGGTCGTTCGGGGGCCTCTCAGGTCGCTCCAGACATCAGACCGGAGCTGAAGCCGGATGGGTTGCAAAGACCGATTCGGCACTGAAGAACAAATGATCCGCGGCTGGCCCTTGGCAATCCTGGCGAAGGCAGCGATTACGCCCCCAACCGTGACGGTCTCACCCGAGTTGAATATTTTCACGATGTTGGTTCGCGATAAGCGGCAAAGCCGGTCAAGACAGCGAACAAGATACGCGGCACAGTCCGTGACGAAGATGTAGTCGCGCAGCGTGTCAAGCGGGACATAAATGTTGATCGGAGAACGGTGCAGGAGATTGCGTGAAATGTGCGCAATCAGGCCCTGGGACTTATTCATATTCTGACCGGGACCATAGAGATTCGAGATCCGCGCCACGAGTGTGGACACGTTCGGCAAGCCGCGCGCCCATTGAGAAACCATGTTCTCCTGCCGCAGTTTATTTCGGCCGTAGTCTGATACCGGCATGCAGATCGAATGCTCGGTGAGTGGCTGTTCAGGGTTTTCCCCGTAAACGCCTCCGGCGGAACTGGCCAGAACGAAGGTGCCCGGTGTGCCTGACACATACTTGCGGAGGAGAATTAACAGGTGCTCCAGGAACGACGTTTCTGTATCGAGGGCCTGTGCATTGGTACCGACCACACCCGCACCGGCGCACCACACGACCGACCATGACCTGTTTCCCGATATCACGTCACGGGAGAATCGCTCTACAAGAATCGCAAGCTCGGACAGTGCACGCGGCGGATCGCTCCAACATATTCTTTGTTCACCAGAGTCCCACACCACTACTTCGGACGACTCAGTCGCAAGCGCATCGCGGACATGAGCTCCCAGCAGACCACCCGCGCCGACTACCCATCCGAGCACGTCACTCAATTGATAATCGGCTCGGAATCGCCAGGTGCAGACACGATCAAGTAGAGGGGCCTACCCATCGCCATCGTAAGTGTCATTGCGAGGTATTCAGCGATGACACCGAGGGAAAAGAGAATAAGTCCCGAGAAGAAACAAACGACGACGATGAGCGAAGTCCATCCCTGGATGGGAACCCGTTGAGCGAGCTTCAGTCAGACGGCATAAGCGCTTATGCCGAAGGCCGCAACGACAGACAGGCTGCAAGCACGGTGATGATGCGCAAAGGGCGGGTGCCCGCCGTCAGGATGAAACGCCAGAAGTGAGCTACCAGGCGTCGCACGGTGTAGCCTGACGCCCGCCCGCGCTCGGCGCGGAGTTGCACAGGATAAAACGACGCTTTGCTCACAACCCAAGAGAGAGCTACGTCGAGGTAGACCCCCTGGCCGCAGTATGCCGCGAGGCTTCGCGCTATCTCTCCTCGGATCAAACGGAAGCTGGAGAAACGTCCAATTTCTTTGCTTCCCGCCAGGAACCGGCCCATGGTTTTCACAGCAAAGCTGGCGAGGTTACGCCACCAGCCGTGCGGCGCAGGGTTGAGCGGATAAGCATACACCAGTTGCGCGATATTCTCCTCGGCTTGGTCAATCATGGCGGCCACGTCTGCGGGATTGTGCTGTCCGTCCTCGTCAAGTGTGACGACCCAATCGCCTGTTGAGCTGGCCATGCCGGCAAGCGTTGCCGGGTGCTGCCCATAGTTTCTCGACAGCCAAATCGGAATCACAAATGGGTGCTCGGACGTGATCGACTTCATGACCGAAGTGGAGTCGTCAATGGCCCCGTCATTAACGAGGATCACCTCGGTGACACGAAACGGGCGGCCATGCGGCGTTTTCTGCAACGACGTTAGTGGCAGCGTCTCGTCAATGAGAGCCTTGAGGGTGCGCTCCCCCTGGTAAACTGGTACTACGACGGTCACGCGTCGGACGTCTGCGCCGGATGGTTTACTCACACATCAGGAATTAAGATCAGGTGCAGCGGACGTTGTCATCGACGCCAACGCTAGATAGCGACCTGTGCAAAGTCAAGTAACTTTTCCAGCGAGTGGTCGCAAAGATACTCTACGACGAGCATGTTCGAAATTGCCGGTCAACTCTCACCGCGAGACCGGTAAAAACGATGATCCTGAAGCGCGAGTCCACCGGGGTTAACTACTTACGCGCGATCACGAAATATTGAGCCCCTAGAGGTAACCACGTGAGTCGGGCCTCAAGGGAACGCAAGCTGCGCAACAGCCGCGGGAAGAATATTCGATACTTGATTCGCGCTCCTTCAAACCCCGCTCTCACTATGCGCTCGAGCATGACGCGCGCGTGTATGAGGTGCGCATTCTCGTCGAACGGGCACGCTTTGACCGCTCGGAGCGTGAGCGGATTGAGCGGATTGTGCTCAAAAATGAACAATAGTCCGTTGGGCTTGAGCACTCGCCTGATCTCCGTCAGCAAGGAGAGATGCAAGTCGTGCGGAATGTGATGAAATACGCAAGAAGCAAACGCGATGTCGAAACGTCCGTCTCCGTAAGGAATCGACGAGCCGTCGAAGTGGGTGAAATCAGCTCTTGGCGCGTAGTGAGCTGCACCGATATCCAAACTCTTCTTGGATACGTCGAGACACGTGACTCTCGCTGCCGGCAAGTGGCGTTCGAAGAAAGGAATCGAGTACCCGACGCCCGCGCCAAAATCGAGAATCGCCGGGTTGCTGGCAATCTTTCGACGCGCTCGGCCCAACTCTGCTGCGACGTCGATAACCTTATACTCGGCGAAGTACTCTGGTTGCTCCCCGGTGATCTTGAGATTGGCAGCATGGATCGAACGGTATTCGGCCGCAAACTTGTCGAATTCTGCTTCGTCCATTGCCTTCAAACCCTCGCATGTTGCAGTCGCACCTAAATTACTTCGTCACTGATCGCCTGCTGGGCTCAGTCTGTTGCTCGTTAGAGACCGGCCGCGGTCATAGCTTTGAGTGGTGCATTGTCTCCGGTGAGCATAGCAGCCAAACGGATGCTCTGTCGCAATTCACTCTCCTCATAGGCGGCGATTTCTGCAGCAGTAGCTCCCAGCTCAAACGGGGTGCGGTACTCGTCGGTTGACGCGCGCGCATGCTGGTGCAGGTACGCCATCGTTCTCGCGCATTGTGCCGAGGATCGCGACGGATACTCGGGCCAGAAATCGTCAGCAAAACACCGCACATGTCGCGCCTCCAGTGCGGCAAGTTCCAGGCTGGCGGAATAGCCGCGCCCGTGCTGTTCCAACAGACGAACAATCTCAGCCAGCGGCAGCGCGCCCGAGCCAACCGGGCAGCGGACCAACCGGTAACCCTCCGACGACCAGTAAATCACGTAGTCCTTCAGATGGACGTACTTGATGTACGGCATCATGCTCAGCGCAAAATCGATTGGGTGTTCTACAACCGAAAGTGGATTTGCGGTGTCCAGCACAGTGCCGAAACGCTCGCTGTCAAAGTGGCCGCAAAGGAACAGCAGATCTTCTGAATTTACGTCCTGGTGATTCTCGATTGCGAGGTTTACACCGAGTCGTTCGGCGTCCGGCATCACTTGGGTGAAGCGATCCCGAAGATCATCAACAAATGCGCGCCACTTGCCGCCGGCAAAGGCACGGCGATCACCACCATAGTCTGCGCCGCCGACAACCGTTCGAACCGTGGCCGCCCCTAACTTGTGGGCACGTTGCAACTGTGCCCGCAAAAACTCCGGGTCAGTACCGAACGCTGACAGCACCAGTTCCATGCCATCCTGTTCGGCGTCGGCACGAAGGCGGCGCAAAGCCGCGTCGTCGAGACCATCGAGCATGCGATGGGGAAGTTCCAGACCGTGAAATCCGCGCATTCGAGCTTCCGCAAGAAAGTTGGCGGCGGTGATCAGCTGTGCCCCTTCGGGAAGCCATCCGTAAGTAAACTGCGAACCATACACCGTAAAGTTGAGACGCATCAATCGATCCTGTGGGGCCGCGTAGATGTTGGAAAGAAAGGCTATCCGCCGAGCAGGCCGCCGTCTATCGGAAGCAGTACGCCGTTGATGTAGGCGGCGCCGTCCGAGGCCAGAAAGGCCACAACTGACCCAACCTCTTCGGGCTCACCCAATCGCTTTGCGGGAATTGACGCGGCCATTCCATCGCGCTGCGTTGCATCGAACCCTCTGGTGAGATCGGTGTCTATCAATCCGGGCGCGACGCAGTTCGCGGTTACTCCAGCGGCTGCTCCCCCGTTTGGCCAGGCTTCGTGTAAGCGCTATGAGTGCGCCTTTCGAAGCGGCGTAGTGTGCTCCAACAAAGAATCCCCCGGTCACTCCAGCCTGAGATGCAACGGTCATGATTCTGCCCCATTTTCGGGCTTTCATGTGCCTGAGGGCGAGACGTCCCAGCAGGAAGGCGCTGCGCACGCTGACATCGAGCACACGCGCCCACTCTTCGAGATCGATGTCATCGAGCGCTGTCGTCGTCGCGAGACCGGCATTGCAGACAAGAACATCCGATCTCGTCTGACCGGCAGCGCACCTGCCGGGACTCTCGCGTATATCTTCGCAGATACGCGGGCGATATCACCCGAGAGTTTGTGTATACAGGCAACAGGTACGCAGACGCATGGGGATGGTACGTACGACTTGCCCGTGAGGAACAGGCGCGAAGAGATCTTCTTCGACCCGTACGGTTTGGGTTGGGATGCAGCCGCGAGTGCGCGTTTCACTTGATGCGCGCGTGCTTCTCTCCTAGCTTCGTGCCGAATATGGAATCGAATCTTGGGGATCCTGCTGGCGAAGCATCGTGGAGCGTATCCGCTGCCGTCAAGACGAACCCAGAGCCGCAAACACCAGCAGAGCTCTACCTCGATCTACTGAAGCGCGCGCTGACGAGGGCGCTCGTGGCCAGGGGGTACGAGCGACACACGATCTGGCCGAGTCGTCATTGGCTGCGCGCCCTGGCGCGGCTGGTTAGATCCATTCTGACTCCATTGCACCTCGAGCTGGTGCGTGTCCTAAGATCTGAGCCACAGGATTATCTCGAGAGCGGACATGCAGCCAGGAATCGAGTGGAAGATGCCGAGACGATGCTTGGCGTTCGACAACTGGATCAAATGCAGGCCTGCATTAACGACGTAATCGATCGTGGAATTCCGGGGGATGTGCTTGAGGCGGGTGTCTGGCGTGGAGGCATGACCATCTTCATGCGCGCAGTTCTCAAGTCGCGAGGGGACGCGCAGAGGCGCGTTTGGGTCGCAGACTCCTTTGCTGGCCTCCCGAAGCCACTGGCTGCGTTTGATTCCTTCGGGTGGAACGCAGGCGATATGGCCGTAGGTTTGGAGGAAGTGAGGGGCAACTTTGCTCGCTATGGCATGCTTGATGATCAAGTTGTCTTCCTTAAGGGTTTTTTTGCGAATACACTGCCAGACGCGCCGATCGTGACCCTGTCCGTTCTCAGAGTTGACGCAGATCTATATGAGTCAACCCGGGACGTCCTTGAGAACCTATACCCCAGGCTGTCTGCGGGTGGCTACGCAGTTTTGGATGATTACCGTAATCTCGTGGATTGTCGCCGAGCAGTGGATGAGTACCGGAAAAAGCACGGCATCGCGGATCCGATAGTCAGCATTGATACACGCGCGGTCTATTGGGTGAAGTCCCGCTAGCCAAGGAACAAAGTCTGGTCGGCGTATTGCGCCTGCCTTCACTTTCCCTGCTGTTAACCCCGAGTGGGACGCACAATCTACCCAGAAATGGCGATTTACACGTGGCGATCCGGGCGTCGTGGTTTTGGGTGGTGGGTCGCGCAGCCGCGGACCGCACATTGCTCCGCAGGTCGGCACGCAACTTACAAACCCTTGCATTGACGCGCCACGCCTCGCCGCAAGTGGTACCACTCCGTATGTTTTTCCTGAGTTGCGCGAAGCATCCATCTCAATCGAATGACGCCCACGCAGTACAAGGATCCCAATAAGACCGCGGCCGAAGCCGGCTGGCCACCGGCAGTGATTGCTGGTGCGTACCAGACGGGTGTGCTCGGGGTCAGGGGTTTACACAGGCGCGGCGTCAACGTGACTTCCTTCGATTGCAATCCCGCTTACCCGGGTTTTCGTTCCGTCTACGGCAAGGCACATCTCTGTCCTAATCCAGACACAGACCCGGACGCATGGGTGCGATTCATGCGCGACCTGGCCACCAGGATCGGCGCAAAAGCAGTTCTCATCGCGAGCTCTGATCAATTTGTGTCGGCGATCGCCACTCATGCGAAGGTGCTGGCTGATTACTACCTGTTATCGCCCGGCGCTCGTATCCAGGGGCTGCTGGCCACAAAAGAAACACAATATGAGCTGGCAGCAGGCCATGGAATGCCGATTCCCAGGACGCAGTTCGTGCACTCTATCGACGAAGTTTCTGCATTTGCCAGCGATGCCACTTTCCCCTGCCTGATGAAGCCGATCCACTTTCGCGAGTGGCAGGCATTTCCCGAGGGGCACATCCTCTCTTACGAAAAAGTTGCGATAGCAGACAGCCCCTCCCAGCTCATCGACAACTGGCGTCTTGCAGCTGCAGTAAATCCCAGCGCCATCCTTCAGGAAATCATCCAGGGGATGGATACCGACAAGCGCGTTTACCTTTCCTGTTACGATCGCTCTGGAAAGAGAATCGCTCATGCGCTGATGCGGGAATACAGGTGCGATCCTGTGGGATTCGGTCCGGCGAGTGTAACCGAGCCAGTTGAGGATCCCGAGGCAGACCGCGTGTGTGATGACTTTTTGCAGCGGATAGGATACGCGGGCATTTGCGAGATTGAACTAAAGCGCGACACGCGCGATGGCCGGCTGAAAATGATCGAGGCAAATCCAAGATTGTCGGGCGGTGGTGACGCAGCGCCATATGCGGGAGTGGATCTGTGCTGGTTACACTATCTCGACGTCATTGGCGAGACTGTTGTGCCGGTCGGTCCGTCAGGACGCATTTTCCGGCACATCACACTGCGCTCGGACGTACAAACCATTATCGCTTATCGTCGCGCACGTCTGATTTCCTGGGGTGACGTGCTACGCTCGTATCGTCCCCCTCTCGCCTTCATGGATTTCGATCTGCGCGACCCGCGGTACTCTGCAGAAACAATACTAATCATGGCTAGCCAGGCTGCGCGCGGAGTGTTTCAGTGGCTGTTTCGCCGAACGCGTCGCTCCTGACATTCGCGACGTGGCACGACCGACATGAACGCGCGTATTGAGTTTGGCCACGTTGCCGGCTTTGAGTCGATCGTGATGGAGAACTCACGAATTCGTGCAGTGATTGTTCCGGAGCTGGGAGGTCGCGTCTGGGAACTCGAGGATCGCGTGCTGCAACGTCAATGGATCTGGCACCGCGAGGACGTTCCACTTGTCCGGACCGCACCCGGGTCCAGTTATGATGAGGTATGGGCGGGTGGCTGGGAGCAGCTATTTCCCAATGATGCGGCTGGAGAATTCCAGGGGCGCTTGCTGCCGGATCACGGCGAATGGTGGACGATGTCCTGGGAGGCGTCTGCGGCGCGCGAAGGCGGGGACGCAGTAGTAAGGCTCAAAGGCACAACTGCTTCCCGACGGGCGGCCTGCGAGAAGGAGTTTCGTCTTCCGGATGATTCCAACCTGCTCTCGGTTTCATACAGTATCAGGAGCGAGGAGACGGAGGCGTTTCATTTTCTGTTCAAGGAGCACCTTCCTGTCTTGATCACTCCTTACTGCAAACTCGTAATTCCCGGCGGTAAGGTGCTGCCCGTTGATCCAGCCTTCGGCAACCTGCTTGTTGGAGAACCGGGACCCTTCGACTGGCCGGCACGCGGGGCCGGAGGCTCGCCGCTAGGGCTGACCCGGATTCCCCCGCCGTCGAGTCGAACACGGGAATTTGTGTATGTGACAAACCTCCCTGCCGGTTGGTGCGGAGTTGACGACCTGGACAGACAGGCCTCGCTCCGGTTCCACTTTGACCGGGCGCAGCTGCCCTACCTGTGGCTATTCCTCACTTACGGGGGATGGCAGGACTGCTACACGGCAGTCCTGGAGCCTTGTTCCACGCTGCCCAAGGATCTTGAAGAGGCGTTACGACGCGGCCAGACGCCTAGTCTCCCCGCCGGTGGCATCTTTCAGACAACCGTGGGAGTCCGTCTTGGCGGACTCCCCTAGAGCAATTCCTGAAGCGTGAGAGTTGGGTGCTTTTCCCGAATAACCTGCCCCAGATTGTGAAATGACTGACGCTGGCTCCCCCGAAACCAGCATCGTGATACGTGCGTTCAACGAGGAGCGCTGGCTGCCGGAGGTATTCGCTGCTCTGGACAAGCAACGCTATCGCGACTTCGAGGTATTGCTCGTCGACTCGGGGTCGCTCGATCGCACGCGCGACATTGCAACCGCGAACGGAGCGCGCATCATCAGACTTCGTTCCGAGGACTTCACATTCGGTCATTCGCTGAATGTAGGAATCAGAGAGTCCCGGGGCTCGCTCATCGCAATTCTCTCCGCGCACGCAATTCCATCGGATGAGAACTGGCTGGAGCGCCTGGTAGCGCCTCTTCGCGCGCAGGATGCGGCAATGGTCTACGGAGGGCAGAGGGGACACGATATTTCCAGGTTCTCCGAGTCGCGCGATTTCGAGCGGGTGTTTGCCCAGGAGGCGCTTCAGATTCGTGACTGGGAATACTTCGCCAACAACGCCAATTCCGCTGTGAGGCGCGAACTGTGGGAACAGCATCCATTTGACGAGGCCCTTCCCGGACTGGAGGACATCGAGTGGGCCAAACATTGGATGGAAAGGGAATACCGTGTGGTCTACGAACCGGATGCCTGCATCATCCATGTGCACACGGAGTCGTGGCCACAGGTTCGTCGCCGCTATCATCGAGAGGGAATGGCGGGACGCTGGATCGGGATGCGCATCGTTCGACACATTCCGGACGAGGTATTTCGCGAGGTTCGATGGTTCTTCCATGATCTTTGGTTGGCTGCGCGCAATCGCAGTCTTACAGCCCTGGCGTCGGAAATCACTCGGTTCAGGTACGAAAAAACAGTAGGAACTGTGAAGGGTATTCTGGATAGCCGGAGCATCGACAGTCCGCTGCGGCGAACAGAGATGTTTTATCAGAAAGGATTCCCTGCAGTTGTGATTCGGGCACCGCACAAGGCCGGCATCGAGGAGCGTGCGGTCCCTCTCCTGAGCCCCGGAAACGTTCTAGTGCGCGTCGCCTATGTCGGTATTTGTGCCACCGACCTGGAGATCCTCGAAGGCTCTCTTGGCTACTACAAGTCGGGCATGGCGAGCTATCCAATTGTACCAGGACACGAATCTTCGGGAACAGTAGTTGCGCTCGGCCCACGCGCCAGCGGATTCAGCGAAGGAGATCGTGTGGTAGTGGAATGCATTCAGGGTTGCGGCGAGTGCCAGGAATGCGCTCAGGACCGCGCTATCAGATGCCGCGAGCGACGTGAGGTTGGAGTAATAGGGCAGGACGGAGCTTATGCCGCGTACCTCGTCACACGTGCACGCTACGCGCACCGCGTGCCCGACGGGGTAAGTCTCGCGCAGGCCGCGCTCGCGGAACCGCTGGCCGTAGTGATGAAAGCGATTCGCAGGCTCGAGTCGGCGTCGCTCCAGACGGGACCCAAACGCTGCGCCGTTGTTGGAGCGGGTACAATAGGACACCTGGCTGCACGCGTGCTGCAGCTGAAGGGACACAATGTGACTGTGTTCGATCGCGATGCTGACAGGCTGGCGTTGCTCAGCGACGCAGCGGCTACATCCAATTCACTTTCCGGGCTCGATCGATTCGAGTGGATTATCGAGGCAACGGGCGATCAGGCGGCGCTCACCCTTCTCCTGCAGCAATCAGCTACAGGAGCGACACTGCTGCTGATGGGCCTGCCGTACTCTCATCACAATTTCAGTTTTGAATCGATTGTGGGTTACGACAGAACCGTGATTGGTTCAGTGGGCAGCAGTGGCGCAGACTTCGAGCAGGCGCTTCTCACGCTGCCCTTGATCGACACCACGCCCTTTCTTCGCAAGTCCTACCGTCTGGAGGATTTCGAGAAAGCGTGGGCCGCGGTTCGCTCGCGCGCGCACATCAAGGTGATGCTGAGGGTTGACGGAAGCGCCGCATAATGGCGGGCGCTTAGAGGGTGTCGTCGAGTACGCAACGAACCAGTTTTGCAAACTCGCTGCCAATAACACTCTTGCTGAGATATGCGGTGTCCGAATCCGCGCGAACTTGCAGGAGCCGTCCCTGCGCCCACTGTTCATAGAGCCGAGCCAGTGTGGCGCGATTGCCTTCTGCGTCTGAAAAATCGATGCGGTGACAGCGCTCGAAGCGGGAGGCCAACTGCCAGGTCGCGCTCTCCGCAGGCGTGAGCACTAACAATGGATTGCCGGTACGTAGATACTCATAAAGCTTTGTTGGGATCTGCGCCGCGAAGTCCGAACCTTGCACGGCGAGCAGTATTGCAGGTGCCGCCATAAGGTGTGTGGCTTCCGAGTAAGGAACGGATGGGAGGCACTTGATGGACATGCCCGCCGCGAGGCCCTTGCTGAGCCCTGGCTCGGCCTCCGCTGGATTGGCTCCCACGAGCTCCACTCCTATTCGGGTTGCATCTATGCCATCGCTTCGCATCAGTGCATCAATCAGTGGCTCGATCGAGCGTCCACCGTACAACGAACCGAAATGTCGCAGAATCAGGCGACCATCTGGCGTGAAACTCCGTTGCTCCGTGCGCGCCGGAATATTCGTTCCGTTGATAAGGCATCGGATCCTTGCTACTGGAAGCGCGCCGTTCTCTAACGCGTTCGACATCATTTCGGGGCTATTGACCAGGACTAGCGAGGCCACCTTGACGATTGCTGCTTCGTCGCGCTTCGCCAATGCGCGGTAGAGTCGCGGCTCTTCAACAGGAACCGACCCCATGGAGGGAGTCCATGGGTCGCGAAAGTCGACGATGAGTTTGCACCTCAGGCGCCGCGACAAGTCATGGGCTATCAGCAACCCCGTCCAGGGGGGACCGGACGCGAAGACCACCTTTATAGGCTTCGTTTGCGCAAGGACCAGCGCTGCCCTTAGAGCCGGGCCACGCCATCCCTGGAACTTATCCGGATAACTGACCAGTCCTGACAGCTCATGTCTCAGCGTGTGGCGCTGTTTTTCCAACCGAGGGGTTTCGTTACGTGCGGCCAGGTTGGAATGGATTGCAGCGTGAGAGTCGTTCCAATTTCGCACACTTCGCCAGACATTCTTCACGCTCAGATAGAGCGTTGAAAATGTGGGCCCGCGTGCTACTCGCAGAATGCTGTCCTCGAACGGGAAAATAGAGTTCAGGTTCCGGTCGATGTACTGCAGGCTCGCTTCGTCGAGAGTAACGACACTCGTGGAAAAACCGGCGTCGCGAAGTGCTCTGGCGAAATGCAGCGAACGATGTGTGCCGCTGGCGCTCTCCGGTGCGAAATGACCCGCCACCATGAGGATGTGATCTCCCCGGCCAATCGGTTCGCTATGAGCACCATCGTCTGTAATGTGTGTCACGGGCGCTTCTATCCTTATGCGCTGGGAGAGCAGAGCTGCTGGTACAGCGTCTCGTACGCTTGCATCATTCCCTCGACTGTAAAGTCGCGCAGTACCTTGGCTCGTGCCGCATTTCCCATTCCCTGTGCACGGCCTGGTGAGGAAATCAGTTCAACGATTCTGTCCGCCATACGCTGCGGGTCGGCAACAGGCACGAGAAAGCCGGTAACGCCATCCTCCGCGACTTCTTCGGGACCACCGCAGCGGGTCATCACCGAAGGCTTGGCGGCGGCCATCGCTTCAATTGCAGCGAAAGGAAAACCTTCACTGAGCGACGAAAGCACAAACACGGTGAAATCGGGGAGCAACTGGGGAACGTCGGCACGAAATCCGAGGAACGTAATGCGGTTCTGAAGGCCCAGATCACTCACGAGTCTTTCCAGCTCGCTGAACAGCACGGGATGTTTGTCACCTATCGAAACAAAATGGGCATTGGGCACGCGGTCTACAACCAGTTTTGCTGCACGCACAAAGTGTTCATAACCCTTTGGTTCGCGGATGTTGGCGACTATTCCAACGATCGGGTCAACTTCGTTTGCTCCGATAAGCTGGCGCAGTGGGCCCCTTGCCGCATGCCGATAGAGATCGACATTCACACCATTGTACACGCGAATGATTCTATTTGAGCGGAAGCCTGCCTTGCGCAGCTCGTTTCCCATTTGATCGCTAACCACTGTGGAAAATGAGGACGCTTTGCGCGCGGTCTGAAGTTGAATGCGGCCCCTGATCCCGACTGACTGCTGCAGTTCGACTGGGCCGTGGTATGTCGTGACAGACTTCTTTCCGGAGAGTCGCCCTGCAACGCTGCCGTAAAAGTTCTGAGCAGGCAAATGGGAGTGAATGAGGTCAACCCGTTCGGATCGAATGACTCCAAGCATCTGCATCAACGGCCGCGGATTGTACCAGCGACGCGACTCCAGCGGGAAGCTTTGGATGCCGCGTGCCGAAAGCTGGCGCTGTACCCAACTGTTTCCGGGGACGAGCGCGAGAGATCGGAACTTTGCGGGATTGAGGTGTGAGGCAATCTCGACGAGGAGTGTTTCGGCTCCTCCTGGACCACCTGTTTCAATTGTGTGAAGAATGTTCAGAGGCTTGGTACCGCGGTTGTTCATTCAGATGTCGGGACCGGATCGGACCGCGTAACTGGCGTTGGCGCGAAAATCTGGTAAAAGCGATGTGACCTTCGTTCGGCAGTTGCGCTGATCGATCCGCTGGGAGGGGGCGGGAATAGCTGGTTCTGGCCTAACTTGTAATTCGTCGCCACGAGCAGACCCGCGAGAAAAGCGATCAGGAAGTAAGTAAAGTCCATGAATGCGAACGTGAGGAAAAACGTGGTGACAGCATAGGCCACGAAGGTTACAGGCAGGAAAACGCTCGCTTGGTACAGAAATTGTTCCTCGGCGTCACCCTTCCGCCAATGGCGCGGCATTCGGCGTCGCAGCATAATTGGCCCGACGATGCCCCCTACGATGAATGTCAGCCATAAGGCCAGCCCGCCGACGCCCAGTTCCGCGCCCGCCTGGAGGTAAGAGTTGTGAGGAGCGCTGCACCGGACGGCCCGTCCCAGTCCTGTCTTTGCGTAGTGAGAAAGAGTGCACTCCGCTTTCGAGAAATTGTCGATGCCGACACCGAAAACAGGATGAGCTTTCATGTATTCTATCCCGCGCTCTGCGACCTGTTTTCTGCCGGAAACTTCCGTGTAGTTGTAATCCTCTGTCGGCTTCAGAATTGTACGCATCTGGTCCCAGTATCCTCGCGGTGCCCAGGCCGAAAGCGCGAAGAAGGCAACTCCGACGAACACGATTCGTCCCGGAATGGAAACTCCTTTTGCCAATATCAGCAACGCAACACCAGCGCCGATAAGGCCCAACATTGCGCCACGCGATCCCGTTCTTGCGATGGCCGCGAACGCGAGGATGAAGATTGCCAGACTGAAAAGTCGTCCGAACGGGCGCGCGGTTTTCGTCAGTAGAAGCACAAACCCGAGGCAGGCGGTCAGAACGCAGGCAACGTCATTCCCGTCATACATATACATGTTGCCGAGCCTGGCATATGCGTCATATGACTGGAGTTGAAACACAAAAACGGCCATGTAGGCGAGGATGCCGGCGCTGATCACGATCGCCCAAGCCATTGAATAGAGGTCCTTCACGTTCCGGATCGACATTATCACCAGCATGCAAAAAACAATCGTCTTGAGGTAGGAATCGATCATGTACAGCCCGGAATTCCCCATTGAAATGCCAAACGGAACCGATAAACATGCGACTCCCAGGAACGCGAGCATCAGCTTTGCTGGCGGTGTTCGGAACAAGTTGCCGCGCGCGAGCAGGCCAGGATTGAGGAAGGCGTAAATGGCGACGATAGCGGTAGCAATGACCCCAGGGCGTATCGCGGCCAGTCCGGGGAAATGCGAATGAAAGCGGCTGATGGTCATGATCGTGAGGAGCATGACCGACATTCGCAGGGAGTCCGTCGACAACCGCATATGAAGCGGCCGCACGACGGGCCCGGCTTTGGCTTTCCTCCCGAACGGAATGGAGGGCGCTACGGATGTTGACAATGGCCCCTACTCTCTCCAGTCACCTTTCTAACGACGGTCTCAAGACCCAACAAGTGACAAATAGTGCTTACTCAGCCCGGTGGCGAGAGCGTCCCAACTGTACTCGTGCACGGCCGTATCGCGACCCGCTTGGCCCAGCCGCGCCGCCAGAGCTCTGTCCGAAAGGACCTGTCCGACGGCCGCCGCGAAATCGCTCGGCGTGTCGGCTATGAGAATGTTAACGCCATTACGGGTGCTGAGCCCCTCGCAGCCCACTGACGTCGAGACGACGGGTGTGCCCATTGCCCACGCCTCCAGCACCTTCAGCCTCGTCCCGCCCCCCACCCGCAGTGGTACTACGAAACACCCGGACGTTGCGAATTCCGTGCGCACGTCGCCAACGAAACCAACCATTGTAATGCCATTCTGACCGTCGTACTCTGCTCGCTCCTTTTGGGTGCAGTGACCCACCCAACGCGTAGGATGGCGCTGACCGGCGCCGCCAATAAGCGGCGCGATTTCGGATGCGTACCACTCCAGTGCGTCCTTGTTGGGATACCAGTTGGTTCCTCCGACGAAGGTGCAACCGGTCCGTCTGGCAGAAAAAAGTGTCGGATCAAAAAGCCTGGTATCCACCCCATTCGGCACAGTCACAAATCGCGCGCCAGGAGCTATCGCCTCCAGCGCAAGGCGGTCACCCTCGGACACTGCCACATTCAGGGCAAGGCCCGCCAACGTTTCAGCTTCAAGTTTTTGCACCAGTCCTGCTTGATGGGCGATGTACATTCGTGCAAGTGGATTGCGCTCCGACGAGGCGCGCCTGGCAAGGAGTGTCGATTCAACATTGTTGTGATTACACACCACTGGAAGGGGTGCCACCGCCTCCGCGTGCCCGATCAGGTCGATGGTATCCAGGTGCACGAGATCGAAATTTTCCCGCTCAAGTATCTGGCGGAGCAACATCTTGAAGCGAGGGGAGTTGTAGACGGCAAGGGTGTACGCTGTTCGGGAGATGACGCTGGCGAGATGATCACGAACGAACTGGATGCGCGAATGGTCCTGCGCCACTGGCACTACCTCCAGCGACCTGACGAAGTGCTGCAGCGCCGCTCGGCGCTCCTGCATTGGGATCTGAGGCCTGGAGGCGTCAACGTTGTCGAAGCACAGGGCATCGATATCAAAGTCGCGGTGCAGAAGGCGAAGAATATTGTACGTGCGCGTTGACTGGCCGTTGAACACCGGAAAGGGCAGACGATGCGACAAAAAGAGGAGTCGTTTTTTCTTCAATTCTGTTCTCTAGCCGATGTCTATGCGGCGATGGTGCCCACGGCACCGGGCCGACTTGAACGCATCCAGCGAAAACACCAGGCTTGGAACATCACCAGAGTCCAGATACCCAGCGCATCCCCCCGTTCGCCGCGAAGGAATCGATTCCATGAACTCTCCACCTCGACGGGATTCAGCACTCCGAACATTGCGATCGATTCGCGCGAGAGGAGATCGGATGCCATGCCCCGAAGTGGCCCGCCAAGCCAATCCGCCACGGGTACGGAGAATCCCATCTTGGGCCGCTCGATCATCTCACGCGGCACGTAGCGATACAGCAGGCTACGCAGAATCTGTTTTCCCAAACCCTTGTTGATCAGCATGTCGCGGGACAACCTCCAGCTTGTCTCAACAATGCGATAGTCCAGGAGTGGGGCACGAGCCTCGAGACTGACAGCCATGCTCGCGCGATCGAGTTTAGCGAGCAGGTCATCCGGCAAATAGGCGAGCTGGTCGGTCAACATCATGGACCGAAGGAGACTGGATTCTCTCCAGGTGCGGGCGCGACCATTGTGAACGGCTGGTGCTCCGGCGGCCATGAACGAATGCGGGTCGGCCCATACGGACAAAAGTGAGCGGTACATTTCTTCACTTCCGTTTTGGCGCAAGAGCCGGGCAGTCTTGTGAACCTTCTCGCTCAGCAGCCGGGGAGCGTGTCGCGGCGCAATCCGCGCTGTCGTTCGCCAGAACCATTCCGGAACCGCGTCGAGAACGGCTGCCGAGAGATGCCTCAGCGGAGGAGAAACCTTAGAGAGGCGCCGAATCATCCCCTCACCTTGGAGGTAGCGGTGATAACCGGCGAAGAGTTCGTCGCCTCCATCACCGGTGAGTGCGACAGTAACATGCTGCCGTGCCAGTTGGCAGACCAGAAAAGTTGGAATCTGCGACGGGTCTGACAGGGGTTCGTCGAAGATGTCGGGCAGTCTAGGTACCAGCGCCAGTGCTGCACTGCCGTCAAGATAGAGTTCTGTATGATTCGTTCCGAGATGGTTTGCGACTCGACGCGCGTGCTGGGCTTCGTCATACTCAGGAACATTGAAGCCAATAGTGAACGTCCGCACCGGTTGCGTCGCAAGTTCTGCCATGACGCCGACCACGAGGCTGGAATCGATGCCACCTGAGAGCAGAGCACCAAGGGGGACGTCTGCCTGCATGCGTATCCTGACGGAGTCGCGCAGAAGCTCATGCATTAGCTCTACGGCCTCGTCGATATTGCGAACTGCCGACGACTCCTCACCCAGTGATTGTGAGCGTTCAGAGAGCGACCAGTACGCGCGCGACTGTGCGGTCATACTGGTGTCGCGCGAAAAAGTGATCAAATGACCTGGGAGGAGCTTCTCCGTCTTGCGGAAAATGCAAGCTGGCGCAGGCACGTACATGAACCGGAGGTAGGCCACCACCGCTGCTGGATCCAGGGAACGGTCAAATGTGGGATCGCTGAGCAGTGATTTGAGCTCCGACGCGAAGATCACCGTTTGCTGGTCGCGGTACACAAAAAGAGGTTTCTTCCCCATTCTGTCGCGAGCCAGCGTGAGCTCATCATGCTCATTGTCCCAGACCGCGATCGCAAACATACCGTTGAAGCGCCGCAACGATTCCTCAATTCCCCATTCTTCAAACGCGGCAAGTGCAACCTCCGTATCGGACCCTCCCTTGAACTTGTGCCCCCTTGATCTGAGCTCGGTGCGGATTTCGACGAAGTTATAAATCTCTCCATTAAAGATCATGACATAGCGCCTGCCTTGCGATGTCATCGGCTGGTGGCCGAGCTCCGAGAGATCCACGATGGCCAGGCGACGAAATGCGAGGGCGATGCCGCGTGATGCGTCAACGAATTCACCATGGTCGTCCGGGCCGCGGTGCCGTATGACATCGGACATCCGAATAGCACGCGCTGCGAGTGAGTCTTGATCAGATGGGCCGCGGGTGAGAAGTCCTGCAATTCCACACATGTGTTACAAAATATACAGGAGCGGTTCTAGCTGACGGAGGTTCAGAGCGTGGTACGCGGGTCCCTTGAGCGACTAGAATTAGCATCTATATGCCTGGAGCAATCTTGTGTTATCACGGGTGCGAGAACCGGCCTTCGGCAACCGGCGGAGAGCTTCACGTCCTCGAGCACGATCTTCGGAAAACCGTGAAGTTGTTGCGCACGTGGCGCCGCATTGTGCCATTGCGAGTCATGACAGAACGAATTCGTGCCGGAAAGAGCGTTTCCGGTCTTGTTGCTATGACATTCGACGATGCCTATCTGTCAGTCGCACAAAGCGCACGGTCGGTTCTTGTCGACATGAAGGTTCCGGCTACGCTATTCGTTGTCGCCAACAGTGCTTCAAAACCTGTTCCCTTCTGGTGGGACAGAGTAGATGCCCTTGCGAGCGGGGGAGTGTCGGCTGACCGATGGCGTGATTTTGGTGCGACGGTTGGCTTCAACCACTGGAATGACCGGAGGAGCGCTGGTCGTGACAGTTTGATGGGACCCTCGTTGCGCGATTGGATCGTATGCGAACACAGAGGGGTGCTGCCGGACCAGCTACAGCGAGAACTCGAGATTCTGGAGCTGGAATCCGGCTGTCACAC
Organism: uncultured Gemmatimonadales bacterium; assembly: GCA_964556695.1. GTDB lineage: Bacteria > Gemmatimonadota > Gemmatimonadetes > Gemmatimonadales > Gemmatimonadaceae > CAZKXZ01. The sequence continues at coordinate 91,407 of CAZKXZ010000004.1, forward strand.
GCAGCAGCGCTCGATGTCGTGGGATGAACTGGAAGACTTTCGAAAGGAAGGCGACATCGACGTCGGGGTCCATACTCGATCGCATCCCGTTCTTCCACTGCTCGACTCAGCCAGTCTCCGCGACGAAATCCAGGGTGGCTGGGAACATCTGTATAAACATCATTCGGACGCCCTGAAGATTCTCGCTTTTCCTTACGGTTATTATGATGACAAAGTCGTCGCGATGGCGCGTGAGTGTGGCATGGATCACTGTCTTACAACGAGCCACGGGCTGGTCCAGCGCGAAGGCGACGGCTTCTTGCTGCCGCGGCTCATGCTGTCGCGCGCGTACTCCCCGTTGCGCGTGAACATGCTCGTGTCCGGGCTACGAGAATTAATGGGTCGCGCAGGCGGATCCGCCGATTACTCGTCCCGACCACCGTGTAATTGATCCAACTCGAGCGAGAGTAGCGAATGCCGGGGCGAGCTCCTACTGCGAAATGAAGTGGGAGTAACGATGATCTGTTACTCCCACACTTCCAGTTGCAGCCTCGCTCCTCATGCGCTGGCGGCGCAGCGCCGTGTCCAGTCACCAGCCAGGACTATTGTCCCAAATGCGAATGTTATCCCACCAGAGCGACTGCGGTTGTCCCGGCCCCTGATTCATGTTCGCACCGAGGCGAAGTTCGGTGATAGATGTGCGATTTATTACCTTGCCCTGGACGTCTATCAGAACAACACCATCTACCCAGATTTTCATGCTGCCGTCAGGTACGCCCGGGCTGGAGGACACTTTCCATGCAAACCTGTACTGATGGAATTGGCCATCCCAAAGCGTTTGTGGCATCGGGGCGGTTGTTGTGAAATACCCCGGCGCTCCCGGCGGCGGAATTATCGAAAGCTCGCACGCACATGTTGGATAGACCGAACTCCAATTGCCGGGCTTGCTGCTGAGTCTGAAGGTGTCCCAATTATCAGCAATCGCGAATACGAACTTGTAGTCAGCGGCGGAAGTACAACCCCAGGACGCTGGCGCTACGACAGTCCAGTTGCTCGCGAACTTTGCGTACAACTCAACCCATAGTTGTTTGGCCGCAACACGAATCGGGATGTGGCGAGAGATTCCGTAATCGATGCAGCGTATCTGGTTACCGGGCGCGCCCGGATGCATCCCCGTCTCACTCGTGCGGTCGGGAAAGTCGTAACGCATCGCACTCGTACCGTCGACGCCTCCAGTGGGATCAAACGCAATTAGATGTGTTTGGGTATTGATGTAGTCTTGACCAGTGACGTTTAGGAAAACCCCGCGAGGATTAGCTATCATGGTAGCGGTCGATGTGTAGCTGTTGAAATCCTCGGAGATGATCGGAGTACCGCCGCCAGTGGGTGGCGGAGGAGCTATCGGCAATGAAATGTTAACCACCGACGTGTCTGCCCGACCACAATCACAGTTCGCTATGACGCGATAGGTGCCGCCCAGGAGCCCCGCTGTATAGAGACCGCCAAGCGATATGCCGCCACCAGTAACGTTGTATGACACACCGACGGTGCGGTTCACCCCATCAGACCATGTTGCTGACGTCTGGAACTGGAGAATTCCCAGCGTCACGAGTGAGACGGCTGCTGGTGTGAGTGAAAATCCTGTCACAGTAGGCTGCGTCGGTGGTGTCGGCGGTGGCGTTGGCGGTGGTGTCGGCGGCGGCGCGGCAGACGATGTGATCGTAATGATCGCCGAGTCGACGCGCCAGGTACTGAGCGTACTACGAGCGCGGACGACGTATGTTCCCGCTCTGCTGCCTGCGACGTACTGGCCGGACTGATCCATGGTACCGCCGGTCGCCGTCCAGACAACCGGAGTAACAACCGGCGTATCCCCGCCTGAAAGCCATCCGTTCGCGACAAAGTTGTGGGCCTGACCTGCTTGCAGACTAGCACTTTGAGGCGCTACGGTCAGCGCCGCGATCGGATCTCCCGACGGAGGAGGAGCCGATGCTGCCGAAAGAGTGACGATCGTCGAATCTTTCTTCGACGCGTCCACCAGACTCTGTGCCTTTACGTAGTAGGATCCGGCTACACTGCCGGCCACGTATTTGCCCGACTGATTCACAACGCCGCCTGTGGCGCTCCAGACTACGGACGCTGCAGAGGGAGTCGTCGAACCGGACATCCATGCGCTCGCACTGATCTGAACACTATCGCCGAAAATGAGCGAGACGGCAGCGGGCGCGACGGTAACTGCGTTGAGTGTAGGAGCGGGTGGTGGTGTGGGTGCGAGGATTTCGAGTGCGCTGGTATCCGCAACTCCACATGCGCACGCGGCGATCACGAGGAACTGACCTGCGATGTGACCGGCGGAATAGTTGCCTTGCTGTGTGATATTGCCTCCCGAAGCTGACCAGGCAACAGAGACGGCAACCGTACTTCCGTCGGACCTCCTGCCTATGGCTGAGTATGTTCGGCTCTCGCCGACGTTGAGTGTAGCTGAGGACGGTGAGATTTCGATTCCAACGAGGACTACTGAGCCGACAACGCTGATTTGCGCTGAGCCCGAAACGCCTTCACTGCTGGCTCGGATCGACGACGTGCCGGGTGCCACAGCTGTCACCAACCCGCTGCTGTGTACTGTTGCAACCGCTTGATTGCTGCTGCTCCACGTAATGTTGCGGCCCGTTAGCGATTGACCATCCGCATCACGCGGAGTTGCCAATGCCTGCGCGGCTGAACCAACCTGAAGCGACGTCGCGGAGAGCATTACCGAGAGCGACGCGACAGGTGCAACCGGGGCTGGGTTGATAGTCAGGGCAGCCATCGCGGTCTTGCCCTCGCTGTTAGCGCTGATGGTCGCTGGTCCCGGTGCAAGACCGGTCACAACGCCGGTGGAGCTCACTGTTGCGACCGACGTATTGGAGGAGGCATACGTGACGGTCCGATCCTGAAGTACTGTTCCATCCAGGTCGTATGCTGTCGCCACTGCCTGCGAAACAGCCGGCGCTATGACCGAGGCTTTCAGCGAGGAACTACTGGCCGCAAGGACAATCGTCGCGGGTTGCAGTGTAAGTGTCAGGGCATTTATGGGCGCCGGCGCAACCGACAGAATTGTCGCGCCCGATTTGCCGGCGCTCGTGGCTGTGAAGGAAGCGGTTCCGGTAGCTACGCCAAGGACCTCGCCGGTGGCTGAGACTGTTCCGACTGCCGGATTTGAGCTGGTCCAGGTCATCACCGCATTTGGAACAATGGCGCCGTTGCCGTCGCGTACGGTCGCTGTGAGCTGCGCGCGCTTGCCGACAAACACCAGAGAGGTTGCGGAGCTTACAAGAACGCTGCTCGCCACACCCGCCTTGGCGGGAACTACGGTGACGTTCTCGAGATCATTTTTCCCTTCCGAGACCGCCTTGATTTTTGCGGTGCCGGGAGCTTTGGCGGTGATGCGGCCATTCGCCTCGACTGTTGCTACAGTGGAGTTAGTGCTGGTCCAAAAAATATTCCCCTCAATCGCATCGCCCTTTTGGTCATAAAGGTCGGCGGTGCCCTGAGCGGTCTGTCCTACTTCAACATTTGTGGAGCTGAGCGAAACAATTACCGCTGCGACTCTCGGAACGAAAACCCGGAGTGCGGCCTTGCCCGTCTGTCCGTCCAGGCTTGCGAGAATTGTGTCTGTCCCAACCTGGAGACCCTCGATAGTGCCATCGCCGCTGATCTTCACTCTCGAGTTGGACAACGAGCTCGTCCAATGCACGTTGCGTCCGAAAATCTGTTGACCGCTCTGATCGTACGCTGAAGCGGTGAGTTTGACGATGTCGCCTACGGCCATCTCGACGTTGCTGGGAGTGAGTACAATGCTGGCAGCCTGAGCGGCAGGTTCACTGGCCGGCGGCTGCATTTCTGGTGGATTGGTAAGGCGGCCCGCATCGCACGCGGCGACGGCAACTACCGCCGCGCTGGCGCAAATATTGCGAGCTAGATAGGTGAAGCTGAACCGCATGAAAATCCCTCCAAGGGGTCGGTTCGGCGGCCCGACTGGCATTGCGCACGGGTGCGCGCGTTAGCCTCGTAGCTTTGCGTCGCCGGCTTTCGCCGGTTATGCCTTTGTCGCCATCCTCCAAGGGAGAATGCGATCCTGCCGTGCACTAAATCGGTTAGGCCAGTCATTCCTGCAGTGTCGATGGCGCTGGTTTCGCCATTCGCTTGCCGGAGCACGTGCCGTCAAGAACCACCAACAGCCGACTCAACCGTTCATTTGACGTGCGTGTTCTTCCCCAGCAACAGGGTTGTTCTGTGTTCGGCCACCCCACCCAAGCTCTTGAATTCATGCTACAATTTGCCAGTAATCGGTCATTCTGCCTCATTTTAGCGCCAGCAAGCTGAGAAAACGGCATGGATGCAAAACCCGCTTCTGACGGAGCCGACAGGCTCTGTCGCAGTTCGCCAACGTATTTCAGTAGTGTGCCAGCGCTCGGCACGGTGAAAGGTCCCTAATTGCCTGAAAAGCAGCTCAGTCAGGCACCGGCTCAACCACGAATCTGTTTGCCAAGGTTCGAACTCATCAGGTCTTTCCACTCCATCGCGCACCCGATTGGAGGGAGCTCAGACGACCTGAACGTGTGAGGAAGCAAACTATTCTATCCTGACACTCAGTCTGTGATATAGGTCACACTTCTGTGGAAAGTTGTGCCCAACGTGCTGATTATGGCTGAGTTAGCTTGGACGGCTGAGCTCGACTGACCAAGTCTTGCCACAAGGCCTGTACCGCGCGTGCCACGCGCTGGTAGCAGGCGCGGACTGTATCCGCGTTGCCCTGGATCGGGTCCAGTATCTCCAAAGGCTCGCCCGGCTCCCGACCAAACGCGCCCAGCAGCACGATTTTCCGCGCAGCATGCGGATACCTGGCTACGCACACGGTTTCATTGAGCCAGTCCATCACGCAGATGAGATCCGCGTCAGCGACGTCTTCGGGCGACAGTTGCCGCGCGCTGTGTGAATCCAACGAGACACCCATTGCGCTCGAAACCTCGCGCGCACGGGCATCGCCGGGTCGACCGAGGGCGGCAAAGGTTCCTGCTGAAAACGTCTGGACGGTTATTCGGGAATCGGGCTGCGAAGCGATCTTGCGGAGCCACGCTTCAGCCATCGGGCTCCTCATGATGTTGCCATGACAGACGAAGAGTATTTTCCTGATTACTTGACCGCTCGAAGGCAGCGAGTCGCGCCTTATGCCAGTCGCCCTGCGCAATCGAAGCGTCACGTACACCAAGCGCTGGTGTGGGTCCAGGCTACGCATGACGGCCAGCGTTCGAATTGCGCTAAACATGGCTGAATTATAGCGCCGCAGTCCGCCTTTGCCTTAACAGAACTTCTCTCTTGAAGATTGTACATGTGACCACTCCGGCCGGCTTTGGCGGCCTCGAAAGCGTTGTGGAGATGCTGGCACGAGGGACCAGCGATCGTGGCCACGATGTTTGTGTCGTCGCGATTGTCGAAAGCAGTGTTGAATCGCATCCGTTCGTCAAACGACTCGCGGATCGTAGTATTGAATTTGTTCAAGTGCGTGTGCCGGCGCGCGGGTACGTGACGGAGCGCCGTTCGGTGCGGGCCGAACTTGTTCGCTGCGGTGCGCAGGTGATGCACTGCCACGGTTATCGCGTCGACGTTGCGGATTCGGGCGTCGGGCGATCGCTGGGCCTCGCCGTTGTGAGCACCGTTCATGGATTTACCGGTGGGGGGTTGCGAAACCCCATTTATGAGTGGCTACAGATCCGGTCGTACCGGAAATTCGACGGCGTGGTTGCCGTGTCACAGCCCATCGTCGATCGTCTGGTGGCGGCTGGAGTGCCCAAGGCCATCGTGCGGCTGGTACGCAATAGTTATCGTGCCAGGACTGACCTGCTCAGCAGGAGTGAAGCCCGCGAGTTGCTGGGCCTCGATTCGCAATACTTTCACGTCGGCTGGGTCGGACGTCTCTCCGCGGAGAAAGGACCAGATGTGATGTTGGAAGCGACTCGTGCTCTTTCCGACCGCGGTGTCCTCGTTTCTTTCATTGGTGATGGCCCAATGCTTGAAGGTTTGAAATCGCAAGCGACAGAAGCTGGATCTGGGCCAACGCTTCGATTTCATGGAGTTGTGCCGGATTCGGCGCGTCTGATGAAAGCGTTTGATGCGGTCGCGATCTCATCGAGAACAGAGGGAACACCCATAGTATTGCTGGAGTCGATTGCCGCGGGAGTTCCTGTTGTCGCAACCAGGGTTGGTGGCATACCTGATGTTGTATCGAGCGAAGAAGCGATTCTGATCACCTCCGAAAATGCGCGGGAACTGTCCGATGGGATAGTTCGACTCAAACATGACCCCGCGCTTGCTGCCCGCCTGGCAACGGCTGCGAGTGCTAGAGTCAGTCGCGAACTCAACTATGAGCACTGGCTTGATTCATATGAGGATGTATACGAGGCGGCCATTCGATTGCGTCGCAGCAAACCATGACTACCGCGGCACTCGCAATGATTCTGGCGCCGATCATCCTTCTCGCGTACGCGTCGGTAGTCTATCCAGCTGTGCTCTGGCTCCTGACGCGTGGCGCAAGGCAGCCGTTGCAAGCGCAATCAGGCGATTGGCCCTTCATCACTATCACAGTTCCGGCCTACAACGAAGAACGCTCGATTGGCACGACGCTCGAGCGCCTGCTCGCGATCGACTATCCTGTCGAAAGGCGCCAGCTGATGGTGATTTCCGACGCATCCACAGATAACACCGATGCGATAGTGATGGGATTCGAGTCTCGCGGTGTGGAACTGGTGCGGCTGCCCCGGCGCACCGGCAAGACGGCCGCCGAAAATGCCGCCGCGCTGCATGCGCGGGGCGAGATAATAGTCAACATCGATGCTTCGGTCAGCGTTCCGCCTGGCGCAATGCGACCTCTCATAGGCGCGTTCGCAGATCCTCGCGTGGGCGTGGCATCCGGACGTGACGTGTCGGTAGGCGAGGAAGATCTGGAAGGGAACAAGGCTGAGGCAGGGTACGTGGGTTATGAGATGTGGGTTCGCGACCTGGAAACATCTCTGCATTCCATCATCGGGGCGAGTGGTTGTTTCTTCGCGACGCGACGGTCGATATATGAGAGTAATTTTCCAGAGGATCTCAGCCGCGACTTTGCCAGCGCGTTGATAGCGCGCGAGCATGGATTCCGTTCAGTGTCTGTCGCTGATGCTGTTTGCTTCGTTCCAAGAACTCGTTCGCTGCATGCGGAATACCGGCGCAAGGTGCGCACCATGACCCGGGGGCTGGCGACGCTTGAATACAAGCGTCACCTGTTGAGCACCGAACGATTTGGGCTTTTCGCGTGGATGCTCTTCAGCCACAAGCTCTGCCGGTGGCTTTTTTACGTCGCTCTCCCATTCGCAATCGTGGGACTGCTGCTCCTCAGCGTTGACCATGTGATTGCACGGATTGCTCTGGCGTTGGGTCTGGCAGTGTGTGCGCTGGGCATGTTTGCCTTGCGCTGGCCGCGGGAGAGAAAGGTGCCGTTGCTGTTCGCGCTGCCCGGATATGCTCTGGCCTCGAATCTTGCCGGAGTGATGGCGTGGTGGAAATTCCTTGGAGGGGAGCGGCATGCTACGTGGGAGCCCACGCGCAGGTAATGCTCACGACTGTCTGATTGCGGCGACCCAATCAGGCGTGCTGCAGTTTTCCGAGCTGCTCTTACCAGCCGCCCTTCTTGAAGATCATGACCGGAATGGTCTTCAGCATGATCTTGATATCCTCCCACAATGACTGTTGTGCGAGGTATTGCAGGTCGTAGCTGACCTTGGTGCGCACGTCGTCGAGGCATGAATCGTAGTTGTGGTTGATCTGCGCGAGGCCGGTAATCCCTGGTTTGGCACGCTGGCGCAGAGGGTACTCAGCAATGTTTTCGCGCAGGTCCTTGAAGATGGTCGGGCGCTCGGGTCGCGGTCCCACAATGTTCATGTCGCCCCGCAACACGTTGAAGAGTTGCGGCAATTCATCCAGTCTGGTGCGACGCAGTATGCGGCCCACAAGAGTCACGCGTGGATCATTCTGGGTAGCCCAGACGGCTCCGGAGTGTTGCTCCGCATCCACGCGCATCGTTCGGAACTTGTAGATCTTGAACACGGATCCGCCCACGTCCGAGTCACGGCGATCATACATTGCCAATGTGCGCCGCGCCCGCCGGTCCATGCCGACTCGCTCCTGAACGTATATGACGGGCCCGCGAGAGGTTGCCCACACTACCAGGGCAACGACAAGGAAAACAGGCGCGAGCGCAACAATCGCCAGGAGCGCCAGCGCAAAGTTGACCAGGCGGTTTGTGGTCTCGGAGCGAATCCGCGGCTGCGCGACAGAGGCGCTGGCCGATGCATACAGCGCTATTACCGGTGCGTCAGCAGAGGCACTGATAGTGCTGGACACTCCCGAGGCATCGTCTTGGCGATGCGCTGCCAGATCGCGGGTGCGACGCAACGTTGATCCATCTTTGGGACGGGTTGCCGGCCGGACGATCGGGGTGCTTTCGAGCATTGATAGCTATTTCGCGACGCCGTAGATGGCGAGCCCGAGGCCGAAGACGTACGTCGCGAACTGCACAACGTTGAACCAGTTGGTTCGCCGCTTCAATCCTACCTCAATCTCATCCCCGCTGAGCAGCTGCATTTCGCCGACAGTGCGACCGTCGCTGAGTGCTGCCCGCATTGTATCGGCAGATATCAGGAGTTTGTCCTGCCTCCGAACGGTGATCTTATTGTAATCGGCTGATGGCAATATTTTGCCCGCGCCGGTTACCACGTCCCGCAAAAGAGCATCCTGTGTTACCGGTCGAGAACCGGGCGCCGTTACCTCCCCAGTGATGAAAATGCCGATCATTGTCTGGGTCCTGATTTGTGGAGTCTTGTAGTCCTTCGCCAGATATTTCGTGATGTGGTCAGCCAACTCTGAACGCAGTACTCCTCGCAACGGAATTTCCCCTTTTATTCCTGTCAGCTGCAACATCTGGTCTGCACGAACGTCGAAAGTGTCAGCAATTGATGCCATCTCCGGCGGAGATACGACGTCGATTATCACCTTGTCACCAACCTGCGCGTCGCCCTGCTCAAGACGCACGCGAATATGTTGCGCTTTTGCTTGTAGAGCTTCGCGTTTGTCGCGATTCGACTCCCTGGCTGCCTGTGCGTCGGCCTCGCTTGCGGCCGCAATAAGCGAAGCTCGACTTTCCTGCGGAGCCAGCGCTACCGCATCTCTCTGTTGGGAGACAACGGGAGTTGCCAACAATGCCAGGGAGAACAGGGCCGCAAATCTATTGACGGACATTCTATATGGGAACGAGTTGGAGGGCGCTTTCCTGACGTCGCTGCAGCCAATGTATATGCATTGAGCGTGCTAAAAATGGCGCCTGGGTGCAACAAGATGCTAACCTATTTGACAACAAGAACTTGCAGTGGTACTATTCCTCCGGCGAACTGGTGCGGTTGGGCGAGTTTGCGGCACGCCAGCTACACTTGTGATCCGGTTCGCCGCAACTTGCCGTTTTTTACTTGGCAACATTGATACCGTGTGTCGCAGCTCAAGTAATGTACCCTCCCAAACGGCTTGCGTAAGTGGCAGTGTGAAGTGTGGCCGAAATGATACTTTTCCGGTCGTCCCCGTGTTGCTACTGCCTTGCAGCGTGGCGAGGCTGCCGCAACTCGCTTAAGTCGTGTGGTTCACTAACTCGTTGTATCGCAGCGTTTTCACTTTTTCAAACTGCACGCACGCCTCCTGCATGGAAGGAAATCGCACCACGATGATGATATCGTAGGAAAAGGGTGGTGCCATAGTCAATGAGCGCGTTGCGCTGTTGCCGTGAGACTTGCAGCGAGGTTAACGGATTTGAAGGATGCGAACGAACGGGCAGTCAGCAGGCCCTCGGTGGTACTGGTCGCCAGCGACCAGGAATGGTCAGCACGATCAATCGATAGCATTCTCGGTCCACATGGCTACGCCGTGCTGAGAGCGTACAGCGGCAGGCAGGCGCTCGATCTGGCGCTCGCCACTGCGCCGGATGCCATCATACTGGATACGAAGACGCGCGACATCAGCGGCTACGAGGTGTGCCGCAAGCTGCGCGAGGAGGGACGCGTGAGCGCGCTTACACCAGTCTTCCTCACTGCTGCAACATCCACATCTCGAGTTGAACGACTCAAGGCTTTTGCTTCCGGAGCGTGGGAGTTCTTTCCACAGCCGCTTGACGGTGAGGCACTTCTCGCGCAGCTGGCAACATTTCTGGCCGCAAAGCAGGAAGCAGACACAATGCGCGATGAGAACCTGCTTGACGCATTGACCGGCCTGTACAGCATGCGCGGTCTGGCCCGGCGCGCCCGGGAAATCGGCGCTGAAGCATATCGGATGCGTACTCCGCTGGCGTGCGTTGCGTTGTCGCCGATCGACCCTTCAGAGGGAGAGAGTCTTACTCCCACTGCAGAGCAAACGGAGCGCATTGTCGAGCATGTGGGTGAAGTATTCAGGGCCAGCGGACGTGTCTCGGACGCCATCGGCCGCTTTGGCCAGTCCGAGTTTGGAGTTGTGGCGCCAGCGACAGATGCGGCCGGCGTGCTGAAGCTCGTGGAACGCCTGCGCTCTGCCCTGGACTCGGCGCCGCTGCGCATGGATCAGACACCTGCGCGGATTGGAGTGAGAGTGGGATATCACGCGGTGTCAAACTATGCGGACTCCCCAGTTGACGCAGTCGAAATGCTGCTGCGCGCATCAACGGCTCTCCACGCAACGCTCGCCGACCGCGCGCCCGATTCGGTGCGTGCGTACGAGCAGATTCAGAGCAACCCGCCGGCCGCATCGTAGTTATCGGGATGTCAGCTGACAGCCAGTGCATTCGTCAGGTGATTGTCCGTCGTCCAGCAGCAGGTTCTGAAAAGCACGGACGATGAAATGACAACTTTGCCTCCTGGCATCGGCGACTCGCCGGCTGAGGAGATCTCCCTGAGAAACCGTGCGCTCGACCGCGCTCTGCTCAGCGGAATCGCATGGACCGGTGCCGTGAAGTGGTTCGTGCAGCTATTGAGCTGGGCGAGCACCTTTGTCGTAGCGAAGATTCTCGTCAGGCTGGACTACGGAGTTGCTGGAATGGCGATGCTCTACATCGCCTTCGTTCAGCTGCTGAACGAATTCGGATTGAGCGCCGCAATTGTCCAGAGCAAGGACCTCACCGAGAGCCAGATAGCCCGCTTGGGCGGCCTGTCGGTGCTTCTTGGATTGGGCTTCACGCTACTGTCTGTGATGCTGGCGGGTAGCGTCGCAGCGTATTTCAACGCAGACGAGGTAAAGCTCGTGGTGATTGTCCTGAGCTTCACATTCCTCGCCAGCGGTTTTCAGGTGTTGCCACGCTCACTGCTGACCCGGGATCTGCGCTTTCGGGATCTCGCGATTCTGGAGATGACTGAGGCTTTTGTAGCCACGGTCACAACCCTGGTTCTTGCATTGCTACGGTACGGATACTGGGCGCTGGTTATTGGTGGCGTCGCGGGGCGCGCGGTGTCTACGGTGATGGCGCTAGTGATGAGACGCCATCGAATAGCCTGGCCGTCCGACTTTCAAAGTATCTCGCCCGCTGTGACATTCGGCGCACACATCGTGGTCGCGAGCATCGCCTGGTACGCTTTCAGGAATGCGGATCAGTTTGTTGTGGGCAAACTGCTGGGCCTGGAACCGCTGGGTGCATACGTTTTCGCGCTGGGCTTCGCTGCCATACCCGTGGATCGTATTGGTTCGATTTTGACGCGAGCCACGCCTGCGATTCTCGCGTCAGTGCAGAGTGATACGGCCGCGTTGCGGCGCTACCTTCTGAGCCTGACGGAGGCTATCTCGCTAATAACCTTTCCGGCTGCCGTGGGGCTCGCGATCGTTGCGGACGACGTTGTTGGAGTGATTGACCCCATAGAGTGGGCGCCCGCCGTAACCCCGCTCCGAATCCTTGCGCTGGCAGCGGCTGTACGCTCACTCGTGCCACTGCTGAATCAATTGTTGATTGCAACCGGACAATCCGGTCGCAACATGCAGGCTACACTGGTATCAACAGTAGTGCTGCCTCCACTGTTCTACCTTGCGGCCCGCTGGGGCACCCCGGGTGTTGCGGCGGTATGGCTGCTCGGATATCCCCTTGTGGGTGGAGCGTTTTTCATCTACCACGCTACCCGAACATGCAAGCTTCGAGTGCCAGCATATCTCAGCATCCTCTGGCCGGCCGCGGCCTCCACACTGATCATGGCAGCAATCCTGGTTGTTACGGATTCGCTGACGGATTCCATAGAGTCCGTTGTCGCTCGGCTCCTTGCCCGATGCGCCGTCGGCGTTCTTGTGTATGCAGTCGCTCTGTTCGCGCTGCATGGTCGCAAGTTGCGCGAGTCAATAATCCAACTGCGAGCGACAATCGGGCGGTAGCACATCGGCGGTCACAAAGGACCGTTTCGATTCTCGTATTCCGCAAGGCGTTTCGGTCCAACCGTGGCGTTCCGAGAGAATCGAAAAACATCGTACGCAAAGTCCAGGACGTATGCATAGTCGCGCAGCCCGAGGGAGTGTATCAGTGCGACCGCAAACAGCCTTGGACGGCTGAGCAACTCGCGCGGAAACGCCGGGGAAGACAGCATCTCGACGGCTCGTTTGAGACGTATTCGGCGTCCCGAATTCTTGACCACCCGTTGCACTTCAGAGTCGCGATCCTCCCATTGTGGGGCGGCGCTGGGAGCGTCCGAGATCACAGGGCACGGCAGATGTCCCGGATACGTCTGCCATGGAACGCGTTGCGCAGAGGCAGGGAACTGCTTCATCCAGTCGTGATAGAACCGATGATTGCGCAAACGCCGAATCGGGACTCGAAGAATTTCCTTGAGGAATGTCGCATCGAAAAACGGCAGGTGAAACTCCAGGCCGTGCAGATCAATCTGTTCGAAGTGACGGTCCATGTGCCGGTGCTGGTCGTTGAACATCAGAAAGAGGTGGAATCGTCGCACCGGATCGTCAATCGCAATCCTTTCAATCTCTTCGAACATGGAATCAGAGACTGGGCGCACGCTCGCTTTAAGCGTGTGAGCGACGACGCCTAGCGGAATCGCAGGGGGGGCGTTTGCACCAACCGCTTTCATTATTTCATTGCGCTCCAGGTGCGTATTGGTGTTGTCGTCAATATAGACGGCGCCCACACCTACGCTGCCTCCGTCACCCGACCACACCAGCTTCGGACGAGCGAGATCTCCGGCCACTCCTGATCTACCCAGCTCATCACTCAGCAGGAAAGACCATGAACCTTCACGCAAAGACATCGGTTCTCGACGCGCAATAACATGGTGTTCGGTGCCAGCGGCCTCCGCGAACCTGCTCGCAAAAATCTCGTCCTGCTCGCCCGGCACGGGGAAGTTATATGTTCGAACAGGCACGCCTTTGCTTCGCAACACGGACACTATGCAGCGGGAGTCAAGACCACCGCTCAGGAATGCAATGGCCGACTTGTCGGAACGCAGGCGACGGGTGACCGCCCTCTCGAAAAGCTCATATGCGGTCCTCTCGGAAACCTCAGCTTCTTTCTCGTAAACGGCTATGTCCCGCTCCCACGAGAAATACTTTTCAACGGCGATGTCGCCGTTCCGGTATGTACTGAGGACCTCCGCGGGTCCCAACCGCTTGATCTCTGAAATGGGTGTGCGGTTTCCGAGGCAGTAACCAAGTGTCGCATGCTCCATTACGCCGCGCACGTCGAGCGTCCGACGCAACCCCGGAAGGCGCTCCAGCAGACGAAAGACCGACGAGAATACAACCAGGGTTGGGGTAATGGAGTAGTAAAGAGGCCGGACCCCCAGGTGGTCCGTTGCCAATAAAAGTCGTGCTCCGCCGGCTGCGAGATGCACGAGTGAGAAAGCGCCGTCACACCGACTCAACGCTCGAATGTCATTCTCGACAAGTCGTTGATGCAGAAACCCTAGATCGGTGGCGCGGAGCGACTCCGAACCCGGCTTTTCAAATCCAGAAAGCAGCGGCTCGCCACAGAGCAGTGAAATCGCGCCGTCAGCGTCAGTTTGGTGACCTGAGGACAGGAAAGCACCAATATCCACCTTGGCCAGTACCGAGCCGCGATGTCGGAATACCTGGACCGGATGCGCGCTGTTGCGCGAAAGCTCTCGCGCGATGTGGTCCTCGAGCAATTCCGGCGGGACAACATCGTTGGTGCGCGGAAAAACACCAGCGACAAGAGTCACGCGCTGGCGCTTTTTCCGTGAGCGCTAGTACCGAACACCACCCCTCAGCGGGGTTTCGTCGTTAGGGCGCGCCCGGCTGGAGCCGCGATAAACGGCGTTTCGTCTTCAACTTCATCCGAGTAGCCGTCAATGTACTTGTAATACTGGTAGGCAGGAGCCCCGTTGACTCCGTTCAATACTGCGCCGATGACGCGAACCGGAAGTCGATCCACCAGATCCAGTTTCGCCTCGGCAAGTTTTCGATCAGACCTGTCCGCTCGTAGTACAAGAACCATGTTGTTCACCGACGTGCCCAGAACGAAAGCGTCCACCCCGGCGCTCAATGGTGGCGTGTCGATTATGATTGCATCAAAACGCGACTTCAGTTCTTCAAGCATTGGCACCGACGCCGCAGTCATGAGAAGTTCAGGTCCCTGGCGATAACGAGTTCCACGCGGAATGATCCAGAGGTTCGTGTGTTGCGTTTTCTGAACCACATCACCCAGGGGAGCCTGTCCGGCAAGATGGTCGAGCAGGCCAGGCCGGCGTTCGACGGCGAAGGTGTCATGTAGCTCACCGCGCCGAGTATCGCCATCAATGAGAAGAGTGCGATATCCACCCTCTGCCAGGGATAGAGCCAGATTCGACGCAACCAGCGACTTCCCGTCGCCGATGCCGGGACTCGTCACGGCCAGCGTTATCGGCTCGCCTTTCTGGAATGCGTTGCCGAGTGCCAGACGCACAGTTCGGAATGCTTCGACAACCGAGGCCGCAACGATAGGGTCGGTTTGCCAGCTGTTGATTTTCCTGATCCTGGGAACCACCCCAAGAATAGTAAGGCCAAGGTCACGGGTGGCTTGATCGGGATAGCGGAACTTCTTGTCGATGCGATCGAGGAGAATGGCGACAGCGGCCGAAACTGCAAGAGCGACAATCAAAATCATCGCGAAAATCCGCTGAGCCTTTTCGCTGTTCGCCGCGGTGGGCTGCGAGGCGGGGAAGGTCAGCCGGACGTCGGGAAAGGTGGTGTTCTCCGCCATCACTGCCGTCGCGTATTTATCGGCAACCATTTCAAAGGTTCTTTGCCGCCGGTTTTTCTCGGACTCATAGCTCATGTCCTGAATCTGAATTCCTGGAATGGCACGCATATCAACGGCCTCGGAATCCAGGCGCTGCTTCAGAAAGTGCACGTCGGTACGGAGTTGGGCAATCAAGGCTTTTGCTTCCGGCATGATCCGGTTGTTTCTTATGTCTGCGACGAGCTGCGACTGCCTCATATAGGTAGGGTTGGTTTCCGTTACCACATTTCCCATGTCTCCCAGCTTGCTCTGCTCTGCCAGATACTGGCTGACTCGGTCGGTAAGCGCCCCGCCCTTTTCGATTACGGAAGGAATAGGCAAAAATGCGCTCGGAGAAAGTACGCCTGACTGAACGGCTTTCATTATGGAGTCGAGCCTCACGAGATCCTGCTCAATGCCCCTCAGTTCCTGGCGGCGCTGGACGAATCCCATTACCACGATGTTCTGAGTGGCGTCAACGCCGCCGGGCGTGGCCGTCGTCTTGGGATCATTCAACACAGTCTCGTTGCGAAACTCCCGAAGGTCGAATTCGGCTTTTCGATATTCGGCCTCCGCAAGCCTTCGCTGTAACTCGAGACTCTCTCTGATTCGGACGTTGGTAGCGCGAGTGGCGTATTCGGCGTACGCGAGAAAATCAGTTGTGATCTGATTGATAGTCATTGTGATTCGCTTGGGATTGGCACCTGCCAGCTTTACGTACATCTGACCCCCCTCTTCAGGGAGGTCGATCCTCAAAGCTTCACTCAGACCGACAGACACCTGACGCAACGGCGAAAGGCTGAAAGCGATCGGGCCCATCCGGTGAATCTGGTTTGGCGCCCAGCGAAGGCCCAGTTTGCGACCGATGGAGTCACCCACAGCTCCGCTGTCTACCGTACTTCCCGCTTTATCGCGCAAGTAGAATCGTGTGCGCGCGGAATCTGTCACGAGCGTATAGTCACCTACCGTGAGGTCTTCGTTGGTCGTGAGGCCTGCAAAAAGGACAGAGTCTCCGACATTCTGGTAGTGCACGTTGAGCGAGAGTTTCTTCACCACCGAGTCCAGAATGACAGGCGACTTGATCAGCTGCATCCACGCCAGCGCACTCATGTTGCCTTCGGTGCGGAGGGGGCTCACCCCTCCATCTCGAGACCTGACGTTGTTCACCGTGATTGCGGCGGCTGTCTCGAACTCGGCCGGAACCGAGTCGGCGACGTAATAAGCCACACCGACTCCCAGCGCAAACACTATGAGTACCAGAAACTTGTAGCGCCAGAGCGCCCTGGAATAGCGGCCCCACGGAACCCGCTCGCTGTCCATATCGCCGGATGCACCCATCCCACGCCGAGAGTCGTCCTGGATTACCTGGAACCGACCCCTATCGGGGCCTTCTGGAAAGCCGGCGTTGTGCGTGGTCAGGTCAGTTTTCATTTGAGTTTTGCGGAACCGAGAAATCGTGATGGGCAGCCGGCCGGTGGTGCCACTATAAGAGTTTGCTTGGAGCGATGCAAGAATTGACGCAGTCTTTCCGGCCCCTGTCAGAGGCGGCCGGCTGTGACTGATCGCCCCCAGGAACGTCAACCCTGTGGCAGGTGGCCAACGTTGCAGAGAATCGTCGCGCCACGCCTACATCGTTACTGTGGAGTACACGCATCACTGCGGCTCGTCCGCCGTTGTGGGCAACCCTCATATTAACCAATGGGGGCTTGCTGAACCACGGGTACAGTTGAGGGTCGCGAGTCGTCCTGGTGGATGACCGCTCCACCACAACTGTACAACGAGCAGCGCTCGCGTGATACGAACACGTCCCTTTCGCAACGCAGATCACGATTATGACGTCCAGCGTACTTAGAGAGCGCAACACCCCGCCCGAAGGTGCTGCCGCCGTGCGTGACCCGCTGCAGGTATCGGCGGATCTGAAAAGCACCATTCGAATTCTCATTGTAGATGATGACCGAACGCTTCGCGAAGGTTGTGCCAGCATTTTGCAGGTGGATGGCTACAACGTCACTGTAACAGCTCGGGGTGACGAAGCACTCGATCTTGTAAAACGGAAGAAGTTCGACATCGTGCTCATCGATCTGTACATGACTCCGGTAGCGGGAATGACGATTCTTCGCGCCGCTCTCCAGGCCCACCGTGACACCACGGTGGTGATGATGACCGGGAATCCGAGCGTCACATCGAGCCTCGAGGCTTTGCGCGAGGGAGCCTGGGACTACCTCCCCAAACCCTTCTCCGCCACACATCTGCAGGTGTTGCTCGGGCGCGCCGTTCATGCCGTGATCTCGAGCCGCGAGACGGAGCGGGCACGGGCACAGATGGGCACGAATGCTGGAAACAGCGACAAGGTGACCCTCCTCGGGGTGAATCCCTCATTTCGCCGCGCGGTGGAACTCGCCCGAAAGGTCGCTGGAACAACTGCTTCCGTGATGATCACCGGTGAGAGTGGAACCGGCAAGGAGGTATTTGCACAGTTCATCCACAAACACAGTCGCAGGGCACAGAAGGACCTGGTCCCCATCAACTGTGCTGCGCTGCCCGAGCCCCTTCTCGAATCCGAAATGTTCGGACATCGCAAAGGCTCGTTTACCGGCGCTGATCGTGAAAAGCCAGGGCTTCTCGAAGTTGCCGATGGCAGCACACTGTTTCTCGACGAACTCACGGAAATGTCGCACGGACTCCAGGCAAAGCTGTTGCGCGTGATTCAGGATGGCGTTGTGCGCCGAATTGGAAGCGAGCAGCAGGATGCAGTCGTGGACGTGCGCTTCATTTCGGCCACCAATCGTGACCCCCAGGAAGCGGTCCGCCAAAACGTGCTGCGCGGCGACCTGTATTATCGCCTCAACGTAGTGCCCATCCATCTGCCTCCTCTCAGGCAAAGGGTCGAAGACATCCCCATCCTCGTGAACCACTTTCTGACTCACTACTGGCTGAGGCACAGGCAGGCCTCCGATGCCCTGCCACGTCTCTCTGAAAAGTCGATGGAGTTTCTTCAGGCGCGCGCCTGGAAGGGCAATGTCCGCGAACTTCAGAACGTGATCGAGCACCTCTCCGTATTGGTTGAGCCCGGTCAGGTTGTGGAGCCGGAGCATATTCCGCTGTACGAAGAAGCCACATCAGAACCGGAAGGCGGCATTTCGCAGGTACCGTTGGAAATGCTTGATGATGCGTTTCACATTGCCAAGGACCGGCTGGTAGCGCGCTTTGAAAAGGAATATTTGGCTCGGCTGGTGTCGCGTGCCTCCGGCAACATGTCCAAAGCGGCGCGCCTCGCCCGCATCGATCGCACCACGCTATACAGATTAATGGAGAAGCACTCCTTCAAGCGCGACGAGTCGTCTGGCTCGTTCGAGTGAGTCGGATGCGCAGCCCTGCGCCTCTGGGCCAGTTTCGTACTGAGGTCGAGCCGACTTCTCACGCAACCGGGAAGGAAACTCCTCCGGAGAATACCTCTGATCCTCTGGCCCAGGCAGCGTGGCAGGCAGTACGGCGCGCAGCACTGAGGTCGAGCCTGAGGCTTTCGGAGAGGACTGGAAGGGGTCGCTCCGCGGAAGAGCTCTCTGTACCGCTCCTTTTTCTGGGGGAGCTCGTATGGCGTCGGGCCTTCGCTATTAACGCGCCAGTTTACGCTTTGGTGGCTCCGCTTCCAGTTGGTGTTCTTCTCGACTCGCTTCGCAAAGACCTTCTGGAAGAAATTGCCTTTCTCGCGGACAAGTTGAACACCGCTTCCACCGTGCAAATACTTCAGGCGGTTGACGCAGTTGGGGAAGAGCTGGACGATGATCCAACTCACCGGTTCATATCGCGTTTCCTTGGCGCGGCCGGGCTGGAAGCACTCGTGGAGGTAGCCCACGACATGCGATCGCCGCTCGCATCAATCGTGCTTCTTGTCGAGACAATGCGCCTTGGGCAGAGCGGCAGCATCAACGAGATTCAGGAGCGCCAGCTGGCACTGGTCTATGGTGCCACCTTCGGGCTTAACCTCATGGCGAACGACATGATTGAACTGGCTCGCGGAGAGGACAGAGCCCTTGAAGCATCCGCAATTCCGTTCTCCGTGCAAGATGTGCTGCAGTCAGTGCGCGAAATTGTGCAGCCGATTGCGGAGGAAAAAAAGCTGGAGCTGACGCTGGATCCACCTGCAGCGGACTGGCGGATGGGGTATCCCACTTGGCTCCACCGGGTCCTTCTCAATCTCGTTACCAATGCACTCAAGTTCACGGATAGCGGTCATGTGCGCGTATCGACCCATCAGCGGTCGCGAACCGCTTTGGAGTTCTGCGTTACGGATTCAGGCCGCGGAATACCTGACTACCTGCAAGCCACGCTGTTCGATGCTTTCCGCGAGCATGATCCTGGTGGCAAGACCACCTTCTCGAGTTCGGGGCTGGGCCTGGCAATCTGCAGGAAATTTGTTCGCGCGATGGGGGGAGAATTGACTGCCGAGAACATCGTCGAAGGTTCACAGTTCAGGTTCACAATAGAGCTGCCTTTGGCGCAGCGGTTGTGACAGTCTTGCGTATCGGCGTAGCCGTCAGCCCCAAAGTTGGTTCACCCGAATAGCAGAAGAGCATTTCGCGACATGAAGTTCACAATCGCGATAAATTATCCTGCGGTGATCGCGAAATGGGAGCTGACACGGCCATCGCGGCCGAGGGGACATATCAAGAAATGACCAAGGACCAAACTGCGGCTGCGCATTCCGGCGCAGCCGGGAACTCGCTGGATGTCGTGGACAGACGGACCGGCAAATCGTATTCGCTGCCCGTTGAGGACGGCAGCGTTCGGGCTCTGGAGCTTCGCAGCATCAAGGTGGATGCTGATGATTTTGGCCTGATGAGCTACGATCCCGCCTTTCTGAACACCGCCTCCTGTCGCAGCTCGATCACCTTTATTGACGGCGACAAGGGAATTCTTCGCTATCGCGGCTATCCGATCGAACAGCTGGCGGAATCCGCGACATTTCTCGAGGTGGCGTGGCTGCTGCGCAACGGCGAGCTGCCTTCGCAACAGGAGTACGATGCGTTCACGCACGAGATAACGTTTCACACCTTTGTGCACGAGAACCTTCGGAAGTTTCTGGAAGGATTCCGTTACGACGCGCATCCCATGTCAATGTTGTGCAGTTCCGTGGCGGCGATGTCGTCGTTTTATCCGACAGCGCACAATATTTTTGATGCGAAAGAGCGGCACATTTCCATCATACGGCTGCTTGCCAAGGTTCCTACACTCGCGGCCTTTTCGCTCCGGCACATGCGCGGTTTGCCGAGCGTCTATCCGGACAACGATCTTTCCTACACCGAGAATTTTCTTTCAATGGTGTTCCGGATGTCGGAGCATCAGTATCAGGCGAATCCCGTTTTTTCGCGCGCCCTCGAGGTGCTCTTCATCCTGCATGCCGACCATGAGCAGAATGCATCCACATCTGCCGTTCGCTCAATAGCGTCGACTCATGTGGATCCCTTTTCGGCAATCGCCGGTGGGATAGCCGCTCTTTTTGGACCGCTGCATGGTGGAGCGAACGAGCAGGTTCTCCGCATGATCAAGGAGATCGGGGACAGGAAGGGAATCCCGGCGTTCATCGAAAGTGTGAAGCGTGGGGATGGCCGTCTAATGGGCTTTGGCCATCGGGTGTACAAGAGCTACGATCCGCGCGCGCGCATCGTGAAGGACCTTGCTACCGCCGTCTTCAAGGAAACGGGAATGGACAGCGATCTCGAGATAGCGCTTGAGCTGGAGCAGATCGCGTTGCGTGATGACTATTTTGTTTCTCGCAAATTGTATCCCAATGTGGATTTCTACACGGGGCTGATCTACCGCGCGATGGGCTTCCCAACGGAATACTTCACGGTGCTTTTCGCAATAGCTCGTCTTTCTGGCTGGCTGGCGCAATGGGAGGAGATGCTCCTGGACAAGGAGCAGAAGATCGCACGTCCACGACAAATCTATACTGGATACGTGGAGAGGCCGTTCAAGAGCCTGATCTCGACGCCAAAGTAGCCGCGGATTATGGGCGCGAGATTCCCGTCCGCACTCTGGAGCGGCGTGGGAGTCTCAGGGGTCAGCCCGCATCTGTTTCTGCCGCAACCTCGCCTTTTGCTTCGCCACTCGATTCCTGTTGCGTTTCCGCATGAAGGGGCGATAACCAGGTAGCACTGGACGGTAGGATCTGCTTGACGAGGAAAAGTGGCCGTCGCTTGGTCTCGTTGAAGATCCGCCCGACATACTCACCAAGCACGCCGATTGTCATAAGCTGCACGCCGCCGAGGAAGAGAATAATCGTTATGAGCGATGGATAGCCGGGCACCGCATTTCCGTAGACAAGTGTCTTCCACACTATCACAAACGCGTAAGCAATCGAGATAACAGCGATGAGCAGACCCATGTAAGTCGCCAGCTTCAGAGGCGCTGTGGAGAATGATGTGATGCCCTCAATCGCGAGGTTCCAAAGTCGCCAATAATTGTACTTACTCGCGCCAGCGGCACGTGAATCGCGCTTGTAGGGTACTGAGATTTGCGGAAATCCAACCCAGGCAAAGAGCCCCTTCATGAAGCGATGGTGTTCGGGAAGCTCAAGGAGAGCCAGCACAGCGCGCCGGCTCATGAGGCGGAAGTCTCCCGCATCACGCGGAATCCGAATTTGGCTGGCTTTCTCGACCACTCTGTAAAACAGGAACGCGGTCGCGCGTTTTAGCGCACCGTCACCTTTGCGCTCGGTTCGCGTTGCGTAGACGACGTCATAGCCCTGCTGCCAAAGTTCTACGAAACGAGGAATGAGCTCCGGCGGGTCCTGCAGGTCCGCATCCATAAGCACCACTGCGTCGCCGCGCGAATACTGCAGGCCCGCCGTGAGAGCGATTTCCTTTCCGAAGCCGCGGCTTAGTTCAACACAGGCAATTCGGGGGTCTGACAGTCTGCATTGTTCCAGTATTTCCTGGGTGCGATCTGTGCTGCCGTCGTTCACAAAAACGAATTCGACGGAAAAGGACGACTCGCGAAAGACGTCGGAAAGCCGTCGCAGGAGGACCGGCACCGTCGCCTCTTCGTTCCTGACCGGAGTGACTATCGATATCAGCGTTCGAAAATCATCGCTCAATGTGGTGTTCTAATCTCTTCATAAGGTGGCTCGACCCCGCCTGTCGTTTAATTAAGTAGCCATTCCTTGCCACCGCTATTCCAGAAATCTACTCGAGCAAGGACGCGGTCGACGGACGCTGCCAGCCCGACCTGCTTGTCAACCGGCGCGCCTGGTCTTCTTTCGCAGAAAACCCAGCAGGATGAACGTCAGGGCACTCGGTTTTCCATCTGTAATCATGATCACCTGGCGCGTGTCCTTCTTCTGCGCCATGAGAATCCGCCGGGCAAGCTTCAGTCCCTCTGCAGTGTTGGTGTGGCTGGGCCCAACCTGCGCAATGGCGCTGCCGCCAACCCTGAGACGATGTTTCGATGTGGCAGCAAGCGACGTCCTTTCGCAGGAGTCCTGGCGCCGGATGGGCCGCGCGTGATGACAGTTCCTTGATGCTGGAGTGACTGTGAGTGTGAAGCTCGGAGTTGTAATACCGTGTTACAACGAACAGGAGGTAATTCGCGAAACTGCGTCGCGAATGCTGGCGCTTCTCGCACGGCTGAGAGAGGCAGGAAAAGTATCGGAGTCGAGCAAAGTCTATTTCGTCGATGACGGCAGCAAGGACGCAACCTGGTCGATCATACAGGAACTCTCAAAGGAGAGTCGCTTTGTCGCCGGCATCAAACTGTCCCGGAATCGTGGGCACCAGAATGCCCTGCTTGCCGGTCTTTTCACCGCCGATGGTGACGTTCTCATAAGTGTGGATGCTGATCTGCAGGACGACATTACGGTGATGGAGGCGATGATCGACGAGTTCGGCACAGGAATGGATGTTGTCTACGGAGTTCGTCGACTGCGAACGAAAGACACGATCTTCAAACGCATGACTGCTGAGTCGTTTTACCGCCTGATGCGCGCGATGGGCGCGGAGACAGTCAACAACCATGCCGATTTCCGTCTCTTGAGTCGGCGTGCGGTTCATGCGCTGAAGGGATTCCGGGAAGTCAATCTGTTCCTGCGCGGGATCGTGCCGTTGATCGGATTTCGGTCCGCCATGGTTTACTACGACCGCACGGAGCGGTTTGCGGGTGAGTCCAAGTATCCACTCAGAAAAATGGTGGAATTCGCGCTGGACGCGATCACATCATTTTCGGTCGTGCCGCTCAGAATAATCACAGGCATTGGCCTTAGTGTGTTTCTTCTTACGGTGTCGTTGTCGATATGGGTCCTGTGGGTCCGGCTCACAAATGATCGGGCAGCTCCGGGGTGGGCGTCAACACTGTTGCCTTTATTGTTCGTCGGCGGAGTTCAGATCCTGTGCCTTGGCGTTATCGGCGAGTATCTGGGCAAGATCTATACGGAGACCAAAGGTCGCCCACGCTACTTCATCGAACAAATGACAATCCCAGCTGAAGGCTGGAGTGACGCTTCCTGAGTTGAGTTGGGTTCCGGAACCCGGTCGGCGCACCTCTCGATTCCTGTTCTACAATGGCTGAAAGACTTGACGGGCGGGTGGCCGCAAATGGCAGGAACTGCTTGGTAACGAATATTGGCCCACATACTCTCCTAGCACTATGTCGCGACTTTGGGGTCGTTCGGACCCATGGTCACGCCGCTTCTCATCCTGCCCGCTTCGTCTTCTTCCGGAGAAAATCCATGAGGATAAACTGGCCCAGGGTCATTGTATTCGTAAAATACGCCTTGCCGCGGCTGATCTGGCTCATCCGCTTCACGAACTCCACCAGCGCACGGTCCCGGGCCAGCATGAACGTATTGATCACGATTCCTGAGCGCCTGCAATTCGCCACTTCGCGCAAGGTCTCCGAAATAACCATCGCATCCAATCCCATCGCGTTCTTGTAAATCATGCCGTTGGGCATCGTGAGTGCGCTCGGCTTTCCATCTGTAATCATGATCACCTGGCGCATGTCCTTCTTCTGTGCCATGAGAATCCGCTGCGCCAGTTTCAGTCCCTCAGCGGTATTCGTGTGATATGGTCCAACCTGCGCATGCGCCAAAGTCGCGAGCGGTATTTCTTCGGCGGAATCATGAAACAATACAACCCGCAGCGTGTCGCCCGGGAATTGAGTGCGAATCAAATGAGTAAGGGCCAACGCCACCTTCTTCGCTGGCGTGAAACGGTCCTCGCCGTACAGGATCATCGAGTGTGAACAGTCCAGCATCAACACCGTGGCGCACGACGAGCGATACTCGGCTTGCCGCACCATCAGGTCCCCGTAGTCGAGATCGAGGGGAAATTCGAGACTTCCGGTGCGGGAGAGCGAATTCCGCAGAGTCTCGTTCACATCCAGGTTCAGTACATCGCCGAATTCGTATGGCTTGCTCCATCCATCGGACTCGATTCCGGTAGCGAGGTAGGGAGTGTCATGGCTCCCGAAACTCGATTTCCCCAGCGAACCGAGAAGTGAGCGGAGCGTTTTGTACCCCAGGAAATCAATTCCCTTGTCTGTGAGGCTGAACTGAACATCTCGCGCCGCGGCCTGTGCCAGCCCGCCCGGACCAGTCACTTTCTGATGACTGGCGGGGAGTTCGGGCGGTTGCTCCACATTCAGCAGTCCCTCCTCAACGAGGCGCCGGACAATATCATCCAGAAACTTCGCCAGCTCCGCTTCGGAGACCTCATCGCCGTCACCGCGCATAGCCTCGAGCATTTCCGGTGTGAACTGGCCGCTTTTCAGGAGTGCATCGAGAATTGCTTTCTTGAGTGCGTCCATCGAACGATCGGCTTCGTCTTCGCCGAATTCACCCCAGAAGGGATGGTTTACCGGGCCGCCGGCGAACCCGGACTGCAGTAGAAAGTCAGCGAGGTTGTCGAGCAGCGCCTGCAAGTCGACTGCATCGGCGAGTTCGGGGCTGAATTTCGAGTAGGTGTGAAAACGCATTTGTTGTGCTGTGTTGTATGTCCCGTTGCTGTCATTCCGGCGAAAGCCGGAACCCATGGTAACGCGAAAGTGGGTTCCGCCCCGGCTTTCGCCGGGGTGACGTTTATTAGTCGGAATGACAAGCTTCGTGCACCCTAGACCTTGAACCTCGACTTTGCAAGCGTCACTACTGTGTCCGCCGCGCCATCCAGTCCCAGCCAGTCGGTATTGAGACAGGCATGATAGTTCGCATACTCCGACCAGTCGCGATTCCAGTGCTTCCGCACATAATGGGCGCGATCACGGTTGGTATCGTTTACGAGCTTTTCCGCCTCTGCTTCCGAAATCTTGTGACGCTCAGCGGCACGTGCCACGAGCGCTGACATAGGAGCGTAACAGAAGATGTGGATGGCATCGGTGCGTTCGGCGAGCATCGCCTGTGCTCCGCGCCCCACCACCACAAGTGGCCCGCGGGCTACTGCTTCTGCAACAACGCGACGCGTAACCTCGATGAGTCGCTCGTCGCTGGGGGGGAGTGTGCTGTCGACGATTGGCCCAGGTACCTCGGGTGTACCCAGCGCCATGCCGTCAACCAGGCGTTGAACCAACGAGGGTACTCGCTCTTCACGCGCCGCCACCTCACGCCTTGTAGTGCCGAGCCGCTCAGCAACAGCGTCGACGAGATTATTGTCGAGGAGATCCCAGTGCAGCGCTTCTGCGACCCTGGCAGCCACGGCGGAGCCGCCGGATCCGTACATGCGGGAGAAGGTGATGATCGGCATCGTGGCTGGAAGCTACCAAACACGAAGGGCGCCGCTCAACATCAAGATCATGTCATAGCGACGCCCGCGGTTATTGCAAATTTTTTGCCTCAATCTTCACGCGACCGCTTCTACGAGAAGCGGTCGCGAAAGCTCGCCCTCAGGAAGTCGTAATGCCGCATGTGATCGGGTTGCCCGCCCAGGTAAATCCATCGTCAAGCCCGTAGTACTTCTCGCAAAGAGTGATTTCCCTGAACGTGCCAAAGCGAGTCAACTTTGGTGCGACGTACGCTGAGTGAGCATTGACTTCGACCATTTTTGCATCTCCTGATATGTGCACTTCGAGATGATGTAGGCGACAACTTTCGCCGACGGGAACCGCTACACTAACAGCAAACATCCCCAGTCGTGTCATTGTTGTCAAGGGCTCCGTTGTGCTACGCGTGAATCGTGTCAAAACCCGCATCAGCCAAATTGGCCTGCGCCCCACGGTACCGTCCGAGCGAGCTCTACACTATGTCGATGACTGACAGCCCCGCAAGGAGCATCCTCACTCTGTAAAGCGCTGAGGCATCTGCGCTTGAGCTCCTGCCACCGATCTCAGCAGAGAAGCGGCGCTGCCGCCGCGCAACTTCCTGCAGGTTCACATAGGGCGACACAACGGAATCAACGTGCAGCGCCGCCAGGCTGCCTGTCATTACTTCGTCGCGCCGCAGACCACGAATAAACGCGGGCGAGAGGTCCTGCTTTTCCGCCCTCCATTGCACGAGCGGTGGAAGAATTCCTTGCATCGCTCTCCGGAACACGGCCCGCGGCCAGCCGTTTGACAGCTTCTGATCCACTGGAAGTGAAACGCAGAGCTGCATGAGATCACGATCAAAAAATGGGTATCGTGCCTCGAGTCCGAATGCTGCGGATGTCTTGTCAGCAATTTCGAGCGTGAGCTGAAAGCCTGGCATTTCCAGACTCTCACGATGAGATTCCGCCGCTGTTTTCAGTTCGTTATCAAATGAGTTCTTTTGTGAGAGCCGAAAACCAATTCGTTGCGCGAATTCGCGATTCGTCAGTCGTGGTTGCTGAGTCTCCGGCTTTCGCGCCATGCCAATGGCGCGCCGCAGTTTGCCGAGTACAGGCCGGAGTCCGTGATTCAGCGACAGACTCGCTCGTGACAATCCGAATCGTCGGGACAGTTCGACGGCTCCCCGCAGCGACTCTCCCCATCTTCCCGACCTGGCATGTTCCTCGAGGATCGGCACGGCGTATCGCTTTGCAATTTCGTCGGCGGACGCGGACGATGCGCTGAGAACTTGCGCGAGAGCGCGGATCTCCTTCTCAAAGCGAGTCCAGTTTCCGGCGCGAGCCAGATCGCTGATCAGCTCACGACCATAGCCGATGCAAGCATCACCATCAAACCCATCCAGGAAAACTCTCGCGCCGACCGATCGCGCGGTCCCATAAAGGGCCCAGTGCATGTACAAATTGTAAGCGAGCACTGGCTCGTCCACATGGTACAAGACCCTGTCGAGTTCGTGGAGCGGACTGAGGTGATCAACTGGCACAAGATGCGATTCAAATCCGCCTGTGTCGACTACGGCCCGGATGAACTCCGATTCGTCCGCGACCTTCCGCTCATCATCGGGGAGCCCGGGAAAGATTGCCGAGAGCGTGTGTAGCCTTGGCCGGTGAGATCGGGACAGAAGATCCCGCGCAACGCAGGCTATTCCTGACGAGTCCAGCCCTCCACTCAGGGTAGCGGCAACAGGGAATGCGCTGCGCACGCGGTATTCCACCGATCTCTTGAACATTTCCAGTACCGCTTCGGCGTACTCATCGTCCGAGGAAAGACGCGTCTCAAGGGTCGCATCGAGACGCCAGTAGCGCGTCTTCCGAATTCCGTCGCGCTCTATTCTTATCGAGTGCGCCGCGGGAACACGTGAGACCTCTTTGTAGAAAGTACGCTCGGTGTCGTCCAACTCGAGTTCGAGATACTCTGCTACGCGCATCTCGTCGAGCCGCCTCGGCACATCGGGTTCGGCGAAGAGAGCCTTGATCTCCGTTGCAAAGGCCACTGTTCGTGATCCACAGTGGTAGTAGAGCGATCTGACTCCCATATGATCGCGAACAAGATGGAGCGATTCATCGCGCCCGTCCCAAACGGCGAAGGCAAAATCGCCCAGAAGATGCTGCGGACAGTCGGCCCCCCATCGCACGAATGACGCAAGAATCAGCTCGGAGTCGGTCACTTCGCGTGGATTGCGTCCCCGCAATGCGGTCAGAGCGAGCAACTCCCCGCGGTTGTCGATTCGCGCGTCGCAACAAAGCAGCACAGGCACTTCGTGTGCACCAAGCGGCTGAACCTCGTTCAACGATTCGGGTGTCGTGTGCAGCAGACGGTGGCCCAGCGCAACGGGACCGCGTATCAAGAGCCCGGTGTTGTCGCTGCCGCGGTGCACCAGGCGGCTGGACATTTCCTGGATGATCGCCGGGTCCACCGGTCGTCCATCGCGGTTCCAGACACCGAAGATTGCGCTCAAATCAGACGTTCACTTCCTGGGCGGCATCACGATCGTCGGGGCAACAACCGTCGGTCGATGCTCTTCGATGAATCTCTCAATCCACGCGGGAACAAACATGTTGTCGGAGATCGAAGCGATTTCCTCCGCACCTTTCCAGCTTTCGTGGAGTGCAGACAACTCCCCTTCCAGTGCTGCTCTCTCGCTCTCCTCGTTCACCGCCATCTCGAGTCCGAGTCTGAACGCGCTTTGCATCGTCGCCAGATTTCCGCTGGCATTCCAGGGCTTGGACCCGGCGATTGCGAGCACAAAGTGCATCGGATCCCCCCTCCTCTCGATAGCCGCTACCGCATCTTGCACATCGGCGCTGCGCGCTCCGCCCACATTTATTGCCGGCATGAGCTGCCTCAGCGCACCCAGCGCACGATCATTCTCCAGGGTCCAGACACCCTGATCCGTCGGTAAGTCCAGTGCCAGACCCTTTCTGTCTTCGCTGCGGTACAGGTGTGCCTTATCAAGGTGATGGCGATGCACTTCAACAAATCGGTGAATCGAACGCGAGCCAGTTGGCACTCGTGCAATGCGATCGCGCGATCGGGACCAGCGTCTCACACCGGTACCGAGTATTGCGCCTGACACGCCTGCCGCTATGCCGAGCATGGGGCCGGCAACGGCCGCTCCCACAAGTATTGCCCCTGTTCCGCCCATGACCATTGCATGGTGTCGCCATCTGCGCCCGAACTGATCTCCGTAACGCCATGCCGCAAACTCGGGGCGCAGCGGGCTGCCGATGCGCACCAGCTCGAGACCTTCTCGCGTTCTCGCCAATCCGATCTGCTCGGTCGAAACACGAGTTCGCACCGTTGCAAATACTCGCTCGCAGTCCTCGATTGCCTCCCAGCGCTCTTCCAGGGGCGTGAGGTTCCATCGAGTACACGTTCTGCACACCACCCACAACCTGCCTTTCGCGGCATCGAACGCGAGCCTGCGTCCTATCGGAAAATGCTCGATTACCTCGTTGGACGCGAGGTGCACGCGACAGAACATGCAGTGGACGTACATGCGCTACGCCGACATCTCGTCGCCCAGTGTGTCTTCGCGCGGACGGCGGCGCCGTTGCTCGCTCGCTGCGCGACCGTATAAGCCGGCTTCGCTGCGCGAGATTTTCTTGCGGGCGACCAGTGCTTCGAGCACCAGTTCGCACGCGGCGAGCGTTGTTCCCTTATCGCCGGGTTGCGCCAAGCCCAGCATTTCAACGAGCGCGGTGAGCCCAGGCACCGCATCGAAGGCGCCGTGCATTGCATCCGTTGATGCATCGTCGGTTACTTGCAGCGCTGCACCCTCATCGAACCAGATTACGATTTCATCGGTGTTGATTTCTCCGGCGCGCGAGCGCAGCGTCTGATCGGCCGCGCGCCGGACGAGCTCACGTGCAATTACTGGCGCTCCAACCAACTCGCCTTCGTATTCCAGTTCCATCTTTCCAGTCATGGCAGGCAGCGCCGCGTACACATCTGAAACCCGCGCCACCACTTCCTTTTCATTCAAGGCCACAGCGCGGCGCTCGGCGTTGGAAACCACATTCTCTGTCACTGAAATCGGCATGCGCTGCGACACTCCGGACTTGCGATCCACGCGCCGGTCTGTTCTTGCTTCGAATGCAACTCGCTCAATCAGCTCAGCGACAATGTCGGGTATTCGTATTGGCATCCCGCCACGCTGGCTCCACGCTTCCTGCTGCGTGATGCTGATACCCAGTTCAACGGTTTCGGGATAGTGCGTAACCACTTCGCTGCCGATACGATCCTTCAGCGGCGTGATGATTTTCCCTCGAGCGGTGTAGTCCTCGGGGTTCGCCGTGAAGCAGAGCAATAGGTCGAGCGGCAGCCGGATGGGGTATCCTTTGATCTGGACATCTCCCTCCTGCATGATGTTGAACAGGCCCACCTGCACCTTCGCGGCCAGGTCGGGAAGTTCATTCAGCGCGAAGATTCCTCTGTTTGCGCGCGGCAGCATCCCATAGTGAATGGTCAGCTCATCCGACAACACGTGGCCGCCGCGTGCAGCCCTGATGGGATCGACGTCGCCGATGATGTCCGCGATTGTCACGTCGGGGGTGGCCAGTTTTTCCACATAGCGGCTGTCGCGATCCACCCACGCGATAGGTGTTTCATCGCCCGCTTCCTGAATCAGATTGCGTGCGTATTTGGAAATCGGCTTGAAGGGATCATCGTTGACCTCGCTGCCCGCGATGATCGGTATTGCAGGATCAAGCAGTGTGGTGAGCGCGCGCAGAATGCGCGACTTTGCCTGACCGCGCAGTCCGAGCAGAATAAAATTGTGACGCGAAAGCAGTGCGTTCACGATTTGTGGCATGACGGTCTCTTCGTAACCGAGCACGCCGTCGAAGAGCTGGCCGCCTTTTGCGAGTCGGGCTATGAGGTTGCGCCGGATCTCGTCCTTGACAGTTGTTCCGACGCTGCCGCGCTGCTTCGCATACTCGGAGCCACGGAGCGCTCCCAGTGTTGTTGGCTGATTCATCATCCGACTGCGGTTACCTCTACAAGATTATCATAGAACACAGGCCCGTGACCCATGTCTGTTTCCAGCTGCGATGTTGTTTCGTTTGCATTGTGGTTGTCGGACGCGTATCGCAACCACCAGATCGAGGGCGCCCACACAACACCGGGACGGATCGTCTCCTCCACCCGTGCCTTAGCACGAAACTCGCCTCTGTCGTTGCCGATAACAACTGTCTGACCTGAAGAAATACCCCTTTGAGCTGCATCGGCTGGATGCAACACGCACTCCGGCTCGGCTGAGCGTCGCAAGGATTCCAGGTTCACGAATGTGCTGTTCAGAAACTGGTGGCGTGGTGATGAGATCAGCGCGAGAGGGAAACGTTCGGCGAGTTCAGGCACAAGTTCCGGGAACTCGTATGGCGGAGTAAAGTCGGGAACGGGATCCAGCCCCATTTCCTTCATTCTTTCCGAGTAGAACTCGCATTTGCCACTTGGCGTGGGAAAGCCCCCTTCAGCGTACGGGAGGTACGGTCGCGGCACGTTGAGTCGCGCCCACCCGTCTTTGAGCAAACGTTCGAAAGTCACTCCACGCATTCTCTCGTGCGGACTATCCAGAGCCTGGCGGATGAGCTCCAGATCGTCGTCCGCCAGCGCAGGTTCCTGCAATCCCATTTCGCGGGCCAGCATACGGAATATTTCCGAGTTCGGCTTGCACTCGCCGAGAGGTTCGACGGCAGGCCTGTTGAGCGATGCGTAGAGATGACCGTAGGCGAAGTGTATGTCCCAGTGTTCCAGCTGCGTTGTCGCGGGCAGCACGATGTCGGCGTAGTCGGCCGTATCGGTCTGGAAATGCTCCAGTACAACTGTGAAAAGATCTTCGCGCTGCAATCCGCGGCGCACGCTGCTGGTATCTGGCGCAACCGCGGCGGGATTGGAGTTGTATACGATCATTGCACGCACTGGCGGCCCGCCAACTCCGCCGTCAGGACTGGTGAGCGCTTCACCGAGTTTGATCATGTTGATTGTGCGGACCGGAGGCGACAGATCTTCCCGGTGCAGTTTTGCCGTGTTGAATCTGAATGTGAGGCTGGTGGAGAGCGTCACTCCACCGCCCGCACGGCGCCAGTGCCCCGCGAGCGCAGGGAGACATGCAATGGTGCGCACCGCCATTCCACCGCCGCGATGCCGCTGTAGTCCGTAGTTGACTCGAATGAACGCTGCTTTCGCTCGACCGAATTCACGGCCGAGCTCTGTGATCTGCCCGGAAGACAATCCCGTGATTCCTGCTACTCGCTCTGGTGAATATTCTGCCGCGCGCTTTCGCAGCTCGTCAACACCAAGAGTGAACCGCGCGACGTAATCTTCGTCGATGAGATTCTCGGCGAACAACACGTGCATCATGCCGAGCGCCAGTGCAGCATCGGTTCCAGGACGGATACCCAACCACTGATCTGACTGCGCCGCTGTGCGCGTCTTGAGAGGATCGATACATATGACGCGAGCACCTTTCTCCTTCGCTTGCAAAACGAAGGGCCAGAAGTGCGGATTGGACGTGAGAGTGTTTGTGCCCCAAAGGAGAATGAGATCGCTCTCCGCCGCCCCTTCGGGGTCGGCGCCGAGATTGCCACCGACGGTCATGCGCATACCCATCCCGCCGGCGGTGGAGCAGATTGTTCTGTCCAGTTTCGACGCGCCGAGTGTGTGGAAGAAGCGCCGGTCCATCGATTCTCCCTGCACGTATCCCATCGTCCCGGCGTAAGAATAGGGAAGAATTGCCTGTGCGCCATCCGGAGAATTGATGATTGCCTTCAACTTCGTAGAGATCTCTGCAATCGCTTCGCTCCACGAGATTCTTTCGAAGCGTCCCTCGCCTTTGGGACCAACGCGGCGCAGCGGTGTGGTGAGACGCTCACGATGATACGTGCGCTCCAGGTACCGATTCACCTTTGCGCAGAGGAATCCCTGTGTCACAGGATGATCCGGGTCGCCGGCGATTTTCACCGCGCGCCCATTCTCGACAGTGACGAGCGTGGCGCACGTGTCGGGACAGTCGTGCGGACAGGCCCCCCGGATTACGCCGTCAGGCATCGCGGTTGCGGGCTTCACTGAGACACTCATACCGAAACCATTCTTGTCATTCCCGCGAAAGCGGGAACCCATTTTTCTCGAACATGGGTTCCCGCTTTCGCGGGAATGACAGGGTGGGGGGAGAATCTCATAGGACCTCCGCCGCCGCGGGATTGCCGAGCACCTGGCTCAGCTTCTCGATCCGCTTTGCGGTTTCAGCGGAATGTGCAAGCGGATGCGAACCGCCAAGGTCTACGGCTTCGTCCAGTTCAACCCACGAAACGCAGCCGAGATAGCGCTTCGACTCTGCGATTGCAACAGGATGCGCGAGTGACATTAGTTCCACCGCGATCACATGCACGCCGGGATTGTTCTTGTAGTGAAAACGGGATTCAACTGCTTTCCACGTGAGCCCATGTTCGCCTTCGATCTCCCTGAGCACGTCGATTTCAGTGACACGCCACTGTGCTCGCACCTCGGCAACGTGCGACAACACGAGAGTTCCCTCAGGTGGACGAACACCATGAGTATCAGCTAGTCGCGCGCGTACGTGTGGCGCCAATTCGTCGGAGTTCTCATGGAAAAATGTGGGGTACATGAGAAAACGATCATGACGTACAGCGAATCCCGCACGTTGTTCGCGGATGCCGCCTTTTCGGATCATCGCGCAGAAATCGCCGCACACCATTGCGTCAACGAGTACGGCCCATTCCTTGAGTGCGGTGCGTTCGGCGTTCACGTGCTGGGCTGAGTCATTGGAAGTTCGTGCACACCTGCCTGGCACTCAGCATCCTTCCAGCGCACTGTCACGCTGGAGCCGATCGGCACCTCGCGTCTGAGCATCGCAATCGCGACTCCACCCTGCCGCGGTGAATACGCCGACGATCGCACTTCACCGAGAAGCTTGTCTTCTTCGCCGTGGATCTCGGCAAGGGGCGGAGGAACATCAACCGAGACAAACCGCAGCCCACGCAAATGACGGTTCACATGTCCGCGGAAGTGAACGCGCGCGACGGTCTCCTGTCCGGTATAGCACCCCTTCGTATATGAAATCGCGTGCAGGCTATCGAGGTTGGCCTCCTGCGCCAAAGTCGATTCGTCCATGTCCAGTCCCCATTCCGGGGTACCGCGTTCGATGCGCGCAATCTCCCAGGCGGCCAGTCCTACAGCGGTGCACCCCGTCGCTGCGATTTCATCATGCAGCCTGTTCGCCAGATCAGCACCCGCGAAGACGTCAAATCCATCCGCTGCAAGCTCCGGTGTTCGTGCGACGATCAGCTGCTCGCCCATCCAGTTTGTCTCCACGCAGGCGTGGCTCTCCATCGCGCGCAGAATCTCAGGATCGATGGACAATACGTTCGCCACAAACTCGGCGGCGCGTGGGCCGAACACACCAAGGTCGCGCGTAGTCTCACTTTCATCAACGTACCTGGCCGTGCGCGGATTTACGTACTTGCGCACGATTCCCAGCCAACCTTCCGCGGCACGCGGCGGCGCATCGACCAGGAATGAACCGTCAGCGCGCCGGAAGATGCGCAGATCGGCAACAATGCGGCCCTTGGGTGATAGGGCAGCAGCGTACTGTCCGCGTCCTGCTACGAGTTGCGTGACATCGTTTGTCACAAGACCGTTCAGGGAATCTGCGGCACCAGCTCCGATCAAACTCAGTCGCTGTCGTTGTGAACGGTCGACCAACGCCCCGCCATGCCAGAACGCATTGTACTCCGTGACGGGGTCCGTATAGTGCAGGACTACAGCGCGGCCCGCGATTTCGGTGGTTTGCGCGGTAGGTTGGGTGGTCGCGCGGGAAGCCATCTGCTGATGATAGGGGGTACACCCAATCGGGTACAGGGTGCAACAAGCAAATGCTGGTACCCTTGTCGCTACCCCAGCGGGAACTGGCAAACCACTGCAGCGATCTCTTCCACCGCGGCTCCTGTAGCAACTGGTGCCGTGAGGCGCAACCAGCCGGCGACGCCGCTGACTGCGCGGGCTAAGGCACTCCGCACCGGTCGCAGGTCCAGAAACCATTCCTCACCAACATCCATCACGTCAACACTAAAATGTCGCTTGAATGCGGAGATTCCGCCGAGTGCATCGTGCGCTGAGCCATCGTTGGGAGCGGTCACACCGCCCACGTCGAACCACTCTGCACCACCGTCCTTTGCCCAGCGCAAAAGGTCCCACATCAACGGGTACGCCATTGAAATCTTCAAGTCATGAGGTCTTGAAGACGCCGAATAGGTGAGTTCCGCATGATCTCCGTGGAAGCGCCCAACGGAGAAGGCAATCAGGCTGGACGAGCCAGTCGTGTCCGTTCGAAAGAGCCCGACGAAACGCGCAAGTTCGGGATTTGCCTCGCAGAATCTCATCAACCGCGCAAAATCGGGCGCGTCAACAGGCCCTCCGCTCCTCGTAAAGGTGTCCAACCACAGCCCATTGAGGCGGGGAACCAGCGAAGGATCAGTGACGGTCATGACGGCAACGGGAGACTTGAGCGCCTGCTTGATATTCCGTCGCGCGCAATGGCGTAATCGGGAGAAGACGTCATCATATGACCCATGCAGATCTACTCCCACGGTTCTGTTATAGATCCGAGAGACAGGCTGTGTCCGGAACCCCAAGTCGCGGGCAGCGAGACCAAGTGCCCGTCGCTCTGCCGCATGTGGCGAGAAAAGTTCGAGGTGAATGCGTAGCACCCTGCTACTGGTTCGAGCGAGGTCGCGAAGTGCTGTCATGCCCGCGATATGTCCATTGAGCTTGGCACTGGAGCGGAACCGCTCCACGCGAAGCAGAAAATGACGCGGAAGCGCCTTCAACTGGAGCAGCGAGGCCCCAAACGCGCAGTCCGGCAACCCGTTAGGCCCCACGACGAGGACGAACCAGGATCTGGTGAACGCCGGGTCTGCGGCAGTCCATCGCGCGCGATGCTGAACTGGGAGGGGAATGCCCACAGTCGCTGCAGCATTCTCGCAGCTCTCTCGATCGGGATGTTGATCATCGAGAATCGAGACACGATACGTTTCGCCCTCAATCTCGTAGCGTCGATCGATTCTTCCGATGTCCAAGGACTCCAATGCCAATCTCCCAAACTGCGGCAGAATCGCGCGGGGCCACCACGCATCAGGCTCGAAGGCCTCCGGCCCGCTCAACGCTTTCGTCGAGGTCGCTCCATTCGAAGACACCGCGTGATCGCGCCACGTTTTACGAGGATTGAACAAGCCGAAATCTCCTGCCAAGCGAAAAGTGGTATTGCCAACACCCCAATCTACCCGATAAGAAGCGTGTGCACGATGCGCGCCGGACCGGCAGTGGCGGCTTCGTCGTGTCGGTAAGCGCCCAATATCGCTCCGATAGGCGGGGTTCAGCAACTCCACCGGATGAGCTACCTGGATGACGGAGCGTGATCTGAGCAGGCCTGCCCCTATCTCTGCATCATGCAACCGGGATTCCCCGTGCAAACAACGTGCGCGTTTGTGCCCCTCAGTTCCTCCAGCTTGGGAGACAAAACGGCAGATGATGTGTCTGGTTCGATGAGGTTGTAGATCCCGGCGGCACCGCAACATTTGTCCGAGTCCGGGGCCTGTACCAGCACCAGCCCTGGAATGGCCCGGAAACCGCGAGGGGAGCAGCCGTTATCCGTTGGGCATGTTGCAGGTGGCAGGGGGCCCCCCGGTAAGGGGTACCGGGTACAAGGCAGAGGATCCATTCTGGAGCATTTGCACGCGGTTGAATCCCTGTTGCGGCGATGCACATTCGCCCGTCGTTAGGCGATACGCTGGTCCTGGTTGAAACAAGGCAAGCCCGAAGCGACCGGCCCAATGTCCGATATTTTCGGGTCGGTTCGGAGCAGGTTTCCAGGGTTGAGAAATCCATGAGCAAACCCTCCAATGAGTTCTCTGAGTTCTCTCTCTCACCAGCGAAAGTTGCGCGAGCGCTTGGCACGCTAGCGCTGCTCATTGTATTTGCCAGCACGGCTGGTCAGATATCGAAGTACTGGCTGGGTCATGAAGAGCTCAAAGGGTTCGTTCGGCTCTTCGACCTCGACGCGGAGGCAAATGTTGCCACGTGGTTCTCCGTACTCCTGATGCTGATCAGTGCTCTTATTCTCGCTGTAACCGCGGTAATCGAGAGGCGGGAGGGAGCACTTCACGCCTCAAAATGGGCAGTGCTGTCAATGGGGTTCCTCTACCTGGGTTACGATGAGGCTTTCCTCGTTCACGAGAAACTCTTGGGGCCAATGAGACAGCTGCTGGGAGGGAGCAACCTTGGGCTGCTCTATTTCGCTTGGGTTGTACCGGGCACCGCGGTTGTTGCTGCTCTGGGTGTCTTCTTCCTGCAATTCTTGTTGCATTTGCCCAGGTCAACGAGGATCAGATTTATTGTAGCCTCGTCTGTATACCTGAGTGGCGTCATCGGCATGGAGTTGCTGGGTGGCATGTGGGCCGAAGCACATGGAATGGGGAACTGGGAGTTCAGCGCACTTGTTACAGTTGAAGAAAGTCTCGAAATGGCCGGGGTCATTTGTTTCATCCGAGCGTTGCTCATGTACCTTGCGGACAAGAGGGTGGCGATACGCTTGCGCTTTCTCGAGCCTATGCACAGAGAAGCCAAATCCTGAGCGCTGCAGGTTCCAGTGCCGCTGGGAGGAGTGCTTTGATCCGGGATAACAAGCTGAGTTCTGAAGCTGGACCTAAAGGTTCACGAGCCACGTCGGTATGAATAATCGAGTACTTCGACTGGATGCGCTACTTGCATGGCTGCTCCTGATCGAAGGAGACCAGCGCCGATTTGCATCATGCAACCGGGATTGCCGGTGCAAACCACGTCCGCTTTCGTGCTACCCAGTTCTGCGAGCTTGGGAGTCAGAACCGCAGATGACGTCTCGGGTTCGATGAGGTTGTAAATCCCGGCGGCGCCGCAACATTTGTCCGAGTCCGGGGCCTGTACCAGCACCAGCCCTGGAATGGCCCGGAAAACCGCGAGGGGAGCAGCTGTTATCCGTTGGGCATGTTGCAGGTGGCAGGGGGCATCGTAGGCCACTGTGAGCGCGAGGGGGTTCCCTGGGATGGGTCCGCGCTTTTCCAGCAGTTCGGTGATATCGGCCACTCGCGCTGCGAACGCCTTGGCCCGCGGCGCCCATTCCGCGTCTCCATCGAGGATGTGAGCGTACTCCTTGAGCATTGCTCCGCACCCAGCTGCATTTACCGCTATCCAGTCGCTCGGGTCTTTCTCAAACGCCGCAATGTTTATTCGTGCGAGTTCCCTTGCCTTGTCGAGATCCCCTGTGTGCGCGTGCAATGCGCCGCAGCAGCGCTGTCCGGGAGCGCTCGTCATTGTATAGCCGTTGTGTGAGAGAGTCGCGCGAGAGGCTTCGTGCACATGGCCGTATAGCTCGCGCATGACGCATCCTTCGAACAGGGCCACGCTGCTGGCCTCGGAACCGCTAACATGGATTCCGGCTTT
>CAZKXZ010000005.1:0-112829 GCA_964556695.1 uncultured Gemmatimonadales bacterium
CGCGGCTTTGCCCTGGTGCCAGTCGGTTCTTTCCAGAGCATGAATGATGTGACGCCTCTCCACTTCTGCAAGCGGCACAACCTCGTGCCCGCCATCGGTAGCGCTGCCAGAGGTAAGTGGCAGATCCCGCGCACGAATCACACCGTCAGTTGCGAGGAGGACAGCTCGCTCCATCACGTTGCGAAGTTCCCTGATGTTTCCCGGCCAGCGATACTCCTGAAGCGAAAGCATCGCATCCTCGGAAAGCTGCGGCGGATTGCCTGCACCGTAGGCATTCAGAAAATGAGTGGCGAGAAGCGGAATATCTACTGCCCGCTCTCGCAACGGCGGCAGGTGAATCGCAATCGTGTTGATCCGATAATAAAGATCTGATCTGAAAATGCCATCGCTCACTGCCTTGGGAAGATCGCGATTGGTGGCGGCGACAATTCTTACGCTCACTTCCACTCGCTGGGTTCCACCAACCCTGAAGAAGGTTCCCAGCTCCAGTGCGCGCAGAAGTTTTCCCTGCAGCTTTGGATCAAGCTCCCCAATCTCGTCCATGAACAGCGTGCCGCCGGCGGCGAGTTCAAAGAGGCCGATTTTTCTCGAAAGTGCTCCCGTGAACGAACCCTTTTCGTGCCCGAACAATTCGCTCTCGAGAAGGTGCTCCGATATCGCGGCACAATTGATGTCGACCATTGGAGCATCCTTGCGCGGCGAGAGGCGATGCAGCGCCCGCGCTATCAATTCTTTTCCAGTGCCCGACTCACCTGAGATGAGCACGGGCGAACCAGATCGCGCCACGCGCTCCACCAGAGAGAGCACGGCCTGCATGGGTGCGTATTGCGTGATAATCTCGGAAACGGACTCCACTCGCGAGAGACGCGAATGCAACAGTGCGTTCTCGACGGAAAGCTGCCTCTTCTCCCATGCGCGGCGCACCAGCACGTCGATTTCCGCCATGCGATATGGCTTGGCGAGATAATCGTATGCGCCAAGTTTCATGGCGGTGATGGCGGTTTCGATTGTGCCGTTGCCGGTAATGATTATCACTTCTGGCGGCGCTGGTTCTTCACGGATGCGGCGCAGAACCTCGAGCCCATCCATCTCGGGCATCACGATGTCCAGCAGCGCCACATCGTAGGATTCTGCTCGCAGAGTTTCCAGCGCCGCGACGCCGTCGCGCTTGGTGGTGACCTGGTATCCGCGCGCAGTGAGAAAGCTGTCGAGCACCGTTCCCAGATGGGATTCGTCTTCGGCAACAAGGACTTTGATTCGCGGCTGTTCGCTCACGATGCCACCGCCGGAAGAATGACGCGGAAGACGGAGCCCGCCCCCGGCGCGCTGTCGACTTCCACCCTCCCACCGTGCTCAGTAACGATTGCGTAGCAGATGGAGAGCCCCAGCCCGGTTCCGCGCCCCGGTCCCTTTGTGGTATAGAACGGTTCGAAGATCTTGGGAACTTCACTGCGCGCTATTCCGTGCCCTTCGTCGACAACCTCGGCAATCACAGCGTCAAAAGCCAGTCTGCCGCGGCGCGACCGAACGGTGAGACTCCCCGTCTCACCCATCGCGTCAACAGCGTTGATGAGGAGCGCCATGAACACCTGTACCATCTGGTCCCGGTTGGCGGAAACAATACCGGCGGGACCGGCGGTGAGTTCCCTGTTGATGGTCATCCGTTTGAACTTGGCATGATGCTTCACGAGAAAGAGCGATTGCTCGATTGCGTCGTCGACAACGATGTGCTCCTTCGTCAGCGCGCGCGGATGGCTGAATTCGAGCAAACCATCTACGATCCGCTTGCAGCGGTGCACTTCGCTCTCGATGATGGTCAGATACTCGGCGAACTGTTTGTTCATCGCGTAGCCGATGGCGCGCATGTCTTCGACCAGGAGGTTGAGGCTCTCGGCACAGGCCGCGATTGTGGCAAGGGGATTGTTGATTTCGTGCATGACACCGGCGGCGAGCTGTCCGATTGCGGCCAGCTTGTCCGCTTGCGACATGCGGTCCATTGCCTCCTTCCACTCGGTGACATCCTCTCCGATGGTGATTACATGCGAAACCTTGTCGCCACCCAGTCGCATGGGAATCTTGGAGACGCGATAGACGCGCGGCTTCCCGAATGACGCGGATTCAGTGTGAAATTGTTGCACCACACCGGTGGCGAACACGTCGTCGAACTCGCGCCGCAGATCTTCGGCACTCTGCCGGTGCAGAATGTCGAAGATCGTGCGACCCATGACCTCGTCACGCGCCACACCCTGCATTCCGGTTTCACGTTTCTTGTTCCACGCCTGAATGCGGTATTCGCTGTCGATCACATAGAGGCCGACGGGGAGCGAATCGATGATGTGCGAAGTGAACTTGCGCTGTTCCTCGATCTGTTTCGTACGCAGCTCCACTTCGGCAGCCAGGCGCCTGCTCTGTTCGGCACTCGTGATAAAGGGCGCGAAGAAATTCGCGAGCGTTTTCATGAGCAGACGTTCTTCCGGGAAGAACTGCTGCTGGCGCCTGAGCGTCAAGGCGCCGATCCGGACCTTCCCCGCATCGAGCGATGCGACCGTGAGGGCAGGGTCACCCGCAGTGGCGGAATTCTCGAGCGCTGCAGCGACAGCCGCGGACGTGGTTACCTGAGTCCCTGAGGACCAGCGCGCTTGCAGTTCTGTCTTACCGTCTTCGCGCAACCATACGACGCATTCATCGGAGCGCAGCTGATTGCGCACCTCATCGAGGATACGCGGGATCGCTTCTTCAAGCGGGACTCCGGAATTGAGTCCACTGGCAACGGCGGCAAGTGCGGAGAGCGATGAATAGGTGGGAGTCAGGCTTGGCATTCGCTGCCAAGATACAATTGGCCGGAGTCGGGGACAAGTTGACCGACTGGTGGTGTTCCCCCCTCAACTAATTAGTTCGATTTGACTGATGATTTCCGCATTGGTGCGCTTGTTCCGGTTGACATCTTCAACGTGCTGCCAGCGTACTCGTCCGTCGCGATCGATCAGGAAGTAGGCTCGGTTGGAGTAATACTTGGCGTCATTCAGCACACCATAAGCGCGTGAGATGTCGCGACGAAAATCGCTGAGCAGGTGAGTTTTCATGCTGTACTTTGCGCGGTACTCCTTGAGAGATGCGGTGGAGTCGACGCTGATGGGAAGTACGATGACGCCAGCCTTTTCGAAGAGGTCATGGTCCTCGTTGAAATCGCAAAGTTCAGCGGTGCACGTACTCGTGAACGCGAGTGGAAAGAATGCCAACAGCACGGCGCTCTTCCCACGGAAGGATGAAAGGGTGACATCCTCTCCGCTTGTTGACGATGTCGTGAAATCGGGAGCTGGTGAACCGATGGCAGGAATTGACTGTGTTGTCATATTGGCCTGTTAACGAAACTCTGCTCCCTCGCGTCTAGTAGTGTGAGAGCACGGTTTCTGAAAACGCTTCGCAATGGCGAGTAAACCGGAAGGGCTCGAAAGGAGTCCAATCAACGTAAACACTCAATCCAGGAGGCAGGCGTGAAAATAGTCGATAAAAAGCAGCCGACGAACACGTCGCTCTTGCCTACCGTCTGGATCGGCTCCCCTGACTCGCCGGTTGGGGCTAATGTTAGTGCTAGTGCGAGTGCTAGCCGAATAGGTCCGCGCAAAACGACCGACGGACCTTCGGGCGAAACGCCGATTCGCAAATCGGCCTGATCGGATTTTCGATCACTTGATCGTTCGATCCTTCGATCATTTGATCATTTGATCATTTGATCATTTGATCATTTGATCGTTTGATCGTTTGATCGTTCGATCGGATCTTCAAATGGAGCGTGGGGGGCTCGAACCCCCGACCCCAGCCTTGCAAAGGCTGTGCTCTCCCAGCTGAGCTAACGCCCCGGGCGATGCACGCAACAACTTCCCTCGGACCGGCTACGAAACATTCCGGTACGCAGCGTGCATTGAGTTGATGAAGTATATCACGCGCCAACCCATGGTGAAAACATGTCTGATACGGTTGCTACTCATGTCAAACACGTAACTTTGCAATGCCAGTTCTGCTCCACCTGGAACAGGATTGACGTCAGCCGCGCAAAGGATCGCCCCACGTGCGGCCAATGCGCCAGGCCGCTCCTGCTCGACCGTCCCTACCCGCTTACAGACGATTCCTTTGAGCGGACTATAGCCGAGAGTGAAGTCCCGGTTCTCATCGATTTCTACGCCGACTGGTGCGGACCGTGCAAGATGATGGCGCCGTCCATTGACGCCATCGCGGCGAAGAATGTGGGGCGGGCGCTTGTTGCAAAGATGAATACGGATTTCAATCCAAAGACATCGCAGGGGCTGCAGATTCAGGGGATACCGACGACCATCATCTATCGCGCCAATAAGATCGTTGCTCGGCAGTCGGGAGCGTTGCCTCTGGCTGGGCTTGAGGGGATGCTCGAGATGGGGTTTGAGTCAGAGACGGGGTGATTGGCCATCTGCGATCTCAGATCAGTTTGGATTGACGAGGCGTGAACAACGATCCACGATAGACGATAGACGATAGAAGATACGAAGGAGCGCAATCGTCCTTCGTCTACCGTCTATCGTTGCTCGTGGTTCACGCCTCGTCTATCCAAACTGATCTGAGATCCGCCATGGCCAATCACTCGTGAGCCGGCAACGGCTCCATAGTCTCGGGGTTCACCGGCACCTGCACTTCATCACGATACGGCGAGGTGATGAGCGTTACGCGAACCCGCGGGAACGCATTCATGAAACTCGCATAACAAAGTCCCCACGCGCCCAGGAATCCCAGAGCAATACCGATTTCCCATAGCCCTAGCGGCAACGCTGTCGCGGCGCTGTGCAGTGAGGGGTACACCTCGAGATAGCGATGAAACCATAGTCCGAAAACGCTGCAGAATGCGAAGAAGGTGAGCGTCGGCAGGAACACCTTTGCAGCCCGTGAGATAAGGCCGGGGAAAGGCAGCACGAACATCAGGTACACAACCAGGATCGTGAGGTTCTTCCACGGCGCCACCAGACGCTGCCGCATCCAGTGCGTTTCCTCCGCAAGATTGCCGTACCAGATGACCAGGTACTGTCCGAAAGTCAGGTATCCCCAGAACGCGGTGAATGCAAAGCACAGTTTTCCCAGATCGTGAAAGTGTTTCTCCACGATGAGATCATACGCGCCAAGAAACTTTCTCCACCACATGGTGATCAGGGTGAATGTCATCA
This sequence comes from uncultured Gemmatimonadales bacterium, assembly GCA_964556695.1. Taxonomy (GTDB): domain Bacteria; phylum Gemmatimonadota; class Gemmatimonadetes; order Gemmatimonadales; family Gemmatimonadaceae; genus CAZKXZ01. The sequence continues at coordinate 5,190 of CAZKXZ010000005.1, forward strand.
GCGCTCCCAACCAGCCGCCCATGAATACCCACCAGCCATACAACGTGCTCTGGAAGTGGGTGTCGAGAGACATCGACAGGTCCCACGCCAGCACGGACCAGAGATAGGCAAAGGCCATAACGAGGAATACCGCGAGCTTCCCCTGCAATGAATGCGTGGAGTGAAGTTCGCGCCGCTCATCACGAAAGCCATTGCGCATTCTGGCGCGAAGTCCTTTGGCCCACAGCGCACCCCACTCGGGCACATGACCCACGTCCAGTCGCAGCGATGTGTAGATGTACCACACGCTCAGGATCAGAATCGTGCCGAACGCCGCGATGTCGCGAATCACAAGGCCGGACGAGAGCCACAACGCCTTTTCCGGTATATGAGGCGCCTCTTCGGCCCAGGGGAAAATGTGATGCTTGCCGAGGGTGAGTATCAACACGAGCAGAATGAACGCGAGTGGAAGGAACGCTACATATCCCTCGAGCAGGCGAATGATGGGGCGCGACCAGCGCGCGGTGGTGATGCGCTGCACCGCAACAAAAACGACTCCGGCCGACGAAATGAGTGTGAAGAAGAGCCAGTTGAAAAGCATGGCCTGCCATGCACGTGACTCTCCTGTTGCCGCGCCGTATATGAACACAATCAAACCCACGCCGGCGAGAACCGCGCAGATACTGAACAGTTGCTTTGGAATGGGCCGCTGCGTGGCCGCCAGCAGCTCACTCGGCGTGAGGGGCTTATCCTCATGGTGAACGCTCACCCGCCACCTCCGATTCTGGATGGTGGAAAGTGCGGCGCGCCCCTCTGCGGTCCAACGGTAGTGGCACCTGGAATCTTGTCACCCGTTTCTCCTGGCACGCCGAGCGGTCCGTTCGGAACGGTGCGCCCAATTTTCCCCTGCAAACCGCGAACGTAGTTCACAACATCCCAGCGATCTTTTGCTTCGATGCGATTGTACGAAGGCATTCCTAATCGCCCATTCCGAATAATGCCGAACAAGTAACCATCGGTGCGCGCTAATGCCGTAGGCGACAGAAGAGAAACAGCTGTGAGTCCGGACTTGGTGACCAACCCATCTCCCAGCCCCGTGTTGCCATGACAAACAACGCAAGTAGTCTGATAGTAGCGGTAGCCGTTCTGAATCGACTCCTCACTGACTGGAGTCGGATTCACCAGCACGCTCATCGAATCGACAGTCTCGTTGGTAATCGTGTAGGAAAAAACCCAGTCAGGCAGGTCGGAGCCGTACAGCGGTACAGAACCTTGCGGATTTCCGCGCGGCGGCACGCTGTCGCGCTTCGTCGAATCCATTGTGGCAACCTGCCACGGGTGAATGGCGGGCTGACGTGCGAAAGTCACGAACCAGTCGCCGCACGCGCCCAGCAGAATGACTGAGCCGAGGACGACAGCAGATCTTGTCATTCCGGCGAAAGCCGGAACCCATTTTCGCGCAACATGGGTTGCCGCTTGCGCGGCAATGACACATGAGGTTGCGATGCGGTTATTGCTCATCGCGCACCTCCACGGCACCGGCGCGCTCGAGTAGCGCAGCAGCCTCGCGAGCACGCTCCGGCGCGCACTCCACCCATACACCGTAATTGCCGGCGCTGAACCTGGGATCGTACCCGACAGTCATGGTGAGCTTGGGAATGCGCGATGCGTAGAACATTCCGCCCACTGTTGACAGAGCACCGACGAGCACCATCACCTCGAACCCAATGATCGTATACGGGATCCAGGATGCGATCGCCTTTCCGCCTACCACCAGCGGCCAATAGTCTGATATCCAGATCGCTATCCAGTAACCGAAGGTCACGCCACACAATCCGCCGATGAGAGTGAAGCGGCGCACCACGCTTGGTCCCCTGTTGAGCGCATGCTCGATCTCGTGGCGCGGAGTCGGTGTGTACGCTGTGATCGAGAAGTTCTCCTTCTTGAGCGCAGCAATAGCATCGACCGTGGCATCCAGTTCGCGAAATACCCCCACCACGCCCCGCATCAGTGACCGCCTCCGGCCGCCACTGCGCCATGACCCACGCGCGGCGCGTGCTTCTGACGCGGCGGCACAATCTCCTTCACTTCAGAGATTGCAATCACAGGCAACTGCTTGATGAAGAGCAGGAACCACATGGAGAACCAGCCGAACGACCCGAGCAGAATGGAGTAGTCAACCCATGTTGGAGCGTAGCCCGACCATTGCCACGGGCTGTATTCATGCGAAAGACCGGGAACCACGATTACAAATCGCTCGAACCACATTCCCAGGTTAATGAACAACGACAGGATGAAAAGCCAGGAGGGATTGCGTCTCAGCTTCTGCGAAAAGAGGCTGAGCGGAAGTACCATGTTGCAGATGATCATGATCCAGGCGGCCCACCACCACTGGCCGAATACGCGGTTCATGAAGTATTCCTGCTCCACGGCGTTGCCGCTGTACCAGGCAACCCAGAACTCGGTGAGGTACGCGAGTCCCACAACCATCGACGTGAAGAGGCAGAGCTTTGCCGCCGCATCGAGGTGATTGAGTGTCACATAGTGACGCAGGCCGAAGAACTTTCGCAGCGGGACTATGATGGTGAAGACCATCCCGAGGCCGGAGAAGATTGCGCCGGCGACGAAGTACGGCGGAAAAACCGTCGTGTGCCAACCCGGAACAAGACTCATCGCGAAGTCGAAGGACACGACCGAGTGTACCGAGAGCACCAGCGGCGTCGAGAACGCGGCCAGGAAGAGATACATCCTTGTGAAGTGGCGCCACTCCTGATCGCTGTTGCGCCATCCCAGCGAGAGTATTCCCAGGATCTGCTTTCTAATGGGATTCTTTTCCCTGTCGCGCAGCGTTGCGATATCGGGTATGAGACCCACATACAGGAAGGTGCTCGAAACAGTCAGGTACGTGAGGATCGCGAATACGTCCCACACCAGTGGGCTCTTGAAGTTGGGCCACAGATAGCGCCAGTTGGGATATGGAATGAGCCAGAAGAACTTCCAGGGCCGTCCCAAATGCAGAATTGGGAAAAGTCCGGCAGTCATTACGGCGAAAACCGTCATGGCTTCCGCGCAACGATAAATGGTCGTGCGGAAACCGGCGCGGAAGAGATAGAGAATCGCAGAGATCAGCGTGCCCGCGTGCCCGATACCAATCCAGAAAACGAACGTGATGATGTAGACGCCCCACATCACCGGCGGATTGTATCCTGCGACGCCCAGTCCCTGATGCAACTGGTACATCCAGGCGGCGATTCCGATTCCGAGGCAGGTGATCGCGACGCCCAGGGCGCCGAACCACGCAACTGTTGGATGCAGAGTGCCGGTGATTTCCCGGTCTACCTGCTCGTAGTCCTTGACCGCTGGAAGCTGAATTTCGGCGGAGGCAATGTTGGGCCGGTGCACAACTTCGCCCGGAGGAATCACCGGAGCACTAGTCGCCATGCTCTGCTCCTCCGGCTGTTTGCGCAGCGCCAACGGCGCCGCCGGGTGCAAGCGCGGGCGCACCGTGCAGGACCTTCTGCAGATATACAACCGCGGTGTAGGTATTCAACTCTTCGAAAACATGATAACCACGGTTGTCCGCGATCTTCTTCGCGACTGTCCACGCCGGGTCAGCAGCATCACCGAACACAATCGCTTGCGACGGACACCCCTGCGCACACGCTGTTGTGAATTCATCGGGCACCATTTCCCGCCCTTCGAGCACCGCACGACTCTCCGTTTCACGGATGCGCTGCACGCAGAAGGTGCACTTCTCCATCACACCTTTACTGCGGACGGTGACATCGGGATTGAGCTGCCAGTTGAGCGGCTCCGGGAAAGCGTAGTGTGCTCGCGATTCTTCGCCGTAGCCGAACCAGTTGAAGTAGCGAACCTTGTAGGGGCAATTGTTGGAGCAGTAACGCGTACCGACGCAACGGTTGTAGACCTGCACATTCAGTCCGTCGGGCGCGTGATACGTCGCAAACACCGGGCACACAGGTTCGCATGGCGCGTTGCCGCAGTGCTGACACATCATGGGCACAAAGCGAGTTTCGAAATCGCTCTCGCCGTGCTCACCACCTTCGAAGTAGCGCTCCAGCCGCAGCCAGGCCATTTCCCTGCTGCGCAGGATGTTGGCGCCCGGCCCAGTTCTGTCGGGGAAAATCTTGGGCCCCTGCCACGGTGCACCAACGGTCGGGATGTTGTTCTCAGCATAACAGGCGGTGACACACGCTGAGCAACCGGTGCAGCGCGCCAGGTCCACCGTCATCGCCCAACGGCGCTTACCCATGCCGCTGTAGTGATCGTCCTTGTACATCCCCTTCTGATTGGACGCGGGATCACCCAGCTCTCCCTGAGCATCATTGGCAACTGGCGCTCGCAATCCCGGAAGGAATGCGTGTGATGCGTCGCCCTTGAATTCAGAGGGCGCCTTCGGCAGCGCAAGATCCGGCAATTGCGCAACGGCCACCGCGCGCGCAATCCCGCGGCCATGCTGACGCGCGGAACCTTCGGTGCTCACGAGCGGCGAGTGCGCGCCGGCCTTGGTCACGCGTGCCTTGGTCGCAACTCTTGCGAGCGCACCGGAGCGCGCATCGAACGAAGCGGGCTGCGCATCGAGTGCGTTGACGCCGACGTTCTCAGCGTAGCGACCGTATCTCGTGTGCCCCTGCCCCAGTGACATCGCTACTGTGTCGCGTCGTACCCCGAGGTAGACATAGGCCGGAGCGGTTATCGAGCCGCTGTCCGTTTGCACGGTAAGATGATCGCCTGGACCCACTCCCAGACGCTCTGCTGTCTCCGGATGAATCTCAATCCAGCTCTGCCAGCAGATCTTGCTTACGGGATCGGGAAGTTCCTGCAACCACGGTTTGTTTGTGCCGCGACCTTCGCCGAGCGTGGGCGAGAGATAGGTCACAAAATAGAAATCGCCCTGAGTGCTCTCGATCTCGACCACGGGCGCCGGTGGACCGACTTCTGCTTTCACAGGAGGACGCCGAATCAGCGTGCCGGCGGTCACACCTGTGCGTAGCGAAGCAGCGTACTGCATCGCGGACTTCGACGAACGCGCCACGAGCCATCCGCGATAGTCGCTCACCGTGTAGCGTGCAGCGGTCGCAGGGTTCGCTTTTGCAATTGAGATCAGGAAGTCGCCGCTGGCTCTGGTATTGAACACCGGATCCATTGCCGGCTGCTGCAGCGAGAGCGTTCCCTTCAGTGGCTCCGAATCGCCCCATTGCTCCAGTGGATGATGATCCGGAAGAATGAGATCGCAGAGTGCTGAGGTTTCGTCCGGATAGCTGGAGAAGCTGACCTTGAATGGCACCCTGGCCAGCGCTTCCACGAACTGCGCTGACTTGGGCATCGTGTATGCGGGATTGGAACCGCGAATGAACACAGCAGGGATCTCGCCGAGTCGCATGCGCGACGCGAGGCCGGCAACATCTCGATCTGATCCGGCACCTTCAAAGCTGATGATCGCGGCGTCCGGCTTTACGGTAACACCGACATTTCCCACACGTTGATTGATCGCGTTCGCAGTGAGCGCGATGTCATAGCCGTGGACAGAATTCGCGCCCGCCACCACGAGGCTGGGCTTTGTCGCCACCAGTTCACGGGCCAGTCGCTCAAGTCTTTCCGCGGAAACACCGCTGGCCGTCACCGCCTCAGGTATCGTGAACCCGGGCCCGATTGAACCTTCGTTCACACCGCCAACGGCCCGCAGGAGAGCGCGCGCAATCTGCAGCTCGCTTCCAGGCTTGCAATCGATCCATTCATCCGCATTGAGACCGGTGAGTGATCTGCGTGGACCCACGTAAATGAAGCGCGGTGCGTCGGCGAGCTTCGCGCGTGCATCGGCGAAGGAAAGTTGATTCGTTACCGATGCGCCCCAGGTTTCCAGAAAGTCGGCGCCAAAGCTGATGATCAACCGCGCCGCAGCAAAGTCCAGTCCTGGCCAGGCCACGCCATACGATTCCTTGTTGGCGGCGATGGCACCCGCATCGAGTGCGGCATCATAACTGATGTGCGGCGGCATGCCGAAGGCAGAGAGCCACTCGTCGAGAAATACGGGAAAACTTCCCGATTCGTGCTGATTGATGAACGCCGCGTTACTCGCGCCTCCGTCGCCGCGCATGGCAGTCAAGCGCTGCGAGAGTGCGGTCGCTGCTTCTTCCCAGGTGATCGGCACGAGTTCTGTGCCGCGCCGAATCATCGGGCTGCGATAGCGATCGGGATTGTAGAGCCCCTGCAAGGCGGATTGCCCACGTGCGCAAAGTGCGCCGCGGTTGAGCGGGTGCTCCACGTTGCCTTCGATCTTGATGGCGCGCCCATCGCGGGTTTCAACAAGAATTCCGCAGGCAGCCGCGCATTCACGGCAAGTCGATGAGTAATAGTTGGACACACCTGGGACAGTGTTGTCCGGTGAAACGAGGTACGGAATAAGCTTGTCGGTTCTCGGGGAACAACCTGCGGCAGCTCCCGCTGCAGTTGTCGCTCCGAGGATCTTCAGAAACTCGCGCCGGCGCACCGCGCCCTTTTCGGTGGGCTCTGTCATGCGCTCATCTCAATAGTGGCATGTCGCACAATCGTAGCGCACCTTGCGTTCTACATGGCAACTCACGCACCAACCCATGTTGAGCGATTCCTTCTGATAGACGCGTTCCATTCCCTGGACATCGCCGTGGCAGGTCTGGCAGGTGACGCCCGCGTTCACGTGGCGCATGTGGGGGAACTGCACGTATTCGGGCAAAGTGTGAATGCGAACCCAGGGAATTGGCTGTTTGCGATCCCAGTAGCCCTTGAGCTTCTGTATTTCCGGGCTATCCCCCTTGATGGCGTAGTGACATGCCATGCAAGTGGCCACTGAAGGCAGCCCGGGGTCGGGGCTCTTGGCAGCGGAGAAATGACAGTAGACGCAATTCATCCCGGCCTTTACAACATGGGCAGGATGCGGATAGTCGATCGGCTGAACCGGCGTGTAGCCCTGCGGTGATGATGCGCCGCTGTAGGCGGAGAGGGCGATGGCGGCGGCGGCGATGGCAATTAGGCCTGGAATCGTCGCTCTGTTTCTCCTGGCCGTCATGCTTTGCAATCGATCGCTGGATGGTTGTGAACGATTTCACAAACTATTCACGGCGGAATCTGTCCCTTCCAACTCGGCAATGCAAGTCTATGTCATGTTTGATCGCTACGGGCTTTTCAACATTCCGGCGAGACGCGGAATTCCGCTCGATGCAGCGGCCAGGGGGGCACCCTGCAAATCGTCGGGCAGGAGTTCCAGGTTGGCGAACGGAGTCTGAACCAGACGCAGTGGCCACATGGACCCGAAAAAAAAGCGTGAGGCGCCCACTGTGCGCAGCAGATGTGCCAGGTCGTGCTGCGGCGGACCCCAGATCCACGATATGTCATACCATAAACGTTCGCGCTCTGTGGGAGTGAGCGACCAGTGAATCTCCTCAATGAGGGCGCGCCCCGCACACGTCAGTATTACTCGCGCTGATTGATGCGATCGCGCCATGGCGCGCACCACCGCGGCGCTGACATCGCCGCAGCTGTCCATCCAGTGACGCTGTCTTGAATCTTCGAACCTCGTTGTGAGTATCACCGCCATGTCGTATTCGGAGCACGCTACTGTGAGCGCTGCCGCTGCCTCACCGGTCGTGTCGCCCCACTGAGGCGGATATGCGCGCACGGCAGGAGCTCCACTCTCGGATGCCCTGAGTAGTTCGCGTTCCCATGAAGGCCATGCAGGATTGATTGCCGGAACCGGAGAAAGCAGATCCGCGTGGGGCGCCACCAGTCTGAAAAGTTCATCATTGGCATCGGAGGTGGAGCGGTGCCACGCCGCGGGAAGGAAGCCGACAAGAGAATGCGAAATTCCTTCGCGAGCCATCACAGCAACCAGCGCATTGGGTTCCGGATGCGGCACATGCCTGAAAGGATACGTCCCAACGAAAGTGTTTACGTCCACACGCGGCACTCGCTTCACGCGCTGCTCGCCTGCGAAGTGCCCGATTCAATCATCGGAAAACTGTTGCGGGGAAATATGCCCTGTGCGTTGCGCCACCGGATCCGCGAAACATCAGCATGCGAGAGCCCAGCGTGCGGCAATGCGCGAAGTTTTGCCAATCCAGTCTCCATCGTGAGGTCAGATCCCCATAACAATCGCTCACTCCCCACGGCCCTGATGGCCCCGTCGAGCATGCCGCGATCAACGCCGCTTCCCGACAGATCGAGAAAAATGTTCTCGCAATCGCGCACGGAATCGAATGTGTGGGCGTAGTCACCGCCGCCACCAATGTGAGCCAGAATGAAATTCGTGTTGGGATGCCGCAATGCCAACTGCACAAGTTCCCTGGCGTCACTCACCTCCTGATTGGGCCAATCGCGCTTGCGGTGCTGCCACACATGGTGCAGCACGGGCAAGTGCAGTGACTCCGCTGCTGCGATGACGGCGTCGACCAGAGGATCGTTGGCCCTTCTGCTGGCCGCCAGCTTGAGGCCAATGGCGCCGGCGCGGACCGCTGCGCGAATCTCGTTCAGCGCTGCATCCTGATCATTCGGGTTTACCATCACGTAACTGCGTACTCTGCCCGATTCCTGGGCCTGCAACGCAAGCATTTGCCTGTTGCCGTAGGCCACATCATCGGGCGACGGCATGTAGGCAGGAGAAGTATGGCCCCACGAGCCGAGTATGGATGCGACGTGACAACTGATGCCAATCCTCTGCCCCGCTTCCAGACGAGCCGCGTTCACTTCCTGCCAGTCTGTGCGGCCGCATCTGTCGTGCAGGAAATGCGCATGCACGTCAATGAGCGGTTCTCCTGCCACGCGTGAAGAATCGTCCCGCTGGCTGGCGTTCATTCGTTTTCGGCGCTCTCCCAAGCCAGCACTCCAACAAAGGCGGAACTGGCCGCATATTCGATGCGGCGCACCGCATCTTCGTCGTGGCTAAGGGAAGCAAAGTTGTACGCGCCGCGTTTGAAGAGGACTCCATGTTCCAGAGCAAGCGTGAGGAACCGCCCCTGGCGCGCCGCATCATCGAAGTGAATCGACCACATGGGATCAATTCCACGAACCGCCACTCCGTCAATTCCACTCGCGGCAATGGCACCCTGTACCGCTGCGCGCATTTCCGCACCGGTACTCCATAGTTGCTCGCACACGTCGGCGCGCTCGTGCCAGTCGAGAACCGCTCCGGCAGCAGCGAGCGAAGCTGACTCGGAGGCCAGAGTGGAAGAGATCCAGTTTGTTTCCGCAGCATCCATCACGCTGGCAAGTCCCACGAGAGCGCACAGGGGAAACCCATTGGCCAGCGCCTTTCCGAAAACCGCGAGGTCTGGCGAGATACCAGAGAGTTGCAGATAGCCCGCGGTGCGCAGCCGGAATCCAGTCTTGATCTCGTCGAATATGAGCACCGCGCCCTGCTGATCGCACAGCTCTCGTGCACGCCGAACCCACGCATCGCTGCAAAGCTCTTCCACCACTGGCTCCAGAATGATCGCCGCCAGGTCGCGACCAATGGTGTCAACCCGGTTCTCCAGTGCAGCCACATCGTTGAACGGAACCGTACTGAAATCGCGGCGCACATTCTCCGGCACGCCCGCTTGTATGCTGCTCCAGTCCAGCCAGCCGAAATAACCCGACCCGATAACGTGGCTGCGTCCTGTAGTTGCGCGCGCCAACCTCACGGCGGCCGCCGTGCCCTCCGCACCGGTCTTCAGGAATCGCACTTTCTCGGCGATGGGAATGAGGACCGACAAGCGTTCGGCAATTTCAATTTCCAGCGCGGGAGAAAAACCGCACACGTTGCCGGCGCCGACCGCGGCCATCACCGCGCGAGTCACGTTCTCGTCAGCGTAACCAATCCCCACCGCGCCGAGTGCCATGGTGCAATCGGTGATCACGTTACCGTCCGTGAGCGTCACTTCACATCCCGAGGCCGAGAAATAATGCGCCGGCATGTGCACGCCAGCGTCATCTCCAAACAGCGCCGACAACCTTTTGCTACCGGTCGATGCACCGCCAGGAATTATCGCGAGCGCGCGCTCAGCCAGCGTCGCCTCGTCAACCTGTTCCGCCTCGTCCATGTCATCATCATCCATCTGGTCCATGCGAGCCAAAAAAGGACTGTAGTGCCTCGCGCGTCAAGTGAGGCCCCGTCTGATCCGTTCCATAGTGCGCACAATCTCAATGGACATGGCGCGAAGAAGCTTGATTTCCCTACCGTCTGGCGCAGCGCGATATGCGAGAGCGCGCACACTGCGCATGATGTACGCACGGAACCGCGTCTTGAAGAAACCAATCTCTTCCAATGCACGATTGGCGTCTTCAAACAGGTGCTCGTACTGATCGCTCGTGGCCGGGGGTGCGCTTTTGCGCGGCGGCGCGAGTTTGCGCGTGGCGTCTCCAGCCGCAAGGTGAATCTCGTACAGTCCGATGAGAACGGCCTGGGCCAGGTTGAGCGACGCGTGCCCGGTTGTCGGAATCGTGACCACGATGTGCGCGACGTCGAGTTGCTCGTTGGAGAGACCCCGGTCCTCGCGTCCAAAAACCAGCGCAACCGGCCCATCGTGCGCGCGTTCGAGGAGCAGAGCGGCTGCTTCCTTTGGAGAGATTCTCTCACGTTTGGCGGTACGGCGCCTGGCCGTGAATCCAACGACTTGAACGCAGTCCGCGCATGCTTCTTCGATGTTTGTATGGTGGGTAATTGCCGCGATGATCTCGTCGGTGTCGTGCGCGATTCCAGAGATCCGCTCGTACGTGTATTCAACCGGATTCACCAGTCGCATCCGCGCGACGCCCATGTTTTTCATGGCACGGACTGCGGCCGCGATGTTCACCGGGTCCTGCGGCTCCACCAACACAACTACCACTTCATTGAGTAGCTCACTCATCTGCTATCCTGAAGGGCAGCAGCGTCTCAGGGGACTGCCTGTCGCCCATCAGGTAGGTCCATTCGCCAGCGGCACCGCTCATTACCAGTTGTCCGCTTCTGCGCTCGCGGTTGTCGGCAAGCAGATTCACAATAACATCGGCGAAGAACACCCCAGCCCCGTTGTCGGGCAGACTGTCGCGACCGATTCTAAGCGCAACCGAGTAGCCGGCATTCAACAGCTTCCAGCCACTCTCGCGCAGCGCGCTCTTCCAGCGAGGGGCGCGCGCAACTACGCGCAATGACGAGCCCTGAGGCACGAGCAGGAATGCCGCATCGGCTGCGTTGGCGCTGGTGCCGCCAGGCAATACCAGATGGAACTGGATGCCATCGCTGTTCACGTCGGGGTGTTCGTTGTCAAGGTACGGCTCCCTGCGCGCCTCCGCGAAGTGCAACGGATCCTTGCGAACACGCACACCGACAAGCAGTGAGTCTGCATCGGCGATGATGCGGACGCTCGCAGTGGGTTTGCGATGCGCCAGCCAATCCAGCTCGGACCTGCGATAGTGATTTTCCCCCAACTCCAGCGCGAGTGCCGCTGAGTCGGAGAAAACCGCGCCCAGCGCCAGTGGACCGGCGCTGACAGGCACGACGAGCGGCGCCGCATCGGATGTGACCGCACGAACAAAGGGATCCGTTGGGGCGTGAACAGTGCCGCCGGCCCACCGGCGCGAAAAGCCCAAAGGCTCCTCCGACGCGGAGGACGAAAGCACCTGCCAACCTGATGGGTAGCGGCGGTGGGAGTGGCTTACGCCACTGCGCTGAAGAACAGTGAGAGAATCACCATCCTGGCTGACAGCCGCTACACAATCGCTCCAGTCGTGCACAAGAGTGCAGCGACCCTCAGACACTGCATCGAAGTCGAGAACCACAAACTCTCGCGTTGCCTCGTTCGGCGGACCCGGCCCCCGCATCCGCCAGAGTCGCGCACCCTCAGGAAGTGCTATCCACGACGTGAGCGTCTGATCGCCGAAGTGCGAGCGGACCTTGAGCTGCGATCGCCTTTCGATATGGCAACAGAAACGGTCGCTGACAAATGCGAGACCTCGATCTTCACCGGACGGCTGGTCCGGCGGCATGGTTTCGAACTTGATCGCGCTCAGCCCAGTCGCTTTGCTGCCCGCGGAAACCGAACCCGCATTGGCAATAGATGCACCGACATACAATTCAACCGAATCGGGGGCAACGTGAAGCGGAAGTTGAATCGGTTGCGGGGTGTCGGCCTTCCAGGAAAGTTGATCGACGAAATATCCATCGAGAACAACGAGTGTGCGGTTGAAGGCGACGCCGCCTGCAGTGTCATCGAATCCTGCCTCCATCCAGCCGGATGTTCGCCCCGCCAGTTGCTCGTAGCCGTGCAACATTCCGTGCTCGCGACTCTGGGTGCGCCACGCCGTCATCGGAGCGTTGTGAGCGAGACTGCTTCGGTACCAGAACAGGGAACTGTCCACGTACGATCCCGTCCCAGGATCATCAAGCCACCGCGCGGTGCCCTCATGGAAGTTCAGATTCAACCTGTCCGGGTGGCCGTGTCCGCCGCCGTGATGACCATAGTCGAGTGACACCATCACCCTGCCGGATTCACGCTGGAAAACCGCAATGCCCTGCGACTCGAGCAATGTGGATTGTCTCCAGCTCGCCACAGTTGCAGGCAATTCCGGAATTGCGGGCAATGCACGAAGAAGCGATTTCCATCCCAGGTCAGCGCGACTGAGCCGGACGGGAGGCAAGTTGCGCTCAACTTCCGCCGTTGACCGGTTGCGGCCCGTATCACCTGCAGGAACATCGGGTGAATAGAGGTCATGCAAGACGTAGATCAGATTATCATCGTAGACGGCTGCAGCGTTTCCCGCGATTCCCAGTTCACACAACTCCGCAAACCGCCATTGCCGCAGCGCCACGCCGTGTTGCGAATCACGTCGCGCCAGAAGTGTCATATCCGGAAGCGCAGTTCTGAAAGGCGACGAAAAGCCGCGACGGTACCTCTGAAGCGAGTCAATGGACAGCCGATGGCCCGCCGAGGCACATATCTCGACGATGTACCAGAGACCGCGGTGAGCGAACAGGTGATAGTTCTCACCTTCGTACCAGGTGCCGTCGGGAAGAAGCGACTGCTGCAGCATCAGTTCCGCCCGGGTTGCATGTCGCGCGAATCCGGAATCGTCCCGCAGCAACCGTGCGCTCGCGAGGAGAGCAGCGGAGTTCCACGCCTGCCTGTTGGATCCGCCCTCGTCGTAGGATGCAATGAGTGTGGAACTGGGCTCGATCAGATCCTTGCGCAACGATGAACCGATCGTGGTTCCGCGCTCGCTCACCTCAAGAAGATCCAGTGCAACACAGATCTGCAGCAGCCAAATCGATTCGAGGTATGTCGAGAAAAACGGGCGCGAAGGCCCCAGCGCATTGTCGCTGTTGGGATAGTTCGGATACATCTGCGCGAACCCCGCCAGGAGCGACTCGCTGAATTCGGCGAAGCGGACATCGCCGGTGAAACTGTGCAGCAATGCACCATGCACGGCTCGTTCTGCCAGAAACAGCTGATACGACATCAGCCACCAGCGGTAGTGATCTTCGTCGCTGAAAGTTCGGCCGCAGCGCGGACAGAGGTGCTCGTCCGGGGAGAACGGATCGAACTCGAGCAGCGCGCCGTCGTCGGAACAGCGCCCTCCCTTGCGGGTGAGCTTTGCCTTTTCCTCAGGAGATCGCAGTTCCCGGCGCATCACATCGTGCAACTCGCTGGACATTGATTCCAGCAGAGTAGGCAGTGACGCGGAGACGACTTGCGCCCGAGCCTGTAATTCGTCGCGGGTGGCGAGCAGGCTCACTTCAGAGGCACCCGGTTTCCGGAGGTGGTCCAGCGGGAGACAGTCACCAGTTCGCCGCGCAAATCCATCGTTACACCGCCGAGCCGGCCGGACAGGCCCTGAACACCGCGGGAATGATAGAGCCAGGCAACGGGGAGTTCTCTGTCCAATTCCATCTGCAGCTCCAGCCAGGCATTTCTGAGAGCCTCCGTACGCGACGCGCCTCGCACTCGCAAGAAGAGCGAGTCGAGTCTCTGCGTGTGAAAGTTCGCATAGTCCAGCGCACTGCCCTTGAGCGACGAGTCGAACATCGATGCAAGGTATGCGAGTGAGAGATCGCCCGGGATTCCTGTGAAGAGAGCGTCGAATGATTTGGGCACTTCGCGAGCGCGGGCGAGAAATGATGCGAATTCGGTGCCGCGGATGCGCATGCGGACGCCGCGCGCGGCGAGATCAGACTGTATCAACTGCTCCAATTCGTTGTTGGCTGTTACGACAGTCAGTAACTCGAATTCAAGAACAATACCCTCTCCCGCCCCACCTTTGCGACGCAGACCATCCGGCCCCCGCTTCCACCCCGCTGCGTCGAACAGTGAGTCTGACAGGGCAACGTTCGGGGTGGCAATGGATGGTAGTGCCAGGGGATTGTCGGGCACAGCTGCAGACATGCTGGGCACTCCGAATCCGGCCAGCGCAATGTTCACCAACCGGGCGCGATCAACCGCAAGCGACACCGCGCGCCGCAAGCGGACATCGTCGAATGGCGGACGGTGCACATTGAAGACCAGCGCATTGGAAAGCATTAGTGGATAAGACAAAACTCGCAGTCGCTTGTCGCGCGCGGTAAGACTGGCCATCGACGGTGCAATACCGGCGACATCGAGTTCCCCACTCACGAGGCCGGCAAATTTTGTGGTGGCTTCATCCACAACCGCAATCACAAGTCGCTCAATGCTGGGAGGTCCTCCAAGTACCTCGGGGAATCGTTCGTTGCGCCTGAAAACCCAGCGCCTGCCGCGCGATCTCTCGACAAAACGAAATGGACCGTTGCCCACCGGACTTGTGCTGAATGGCGCGTTGCGCATGGAGTCGAGCGGCGTGTTTCGAAGCAGGTGCGACGGCAGAATGGGAAGTTCGCAAAAAATCAGGGGGAAGAGTGCCTGGGGCGCGGCAAAGCTCACGCGCACCGTTGTGTCGCTTGTTGCCTCCACACCGGTGATCCCTGCCAGGTCCGACGCTCGTGGATACCCTGATTTCGGATTGCGTGCGCTGTTGATGGTCCACGCGACATCTGCCGCTGTTGTCGGCTGACCGTCGTGCCACTGCACTCCGCGCACCACCGTGAACTCCAGCGTCCGGAGATCATCGCTGAATGCCCATTGGCGCGCGAAATATGGTTCGGGGCTCAGCGCGGAGTCGAATCGGGCCAGCGTCACGAACAGTACGTGGCGCTGCACCTGGCGAGAGAGTGGATGAACCGTCACCAACGGATTCGCAGATTCCAGGTCCGCGCCCGATGCCATTACAACGGTGCCGGGCGCGCGCTCTACGCCAGCGCAGGAGGCCAGGACCACGGTCGTGAGGGCGAAGAACGCCACGACAGGGCTTGTCGGACGCTGCGCGTCAAAGGTTGACTGTGCGCGCCAGCGTCGCATCATCCGCAGGTGCATTCGATCATTCGCCGCGTGGGCGCGTCCATTATTCTCGTCTGGCTCGTCGTGAGTATGCTGTTCGTACTTTTGCGCGCCGCACCGGGCGACCCCGCACAATTCATGCTACCCCCGGGGGCATCAGCCGAGGAAGAGTCGCGAATGCGCGCCGACCTCGGGCTGGACGCTCCCATCACCGTGCAATATGCGCGATGGATATCCAAAACTATCAGGGGTGACCTCGGCGAGAGTTTCACCCAGCGCAGGCCAGTCCTTGATGTGATCGCCGATGCACTTCCCATTTCGATCTTCCTGGGCGCCACATCGCTCGCACTTACATTCCTGATTGGTGTCAGTGTCGGCATTGCGCAGGCGGCGCGACTCGGCACGAAAACTGACACCGCGCTCACGATTGTTACAACCGCGATTTACGCCGCGCCAAGTTTCTGGCTTTCCCTGGCGCTGATTGCGTTTTTCACATACGGTGCGGCGACGCTGGGTTTGCCGGTATGGGCGCGGCTTCCCGCATTTGGATTGCACGATCCTGCGGCCGACCTCACAGGCCTTGCTCGCGTCTCCGACCTCTTGCGTCATGCGATCCTACCGGTTGCCGTACTTACGGCGATTGGCGCCGCCGGCATTGCGCGTTATGCGCGGAGCAGTGTTGCTGATGTTATCCGGCTCGACTTTGTGCGCACCGCGCGCGCCAAGGGAGTATCCAGCCGCGCTGTGCATACCCGCCATGTGCTCGCCAATGTGCTGCCGCCGCTCATAGTTCTTTCGGCACTCTCACTTCCAGGTCTGGTATCGGGAGCAGTGTTTGTCGAGAGTGTTTTTGCCTGGCCGGGAATGGGACGCACCATGGTTCAGGCGATATCGAATCGCGACTATCCGCTTGTTCTGGGGTCGGCGCTTATCTACGGAACGGTAGTGATATTCGCGAATCTGGCCGCCGACTTGTTGCTGCCTGTGGTAGACCCACGTCGGCGTGCGCAATGAGAGGTCCGGCGAAATTCGCGGCGGTCACTCTCGCCCTTCTTTGTGCTGCCGCGATCTTTGGTCCCTGGCTCGCCAATACAGATCCGCTGGCGATCGGTGATGTGTTGGCCACCCGCCTGATTCACCCGTTCGGGGTTGATGCCAATGGCGGATTTCACCTTCTGGGCACCGATCGCTTCGGGCGCGACATGCTCTCGCGCATTCTGCTGGCCGCGCGCACTTCGATCGCGGTAGGTGTGGTTGGATCGCTGCTAGCGGCGGCCGTGGGAACCGTCACTGGCGCCGTGGCTGCGTGGATGGGAGGTGTGACCGATCGGCTCATAATGGGGGCTGCGGACATGCTCCTCTCGCTACCCCGACTGATCATCCTCCTCGTGTGCGCGGCGCTGTGGAATCCGGGGGTGGTGCCGATTGTAATCGTACTTACCGCCACGGGATGGATGAGCGTTGCGCGGCTGGTGCGTGCCGAAGTTCTTGGAGTGCGCGCGCGCCCGTTTGTTGATGCAGCGACCGCGCTGGGATGCAGTTCATCGCGCGTCCTGTGGACTCATGCGCTGCCAAATGCGATTGGGCCGGCAATTGTAGCCGCGACGCTGGGCGTTGGAAACACAATTCTCCTCGAGAGTGCGCTGTCGTTTCTGGGGCTCGGCATACAACCCCCAGCACCGAGCTGGGGCAACATGATCGCGGGTGGTCGCGATTTGATTGTAACCGCTCCCTGGGTGGCAATAGCGCCGGGACTTGCGCTTGTACTCACGGTGATGTGCTGCACCCTGCTGGGCGATGAGCTGCGTGACCGCTTGGCTGGTGTGGCGGTGGTGAATCTGGGAGAGCGAAGCTAGGTCCACTCAAAGCGCTGTTCCCTGAAGCGCTGTGGCAGGCAAGCGCTGTTTCTCGCAGCGCGGTTCCTCGCGGCGCTTTTTTAGCAGCGCGGTTCCTTGCAGCGCCGTTCTTTAGCGAGCATCGGAAACGGCGCTTCAGGAATAGCGCTTCCAAAACAGCGCTTCAGTAACAGCGCTGCAAGGAACAGCGCTTGCCGGCCACTGCGCTTCAGGGAACCGCGCTTTGTGGGGCCGCGGGGATGGGGGCTAGCTGCGGTTGGTCAGCGCACCAATATGGTTACGATGCCGTTTGGAGCGGCGGAGAATGGAATGCGTTTGCCACGCTTGACGGACAGTTTTTTCTGCGGCGATTCGTCCAGGCGCGCCAATGTCGCTGACCGAACTGGGTGACCGAGTTCCCAGCTACCCGCAACTTTTTGACTCGTGAGATTGACGCAACGAAGCAACAGCGAGCGACCATCCTCGCTTTCCTTTATTGCCGACACTGCCAGCCCTTTGCCGGTGAGTTCAGCTCCCATGAATCGAGCCGGAGTGGTGATCGCGGAGCGCAGAGTGATGCCGGACAGGGGATGCAGGAAATCATCTGCGGCGCATTGAACCTCTTCCGCTAGTGTGTCCCAGTCACCGGATGTATGAGGCATCCATGCGAAGCCACAACGAAATGGACCCTGCTCCTGCGCCAACGGCGTGTTCGCTGGCCAGCCGGCATGACCTGGTCTCTCGGGAAGATCGTGACGCGAAAGTTCTCCCACTGCGCGAATCAGCGTGAGCGAAACTGCGCCCGATGCAGTGCTCTCGTACTCGCTGACACCATCGGAGAAAACCGACATGCCCCCACCCTGATTCAGCAGCGACACAAAGCGATGCAGCGGAGCGGTTGCAGGCGGAATCTCCATTTCGTCAGCGCTGCTGTCGCGCACAGGCGGAACTCTCTCGACAACAGCGAACGCCGCATCAGCATACGTTCGACAGCCTCCCAGATCACTTGATATGACAAGCCGTAAACGATGGTGTTTGGTGCGATTATCACCCTTGACCTGCACACGTACCAGCGCCCTGTCGGCGTCTACGCTGAAGGTTGCCTGAAGCCAGCCACGTAGCTGGCTGCTGCGACGGACCGGTCGCGCCTTGGGAGTGCCTGCACTGCCTCCAGTCACAATTGCGCTACTTGGAGTTTTCTCCACTTGTGACGCCCATTCGTAACGCGCCACGAGGCTTGAGCGAAGCGGTCCCGTGGCATCCACCTTCCAGGTGCGCACTCTCTCAATAACGGTTGGAGAATGCCGCAGCGATGCCGTGTACAGATCGCCCGCGTCGTAGCAGTCCTCAACACTGACGAATGCAATCGGTCCTTTCCCCCGTCCCATGCCCTTCGCCGTTCGTCCTGGCTCGCCCGCGACGCTCTCTTCATCAAGGGCAAACCAAACGCGGCTGTCATTGGTGATGCCCGCGGACACAAGCCCGTTGCCAATACTCCTCTCAGATGAATGGGCCGGGTTGTCAGGACTCAGGATGTCACCCGAGCCGACTGCGGCGCCTGCTTTGACGGAATCGAATCCGTACGCGGGAATTGCGGGCGTCCAGACCAGGACTCGGCGATCCATTACGATGTCGGCATCCGGATAGTGGTGCGGCGACTCCAAGAGGTCGTAGCGCGAATGTGTCCCGATGAGTTGCGCGGGCAGACGGATCTCCCCGCTATCACGCGCAACGCTGAATGACTTCGGAACTGGAGCCCTGAGTATTCCACGCGGCTGCACAACGGAGCCGGGACCCACTCTGATATCACGCCGCTTCTGAACAAACGAAACCTCGGCTACGCCACCGCGCGCTCTTGCCGCAGGATTACAGATGATGACGACGTCACTGTTGGGATCGTACGGTCGCCTGCGAATCGAGGCGCGGTCATAGCCAGCGAGATCCTCGAGCGAGTCCCTCACTATTTGCCTCCCCTGATCTGCTGCATCGCGCAGACGCAGCGCTGCTTCGGTTGCGACTTCGTCAACGGAGCAGCCACAAAGGGTGTCGTGAGGAAGGGAGAGTAGCAGCGGCTTCCAGGCCGCAGCTATCAAAGCCCGGCGCGATGAATGCCCTCCAAATGCCGCCAGCGCACTCCACGGTTCCGCATCACGAGAAAGAATGCGCGACGCCACACCAAGCGAGCGCTTCAATTGCGAGCGCGACGCGAAGGTCCCCTGCAAGGTCCAGGTGTAGCCGTAGGAATCTCGCAGTTCGCCATGCACGGCCGGCAGTGTGCGCCTTCGAGTTTGCCGCAACAGCGATTCTGCAAACCCGGACAGAGATGATCGTATGACCGTGTCGGGCTTCGCCACCTGCGACAGCAAGCGGATTGCGTCGTGAGAAGCCTCCTGCAATGCATGATGATCTGCTCCGTTCGTGAGCAGAACCACGCCCAGGCGATCGCGCTCCCGCAACGCCTCACTGATTCCCTCCCAGCGGATGACGGCGTCAGTGGTCGAGCGCGGTAGCTCGGCGCCAACTTCGTAGCCGTCTCTGGGGAGATGGTAAATCACAGCGGTGGAACCGTCAGGTGCGCGCCATGCGACGCAATTTGCTGCCGGGTGCGAGGCGCCGCCAAAGCCTCTCCAGAGAATTATCAGCTCGCAACCAAACCCCATGGCAATTGCCGGGAGCGAAGCGGGATGTCCAAAGGAGTCGGGACAATAGAGGACCTTCGGAATCCTCGCGTTCATGGAGTCGAGAATGCGCTTGCCGGCGAGAAGATTGCGCAACAGCGCTTCACCGGTAGGGATCAGTTCATCCGCAAGGACGTACCAAGGCCCCGCTTCAACCGAACCGGAGCGCAGATGCATCGCGAGTGCGCGACCGCTTTCGGGTCGCACCGCGAGATAGTCCTCCAGTATGACAGCTTGTCCGTCGAGGAGGAAGCGCAGTTTGGGGTCTGCGCGAAGCGACGCGAGCAGACCGTCAATGAGCGGCACCAACCGCTGCCTGAAGATTGCAGCGGTATGGTACCATTCCCGGTCCCAGTGAGTGTGGCTGACCACACGAACGGTCAGCGTATTGTACTCAGCCTTTTTTTTCTGCCCCACGGGCTCCCGGGAAGCTCAGTCCGTTCAGATCACACGACGTCCCTGAATCACTCTCAACAGCAGGACAACCACGGCTATGACGAGTAGAAGATGAATCAATCCGGAGCCAACCGGAACAACCACCGCGCCGAGTAGCCAGAGGACCAGGAGAATAACCACGATAGTGTAAAGCATTTTTGCGCCTCCGCAATTGAGCTCTTTGAGGCTGCTTACGCACGTATAGTGCCGCTGGGTAGTTGGTGGCTGGTGCTGGCACTGGCACTAGCCCTACGCCCGGCACACCTTTCGCCGATCTAATTGGCGATTCAAACTCTACAGGCGAGCAGACTGGAGAACAATAATGGCACACACACTTCCCGCTCTTCCCTACGCGCACGACGCACTGGAGCCGCACATAGACGTAGCAACGATGCAGATTCACCATGGGAAGCATCATCAGGCCTACGTGAACAACCTCAATGCAGCACTGGACAAGGTGCCTGAGCTGCACGCGAGCAGCCTGGACAAGCTGCTCGGCGATCTCAAGGCGGTGCCCGAGTCGATTCGGGGCGCTGTTCGAAACAACGGCGGCGGACATTGGAATCACAGCATGTTCTGGCAATTGATGTCGCCATCAGGCGGCGCGCCTTCAGGAGACCTGGCTGCGGCGATCGACAGCAGCTTTGGCGGGTTGGACAAACTCAAGGAGCAGGTGAACGCGGCCGGAGTGGGACGCTTTGGCTCGGGTTGGGCGTGGGTGATTTCTGACAAAGGGGGCAAGCTCTCCATCGAGAGCACGCCGAACCAGGACAACCCGTTAATGGAAGCCAAGCACGCGATACTCGGCGTCGACGTCTGGGAACACGCCTATTATCTGAAATACCAGAATCGGCGGCCGGATTATCTGGCGGCGTGGTGGAATGTTGTTAACTGGGGTGAGGTTGGGAAACGGTATTCGGCGGCGCGAGGATAGGTGATCTGTCCACAAAAACATGGGTTCCGGCTTTCGCCGGAATGACAACAATCGGCTGTCATTCCGGCGAAAGCCGGAACCCATTTTATCGCGCTGCGTCCCCTTCGAGGTATGTGTAGCCTTCCAACCCCGCCACGTACTCGGCAATAAATGTATTCGCCTCCTGCCGGGTGATGCTCTTCGCGGCCGCGACCTTTCTGCGGAAGGTGCCGAGCAGGTTGGCCGCGCCGAACTGCACATAGTTGAGCACCTCTGTCACTGTGTCACCGTGCACCAGATCGGTTACCTCGTAGCCATCCTCTGAAAGCTTGATGTGAACCGCGTTGGTATCGCCGAACAAATTGTGCATGTCGCCCAGTATTTCCTGATAAGCGCCTGTGAGAAAGATTCCCAGGATGTAGTCCTCGCCATCGCGCATCGCATGCAACTCCAGGCTGGGGCGTCCGTCGCGATCGCCGACGAAGCGGTCAATCTTTCCGTCGGAATCACATGTCACGTCCTGGAGGGTAGCGCGCCGCAATGGTTCCTCGTCCAGCCGGTGAACTGGCATTATCGGAAAGAGGTGATCAATGGCCCAACTGTCCGGCAATGACTGAAAGAGGGAGAAGTTGCAGAAGTAGCGATCAACGAGTGTGGCATCGAGATCTTCGTGGATGTCGGAGAACTCGTTCTTGCCCTGAACGCGACGGGCGACAGCGTTCATGATCGCGAAATACAACTGTTCCGCAATGGCGCGGTCACGCAGAGTGATAACCCCACTCTGAAAGAGCGACTGCCAGCGTTCCTTCGCGTACGCAGTGTCGTGGTATATCTCGCGCACTCTCCGTTTGGCGACGCCGTTGCGATTCACAGCCTTGAAATCGTCGTGCATCTCGCGCAGCAGCTGATGGTGTTCCTTGGTTATCTCAGGAACGGCCCCCTCTGCCTGGGTTTCGATGTCGATCACCTTGAGAAGCAGCAGCGCGTGGTGCGCGGTGAGAGCGCGGCCTGATTCGCTGATAACGTGGGGCATCGGAAGCGAAAGTTCCCGGCAGGTCTCGCCAATTGTGTAGATCACGTCGTTGGCGTACTCCTGCAGCGAGTAGTTGACCGACGCATGAGACGTTGAGCTTGTACCGTCATAGTCCACGCCCAGTCCACCACCGACGTCCACATGGGTGATGTCGAGTCCCAGAGCGCGCAGTTCGGCATAAAAGCGCGTGATCTCCTGCAATCCGGCCTTGATGAACCGGATGTCTGTGATCTGCGAGCCGAGGTGGAAGTGCAGGAGCTTGACGATGTCGAGCCGACCCTCCGCGTTGAGCCGGTCGATCACCTTCATTAATTGCTCCGCACTCAGTCCGAACTTGGATTTTTCGCCACCACTCTGCGCCCATCTTCCCGATCCTGCTGACGACAGCTTGATGCGAATTCCGGCGCTGGGAACCACCTGCATTTCATCGGCCACCTGAAGGAGAACATCCAGCTCACTCAGTTGTTCGAGCACGATGAAGACCTGGTGCCCCAGCTTCTGGCCCATCAACGCCAGCCGCATGAACTCTTCGTCCTTGTAGCCGTTGCAAATGATCATGTGATCGGTGGATTCGGAAAGCGCGAGCACCGCCTGCAATTCGGGCTTGGAACCGCACTCGAGACCGACGCCGTGCGGCTTGCCGTACTCTACGATCTCCTCCACGACGTGACGCTGCTGATTGACCTTTATCGGATAGACGGTGGTGTACGTCCCGGTGTAGCCGTATTCAGCTATTGCCGTCTGAAAGCGCTCGGTGAGTGAATCCAGCCGGGAACGAAGGATGTCGGAGAAGCGGAGCAGAACTGGCAAGGCGACTCCCTGCTCTTCCAGATCCTGCGCCAGCTCGAAAAGATCGAGCGTGCGATCGGGGTTCTTGCGGTCAGGTCGGACAATCACACGACCGCGATCGCTGACATCGAAATGACCGCTTCCCCAACCCTCGATGTTGTAGAGGGCGCGCGCCGCATCGATGGACCATCCCGAGGGCTTTGTGTCGGTGACTGGATCTGTTACCGAAGCTGTCATGTCGTGCTGAATAGTAAGCGACGGGAGAGCTGTGTGGTACTGTTGGGCAGGGTTGGGAGACGAAACGATCAAATGATCAAATGATCAAATGAACAAGTGACCAGGTGATTGCGATCGTGGATCTCGATCAATTGATCATTTGCTCCTTGATCATTTGATCATTTGATCGCCTAATGCTCCTACGGATATAGAACCTGCGTATGCCATCCGCCGTCTCGTCGAGTGTACAGCTCTCTGTGATGCAATCGATACGGCCGTCCTTCCCAGAACTCGATGCGATCCGGCGCGAGAGAAAAACCTGACCAGTGCGGTGGACGAGGAACAATTCCACCGCGAAACTGATCTTCCATTTCGGCGTAGCGCCGCTCGAGATCACCTGATGCCGCGATGGGTCTGCTCTGAATGGAGGCCCACGCGCCCAGCTGGCTCTCGCGCGAACGTGACGAAAAATACGCATCGGCTTCCGCGTCGCTGACACGCGACACGCGCCCGTCAACTCTCACCTGCAACTCCAGGGGCGCCCAGTGAAAACACATGGAGGCGACGCCCGTTTGTTGCAATTCTGTCGCCTTTCTACTTTCGAGATTGGTGTAGAAGCTGAAACCGCTTTCACCCACGCCTTTGAGAAGCAACATCCGGACCGACGGGCGGCCGTCGGACGCGACGGTCGCGAGCGCGAACGCGGTTGGATCGGGAAGCGTGGCGCGATCGGCCGCTGAGGCTCGCTGAAGCCACTGCGAGAAGCGCTCGATGGGATCTTGCATGGCAGTCGGGTGCGGAGGCGCGGCGTCGCGCCCGCGTAATATACATAGGCTAATTTCCGCATGCTGATTCTCAGGCAGCGGTATCGTCTTGTCATTCCGGCGCAGGCCGGAATCCATTTTTCGACAACATGGATTCCGGCTTTCGCCGGAATGACGAAATCTGGATTGTCGATGAAACTCCACTCACAACCGACAACATGAAACGGCTGGTCAACTACTTCGTTCAGGGCTTGCTACTGGTCGCGCCGATCGCGCTCACCATATACGTGTGTTACCTGGTTTTCAGAACCATTGATGGTTGGCTGAGGATCCCATTTCCGGGAGCTGGCTTCATAGCCACGGTTGCAGTGATCACGTTAATAGGGTTTCTCGCGTCCACGTTCGTTACGCGGCGTGCTGTTGGACTGGTGGATCGCATGTTCAATCGACTGCCTCTGGTTCGCCTGCTGCATTCGTCGATCAAGGATCTTCTCAATGCCTTCGTCGGAGAAAAACGGCGCTTCGACAAGCCAGTTCTCGTGATGTTTTCTCCCGACAACGAGGCGGGAGTCATGGGCTTCCTCACTCAGGAATCACTCGCACAGCTGGGAATGCCCGGGAACGTCGCCGTATACGTGCCGCAGTCCTACAATTTTGCCGGAAACCTGATCATTGTTCCCGCGGCCCAGGTGCGGCTCCTTGATGTAGATAGCGCAGCCGCGATGGCATTCATCGTGTCAGGCGGCGTGACGGAGACAAAAAAGGATCCCGATGCAACGCGCAAGATCGGAGACTCAATTGGCAATTAGATATCCAATGTCCAATTTCCAAACTCCAATTTCTGTTTCGGCGGCCTTGTTGCTCTGGTTTGTCTTCGCGACCCCCGCCAAGGCACAGCAGGACGATGAGCCGCTTTTCGGCGCGCTGGTACAGATGTTCAAAACCAAGCAGCTGCGCCTGGGCGCGCTATTGCAGGTACTGGGCGATTTTCAGAGCGAGCGCGACGCGATCGAAGGGAATAACGGTTTCAGTCTACCGAGAGTGCGCATGTCATTCCGCGGCGATCTGGATCACAGAATCACGTATGCTGTCGAAGCGGAACTGTCCCGGACTCCGACGCTGGGAGATGCATGGGTACGCGTCACGCTGTCGCCGGCGTTCGCTGTCGATGTGGGGCACTACAAGGTGCCCTTCAGCGGCGAGCGTTTGCAGAGTACGCCGACCCTGGAGTTCATCAATCGCGCGCAGATTGTACGCGCATTTGCGCCGGGCAGACAGATCGGTGTTCAGCTTCGCGGCGAGATTCCTGGTACGGGCCTCCGATATCTCGCGGGAGCGTTCAACGGCAACGCGCCGCGTTCACTACTCAACGACGGCAATGATCTCATGTTCGCGGGCAGGATTGTCGCGCGGATTGATTCGTTCAGCACTGGAGCTGCTACTGACGCGATTGAATTCGGAATCAATGCTGTGCGCAGTCACGACGAGGAAGTCACGCTCGGCTACAACCTGGCCACCACATTTCAAGGAACGCGCACTCTGCTTGGTGCTGACATTCGCGTGGAACGGGAGCCGTTCGTACTTACCGGCGAATACATCGGTTCGCGGCTCGAGGACGAAGATGTCGCGTCGGTGACCAAGCCACACGGATTGCAAGCGAGCATCACGTACAAGCTGGGAGCCCGTGAAAAGCTTCATGCGCGCTGGGACAGCTTCAGCGGTGATGGGCGGCGGCCCAGTCGCGACCTGGCGATTCTGGGATGGTCACACCAGATAAGCACGCCGGTCAAGTTTCAGATGAACTACGTGTATCCGTCGGGCGAGCCGTTTAGTCGTCATCAGCTTTTGACACAGATGCAGTTCTACTTCTAGCGCTTATAGCGATAGCAAAACATGTCATTCCGGCGAAAGCCGGAATCCATGTTTGACTTCACCATGGATTCCGGCTTTCGCCGGAATGACAACTATCGCGGCGTGACCCGATTTCGTTACGGCAGTTTCGTCGCCGTCGCGCTCCCTAGATACAGCCCGTTGAAAACAAACTTGAACGTTCCATGCGGCTGCGCCCGGAACATCACTTCCGGCCCAAACATGAACGCTCTCCCTCTCCCAATCCGCGCTTCAAACGCAGTAACCGCACCCTTGAGGTGCTTCTGTCCCCACGCCCAGCCACTGCGAAGTGGCGTCTCTGTCTCGAACCATGCGATCTTCGTGAGGCCCAGCGATTCCGCGTTCGCATCAAAAGCAAACACCGGACTGTCGTCGAAGAACATGTCGACCTTTGCTGGTATGCCGGCCGCCAGCGGGTGCGCTGTGTTGACCGTCGCCTGAAGAACCGATCCAGGAGCATAGAGAGAATCTGAGAGCGAGAATCCGTCTTTCTGGAGGTGATCGCGCACTGGAAGGTTGAGCGCGGCCGAAAGGCTGCGTGCCGATCCACCAATGGCGATCACGGTTCCACCGTTTTCGATAAATGCCTTGACGAGCGGAAGTGTGACATCAGCAGAGACACTGCCACGCAGTATGTGTGCATCCTCTGGGAACACGAATCCACCGCCACCTCCGCGTCCGCCACCGCCCCCACCACCGCCGCCACGAGCCCCGCGACCTGCTGCCGTAGTATCTGTTGCGCCCGCGGCACCGGCTCCGGCACCCCCTGTACGCCCCGCACCACGACCACCCGCACCTGCAGCAGCCGCACCGGCACCAGCCGCTCCAGCGCCTGCGGGCGGAGCGGCACCACGTCCACCACCGCCACGACCACCACCGCCAGCACCACCAACACTCCACATTCCTGTCGGCAGCACAATCGCATCATACTTCGCGCTCAGATTGCCGGCGTCGAGTGTGGGAGCGTACACAACTTCCATGGGGAATTCGAATTGCTCCATGATCCACTGCGTCCAGCCCGACGGCATCGATCGGCCATCGTCGAGCACCGCGATGCGAAGCTTCTTGAGCTTGAGCGCGTCACCGGTCGGACGGGTGGCAATCCCCGCAAATGAAACCCCCGTGGTTTGCGCGATCTTTTCCAGGTGCGCAAGAGTCGTCGCCTTTCTTGGTATGTACAGCGTGCCAGTCGGATACGTAGTACTGCCTACGGTTAACGGCGCTGTAAGCCAATACGCTTCCTCATTCGCACCGAGCAAACGATTCAGCGCGATGAACGAGTTTAGAACCTCGTGGCTCGTTACATATCCAGCAGGCTGCTGGGTGCTGGCCGGTGCGGGAGCCGCTCCTCCCGTTGTAATTCGTCCGGGCGGCATGGGAAGATTGAACGCGTTCACTTTCTCGAACGGTCCATCAAAACCTTCCATGATGCGATCGAACTGAACGCCCATTTGGAACGCCAGCGTCCAGCCCGCAATGTCGTACGGAGCGATGGGACGGCCTGTCGCCGGATTGAAATCATCCGGATGATCCTGAGGCTCGAACATGTCCATCACGTGCGGACGGAACGCCTGCGCCGCCTTCACAATAAGGGAGCCGGCGGGATATGTCTTGCCAGCAACTGTAAACTGCGCGGTTGCGCGGTGAACAGTGACACCGTTCTCGAGCAGTGCGTTAACGAATTTTGTTGCCGTCGGGAAATCAGCCTGGTTCGACGGAATAATGAACCCACGTGGATCGCGCGTTTCGGGTTTGTGCAGCAGCGCCATTCCAGTCGGGGCTTCTATCGCCCCTGCTACGGCTCCGGCTCCGCCGCCTGCCCCGCGTCCTCCGCCGCCACCGCCGCCACCGCCGCCACCGCCGCCACCACCACGGCCACCACCACGCCCGACAGCAAGTCCCGCCGCGGCAAAATCCCTCGGCGAAAGTGTCCAGGTGTCCTTGTTACCGCGCTCGATCGAATTCATTCCCATCCGCCAGATGCGGAACAAAACGTTTTCGCGCTGCGTCGATGCGAAATCGAGAATCGCCCGGTTGGATGTTATCGAGTAGTCCACCGACTGCCGGAACAGCCAGCGCTGCGGCTGAATCGGAAATGGGTAGTCCGCATTCGGCAGCTGCCGCGCCGCATTGAAAGTGATCTGCATCGGCGTCGGGTTGCCGATTGTCTCGGTCAGGATTCCAATCATGTTGTGGAAGTACGCCGTCGTGCGCAGTCCGCCATTCCACCACGTGGAGTAGGCTGCGCCGCTGCGCATGATCACGCCCGGCTTGTTTTCGGCGATGAAACGCGCGTGAATGGCGGATCCCACCTGGTCGATTCCCAGAACGATGAGGGGATCGAAGTTGTAGTTGAACGGATCACGGAATGGCGGCGCAAACATCACGGTGCCAGCGGGTCCCGTTTGGTGGTGATTGTACATGATCTGCGGGAACCACTCGGTGTACATGAGACGGTTCATGTTTTCCGTCTCCAGCTGAGTGGACGCGAAGAAGTCGCGGTTGTCATCGTGATCGATGTATTTCTGATAACGGCGCGGCACGCCTCCGGTCGTACGACTGAGGCTGTCTGGGTTGCGCATGTAGTAGCGCGCGAACAGCTCGTTTCCGTCTGGATTCGCGTGCACAAACACTGTTATCACATCGTTGAGGATGCGCATTGTCTCATCGTCGGTGCGGCTGACCATCTGGTACACCATCTCGCCCAGCTGCTGTGCACCCAGCACTTCACTCGCGTGCAATCCGCCATCGATCCAGACGACGGCCTTGCCTTCTTTTGCCAACTGTCTGGCCTGCGCCTCTGTCAAACCCTCGGCATGCGCGAGGCGGCGGGAAATGTCCTTGTAGCGAGCCAGGTTTCTGTGGTTTTCGGGCGACGTGACGATCACGCCGAGCTGGGTTCGTCCTTCTGACGTCTTGCCCATCTCGATGACCGTCATGCGATCCGATTCGGCGTCAAGCTTGCGCCAGTAGTCAGCGATCTGCGTGTAGGTCGCGAGAAAGTAGTTGTCGCCAAAGTTGTTCCCGAACTGTTCCTTGGGCGATGTTACCCGCTGCTGCGCGCCAGCAGTGAGTGCGAGGAACGCGATTCCGGCCAGGAACGCGCAGGCCCGGCGTATTCTGATCGAGAGCATTGAGTCTGTACCAGTTGGACGTGAAGGTCTTGCAATCGCTGGGGCTGTCGGCCGGAATTTCGGGCGGCAGGGGCAGCGTCATACCATACTGCAAAAGTGCGCTTTTTGGAAGCGCCTATACGTCGTCCTGAGAGGGATCTGCTGGCAATGGGTTGGGGTTCGCCAGTATTTCGCGAGCAAGCTCGGCATCGGCCGCGTTCACCGCCAACCGCAGAGGCATGAGCATCTGGAGCGACGGCAGCACGCTTCCTGAATTATCCAGGATTGCGACCTCAATGCCCTCGGCTTCGAGGGCAGCACGCGCGACTTCGGCTTCGTAGTTGTGCTGGTATTTGCCGATTATGACTATTTCAGACATAGTGCTAGTGCCAGAGACGCTACCTCCTCCGAATCACACCCATGCGCCGCAGCGCCGCCTCGAGCGAGTTCGCCGCGAGAGAAAGCCCAGGTAGAATGGTCAACGTGTATGCCCCGGTGTCCTCTGGCACGAATGAGGAAGCTGAGATCGCATAGTAGTTCGAGACGGTCGGTGTGTAGATGATTTCCGAATTGGGATTCGTGCCGCTGATGTCGTTATTCGCCGCCACTGGTGTCGGGGACGCGCCGTAGAGTTCCAGGAACGTGTCGAACTCCAATGAACTCATGCGGATTGTGACCGGGATTCCCGCATTGAGAAAGATTATGAACTGGTCAGAGTAGAAGGGCCCGCTCGGACTGGCATTGACGCAATCGCTGGCAGTGAGGTTTTGCGCTACGCTTATCCCCCGCATGGCGAAAATCACTTCGCAATTGGTGGCCAGGCCATCGTCGACCGTAGAACTGAGCGAATAGGAGCCCAGCTGAAAAGACAAGAACGTTGATGCAAGGACAACCAGGTCCCCGGGTGGAGCGAGAATGCTTAGTGACATGGTTGTGCCGGTGGTACCATCCTCGGCAAGCAAATCACCGTCCGCGTCGAGCAGAAGGACGTATGGATTGAGTGTCGTCGACTGCATTGTGAAACGCAGCGCCTGGGCTGTCGGTACATTCGCCAGGAAGAAGTCGTGATAGAAGGTGTTGGGCAGGAGACAGTCGTCGAAATCCAGCGCCCCTGAAACGGTGGCGAAGAGATTGTACGGCACGACCTGTTGGCACCTTGGTGACACGCTGGCGACTGCTGACAATTGCACTGGTGCGAGGCCCTGCACAGTAGCGGACAAAGTCTGAACGCCGGCGCCAGCGCCGAGCCGCCAACTGCCAAGGGTCGCAACACCGTCGCTGCCGGTTGTCTGCATCGCACCGGTCAACAGTCCACCGCCGGCCGCAACTGCAAAAACAACCGGTATTCCGGGCTTCCCATTGCCGTATTGATCGCGAAGCACTACGGACGGATCGATCGGCAACACCGCGCCCACCAGTGCCGTCTGCGTATTGCCCGCAGTAATACTCAGCGCGATGGCCGCCCCGGCAGCGGCGTTCGCCTCGAACTCAACTCCAGTTAGCGTCGTCGTGCTGGCCCGCAAACGATTGACGCCCGAGACGGTACCCAGCGTCCAGCTGGAGACAACCGCAACACCATCAGCGTCGGTGGTGCTGGTACTGCTGCCCACCGATCCGGCGCCCGCTGTGACGGTCCAATTGACGGTCACGCCGGCGGTCGGATTGTCTGACGCATCAACGAGGCGCACAGATGGCGGTGTCGCTACCGTTTGAGCGACCGTGCCTGACTGTGTGACCACGGAATTGTGGGTGATGCTCGTCGGGACGACAGGAGCGTTGGCGGATGAGCAGGCCGCGATAACGGCACTGACAGACACACAAAGAAGGAGCTGGAATTGTCGCATCGCTTAAAACAGGCTGAAGGTGGAATTGGTGCTCACCGCCGCGCAGCATCCGCCGCGCGCACGGTGCATAGTATACTCCAAACCTCCAAATGCCTTCCAACGAAGTTCTGGCCGACCTTCCCGAAACCCAGACCGAACCAATGGTCGCGGTGGACGCCAGCGACGCGCTCTATGCGGTTGTCTTCGCCGGCGGTATTGGATCGCGCTTCTGGCCCCTCAGCTCTCCCACGCGACCCAAGCAACTCCTGCCGCTGGTGGACGATCGTCCCCTGATCGCGGACACGCTGCGCCGCTTCCGTTCATTGATTCCGCCGGAGCGAGTGCTGGTGATGACGAGCCGCGACATTGCGTCCGCGATTCACGCGGCTATCCCCGAGGTTCCCGCTGCAAACATGCTCGCTGAGCCGGCTCCAATGGGGACAGCAGCATCCCTCGCATGGGGAGTTGCCGAAGTGAAACGCAGAGCGGGTGCGAACGCACTTGTATGTGTAACACACGCGGACCTCGCGATTTTCTTTCAGGAGCTGTTTCACGATGCGCTCGTGAAGGCCACCGCTGCGGCACGAAGCACGGATTCGATGATTCTCCTTGGTGTCACGCCAACACGGCCCGATCCCAGTTTCGGATACATCGCACCTGCTTCCGGGGCGCGCTTCGGCCCGCGCCGCATGGATACGCCGGTCTCTTTCGTGGAGCGACCCTTGCCTTCCGGGCGCTTCGTCGAGAAACCTGATGTTAGCGAATGCGAGTTGTTGATTGCAGGTGGCAGTCTGTGGTTTTCAGGGATATTTGTCGCGCGTGCAGGAAACATCGAGAAGCAACTGCGCGACAATACTCCCGAAGTTGCGGCGCTGCTCGGCGTGACCTCCACCGACGTTGTGGCCGGCCTGCGAGACCGCGTCACATCCATTTCTGTGGAACATGGGCTGTTCCAACGCTGCAATTCGTTGCAGGTTCTGCCCGTTGATTTCGGATGGGATGATGTGGGGACGTGGGCTTCCCTGCGACGCGCACGTGACCTGGATGATGATGGCAATGGCATAATTGGCGCCGCGCATCTCGTTGATGCGAGCGCCAATGTTGTGCACACAGAAACAGGAGCGACCGTGTTGTACGGCGTCGATAACCTCCTTGTGGTGCGTCTGAACGGGCTGACATTTGTCACCTCGCTCGAACGTGCCCGCGATTTGCGTCCCCTGCTGGAATCGCTTCCACCGGAATTGCGACGGCGAGCGCCGGAGTGACCACGATTCCGGTGCCGGAAACACGCGGAGAGATTGGGCTTGTCCTCACGGGCGGCGGAGCGCGCGGCGCTTACCAGGTCGGACTTCTGAAGTACCTGGCGCACGCGCATCCGGAACTGCGACTTCCCATCATCACAGGCATTTCCGCCGGCGCGGTGAACGCGACGCATCTGGCGCAGCATCAGGGGACGTTCACGGAATCCGTGGACGAACTCGTTTCGCTCTGGCTGGCTCTGTCCCCGGAGCAGGTCTTCAGATCGGACGCACTTCCGCTTGCGAGCAATGTGATGTCGTGGTCATGGAAGCTCCTTTCCGGCGGTCTGGGGCCCAACAACTCGATTCGCAGCCTTGTCGATACCGCACCGCTCAGGGAATACCTAGAGAAATCGATGGAGCCGCAGAACGGCATTCTCAATGGCATCGACCTCAATATTGAGAGAGGACGGTTGCGGGCCATCGCCATCAGTACGACAAGCTACACGACGGCACAGAATGTTGTCTGGGTGCAGGGACGCGACGTCACGATGTGGCGCAGGCCAATGCGCAAGTCGCTTCAGACGAAGATCAACGTTGATCATGTCATGGCCTCCGCAGCACTGCCATTCTTGTTCCCTGCGATTCAGATTGGCGAGGAATTCTATGGCGATGGCGGAATCCGTCTCACCGCCCCGCTATCACCAGCTCTGCGACTCGGCGCCAACAAGATTCTGGCGATTTCCACGCGTTACGCTCGATCCCAGGAGGAAGCAGACATTCCGCTGGTGAAGGGCTATCCACCGCTGGCGCAGGTTCTGGGAGTGCTGTACAACGCGATCTTTCTTGACTTGATCGATCAGGACGTCATCAGGCTGGAGCGCATGAACACATTGCTGCGGGAAGTGCCGCGCGACAGGCGTGATGGGCTGAGGGAGGTCGACATTCTGGTGCTGCGCCCTTCGCAGGATCTCGGCAAGTTGTCGCGGGAATACGAACCGCGACTGCCCAAGGCATTTCGATTTCTGACTCGCGGGCTGGGCACGAGACGAACTTCGAGTGCCGATATTCTGAGCTTGATAATGTTTCAGGCTGACTACCTTCAGCGACTGGTTGCCCTGGGTGAGTCTGACGCCGCCGCACGAGCAGACGCAATCCGCGCTTTTCTGACGAGAGAGCCGTGGGAGTAGCAGAATACCTGTCGCGATCTGTTACGAAGTGGAAGGCATTACCATCTATAAGGAGCGGCAACGTAACGCACCACGTGGACAACTACTTCCCCCTCTCATAAAACTGCCTGCTGTGTCACTGAAGATGGAGATCTTGACGAGGCTGCATTTGCTTGCGGCGATGTACTGGACCGGCGCCATCATGCTGCTCGCAATCGTGGCATCGCCGCTCGTCGAGCGCATCCGTCCGCCCAGCTTCCAGAGAACATTCGCGCGGAGACTATGGCAAACAGCACACCTCTCGATGTGGGCAGCGATTGCGGTGCTTCTCGTCACGGGCGCAATCCTGATGCGCGCGTCGGGCCAGTTATCGCCTGAGATTATCACCCTCGGTTTCTGGATGCGTCCCCTGGGTATCAAGCTCGCGCTTGTTGCCGCAATGATAGCGCTCTCGCTTTTCCACGATATGCTTCTGGGGTACGGAGCCCGGCTCGTTGACCCCAAGGAGTCCACGGAACCGCCCGGATTCTACGGACAGATCATCCCGGCTGTCGTCGCCGCCGGCGCGGTGGCGATAGCCCTCTTATCGTATTCTCTGAGAACCTGATTGTTGTGCTAGGGCGAGTGTGAGTGTAAGTGCTACCCTTTTTTCGAATCGTGCAGCAATAGCAACGTCTGCGCCTTGCCGTGCCGGATCTGAAGTGCGAGATCATTTCCTTTGGCATCCGTCGTGACACCGACACCGGAAACTCCGGGGATGGTCCGCGTGAGATGCACCGTGCCATTCATCGAGGGCGCGAGCATTAAATCGACGCGACCATCAGCAGCATCCCACGCCGTACCGCGCAACACATAACCCTGCACCTGAAGCTGGGCGCCGAGCTGTTTGTCATCTTCCTCGAGTGACACTCGCTTGCCATTGTTGCGCGCGCTGAACGAATCCAGGATGGGTGCGTATTCGCTGGTGTCCGTCGTGACAACGGTGCCCTGCGTTCTGAGGCGCTGGTCCAGTTCTTCGGACACCGGCGGCGGCGGCGATGCGAGGACGCTGCAGGGCGCTCCATGGAGCAATTCGGTTGCGACGCTCCCAACAAGCATCCGCACCAACGCGGGTCGGCCATGTGTACCCGTCGCGAGCAGGTCCGCATCAACCGACTCAGCATGGTTGAGCGTTTCAGTCGCCGGTTCTCCGTGAAGAACTGTGGTGCTGATCTCTGCGCCCGGAGCCTGCTCCAGCAGTTGGCTCCTGATTTCTTCGAGCTGTTCCATAACCTTGATGCGTAGCTTCGCATCCTCGGAATTCGGAACAGGTCGGAAATAGCTCTCGGGCATCACATGAACCAGAGCAAGCCGAGCGCCCTTGTCCATGATAAGCAACGCAGCTTGCGCTGCGCGTATGCTCGCCGCGCTGAAATCGATGGCAGCTACACAATTGTGCGGCAGATCCTTCAGCCATGGCGCCACCGCCAGCACCGGCGATCCTGCATGATGAAGAATCTGAGCAGCGCGCTTGCCTGCGACTATCCGTCGCATCCTCCGGTGCGGTGACGAGCCAACGACAATTACAGTTGCATCGGCGTCTCTCGCGGCGTCGCAAATCTCCGCGGCTGGCTGGCCAATCCGGACGTCAT
The DNA here is from genome assembly GCA_964556695.1 of uncultured Gemmatimonadales bacterium. Taxonomy (GTDB): domain Bacteria; phylum Gemmatimonadota; class Gemmatimonadetes; order Gemmatimonadales; family Gemmatimonadaceae; genus CAZKXZ01. The sequence goes on from CAZKXZ010000005.1 coordinate 40,052, forward strand.
GCGTCCAGTCGCCGCGCCGTCCTATCACCTCGGCGAATGGACCTCTGATGTCGCGCTCCCGCGCGTCGCGCGCTTCATGATCAATGCTTATGGAACTCGCTTGCGCGTCGGGCGGGAGGCCATACAGTAGCGCAGGCTCAACTACCGAAACTATCTCGAGCCTGCGATTGAGCTTTTTCGCGATCTGTTTAGCAACGAGCGCCGCCGATTTGGAATCCTGACTTCCCCGCGTCGCGAGTACGACCGGACCGCGGAGGAGTTGATGCTCTGGTGCCTTGCGTGCGGTCTTGCTTCCTGTTGTCTGACGCTGCCGCGCAACGCGTCGCTTTGTGCTGGTTGCTGTAGACATAACATTGCTCTCTGGTTACGCGGTGTTGTCATTCCGGCGAAACCTGTCCCCGCGAAGGCGGGGAGCCGGAGCCCAAGTTCAGCGGTCTTGTCATTCCGGCGAAAGCCGGAATCCAAGTTGACTAGTTACCGCTCCTTTCAACGGCATGAATCGAACCAGCAACCAGGTGGAAAAGCTTCGCGAAAGCGCCTGCGGTGCGGATCAGTCCGGTCCGCATCATGTGACCGAAAGCGAGGGTCGCCGGGTCGAACGCCATGTGAACAGACCGCGAGCCGTTTCCACCTGGTCCCTCATGGGCGCACTGGCAATCGCGAGCGGCTGCGGGGACGATCCTGTGGCGCCGACGGACGATGGCCTGCGGCTGACCGTCGAAGCATCGCCCAGGGAAATTCATCCAGGAGAGGTGGGATCGATCCTGATCCGGTTGCAGAACCTGCGGCCGGTGGGTGTGACGCTCAGCTTCAGCAGCACCTGCCAGTTGCTCACTTACGTCCAAGGTGTAGACAACAGCTATGAATATCCGCCGATGGGAGGGTACGGCTGCGGCGATGCAATAACGACCCTTTCCCTCCTGCCGTACGAACAGCGCACCGAAATCTTTTACGTGCACGCAATGTCCTGGTACCGTCATACTCCTAGCGCCGACGTCGCGCGAATCTGGCTACCCGGGCTTGCGTTGGAACGCGGACGCTACGCGGCGCGTGTGGAGTTGGGGCACAACTACGACGGAACCAGTCTAAGGTCGCGAAGTGTTTCCTTTGAGGTGCGTTGACCATGGCCGCGGAGCGTGATTCTAGGTGGCAGTCTCTTGTCGGATCGCATCGCTAACAGCGGAGCGGGAACTGCGTGCACGGGAAAGGCGGGTACGGGAACTGCGGAGCGGGAACTGCGACATGGGGACTGCGAATACCAGCGCTGTGAATCGCCGTTCCGGCAACCGCTGTTCCAGAACCGCCTTTCCCGCACCCGCGGTTCCCGTGAACGCGTTTCACGCTCCGCAGTCAAGCAGTACCTCACGTAGCGGAGAGTTCGTTACAGGTCGCTGTAGGGCGAACCTTCTTCAGCACCGTTGTGCGCGGTGCGACCGTTCCCGTTTTTCGCAGCGCCATTCTTGCGCGGAATGTTTTCCACTGGAACGAGCGACCGGGCGAGGTCGAGGAGCATCTGGCTCAGGTGCGAGCCATAGCGCGCCAGGTTCGCAGCGCGACTGCGCACAGCGAGCAGAAAGGCCAGCGGCGATTGGTCGCGCTTCGCCATGTTGCAGCCGGGACAAGCCAGAACCAGGTTATCGCGGCGGTCATATGCTGTTTGTCCGCGGCGTGGTGCGACATGATCCAGCGTCATCACGCGCGCGGTGAATTTCACTCCGCAGTAGGCGCATACAGGACCGTGTTGCGCCAGAAGCCACGCGCGGGTTTCCAGGAGCGCGGCCCGACCAGTTGGCTGTGAGGTGAGTGCGTTGTCGGCGTTGTAAGCGCTGCCGCGGCGGCGACCGCGACGCGACCCCGGTGCGAGGCGTTCTACGGGTTTCGCGCCATTAGAGGCGTGAACCCGGGGAGTGCGTCCGTTCGCCGATGGCGCCGGACGCTTGCCATGGGCCGTTTTCTTCCGGTGCGCTAAACCTGAGGATTTGGCTGTCGACGTCGAGCGGTGGGACGATGAACGAGCAGGTGGGACGTCGTCGCGATAAGGTGTATCGTGGTGCGGTGAAGACAAATGGAGTGTTGAGTTGTGTTTGACTATGGACGGGAGCTTCTTCTCCTACGTCACATCTGTGATACCCATGGGGCCGGAGGCCTGTTCCATTCAGGGATATCTGTCCTGTAACCTAACATACGGGGGCAAAAGTGGCCAAACGGTTACACCAAACCCCTTCAATACCCCTCCCCGCAGCGCAGTTCCCCGAAGCGCTGTTTCCTGAAGCGCTGTTTCCTGAAGGCGCGGTATCCCGCAGCGCTGTCCCTGCGGCGCTGTACCCTGAAGCGCTTTACTTTGAAGCGCCGTTAGGGGTCAGGTCCACCTAAACGGCGCTGCAGGAAACTGCGCCCCAAGGAACCGCGCTGCCAGGAACCGCGCTGCAGAGAACAGCGCTTTCACGACACGGCGCTTCAGGAAAAAGCGCTTCCGAGTGCAGCGCTTGACGGAAATCGGCACCCCGTATCGCTACTCCTGCACACAGGGCATATTAGCAGAATGCCTACACACTGCACCCGGAACCGCGCGTTCCTCGCTCTCGCTGCCGTCCTCGCGACCGCTCAGCTCTCCACACTACACGCACAGGCCACGCAGACGGCGGTCGCGCCGGCGACTGCATCGCTGCCCACACGGCTCAGCGACGCCGAGTTCTGGAAACTTGTGACGGATATTTCGGAGCCCGGTGGCTTTTTTCGAATGGCGGACAACTTCGTATCGAATGAGCGCGATATCGGAACCATTGCAGGGATGATTCGCGCCAACGGCCCGACCGGCGGCGTTTACATGGGTGTGGGTCCGGAGCAGAACCTCACTTACATCGCAGCTGTCCGACCGAAGATGGTTTTCATTGTCGATATCAGACGTCAGGCCGTGATGCACCACTTGCTCTACAAAGCGATCTTCGAATTATCGAAGGACCGGGCTGACTTCATTTCGCTGCTCTTCGCCCGGCCGCGACCGGCAGGTCTCGACACGAGCAGTACGATTCTTCAGATCTGGCAGGCGCTGGCGCTTGTTCCCATGAATGCCGCAATGGCCACCAGCAATCTGGCGCGTTTCCGTGAGCATCTTACCAAGACGCACGGCTTCACTCTGACGCCGGAAGAACTGGATGCATTCGATCACGTCTTCAATTCATTCGTCACGTACGGACCTGAGATCACGACGAATGGACCCGGCCGCTCCGCATTCCCTCCCGCGACTAGCGCCGCGGGGTCCGGTGGAGCAGCCGATTCAGCTAGTGCGGCGCGGTATCAGGTCACGGTACAGGCATACTTCAATGCACTGAGCAGGACTCCAATTTCGGGCGCTGTCAATTTCATTGCCCTTACGGCGGTAACTGACGCAGCTGGCCAGTTCAACAGCTTCCTCGGCAGCGAGGACAATTTCCGGTTTCTCAAGGATCTGCACACGAAGAATCTTTTCGTTCCCAACTCCGGAAACTTCGGAGGGCCGAAAGCAATTCGCGCGGTCGGTTCCTGGGTGAAGGAGCGCGGTGCCATCGTTACGGCTTTCTACGTCTCCAACGTGGAACAGTACCTCTTCACGGACGGCATCGCGACCAACTTCTACGAGAACGTTGCAACACTTCCTGTGGATGAGAAGAGCGTGTTCATCCGCCCTGGCGGGTTCCGGATGAATACCGCGCTCTGCCCCATCGCGTCGCTCCTTCGCGCCGCTGCCGCGGGACGGGTGTTCAGCAACAACGCCGCAGTGCAGTGCGTGCAGTAGTGCGACGCGCTATGCGGTCCCTGTTAGCGCTCGCAACCATCTTCGCGAGCGTTCAGCTCTCGCCGCTGCATGCGCAGGCGACGCGCGCAACAGCGGCGCTGCCAACTCGCCTCACCGACGCGGAATTCTGGAGACTTGTCACGGACATTTCCGAACCGGGTGGTTACTTCGCTATGGCCGACAACTTCGTCTCCAACGAGCGCGACATAGGAAGGATCGCCGGGATGATTCGGGAGAAAGGTCCATCCGGCGGCGTTTACATGGGCGTGGGACCGGAGCAGAACCTCACATATATCGCGGCCGTAAGGCCCAAGATGGTTTTCATAGTAGACATCAGGCGCCAGGCGGTGATGCATCATCTGCTGTACAAGGCAATCTTCGAGTTATCGAAAGACCGGGCGGACTTCATCTCGCTCCTCTTCGCAAAACCGCGACCCTCGACACTCGATGCAAGCGGCACGATCCTGCAGATCTGGGAGGCCTTCGCTCTTGTGCCGATGGATACGGCGATCGCGTCGAAGCATCTTGCGCGTTTTCGCGAACATCTCACAAGGACACACGGCTTTTCGTTGACGGCAGAGGAACTAGCCGCATTGGATCATGTGTACAATTCGTTCGTTAACTATGGCCCTGAGATAACGACAGGTGGTCCTGCGCGCGGCTCACGTGCAGGGCGTGCCGGCGTTGGAGTAGTAGTCCCTGGCAGCGGAGTGGTGGACACCGCCGCGCTCACGCGGATTCGGGCGGCCGCTCAGGCGGCGCTATATGGACCCGGAGTCGCTCCTGGCTCTATGGGCGGCACCGTCAACTTTGTTGGACTCACCAGCGTGACCGATACCACTGGTCATTACAACAGTTTCCTCGGCAGCGAGGAGTCGTTCCAGTTCCTCAAGGATCTTCACACCAGGAATCTGTTCGTTCCAAACTCGGGGAATTTCGGTGGGCCGAAGGCCATTCGCGCGGTCGGTGAATACGTCAAGGAGCACGGTGCGATCGTGACGGCGTTCTACGTATCGAACGTGGAATCGTATCTGTTCCAGGACGGTATCGCCGGCAACTTCTACGGCAACGTCGCAGCGCTTCCGGTTGACGAGAAGAGCGTGTTCATCCGGCCTGGCGGTCTACGCAGCGGAGTGGCACTGTGTCCCATTGCAGCGCTACTGCGCGAGGTTGCCGCAGGGCGTGTGTTCAACAACGCTACCTTGGCCGCTAACCCTTGTGCCTAGTGTGATGTGTTCGAGTTCTTGATAGCAGCGGAACATGGGTTCCGGCTTCCGCCGGAATGACAACTTTGGCCTGTCATTCCGGCGAAAGCCGGAACCCATGTTACTGGTGCCAATGTGCTATCAACGACTGAGATTCGACTCACTAGTGACAACCCTTTCCCGCTTGCAGCGCCACTAATGGAAAGGAACAATCAACACTCACAATCAGCATCAGGATTTCACTATGGCTGAATCGCGAAGAATGCCGAGCACAGCTCGCAGCGCGGTATTCCTGCTTGCAGTGCTCCTGTTCACCACTGCCTGTCTTCACATGACACCAGCCGCCGCGAAGGTGAGCAATGCGCCGGGAAATTCAGCGCGGGTACCTGTGCAGCTCGTCGCACCGGGCGTCGGTGCTGATGGCTTGCAGCGCATACAAATCACCGGACCCGACTCTGCTCGTGTGACTGCGATCGCGAGGGTAATTGCGAGTACGCTCAAGCGTCAGCCGCGCGTCGCGAACGCCGATTCAATTTTCACAGCAGCACCTTTGGATGCCGCCGGTGCACAATTCGCTCTCAATGTGAGCTATGAATTCCGCGGCCCCGCGAAGCTGGCTGACAGTGTGCGGATGTCAATCGCTTTGGATGCGAAGGTTCCTGATGGCTACAAAGTGCTCGCCAGCGCAGCACCGCGTGGTGGTTGAGCTGCGCGAGCGGCCGTTGTAAGGCTAGCGTGCCTGACGCCGGAGGGAGTAACGGCGAACATACTCGAGCCTGTCTGAATCAGTCCAACGACCAAGTACGAAGTCTCGACCGATTTGCAGCACCTCAAGCAGTGGCGGAAGATCAACCGTCCCAATCGCTCTGCCGTTGGGCTTGAAGACCATCCACTTGTTCGTGGTCGAGTCATCCATGGGCCGGAAGACTTCCGCCCACAGGAGTCCTTCTTCATCAACCAGCAGATTCTGCCAGGCAGGGAGAGCTTCTGCTCTTGGTATTTCAGCGTACATGGCCCGAGCTTTGACCTTGTCCGACACGCGACTGAGTCCCCACTCTATCCAGCGATCGTACTCACCTGCCGGAATAGGTCGCAGTGCGCCGGCAATCGAGATTACCTGCTCGAGACATCCGGATGCGCCGAACCTGCGTATGTCGGCAGTCTTCCCTGCGGTTGCAAAAATGGAATGTCTGCCAACAGCGGCGGTCGGGTACACGCGAAAGGGCACCCAGGCTCCTCCCTGCACTGCCGTTCCCCCGCGCGGACTTGGACTCAGTATGCGAATGGTTTGGATGCTGTCGCGCAACAACGTTCGAACAACTGTGGTGTCACCCGCAAAGTCGACAACGTCGACGGTGCTAGTCTGATAAGCAATACCTGTGGCGGCCGGCCCAGGCGGTAGTGGGTTTCTCACGACAACAACACTGCCGGATCCATCGATACCCACCGCGCCGCCCGTCGGTGTGTCGATGCGCCGAGTCGAGAGTAGGATGCCATTCGTAGTGAACGCCGTCACGCGCCTGAGGCTGAAGTCAACTATGACAATTGAATCGAATCGCGATGCAACCGGCACAAGTTGCGGTATGCGGAATTCGCCGGGACCATTCCCCGTCCTACCAACCGTTGACACAAAACGGCCGTCAGAAGTGAATATTCTGATTTCGTTGGATGGGCGTTCAAGTACTGCGATGTGCGAGGAACCCGCAAGCTGAGCCGCGTCACGAACCTCGCTGAAGTCCGTTGGTCCGCCCGAGTTTGCGGTTCCAATATGAAGGTTGTGCTCCGCAGAAACGGTCCAGCCGGCAGAGGCCCAGGCATCGTGCGCGTCATTCCTCAGAGTTCCGATATCCTGGCACGGTACGTACGCGATTGAATCCGCTGACTCTGAAGCAGCCGATGCCGAGTTGCTCGAGGGAGCAGTGTCAACCTGACCGCGATCCGGCACTGCAACCGATTGTCCTGGCACCGCCGACAACGTCGCATTGCTGCTGCGGTCATCCGACTGGCCGCTGCAACTGACACAGAAAGTCGCCATGACGGCGATGCGATACAAACAGGTCCATGAGCATTGACGAGAAATAGATCCAGCCATCGGGAACCAGTGCAAAAGTGAATGTAGGAATCAGTGCATCGCCACGATACACCCGACCGCAAGCGCTGCTGCTCAACTCTTCTACCGACGCACAGTTGCCTTCCAGATATCAATAAAGATGCGCCCCGAGTCGTCGCCGCGGCAGCTCCAGAAATAATTCTGACCAAGCGGATAGAGGACATCATCAACTCTGAGCGACGCGAGAAGCCTGCCGCCGGAGCCTGGATCGATTGCGTCGATCACGGTTTCAACATATTGGCGTCTCTCCGTCAATGGCGTTACCACTCGTGAGCTGTCGTCGCGCCTGCGCCATGCTGCCTTCGGTACCTGAACACTAACGAGCAGCAGTCCGGCGCTGTCCACGTTGAGGCCGCGCACCGCTGGATTGGGATGGTACATCCCCACATCTCGAAGTGACGCACCGTCCCATGGCTCGAACCATTCTGCCTTGCGCTCAATTGTTTGCAGGTGGTTTCCCTGAAGCGACCACTGCTCAATGACGTATTCATTAATGTGTGACGACCAGACTCGCTGATCGGGAGCAACCGCGAAGCGACGCACTGAAGCCACTGGCAGTTCTGGCACGCGCACGCGGGTGGTGGAGCCGAAAGACTTGACGAATTCGCCATCGCGACTCAACAAATGAATCGGGTAGCCCCTTTCGTTCGGGGTTCCCAGTTGCACGCCCATGAGAAGCTGACCCTGCGGAAGTGGAATGATCGCCTCCCGCGAAGCGGCGCGAAGAAACTGTGCTCGAGCGAAGTCGAAGCGAGGCGAGAATACGTTGAGAGTCTTCGGCAAATAATCCAATACATATAGCGAATCGCCCGGACTGACAGCATGCACCATAATGGGCGTTTGGAATTCACCGGGCCCTGATCCGGCGCGCCCTATCGTACGGAGCAAGCGCCCCGTCCCACTATAGAGCGCGAGTGTCGAATTGGTGCTCGGACCGACGATGTATTCATTGCGGCTGGTACGCGACACCGAAATGAACTGACCATACAGCAGGACAGAGTCCGTTGCGCTACCCAGCTGTACGACCCGCTGAAGTTCGATTCGACATTCTGCACACGCTGGAGTGGGTCCAACAACGCTGCGCGCTGGTTGAGCTGTGGCATCCGTGGTAGCCAGTCCGATAGCAATCGCAACAACCGTAGAATAGCTCCACAACATTCGCGCTCTGCCGACCAACACGATCAGAACTGACACGCACATCCTACAATGAAACTGCCAGTTGATTCCTCTCATTGTGTAACCACCTCCCTATTGGCGCACCAGGCGTAGTCGCACAATGCGCCAGCCCCAGTCAGTGCTTTGCTTGTCGATCACCAGCTGAGCCGTATAGTCCCCGCTGAGTGGGAGGGTCAAGTCAGTGAACTGCGTCCCGACAAGCAGTTGCTTCTTTACGGGATCGATAACCTCTACACGGCTGGTCATTAGACGGATGATTTCTGTCATCACCTTGTCCAGGTTCTCCATGTCAAGGTTCTTTGGCATTTGTTCTGGATGATCCAGCACCATTGTGTGCGTCCATACCAACCTGTCCGAACTCTGCCGGGCGGCCATGAATCGCGGCTTCGTCATCTCGGCGAGAATACTCGACGCATCCTCCATCACAATTGCTTCACCGGGTCCACGAACCTTCCAGGGCTTAAACCAATCCGTTTCGCGTACAAAGCGCTGGACAAACTCTCCGGCCAGCGTGTGTTGCTCAACCTGATAAATATTCGCCGGGCCTGACCACACAGATCCCGGCTCCACGGCTTCGCGATAAGCGCGCAAACTGCATTGCACGCAGGGTGTGGTGTCGGTTCCCTTCAGTCTGACGGTTTCCTTTTTCCCATCCGCTGCGACGAGCGTGAACACATGGTTCTCGCTCGACATCAACATCCTTCCGTCCGACAGGACCGTTCCCTGGAACCCTCCGGGGCTCCATTCGTCGATGCTGAACTGTCGGACGTGCTTGAGCTCCGGTGAGATCAAATGCACGACACCCTCACCTTCGACAAAAATTGTGTCGCCTGCCCCGACATAGAGGTTGTGAACGCCGGAAAACTCTCCGGGTCCCTTGCCCGCCTCGCCGAATGTGGACAGAACGCGACCATTGGGGCCGAATGCGATCACCGCGTTCCCGTCAGCGGACGCGAGGAAGAAACGTCCGCGTGAATCCACCGCCGGTACATTGTTCTGGACGATCGCGATCGTGTCGTCAGGGTGGCCCAGAAACGCAATCGACTCCGCGACGATCCTGCATGTAGCGCAACTGAAATTCCGCAGCACCACATCGCCACCGATGGTCATTTCGATCTTGTCCTGCTGCGCGCACGCAAGCAACAAGAAACACAATGTGGTCAGGACGTTGGAAACTCGGCTCACGAAATCAACGGCCCTCTCGTTCCAGCCGCTCGGAGACCGCGGCTTGAAAATCATCCGATCCTCCCCAGCTGACCGTATCAGAATCGATCGACGCTCCGGCGTCGAACAATAGTCGCGCAACCGCGGCGTGATCGGCGCGGGGATTGCCGCAGTTGCGGGAACCGTGGCAGCACCAGCTGAGCGGCGTACCATTGTGCTGCGGTTCGCGAACTTCGATCAGCGCCCGACCGCGTGGATAGCGCAGAATCGCGGCAACAGAGTCGGCCGACCCCTCCCACGCAGCACAATGCAACGCGTTACCACCAGTTGGCCCGCTCACGCTCGGCACCGATGGGTCGAAGCCCAATTCCATCATCAGCTCGACGGCGCCTGGGTTTGGCGCCCACGCCTCATCCGTAAGTGATCGACTGTCGTCCGGTCGCAGATTCTCGACTATCCCCGGATTCGCCGCGACAATCGCCTGCGCTTCCTCCCGAGCTCCGCGATGACATGCCAGCATCAAGCGTTCGACGGGTGATGCGAATTGCCGCATCGTGTTGAGCGTTTCTTCCTGGCCGAATTTCGCGGCAGTCTGCAGCGGCGTAAGGTTCGAGCCAATGGTCCACAGATAGATGTGGTAACTGCTCGGCGGCTTCTCACCATATTCACCCTGACCGACGCGCAGCGCCAACAGCGATCGATCCTTCTCCAGCAACGCACGCGCGACGTCGGTCAACCCCAGCGCTGCCGCGAGAAAAATATCCGCGCTGGCGCCACGCTTTACGAGATACCGGGCAATGTCGTGACGCGCTTCATCCGGGTCATCGCCGAGCATCCACTCCGCCGCACTTGAGCGATGATCGACATCGCACGCGTCCACATCGGCGCCCGCCGGCAAGCAGCAGATCAACGGTCGGCTGTGATCGCGCAAAGTGCAGCGGTGTTTTTCCATCGCCGCCGCGTTCGTGTGCGCGCCGGGGGTCCGCGTCCAGCATGCGTGCCAGCAAGTCGATGCGATCGAGATTCGCCGCGGCGCACGCATCGGGAATTGCGCCCGCCGCAAGCAGACGCTCCGCAACAGCTCCGCGCGCGCCGTGCAGCGGATGGAAGCCGCCAGCCCACCATTCGCTGCGCCGGTTTGGATCGGCGCCGAATTCCAGCAATACGCTGACAATCTCCAGGTTGTCACTCGACGCTACCAGCGCGGGCGCATCGAAGCCGAACATTGGATCATTGATTCCCGCGCGCACTTCCGCATGCTCTTCAAGCAACCGCGGCAGCGCCTTCGCATCGCCGCGTTCAACCGCACTCCGGAATTGTTCTGTCGGCGACGGCATGTAGCCCTCCTTCGTCAATGTAGCTCGACACGCCTGCGGTCACCATTTTGGAAACGGTACTGGTCCATTTTCGTCATTCCGGCGACTAAACGTCACCCCGGCGAAAGCCGGGGCGGAATCCATTTTCCCTCTAACATGGATTCCGGCTTTCGCCGGAATGACGGCAAAGTGACCTAACAGTGCAGGGCACTACTCGGCGCGCCGCACAAGACATATTGTAACATTCGCTGCGAGAGTACGGCCAGCAGGCGACTTACCACATAGCACCATGCGTCGGGCCAACGCAAAACCTCGAGCGAGGTGACACGTGGAGCGGGCAACGGGGATTCGCACAGTCGCACTGATTTGCGCAGTGATGTTTCAATCACAGACATTGGCGGCCCAGTCCCCCGCGAGTTTCCGAGCTGCGCTGACCCCAATAGCTCCGACAACTTATAGTCCGTCGCGGCGCGACCTCTTTCCGCGCGCCAGCGCCTGGAGTAGCGCAACGAAAATGGCGTTGACCGATCGAGGAACCTGGATTCCGGCGCTTGCAGCGGGCCTGATCGTCGTCGGAGGCTGGGATCGGCAAATCAGCGCATGGGCGCTAAGGAATCCGACTCTTTTCTCCTCCTCCAGCCGCGCTGGCGACATGAGCGATGATTTCCTGACCGCAAGTCAGGTCATCATGCTTGCCAGCGGTTTGTTTGCGAAGGATGATGGAAATTTCCTGACGGATCGCCTGAAGCGTGAGGGGTGGGAGATTGGAGGCGCGGCCACGACATTGCTACTCACTCTGGCAGGAAAGGCCGCCTTTCGCCGGATACGACCCGATGAGTCCAGTCGCAGCAGTCTTCCGTCGGGACACTCGTCAATGGCATTTGCCAGTTCAGCCGCGAGCATGCGAAACTTTTCTGATTTTGAAATGGGCCGAGGCCTGCATATCGGTGCCGACATTGCTGTGGAGACTGTCGCCGCAGCATCCGCGTGGTCACGGGTCGAAGCCGGGGTTCACTATCCTACCGATGTGCTGCTCGGTGCCGCGCTGGGCAATGCGGTTTCGGTGCTGTTCTACGAATTGTACGACAGCACGCGCGACGCGCCCGAGGTTTCCATTAGAGGGACCTCGACTGGCGCTGAAATCAGTGTTCGGATCCCGTTCCGCTGATCACGCGTGGACTAGGGGATCAAGTGATCAAGTGATCAATTGATCCCACGATCACTTAATCCCCTGATCTCTACCGCATTCCAGTAGCCCGTCTCAGCGCAGCCTCCCCGCCAACAATGGGGAGCGTGAAGGAGGATCCATCAAGATCCACAGTGAGCTCCGTGCCCGCTTTTGGCCAGAGCGTGAATCCGCGATCGCTCGAGAACACCATCACCGCGAGCTGCTGTCCCGGGAGAATCATCTGATCGTCCGGCTGCAAATCGAAAGTCAGCGTGTAGAACCTTCCGGGAACGAGTGGCTCTTCAGGAGTCTTCGAGTTGAAGTTCCCTCCGCTCGTCAGCGACTTGTAGTTTCGCGGATCGGCCCATCCTCTCGTGCTCACGCCACGCTGACCACTTGTTCCGACACCGGCAGAGTCGAACGGCAGCGTCACGATATAGACGGAGAGATTCACAGCGGCCTTGCTCGCGGCAACCCTCAGAGTAATCCTCGGCGTTCCGGAGATGTGAACCGAATCCGTGAATGCAGGGAGTGCATATAGCAGTCTGTTCTGAGAGGTCTGTGCACTCGCCAGCGCACTCGGCGAGAATGCAACGTCATCGATCAGTTTCTCCGGGCCCTGATTGCGTGGCGCGGCCAATGCGAGCGAACCCACTGCATTGCCTCCCTTCACAGGATGCAGCGTGACTGGTGCGCTGCCGGGAACCGGATAATCCGCGTAGGTGTTGCCGACGGTTCCACCGCCGCCGCCCCGGCCTGCCGTAGAAGGAACGATCATGACCCGCGGCGTCTTCTCGATGCCGTTGTCTACATCCCAGAGATAGTGGGCCCACCACTTGTTCACGATATCAGTGGGCGGTCCGCCGCCATGTCCACCCTGATGCAGATAAAGTTTCGCGGTCGGATTGATATTCTTCAGGCCTTCCCACATGCGCACGGTGTGCTCCGGCACAACGTTGTAATCATTTAGTCCGTGAGCAAAGAACACCGCAGCCTTCACATTCTTGATGAGCGGCAGCTGATCGCGCACTTCCCAGAAGGAATTGAAGTCGCCGGTTTTGCGGTCGCGCTGCTGAGCAAACAATCCATCGCGCCATTTCGCATCGCACACTTCGCGCATGCGGCCGCTGTGCACAAAATCGTACAAAAAGTCGATGTCTTCGCCGAGCCAGCCACCGGGCGAGCGCACCAGGCCGTTGCTGCGATAGTAATGGTAGTAGGACGTGTTGGGCGCAATCGGAACGATTGCCTTGAGACCATCAACGCCGCTAATCGCTGCCGACAGAGGAAGGGTTCCGAGATACGATCCGCCGATCATTCCGACTTTACCGTTGGTCCACGCCGAGGCTCTCACCTCTTCGGATCCATCGACCGTCGTGAATCCCTTCGCGCGTCCGTTGAGCCAGTCGATTACGAATTTCGGGCCATTCGTTTCGTATACGTCGCCAACCGTCGGGCAGCCGGTTGATAGTCCGGTGCCAGTCTGTTCAGACGAAGCAATAGCGAAACCGCGCGCGAGCCATGAGCGCGCGAGTGCACCGCCGAGGTGTCCGGGATTCTCGTTGAATGGCCCGCGATAGGGCGGCGATGCCTTTTTCCCAGGATCCTGATCCAGTTCCTGCTGCACATTCCAGAGGAACTGCCGTGGGCCGTTCGTGCCACCAGCATAAGGCGACGACTCCATGATCACCGGAAGTTTGAGTCCCGCTCTCTCGGCTGATCCCGGGCGTGTGATGTCGACGTGGAGGCGATCCTTTTTGCCATCGCCATCGGTATCGAAATCTGTCTCCACCCAAACACGCTGTCGTACCCATTGCGCGGTATCAGCGAACTCTGTCACTGGCTGAAGCATTCCGTCCCTGATGACAGGTCCGAGCTTTCCGTTGGTCTCCATTGCGGAGACAGTTGGAACGGGGGCTCCTCCGCCGCCGCGCTGCGCTTCAGCGGACTGCGGGATGAGGACTAAGTGAGCCAAGCTTGCGACCGCTGCGGAATGGATGAAGTTTCTCATTGTGGGGTTCATGGTGGTCACCGGTTTGGATACACGCTTCTCGACTAATATATGGCATCGTCGCACGGATGCACCCTCCATGCTTGAGAACCAATACTATAAATGAGAGTCACGACCCCGCTTCTCGCACTTTGCCTGGCCCTGGCTTCAGTAACTCCGTCCCGGGCACAGCAGCCGCCCGGCACAATCTCGCTCGGCGACTTCCGCTTCAGCTACGACGAGCGCGGTATCTCTGCTCTCTCCAACCCGCGCGATCCCTTTGGTGCCAGCATTACAACTGCACCGGCCGCGGGCCGAGCAGGACGCGGCGGTGCCGCGGCTGCCACGCTCGGGTTGACGGTGAATTATCGCAACGACCGCACAGGTGTCTGGGGCAGCGTGGCCAATCGCGGACCAATGGTCGCGCAGACAAACATGGGGCCGACACGCCCGGAACGTGTTACGTATCTAAGCGGTAGGGACACACCACTCAGCATTCTTGAGACATACAGCACCGACGGGAAGGTGCTGGACTGGACCATAGATATCGCCTTGTCCGGCAGCAGTCCCGTTACTGTTGGTGATCTCGGTATCAGCATCCCCTTGCAGGGACCGACTGGGCAAAGTCCGCAACAGATATTCGAGCGCGGATTTCTGAAACATCAGTTTGTCTCCGGTGCCGGATCGTTTCTCTATTTCGTCCGCGCTTCGGGCGCACCTCCTTTTCTGCTCGTCACTGTGAAGCCGGGCACGAAACTCGAATACACAGGCTCCGGAGGCGGCCGCGGCGGAGCACAGGTTTATGTGCATTCAATGCGCGCCGCGGCAGCAGAAACACGCGGCACCTGGCGCCAGGCCAACACTTCTCTCACAGTCGCGCCCGGAAGAAAGACATCATATGGATTCCGGATGCAGTGGGCAAACAGCTACGAGGAATTGCGGCAGCTGCTCGTGGATGCTGGGCTCTTCGACATCCGCGTTGTGCCGGGAATGACGGTGCCAAATAATCTCAGCGCACGTTTTTCTCTGCACACCAAAGCAAAGATCGAATCCGTGTCAGCAGAGTTTGCAGCACAGACAACGATTACGGAACTGAACGCGCCCACGGTACCGCCACAACCTGACACGCGCGTGTACGAGGTGCAGTTCCGCAAGCTTGGCGAGAACATGCTCACCATTACGCATGACGGCGGCCGCAAGACGTACCTCGAGTTCTTTGTAACCGAGCCTATGGAAACTCTCATCAAGAAGCGCGCGGCGTTCCTGGTGAACACACAGCAGATACGCGACACCACTAAATGGTGGAACGGCGTGTACGGCATCTATGACATGCGCGCCCGCAAGGTACGGACAATCGACGATCCGGACATTTTCCTCGATCGCATGGTCTACGCGCTTACGGCCGACGACCCGGGGCTCTCCAAAGCGCCGTTCCTTGCGTCCAAGAATGTCTCCTTCCCCGACAAGAAGGAGATCGAATCACTGGAGTACTACATCAAGAACTTCGTCTGGGGCGGGCTGCAGAGAAAAGATGATGAGCGGCCCTATCCCTATGGCGTGTACGGCACCCCCAACTGGCACATCAACCGTGATCCGCAGCGGCGCCGGGAATACGCACAGGCACTCGCCAGCGGAGCGACCGCGATACGCGACCTCGTGAAGGAGCACGTCTGGCGCAACTACGATTATCCCCACGTGGTGATGCTGTACTTCCATATGTATCAGATCGCGAAGATGTATCCGGAGATGTCGACATATCTCGACGCCGCGGGCTACCTCAACCGCGCATGGGAAACGGCGCGCGCCTTCTACATCTACCCATACGAGATTTACCCCGAGTACTACGACACCTACAAATGGGGCTTGTACAACGAGCTGATCGTACTCGACCTGATGGATGCCCTGAATAAGGATGGGTTCCCGGACCAGGCAGCGTGGCTCAGAAATGAATGGGAGAAGAAGACGAAGTATTTCGTCTACGACGATCAATATCCCTTCAGATCGGAGTATGCGTTCGATCGCACCGCATTCGAGTCGACGTATGCATTCGCCAAATACGGAAGCACGCACGACATGAAGCCGGACACCAATCTCTGGTACGATCTGCGCTTAAGGAAATGGTGGTCGCATCCGTCGGTGAAACGCGAAGACTCACGTGCATTCATGGACCGCCAACTGGCTTCGGGACTCGTCGTGCGCGGTTGGCTCAATCCTGCCTTCTACACACTGGGTGCCGACGCCGGCGTGAGCTACATGGCGGCGATGGGCGGCTGGGGAGTGCTCGACTACGCAAAGAATTTCGCGCCGGATCCATACAGCTGGCTGCAACTCGGCTACGCATCATACCTGAGTTCATGGAGTCTGATGAACACCGGAACAGCGGAGAGCAACTACGGTTTCTGGTTCCCCGGCAAGGAGAGCGATGGTGCCGCGGGGTGGCAGTTCATGTCCACGAAGACCGGGAGTGCGTGGATGGGCTCCAGCTTTCCGGGCGGAGTCACTGTGCCGCGCGGTCCCTGGCACTACGACGGCGAAATTGATCTCGGCTTCGGTGGTGCACTGCGCATGGCAACAACAATTGTAACACGCGATCCCGTCTTCGGGTGGTTCGCCTATGGAGGAGTGCTCACCGAGGACGGCGACACTCTTTCGATCAGTCCGCGTGACGGTCTGCGTCGCCGCTTTGACGTCGTCATTCCGGATCGTGGACTTCCCTTCCGGGAAAGCATCGCACGTCTGAAACTGGAACTGGAGCGCGATGGCTTTTCTTCTCAGGGAGTGATTACAATGGACAAAGCGCTGAGGCGAGTCACCTTCGCACTGGAGAACCGCACAGGCAACGCACACACCACGGGTGTTCGTCTCTCACTGCCCACCAACACACGCTATGCATTGATCGCGAATGGACAGGAGATTCCCCTGCTGAGAACTGATAACGCGGATTATCCGTTCCGGGGGGAAATTCCCGTTAGCGGCGCAGGCGTGAGTGTCGAGGTGAGGCGGCGAAACTAATGCTGAAGCTGCGAATCCTTCTCTTGATCGGCATTACCGCCATGGTCGCCGCTTGCGCGCACGCGTCCAGGCGTGAGAGCGTGTCGGATCTCACCGCTCCCACTTTAACGCGCGCGAGCGCGGCCGACAGCGCCGTATATGATGTCGTGCTTCAGCACCTTGCCCGGGAATACGCCCAGCCCGGCGGCATTATTCTCGTGCAGAGCCCGACCATGGAACTCTGCGATCCGGCATCACTGATCTACTTCCTCGATTGTATTCGGGATCAAAACTACGCTACCTTGGAATCTCGCTGGGCGAATGGATCGTGGGTCTTCGCTGCATTCATTTCTGACTCGACGCGCAGGCAGCTGGCCGAGTCGTTCAGGATGAACAGCAACACGCCACACCTGCTCCGTGGACTCAACCCATCCATGTTTGTGGCAGGACCCCGGAAAGAGGTCCTGCAATCAATGCAGCCCTACCCTCGCACCATCGTGCTTGCACGCGCTGCCTACTCGACGAACGACTACGCGTACGTTTACGCAGTGTTTGGTCGCCAAAGGTTTGGGGCGGGATTGATCTTTCTTCTGAGGAAGGACGGAAGTACCTGGCAGATTCTCTCCACGGAAGGAGTCTGGGTGACCTGAGGCGTTGAGAGGTCCAGGCGACTTGCGCGGAAGGCGTGCTTACTTTAAGTTGCAAAGTACTTTCTAGTCAACCTGATTCGCCCGGGGTAGTGTGACCGATTTCGTTGCCCGAGGTTCCATCGTGCGAAGGATCTGGGGGGATGGAGACATGGTGCTTCTCATCTTCGCCGGCTCTGCCGCCGAGTTCGCGCTCAACCGCGCCGTCGACTGGCTGTTCTTCACGGGGAAGTTGCCGGGCGATCCCATAGGCCGGCTCTTCGTCACCGCGGGCTACTCTCAGCAGATCGTCTTCGCCGACGAACTGACCGCCACGCGCACGCTCGATCGGATCCGGTCGGTTCACGCAGCCGTCGAAGGCGAGCGCGGCCAACCCATCCCCGAATGGGCCCACCGCGATGTGCTCTACATGCTCATTGATTCTTCCGAGAGAGCGCATGAGCTGCTTGCCCGGCCGCTGACACCAGAAGAACAGAGCGACCTCTATGATGTGTATTTGCGGATCGGCGCAGGACTGGGGATCCCCGACCTGCCACCGTCCTACACCCTGTGGAAAGCCGACCGCGATGTTCACATGCAGCGCGATCTAATACACAGCGAGGGCACCGAAGCGTTATATGCACAGTACCGTACGCACCTCGGCACCTGGCGATACCGCCTGCTTTTGTGGATCCAGGCGATTCTGGTTCCTGAGCACGTGCGCACTCTTCTGCGACTCAAGCCTGCGCGGTGGCTGCGGCCTTTGGTGCGACTCTATCCAATTCTGGTCCGCGCCGGATTGCGCCCGATCATCCAGCGGATACTCATGCCATCACAGTATCTCCCCGCGGTTCGGAGCCTGGATCGCGTGGAGCGGGCAGTGCGTCCGAATGTGGCAGTAGAAAATGTGGCGCCAGCCGGCTTGCGGTAACCATCCCTATCGCTACCTGACAAACAGCGAGAGCGGATCGACGGTCACCGAACCATAACGCACGATGAAGTGCAAGTGCGGTCCAGTCACTCGACCCGTCGCGCCAACACGCCCAATGCTCTGACCGCGCTGTACGGTGTCGCCGGATTTCACGAGTTGCTGCGACAGGTGCAGGTAGGCGCTGGACAGTCCGGCGCCATGGTCGATGTACACGACATTGCCGCCGTAATAGAACGCATCCACGATGCGAACCACACCGCGATTCGCAGCCAAGACCGATTCGCCGGTGACACCTGCGAAGTCCGTACCCATATGGCGCGATGTGATGACGCCGTTGTATTCGCGACCGCCGCCGAAACCACTCGTCACTCTTGAGTCCCGCGGCCGCATGAATGGCCCATCCCAAAGTCGCGGCGTTGCGTGGGAGCGTGTTGCGACGTCGATTGCGCGTTGTGATTCACGCTGGATGCGCGCTGCCGTTGGCGGATCTGGCGGAGTGCCGAATGCGGGGGCGACTGTTAACCGCTCGACAGGGTAGTTCCCGCTGATAGTTCGAACGCGCGCCACAATAGAATCCGCAACATTGTTAACTGAGCAACGCACGACAATACGGACAGAGTCCGGACTGTCTATGGGAACGGGAGCAAACGATCTGTCGGCTCCGGAATCAGCCGCAAAGTGCAGTTGCTCGCCGGCCACATGGCCCGAGAGCTGTACATCGGGAGTCACGCCAGTCACGCGCACGTGAAAGAGTGCGCCCCGTGTCGGCGCAGCCGGTTCCCATGTAACGGCCGCGGAAGCGCCGCATCCCGCGACACTGGCGATGGCTGAACGCGAATCGCGCGACGGATTGATGGTCCAGGCAGTGGCACCAACGATCGTCAGGAGAAGAAGACCGCGACTTGACATGCGTCGCAATCTAAGGTGACAAAGTCATCAAGTGATCAAATGATCACTTAACCACCTGATCGCTTTTTCCCCAATCACCTGTTGCCATCCACCCTAAGGCGCAAGACCTTCCACGCAAAGCCGCCGTCTGCGTCGAAAATAAGATGCGCGGTAAGGTCTCCTGTCATGGGAAGAACAGGACCAGACAGCTTGATCCCGCCAAGCAGGCGTTTCCGGGATACATCGATTGCCTCAATTCTCGTTGAGAGGCGCGCCATCAGTTCTTGTGGTGACCTGGGCGATCCCATGACCCATGTCGCCCGGAATGACTCGGCGTCCTCCAGCTGCAGGGTGTGCGTCCATATAATTCCGTCCTTCCCTTCGAGCACACCCCATACACGGGGCTTTGCGAAGAAGGAAATCGGATCCTCAGAGTTGCGCAGCTGAGCGACTTCCCAGTCCGGATACCAGTCTGCCATGCGAATGAAGCGCTGCAGAAGTTTGCCACTGAGGTCATGTTGCTCGACGCGATAGGAGTTGTGGGGCGCGGACCAGATGGAGCCCGGCTTATTGCCTTCGCGAAATCCGCGTGGGCCGCAGTCGCCACAGGGCCCTGCACTGGAGTCGAAACCCGCAAGCTCGATGTATGGCGATGCGACGCCCGAGCTGTCGATTATCACCATTCCATTCGGGCGGCTGGATAGGAGCACGCGATTGTCGGAGAGGATCGTTCCGATGAAGGCAAACATTCCGCCTGCGCCTTGCACGGGGCGTGGGTTCTGAAACTGCCGGAGATGTTGATGTTGCGGCGAGAGAACATGGATCCAGCTGACAGTCTGTACATAGAGAGTGTCGCCTTTGCCCACAAAGACGCGACTCGCGCCGAGAAATTCACCTGGCCCCTGTCCCCTGCTTCCGAACATCGTCATGAGGCGACCATTGGGTCGCAAAACGAGTACGGCACCACCACTGGCGTCGCCGAGGTAGAAATTTCCATGAGAATCTACCGTTGGGGAGCTCCCCATCCTGAGCGAAAGGGTGTCGTCCGGATGGCCGAGGAACGCAACTGACTCTGCTACGACGTTGCAGGATTTACAGTTCACGTCGCGAAGGATGAAGTCGCCGGCCGCGTTGGTTTCAACCGAGTCACGTGCACATGCGAATGCGACAAGCGCGATGGCGGGGAGCAGTGTTCTGCATATGTTCATGGGCGAGTGTCCGTAATTCCTGAGAGTGAGGCCATCAAAAGTACTCTATGTCATAAAGTACTTGGACTGACTTGGGGAGTCAATCACCGTTCCCGATAATGCACATGGACGAAATTGATCTGAGGAAGTTTGTCGAGGCGGGTGACGGTATTCACGTCATTCGCGGCAGCCAGGACGTTCGCGGCTGGAATGGCATCCGTTATGCGGCCGGACTCTCCGCGAAGAATGTTCCAGCGCAACAACTTTCGATGAACCTCGCACGCATTCCACCCTGCAGCGAGTTCTACTGGGTGCGAACGAATAGCTCGATGATTGGCGCACCGTCGTTGGGACAACCCCAACCAAGTGTGATTGTGTTGTCGATCACACGCACGGGATGCGGTGTGTCAAAATCCAGTGCAAAGTGCACGACACCACCTCGAAGGACGTACGTGCCGGTCGAGATATGTTCGCATCCTCCGTCTGAGTACACCTTCACGATGCCACGCGGTACACGGGATCCCAATCGCAACCCAAGCCGCAAGACACGTCGCGCTCAAAGGCCGCGATTGTTTCATTGTCGCGCACACGCCGTGACGTCGTTGCCGTTCAATACTCGACCTGCCCTGTATGCGGCCAAGAACTCAATCATGGGACAAAAGACAACCGACGGGCGTGGTGGTCCAGCGACACGACTCGCTGCAGCTCGGCCCCCTCTGTTGGGAATCAATTGAGGTGCCGCAGATGTCTGGAAATCGACGGTGGTCGGCGCAGATGCGACGGTGCGCTTGTCAAATACCCACATCTGGTAGATACCCACGCTGGACGTTGTCAGAGTGTGCAGCCCCGGCGGCACATTCAAGATCCTGTACCTGCCTGCCGAATCAGCGATTCCAGAGAGTCCCGAACCTTCCACTCTGATACGCACACCGGGAACGGGCGCGCCCGTAATCGTGTCGGTGACCGTACCGACAAAGGAACCAAATGTCGGCAGCTGAGTTAGTATTGGCGCCTCGGCGGGTCTTCCAGCTGGTACCGGTGTGCGAAAGCCGAGTGGTGGCGGCGCGGCCGCCGGCAGCGTGGCCATGAGACTCACGACGGAACTCACAACGACGGGAGTGCCATAGGGCCGAATGAAAACGCTCGCTGTGTCGAGTGGTAGCGTTTCCACGTTCGCGTAGAATTCGCGGAAGAGCGGAGCGGGGCCGCGTGAGGGCGGATTGAACAGATAACCCTCCACGTTCGATGTATAGTATGACGCGACGACCACATTGTTCTGCCGCAAGAACTCTCCAACTTTCCTGAGGGTCTGCGGTCCGCCGACATTTCCCACGACGGGAACGATGAGATTCTTCGCATGCAACGCCTTGACGAACCGGAAATTGGCATCAGAGGCCAGAAAACTCCGCGGTACCCGGTCCAAATCGGTAACCAGCGTGAGACTCAGAAATGTGCCAACAGTGAGGGAGTAGGTGACAGGAGTATTCACGCCAGCGCGCGAACTATAGTTTACGAAAGGACCATTCTCGTAGAAGACCCTGAAAACAAGTGCTATGCTGCTGGAATCCTCAGATGACAGCGCCAGGCCGCGAACCTTTGTCAGATGGTTGTGAATTGCGGCGAGATTTGCCGAATACAGCGCGCTGTCCGCCGGCACCGTTATGTACTTCTCCCAGATAGCGCGGATCGCAGTGTCCCGCTCAGCGACCGTCTGCAGCGGCTTCGAGAAGACCCGCGATATGAACTCCGATCGGTTGTTGGACATCTCGAACAGCGCCTTGTACATCAGATGCTGCATGATTGCCTGACGCCTGATGTCAACTATGAATACGATGTCCGGCTTCGTCGCGGCAATGTAGGTGAAATTCTGCTCCGGACCCACACCCAGGTAAGCGCCGCCGGTTCTGCCCTTCGCAATCAGTTCGGCAGCAACCTGACCGATCTGCAGCTCATTTGACGTGTAGTTGTCCGATGGAAAAGTGCCGCCCGGTTCGGAGAATTCCGAAATGATCTTCCAGAATTGCTCATTCGTGAGTCCTGCCGTGAGGACGGCTGCAGCAGCCTGTCGCTGCGGAACGATTTGCGCAAATGCGGGCACCGCAATCAGCAGAATCAGGGTAGCTGCGCGCGCCAGGTCCCCACGAGTGAATCGCATGATTCCTCTCACAGAATAAGTAAGACGCTACCGGTCTTCCTTATGCAAGCTACGCCACTCGCTCGCAAGCGCCAGCTGACCAGCACTCCTCACTCGCCTCCCCCGACAGCCCGGCCGCCCTCTGGCAAGAAAGTGTCGCACTAGATTCGTACCATGGTTGCGCGCGCCCTCCGATTCATACGGCAACTCGCCACCAAGGACGCGATGGTTCTGGCGACCATGCTGCTCGTCGTCGTTGGGACACTCGGGTTCATCGCAGTATACGATTTGATGCAGGGGGGACGTTCCGAGTCGTTCGATCGCTTTGTCATCGAGTTCGCCAGCAAACACCGCGGACCCCAGTGGTTCCAGACAATGGCGCGCGACATTACAGCGCTGGGCGGAGGCACCGTACTGACGCTCACTACAGCCTCCGTCCTGGTATTCCTGCTCCTCAGGCGACAGTACCACGCATTCTGGTTCGTGCTCGCTGCGATCGCCGGTGGTTTCCTGATCAGTGCGAACCTCAAGGAGATAATTGGTCGCGAGCGACCCACCATTTTCGAACCCGCTACGATCATACGGAACAAGAGCTTCCCGAGCGGGCACGCAATGATGTCGGCCGTGGTCTACCTCACACTCGGCACTCTCCTTATGCGGCTGGTGAAGGAGCGCTTTCTGAAAGCGTACTTCTTCGTGCTTGCGTCCATCCTCACATTCCTCATAGGGCTCAGCCGTCTGTATCTGGGTGTGCACTGGCCGACGGATGTTCTTGCGGGATGGGCGGGTGGGCTGGTGTGGGCGCTGCTGTGTTATGAAATTGCGCGCATTCTTCAGAAGCGAGGAGTGGTGGAGCGCGACACGGAAGCTGCGAAGAATTAGGCGAGACTCAGAAATTAGCTGCGCATTTGCATTCACCACCGCGCCCATGCACGCCATATGGAGTGTGCACACTGGCATCAGGGGGCGTCATGGAATACCATCAGGCATGCGGCGCCGTCCCTCCACCTTGCTCGCCATCGCGACGATCTGCGCGTGCCAATCGCCCGATCACAGCGCGGCTTCGTCTGCGTCCTCTTTGGCATTTCCAGGATCCGCAGCGTGGAGCGTTGATTCCGCACCGTTTCTCACACTTGGTGACGCCAGCAACGACACCACAAAGTTGTTCAGCGTAGTTATCGGTGCAACGCGCCTTCCCGATGGAAAAATCATCGTGGCTGACCGGCAAAAGGAGTTCACGCTGATCGTCTACGACGACAAAGGGAATCGGTTGCACGGCACTGGCCGGCCTGGGAAAGGGCCCGGCGAATTCAGCTACCCCGCATATTTCTGGCGCTGCGGTGACTCGCTCGTGTTGTACGACATTTCTGGCTATCGCCAATCGGTGTTTGCACTCGACGGGACGTTCGTCCGCAACTTCCATTTCGGAGCGGGCGCACAGGCACCCGGTTCGCAAACTCCATATTCGTCCGTCTGCAATGTTGCAGGAAAGTTCGCGCATTATGGATGGGACCTGACGCACCCCAAGCTTAAAGAAAACGAAGTGCTTGCTGTGCGCTCCAAGGCTCCATTCTGGTTGAGCGGCATGGATTCGGTAGTACTCGCAACACTCGACAGCTTCCCCGGTTCGGAACGCGCCGTACACGATGGTGGCAGCT
Source organism: uncultured Gemmatimonadales bacterium (assembly GCA_964556695.1). Classification (GTDB taxonomy): domain Bacteria; phylum Gemmatimonadota; class Gemmatimonadetes; order Gemmatimonadales; family Gemmatimonadaceae; genus CAZKXZ01. The sequence goes on from CAZKXZ010000005.1 coordinate 64,371, forward strand.
CGCCCCGCATGCTGGGAAAACAAACTTCGATCGCGATGACATCCGATAGACTGTACGTCGGTACCGCTGAAAGGCCTGAGGTTTTTGCGATCTCACTTGTCGACTATTCAGTCGACACCATCGCGGTGCCTGTAAGCCCAGGCGCAGTGACGCCAGCCGACATCGAATCTCTCAAGGCAATCGAGCTCGCGACCACGCCCGCAGACAGACGTGCCAGCGTCGAGCGCAATTTTGCCACACATCCCTTTCCCGACTCACTGCCGCCATACGCGGAGCTCATTACAGACTCGGCCGAATTGCTCTGGGTGCAGGACTATCCCAGAGCTGGCTCGGAACGGGTGAAGTGGACTATCGTCTCAAGGAGCGGCAAGCTGATCGCCACCGTTTTGCTGCCCAATTATTTCCAGGTTCTTGAAATCGGTTCTGACTACATACTGGGCAAGTATCTTCATCCGATAGAGTCGGTTCCGCAGGTGCGGCTATACCGGTTGCACCGGGGAGCGACTGGATAGCAGTTTGCGGGTAGATTCGGAAACGCTCCGGTCACGCCATGCGCGCATGCTTCATGCTGATCGCGTAAACTTCACTTACCGAACATATACAAGAGGGGATTCCAATGAAGGCGTTCGTGAGCACCGTGCTGTTTCTGACTTTCATCTCGACTGCGGCGTACGCGCAGGTTAATGCCGGTACGCAACAATCCGACCCGAACCTGCCGTTCACCATCACTCAGGTGGCGACATTCATCCAGCCATGGCGCATCGCGTTCCTGCCGGATGGACGCATGCTCATCACGGAGAAAGTCGGTCCGCTCTGGCTCGTGACCCAGGAGGGCGCGAAGACGCCGGTCGCGAATGTGCCCCCCGTTCTTGCACGAGGCCAGGGTGGCATGCTGGGCGTGTACGCGTCACCCAAACACGCCACCGATCGCAATGTTTACCTCTCATATTCGGAACCGGGCGAAGGCGGGTCGAGCCTCGCACTCGCGCGCGCGCAGCTGTCGATCGCGGACGGCGTCGCAAGTCTCGAAGGACTCCAGGTCATATGGCGGGACGGCGCACGGGGTCAAGGCGGACAATTCGGTGCGGCGGTCGCCTTCTCACCCGATGGCCAGTATCTCTTCCTGACAGTCGGCGACAGGCAGCGCATGACGCCCGCGCAGGATCCCGATAACCCGCTGGGCAAAATCCTGCGCCTCACACTCGATGGCAAGCCAGCGCCGGGAAATCCGATGGCTGGAAAAACCGGTGCTGCGAGCGTGCCGGTGATCGCGCCGCCGCGCGATACAGAAGTGGCCAAGACGGCACCGGTGGTCAGCGCCTACGAGTTCCCTGGGCCGAACCTGACTCAGGCAGAAACGTGGAGCACCGGTCATCGCACGCCCTACGGTCTGGCGTTCGCGCCGGATGGCCGGCTGTGGGAGCTTGAACATGGGCCGAGGGGCGGCGACGAACTGAATCTTATCGAGCCTGGCAAGAACTACGGTTGGCCGCTCGTCTCCTACGCCACCAACTACAGCGGCGTGCCGATACCAAGTCCGGACACGCGACCCGATCTTGTCAAGCCGGTCATCTACTGGACACCTGTCATCGCACCGGGAAGTCTCACCTTCTATAAGGGTGCGATGTTTCCGCAGTGGCAGGGCTCAGCTCTTATTGGCGGTATGGGAACGAGATCGCTGAGCCGCATCACATTCGATGGCAAAGGCGGAGCCACCACGGCCGAACGCTGGAGCGTCGGCCACGGCATTCGCGACGTTGCGATTGGTCCGGATGGCGCTGTGTGGCTGATCGAGAACACGAGTACTGGTGGGCTGTTTCGGGTTACGCCGAAGTAACGCGAGCCAACGATCGTTCGCTCCCTCACGTCTCGTCATTCCGGCGAAAGCCGGAATCCATGTTGAGAAGATGGATTCCGGCTTTCGCCGGAATGACGATAATGACCTACTGCTATAGCGTCTTCAAATACTCGACCAGATCCATTCGTTGCCGTGTTGTAAGAGTAAGATCGAACAGTTGAACGTAGTGCGTCACCACATCCTCCAGGGTCGCAGCACTTCCATCATGGAAATAGGGCCCCCTGAGCTGCGGAGGATTCCATAATCCGCGCAGCGGAGTTGTGCGATAAAGCTTCGTTACACTGCGCATCGCGTAGTCCGCATCCTGTCCGACCTCGCCGGGCGTGTGCAGCTTGTTCGCGTTGATATCAGACAGCGCCACTCCAAAATGACAACCGGCACATCCGCCGGCGCCTCTGAAAACAGTCTCGCCGCGCTTGGCCGCCGCGGCATCAAAGGTGCTTGCGCGAGCTGCGGGTGCGCCGATGCTGAACTGATACGCTCGCAGCGCATCCAGCTTTGATGAAACGAGATCGGGTGGGTTGCTGACATTCACACCGATGCGCGGGTCGACGAACTGACCGTGACCATGCATCTGCGTGATGGCAACATACGCGTTCCAGTACGAAACAACGTCGTCGCCGGTGTAGAGTTCGCGTTTCACATGCCGCAATCCGAACGCGGGAGGAATGACAACAGGAATGTTCAGGCCGTCGCGGTTGAAGCGTGGGTCGTACATTCCCGGTCCCCACGAAGTGTAGACCGCAACCTGCGCCGGAGTGAGTGCCGGCGACGAAGCGATAATCTTGCCAACGTCCAAGTCCCTGTTGGGCCAGCCATCGAGGCGCGAGCCGACTCCAGGAATGAATGAATCGTCCACCGTTGAGTGGCAGAGCGCGCAGGTGATGCCGACGCGGTTGAGAATGTTGTTCTCATCGACCTCCCCGATCACACCAACCACAGCGCCGAGTTTCAGAAGCGTGACCGTAGTGGCAGCAGATGTGAGGCTGATGGTCCCGTCTTGAATTCCAGTCTTTACCGCGGCGGGCAGGGCGTCAACGTCAACCTTGAGACCCAGAGCCAGCGCTCCCATCGGAGTGACCGCGGTACGAATCACCTCATGCATCCGAAGTGTGTCCGTCCAGAATGTTTCGTCGCCGAATGTATCGAAGCGAAAGATTGTTTTCCCTGTGGCGACGCTCGCCGGGTTTGACGGTCCTTGCGCAGAAAGGGCTCCATCGGGATCGACGATACCAGTGCGCTTGGCATCGGCGCATGCCGCGATCATCGCAAGCATCGCTGACGCTGCGAACGCGACCACCGAGCGAGGGATGTTGCTGCGCTGCTGGGAGCGATTCTGCAGTGGAACTCCATAATTGATGGTCGAGACGAACACGGCAGGGCGCATTGCAACATCCTCATGTCCATGGAGGAGTACAACGATTTGCTTCTCGAGCAAGTCTGGACACGAACGAGTCGAGCACAGCAGGGCACGAAATGAACGTGCCCGCAGCGAGTGATGAATACGCAGGGGTAGCGCAATTGCCATGCCGACGGCGTGAAAGCTGACGACGTGAAATTGACAACGTGAAGGCGAACGTCGTGAAAGTGAACGTGTCGGGCGACCGCACGGCAGCGAGGGCTTGACTAGTCAGACCATATTGGCTAGGGTAGATGGATGAAAGACACCTATTCCCTCTATGAAGCCAAGGCCCGGCTATCCGCTCTGGTACGCCAGGTCCGGGATGGACGCCGCGTGGTGATCACCGTGCACGGAGAACCCGCGGTGGAACTCCGGGCAATATCACCTGCGTCACCCGGCATCAACCAAAGAATCGCAGATCTGAGGGAACGCGGAATCATCTCCCCTGCCACTTCACCCGACCTCCCGGCAAAGGTTGGTCGCAAACGACCCGGCGCGCTAAAACGTTTCATCGCATCGCGCGACTAATGAGTGTCGCATACGTCGACACATCGTTCCTGCTCGGCATCGCCTTCGGTGAGCCAGGTGCGCGTCGTCTCGCCGCGAGGCTCAGAACATTCGAAACAATCGTCAGCACGAACCTTCTCGTTGCGGAATTCCGTGCGGCGCATCAGCGGGAGAGAGCAAAGCCGGACGAGGACCTACTGGCGCGGCTCTCCCTTGTTCTCCCGGAGAGACCATTGAATCCTGAGATCGCGCTCGTTCTGGAACATGGCTACCTGCGAGGCGCGGACTGTTGGCATCTTGCTGCTGCCCTGTACGTCGCAGCCAGTCCCGAATCCATTTCTTTCCTCACGCTTGACGCGCCGCAGGCTCGCATTGCGCTAGCCCTGGGGTTCCAGGGCTAGCACTTCACAATCATAAACACCAGCACGCCTGAACTTAACCGTTACGGTCCGTTAGTCTCTTGCCCACCCTCGAAAGCCGGGCAACACTGGCATGAGATAGTGCATCTCGACCGCGTGCGGTTCAGTCAAACGTATTGCCAAACCATTGCTGGTACAGCGGACCGACGACCGGCATGGGTTTCATCTGTCCATTGATCGCGGCGATGAGACCCATGACCCAGAGAGCCAGCATCGAACACCACAAGGCGAGGATCGCTATCCAGCCAAGGATCGGGATGAAAGCGAGGATGACTTGACTGATCACAACGGCGATGCCCGTAAGGAAAAAGCCGAGCGTTTGGCGCAGATGAAACGCGCCGAGTTTCGTTTTCTTGCTGCTGTGGATGACAATGGCGACGATGAAGCCAAACAACGTGATGTAGCTGAGAATGGCGACAGTTTTGTCTTCAGTAGCGTAAGCGGACGGGGCACCGGGCTGAGGAGTCGCGGGTTCCATGGCGAATGGCCTTTTGTTTTGGGTTTGACTAGGAACTACGCGGCAAATCATACAGCCCGGCGGGCGAACGTCAAGCATGATGATGGGAGGGCGGCGTCCCGCGCGGTTTCACCTGCGCAGCGACAGCCTGTACACATCAACCAGGTAACGATCCATGTCGTCGGCGCGCAGCCTGCCTATGAAACCGGGGCGCACCATGAGCGCGTTGAATGGAAGCGTGGCTTGCGCGATCAATTCGCCACGCACAGGATCGATCACCCCGACAATGGTGTGAAACAATCGGTCCTGTGTGTTCGCCGGAATTGTTCCCTCCTGCGGTGCCTCGTTGGGAGCCAGATAATCCATCTTTATCTTGATCGTATCGGCACCCGGAGCGCGCACAAAACGAACGAACCAGAGCAGTCCCTCTTCATCAATCTGGAGTGAGCCAGCGAGCGCACGAGGAGCCGGCTGCCTGGGCGCAGGAGACGATGCGCGTGCGATCTGCATCAGCGAGTCTGCCTCTGCTGCAGTCATTATGGGTCGCAATCCATCCGGCAGCGTTACACCGATGAGGCGTTTGCGCGTTCCGTCCGGAGCATGTTGTTCGAGACGGTGGTTCAGAACAGTCCAGATGGTTCCATCGGGGGCAAGCACTGGCCGCGAATCCACTCGCCATTCGTTCCAGCCACTCACTGGCCTGTTTGCTCCTGCGCGTATCGAAAAGATGGGAAAGCTGTCCCTCACGGTTCCATCCGGTGCGACACGAAATACCTGTGGCGCAGTTCCGTAACGCTCCGCGAGACTCGCAGGTATATTGCGCAGTGACATCGCAGGAGCGTTCACGAAGGAGTAGACATCACCGGAACCATCCGGCACGGGGCCCAGCAACGTGCGCCTGTCGCCTTCGAGCGTGCGACCGTAGCTCCCATCCGCGGTAAAAACCTGCAGATGTTTGGCGCTCACGAACACTGAATCGCCGGGCCCGATCATCACACCAGAAGTCATTTGATATTCTCCGGGTCCCTCACCGTATTCGCCCAGTTTTCCGACGAACTTCCCTAGCGAGTCGTATCGCAGAACCGGCTTGTTGACCCATCCATCAAAAACGAGGTAATGCGTTCCGCGCGCGTCACGCAGGATGTATTTCGGCACAAGCTGCGGGATCTCGCTGTCATTCACCGCGCCGAGGCGCACCGAGTCCACCACTTCGAGTGAACATTGGGCACACGAGGGCGTGGTAGCATCGATTATCACGGTATCACGTGCTACCACGCGCGAACTGGTTCCTGCTGCTGTGCGATCACTACCAGCGCTGCACGCGGCCGCAAACAACGCCGCCGCACCGATTCGGGAGAGTGGCATAACTATCGCGAGAAGCCGCTCAAACTGAACCGCCAGATTTCGGTTCTCGGGATTCCAGCGGCGGTTTCCGTCAGGATAGCGATCCGCTGATCGTCGACAAAACCCTGCACCATGGAGGGAATTCGAAGCGATGCGATGATCGCGCCTGTGTCCAGGTCTATTGCATCAAGCACACCCTCCGTGTCGGCGAAGGGATTTCCTGTGGGAAAGATGTTGCCATCTGCATCCGGTTTTGGCATGCGCTCGCGCCAGCCGGGTACGCGGGTTCTGCCGAGCACCCAAAGAACCCTCCGGCTATCCTCCCGTACCGCGCCAATGATGGGCAATTCCCCTTTTTTTTCGTTCTCGGCGAACCACGCTGCGGAGCCTTCCCAAACGCGTTTGGGCTCTCCGAGACTGTCATTGAGTGTGAAGCGGTAATCGAGATTGGTGAATGTCCAGAACTGGCCGGATGTGTTGGACAGGGCGTAGCTCGTGAGGGCGTTGCGCACCGGCGCACCAGGGGCCCTCACAGGGCGCGGAGGCACTCTCACAAATGAGCGAAAGTGGGTGCCCGAAGTCGAGAGAATGTGGAATCGTATGCTGTCGCCCGCCGGCGTCCTCACACTACCGAGCAAAAACAGATTGCCGTCAGGGAGCACTGAATACTGGCTCCCCAACGCATTCGTTTGAACCTTGCGCACGAAGGTGAGGCTCGGACTATAGACCGTTAGAAAATTCTGCTCGGGGATCAGGATCGAGTCGCCGCGACCGAAGAAGGCGTAGAAAGCCCTTCTAATTTCGCCCGGCCCCTGGCCTTGCCGGCCAATCGCAGCAATGAACTTCCCCGCGCTATCAAACAACAGTGGCAGCGGCTCGCGGCCGTCCAGAACGAGGTAGCGCCCGCGGCTGTCACGTTTGGCGGGAAGGCCGTAATCGACAAACGAACCAGGTCCATCGAGGTCGCCGAGGGTTACCTCTTTGTCCAAGCGGATAGCGCAGCGCGCACATGACGGTGTGGGCTGGATGGCCACGGTTGGCGCATTCTGTGCCACCAATGGAGCGGAGAGCGGAGCGAGCAGCGCGGCGGCACCAATCCGACCGAGCGTCGACGACAAAGCGCGGCAAACTGCAGAGGACCACAATCGGAAGTTCATTTCGCACTCCTCGGCGAACGAATCGCGTGCATGTGTCCACAAAGACCCCATCACAACATAGATACATGTGAATTGACTACACAACGGTGGCAACGGGGTTTAATGGAACGGACTTGCCGACAAACGGCGCTTCAGGGAACAGCGCCTCGAGGAACCGCGCTTCAAGGAACTGCGCTTCAAGGAACGGCGCTTGCGCGACACTGCGCTGCTGAATACTGCGCTGCGAGGAACGGCGCTTGCGGGGTGGTGCGCCGGAATTGAGGCGCCGCCTGGCAAAGCTCACCTCTTCAAAGCGTCGTTCCCTGCAGCGCCGTGTCGGGCAAGCGCTGTTCCCTGAAGCGCGGTTCTTTGCGGCGCTCTCCTCCGAAGCGCTGTTCCTTGAAGCGTCGTTTATCTCAAGGCGAAGAGTGTGGACACCTTGCGCGGCGCTGCGCGATGCGGTACCCTACCGACCGGTCGGTAAGTCTCATGGAGTCTGTAATGCAAACCATAACAAAACACAATCGCGTCACTAACCCGCGTACTCGTGACCGGGTCTACAAGGTCGCGGCTGAAGTCTTCCATCGCCGTGGTTACGACAATACGTCCATGAGCGACGTTGCCAGCGCCGCTGGGCTCACAAAGGCCGGCCTCTACCATCACATCTCCAGCAAGGAAAGCCTCCTCTACACGATTCTCGATTCCGGGCTCGACCTCACTGAGTTCTTTGTCACGAAGCCGATTGAGTCCATTTCCGATCCACTCGAGCGGCTCACCACGATGATCGAGCTGCACCTTCGCCTCGTTCTCGAAGAGCGGAATCTTGAAGTGACCGGATTGCTGCACGAATGCAGGACGCTTTCCCCGGCCGACCGGAAGAAACTCAACCGGCGTAAGAAGGATTACGTGCGCACGACAACCGCTGTGATTTCCAATGTGCTGCGCAAGTACCACGTGAAGGGTGTGGACCCAAAGCTCGCGGCCTTCGCGCTGCTCGGTATGCTCAACTGGACCTACCAGTGGTATTCCCCGCGCGGCAAGAAATCACGCGCGGACATATCGAGAACGTTTCAACGGCTTTTTCTTCAGGGAATAATCGGAGAGAGCGCGCGCGATGAAATGTCGGTGGCACATTCACGCCATGATCGACGAAAGGAGACCTGATGGATCGGATCATCATTTTCGACACAACCCTCAGAGACGGGGAGCAGTCTCCCGGTTTCAGCATGAACGTTGAAGAAAAGCTGCGGATGGCCCGCCAGCTCGAGCGCCTTCAGGTCGATATCATCGAGGCCGGTTTTCCCGTCGCATCAGAGGGGGATTTCCAGGCGGTGAAACTGATCGCGGCGGAAATCAAAGGCGCTACTGTAGCCGGACTGGCCAGAGCGGTTCCCCAGGATATCGACAGGTGCTGGGAAGCGCTCCAGGGCGCCGCACATCCACGCATTCACACCTTTCTCGCAACCAGCGACATCCATCTGAAGTACAAACTCGGCATGTCCCGCGGACAGGCCCTCGACCGCGCGGTTGCCGCCGTCCAACAAGCTCGTACTTATTGCGACGAGGTCGAGTTTTCGGCTGAAGATGCGGGCCGCACGGAGATCAACTTCCTCTGTACTGTATTCGACGCCGTGATCGAAGCGGGCGCCACCACCGTCAACGTGCCGGACACCGTTGGATACCAGACTCCGGCCGAGTATGGGCAGCTGATTCGAACACTGCGTGAGCGGCTCGCAATTTCGGATCGCATTACTATCAGTACGCATTGCCACGATGATCTGGGACTTGCGGTTGCCAACAGTCTTGCGGCGATTGAAAACGGTGCCAGGCAGGTGGAGTGCGCCATCAACGGAATAGGAGAGCGTGCCGGCAATGCGGCGCTCGAAGAAGTAGTCATGGCGCTGGACACCAGGAAACGGTACTACAACGTCGAAACGGGTGTGAAAACAGAAGAGCTGTATCGCACCAGTCAGCTGCTTTGCGAAATCACGGGCAAAGCGGTGCAACCCAACAAGGCCATAGTCGGCGCGAATGCATTTGCTCACGAAGCTGGCATACATCAGGACGGCATGTTGAAGAACGCCGTCACCTACGAGATCATGTCACCCGAGCGAGTTGGAGTACCATGCAGCAGAATGGTGCTTGGTAAACATTCCGGGCGACATGCACTGGCCGCGAGATATCGCGAGCTTGGCTACGATCTCAACCGCGATGAACTGGAGCTGGCGTATGCCGGATTTCTCATCCTCGCCGACCAGAAAAAAGCCCCCGAAGATCACGACTTGATCAGAATACATGAAAGCCGTCATAGCCTCGCTGCCAGGTGATGGCGTCGGATCGGACGTGCTGCGCGAAGCACGCCGGGTCATGGATGTCGTCGCGGAAGAGCACAATCACGAGTTTGAGTTTCTTGAAGCGGATATCGGCGGCGTCGCAATCGAGCGCCATGGCGAACCACTGCCGGCCGCGACAGTCGACATTTGTCTTAACGCCGACGCTGTATTTCTGGGTGCAGTGGGAGATCCCAGATACGACCACCTTCCTCCAGGGAAGAAGTGCGAGAACGGCCTTCTCGATCTTCGAACGCAGCTTGGCAACTACGCCAATCTCCGCCCCGTCGCGGTATTCGATGCGCTTGTCGACAGCTCTCCGCTGCGTCCGGAGCTGGTTCGCGGAATTGATCTGATCATCGTGCGCGAGCTGCTCGGCGGCATCTACTTCGGAAAGCCGCGCGGGCTCGCGGATGATGTGGCGTTTAACACCGAGGTTTACAGCCGGGAGGAAGTGAGGCGTATCGCGATTACAGCGTTTGAGCTTGCGCGCCGGCGCCGCGGCAGCGTGACGTCCGTCGACAAAGCCAATGTACTCGAATCGTCAGTTCTGTGGCGAGAGACCTGCAGGCAGGTAGCAGACGAGTTTCCGGACGTCACCCTTCAGAATATGTACGTGGACAACTGCGCCATGCAGTTGATCGCGCGGCCTTCCCAGTTCGACGTCATCGTCACCAGCAACATGTTCGGCGACATACTGAGCGATGAAGCATCCATGCTGGCTGGAAGTCTGGGGCTGCTGCCATCCGCAAGCGTCGGCGGAAAAGTCGGTTTGTTTGAGCCCGTGCATGGCTCGGCACCAGACATCGCGGGAAAAGGCATTGCCAACCCGCTTGGTGCGATTTGCTCCGTCGTCATGCTCCTCCAGCACTCGCTTTCATTGCATGAAGAGGCGTCGCGTCTGCACAATTCCATTGGGGAGGTGCTCAGTCGGGGTTATCGCACGCCGGACATCGCATCACGCGGACGTACGGCACCAACGAATGAACGGATTGTCAGCACGAGTGAGATGGGCAGCCTTGTGTGCCGGACCTTTCGCGAAAGCACGGCGACTGTATGAGGCTCGAGCATGAGACCCAAATGACGGATTGCTGATGCAGAAGACACTCTATGACAAAATCTGGGACGCGCACGTTGTCGTCCCCGAAACCGATGCACCAGCCGTTATCTACGTGGATGTACATCTGATTCACGAGGTTACGACACCTCAGGCATTCACGGGTTTGCGAGCACGCGGACTCAAAGTGAGGCGCACCGACCGGACATTCGCGACCGTTGATCATTCAATTCCGACGACGAGCCGTTCTCTCGCCGGATTCGATACGGCCGCGGTACAGCAGGTGCGCACGCTGGCGGACAATTGCAGGGAATTCGGAATCCAGCTCTATGATCTCGAGAGCACCCGGCAAGGCATCGTTCACGTGATTGGTCCTGAACTTGGCATCACTCAGCCGGGGCGAACGATTGTGTGTGGCGACAGTCATACATCAACGCACGGAGCATTTGGCGCGCTCGCTCATGGCATTGGCACCAGCGAAGTTGAGATGGTGTTGGCCACGCAGTGCCTGCTGCAACGAAAGTCGAAGAACTACCGCGTGAATTTCTCCGGACGATTGCCGCACGGCGTTACTGCAAAGGACATGATCCTCGCGCTCATAGGCAGAATTGGAACCGGCGGAGGAGCTGGTCATGTCTTCGAGTACACCGGATCAGCGATCCGCGCACTCAGCATGGAAGAGCGGATGACGGTGTGCAACATGTCAATCGAGGGCGGTGCGCGAGCGGGGCTGATCGCACCAGACGACGAAACCTTGCAGTACGTGGCTGGGCGCGAGTTCGCCCCGAAAGGGAGAGCATGGGATGAAGCCGTACAGCAATGGAGGCAACTTCCCAGCGACGAAGAAGCGCACTACGACAGTAGCGTCGATGTCGACGCAGCAGCGCTCGAGCCAATGATCACGTACGGAACAAATCCCGGGATGGCCATTGCGCTGACCGGTCACGTTCCGGCACCAACCACTCGAGAAGATGAGGCAGCGCTCACATACATGGGGCTGGAGCCGGGTCAGAGGCTGCTGGGTCACCCAATCAACGTTGTTTTCATAGGAAGCTGCACAAACGGCCGCATCTCTGATCTGCGAGAAGCAGCGGGCGTTATGCGCGGCCGGCATATTGCCGATGGCGTTCGCGTGCTTGTCGTCCCCGGTTCGCACGAGGTAAAGCGCCAGGCTGAATCCGAGGGACTCGATCGCATCTTCAAGGATGCAGGCGCCGAGTGGCGCGAATCGGGATGCAGCATGTGTATTGCGATGAACGGTGATGCCGTCCCGACAGGCAAGATGTGCGTGAGCACCAGCAACAGGAATTTCGAGGGACGACAGGGAAAGGGTGCTCGTACCCTGCTTGCATCCCCTTTGACTGCGGCTGCCAGCGCGATAGAGGGACGCATTGCCGACGCTCGATCTTTTGGGGGGGGGAGCAGGCAATGAGGATCGAGTCAGCCGTCGCGGTCATTGCGCGGGACAATATTGATACGGACCAGATTATCCCCGCGCGTTTTCTGAAGGTCACTGATAAGGAAGGCATTGGCGCGCACCTTTTCGCGGATCGTCCCGAGCTCCGGCCCGAAAGAGGACGCAGCGTGCTTGTTGCCGGGCACAACTTCGGGTGCGGCAGCTCGCGCGAGCACGCCGTCTGGGCCTTGAAGGATTCTGGCTTCCTGGCAATCGTGTCGACCGGCTTCGCGGACATTTTCCAACAGAACAGCCTGAAGAACGGATTGCTTCCGGTCGTAGTGGATTCCGCGGTCCACGCACAATTGACGACGGGCGTCAACGTTGTAGTAGACCTGAAGGAACAGACCCTTGCGATCGAGAATGGACCAACGGTGACCTTTCCGATCGACTCCTTCGCGAAGATGTGCCTTCTCGAGGGAATCGATGAAATTGGCTACGTACTCAAGCACGACGCGGACGTCACTTCTTACGAAGCTCGCAGTGCTGATACTACTGGTCGCCTCAAGTGACTCCCTCAGCTTCGGGCTGAGTTATCGGCCTTAGCGCGGCGGTTTCGGCGGCAACTGCGACAGCCGTTGCAATTCCTCCATCATGGTTGGCACCAGCGGCGGATTCACGATGAGCGCCGGCTGTGGCGTGCCGTTGATGACGAAGATCTGATTGAGCACCGTGAGCGTTGTGCCGTCCCATTCGAAGACCGCCCAGGCGTTGCCGGCAGACCCCGGGACGAAGAATGTTCGCAGCAGAGTCGCTCCCACATAGAACTCCACCTTGGCGCCGGAATTCCGGAGCGCCGTAGAGGCGCCATTGAACCGGTTGGAGAAATCGTAGACGTAGTACCGGTAGACTCCTGGCGTGATCTGCATAATCGACATCGTCTCGGGACCATTGCCGTTCGTGTCGTCGACGTCGAGGCAGGCCCACGGCACGCCGAAGCAGTTCCCGGGAGCCGAGAAGTAGGTCCAGAACCGGCCGGCAGCGAGTGGCCCGGTCAGGTGCGAATCAAGGTCGCTCGGCGTCGACCCCCACGAGAGCACGACACGGGCGGCCGCACCGCCGGCGAGCGGGTTCATCACGAGATCGGGACCCTGTATCACTCCTCCACCGCCAACTACGACACCCGTACGGCTGGCCGGTGAGAACGCCGGGTTCGTCGCGACGAGCGTATACACACCTGCCGGCAGGTTAGCCAACGCGTAACTGCCCGTCGACGTGTTCTGCGAAAACACGACCGCACCGGTGGTAGCGTTCATCCCCGAACGCGCCTCGACGGTCGTCAGTGACGTAACGAGTTGTGAATTGATCGCATTCCGGATATTGCCGAACACGCCGCCAGGAGTGCCGCTAGGCACAAGCGGAATCGGCTCGACGATCGTCGTCGGCGCCGTTAGTACCTGGCTTTGCGCTGACGTGCTCACGAATCCGGTCAGAGAAGCGACGATCGTGTACGTGCCTTCAGACAATCCAGTGATAGCCCAGTCACCGCTGCCACTGCTGGTGGTACTCCCGGAGCTGCTCCCGTCCACCAGGGTCGCCACGATCGTTGCGCCAGCGAGTCCGTTGGTCGTAACGGCGTGCATCACGCGGCCAGTGAACGATGCATTGCCGCCAGCGATGTTGAACGAGGCGCTGGAAACCGGTTGCAGCAGGGCACCGGTCACCTTCAGAGTATATCCGGTGCCGGCCTTGTTAACCGAAAGGCCCGACAGGGTGACCGTGCCATCGGCGGCGAGAGTCGTGACCGCGCCGCCGCCGCTGAGGACCGCGCCCGCAGTGCCGCCTTCCAGCGTGACCGTGAGGCTCTTGGCCTCATTGACCGCGCCACCGTCTTCATCCACCAACGCGATCTTCACTGAACCAAGCGATGCGCCTTCATTGGCATTTGATGGCTGGGTGGAGAACTGGAGCTTTGGTTGTGCGCGGTTGACGGTCAGGACTTTCGCGTCAAACCACTTCGCGGCCGCTCCCACGCCCTTCCACAGGACGACCACGATCTTGTTCTGGCCTGACTTGAGCGGAACGGTGAGGACGGTAGCGCTGGTTATGGCGAGGCCGGCGCCAGGAGTCGCCGAGCCGTTGGTCACGTTGATGCTATGGTAAACGCCGTTGCCAATGTCGCTGAATGTTGGACGGAGGGGATTGTCCCGGCTCTGCACGTCAAACGTGGGTGTCTCCCCATTGATGGACACGACCGTGCCGGACTTCAGCGTGACCGTTCCTTGGGCCCGCGGATAGGACGCGATTAATCCGTTGGCGGTGTACGCGTTGATGATGCCCGAGATTCCTGCGCTCTCTTCGTGGAACAGGTACGTTGCGTCGGCGAACAGGACATACGGGGTATTATTCGGCGCCGTACGATTGGGACTCGCCATGAACGGGTCCCAGGTGCCAGTTCCTCGATGCCACTGCATTGTTCGGGTGGCGTCCTCCGGATAGTTCGGATCGGAAATGAAGATCTGGCCAGTCGCGGCATCGGCCTTGTAGGCGAGGATCGCATGGCCTGCCGCTTTGTTCGCCGTCCAGACGGTGACATAGACGGGTCTCCCTCCGTAGGCGAGTTGGAAAAGCACGTTCGCCCATACCTCGCGGTCGTTCTGCACCAGCCGATCGTACTTCCACTGGGTGATACTATTGTTGACCGGGCCATAGGTCTTCTGTAACTCATTGGCGAGACGAATTGCGGGATTCAGCTGATCGGCCAGAAACCAGTCCCCAGTCTCCGCTGGGGTCATCAATGGAGGATACTTCTGGCGCGCTGGCGGGGAGCGCAGATACCAACCTCCCGCAGCAAAGGTGGAGCCCGCGCAGAACCCTCCCGGATGTGCGAATGAACCGTAGTTCGCGAACGCCAAGTTGTTTGTGCCCATCACGAACCCGGAACTAAAAACGCCGGTCGTTGGCACCGTCCACAACGCGATGAGGATCCGGACCCCCCAGTTCACCGAGACGGCAGGCGCCACCTTCGCCGCAGCCGACACGGAGGAACCAAGGCTTAGCGAGACCCCGCCGCTGGTCTGTGGGCGGAAATCAGTTATGCCAACGGTGATCGACGACGTCGTCGATTGGTACGTCGACATCGGGATCAATGTGTTGTCCGTCGCGAGCACGAATGCGCGCAAAACCTGTCCCGTTCCCACTGTCTGCGTCGAGGGGATCGTGAGGTAGATAATCGAATCGGCAACGATAGAGCCTGCCGCAATCCCGATCAGAGGCGATGCCAAAGTCAGGTGCGATGGAAGAGGAGGTGCAGCGCCGTATGCGATGCTGAATGTCGTCGATCCTGGGAATGATCCCCCCGGTACCTGGATCTGCAGTCCACCAAGCGGCGGGACGTTGGCGGGTATCGTCATCGTCCCGCCGGTGGCGGGAATCGCCTGCGTCACCGATTGCACCTGATTGTCGGTCACCGATGCCGCGATGCGCGCTGACCTGGACGACCCGCCCGATCCGGTTGCCGTCGCGTTGACCGCGAACTCGCCAACAATCAGCGGCGCGCCCCAGCGAGGCAGTATGGCTTCACCGTTGGCGTCGGTGGTAACCGATGCGGCGTCGAGCGTCCCGCCGTTCTCGATCGCGAACGCGACGGTGGCGCCCTGGAGCGGGCGATCGCGATCGCTCAGGACCTTGAGCACCGGGCGTACTGGTACGACTTCGCCGGGACCTACGCTCTGATTGTTGCCGGCAGAAACCGTGATGCTACCGACGGCAGCCGAGCCCGCGTTGTCAGGCCCTGTGGGATCATCGCCGCCGCTGCAGGCGAGCGCAATGAGACAGACGATCGCTGTGCGTCGGCTGACGACACGTCGCAAGAAGTCGAAACGCATTTGGAAACTCCGAAGCCTTAGATGACAGACCGACCGTGGCCACCGGTACGTCCGGGCGATAGGAATTCCCTTTCAACCGGTCGTTACTATACGCGTTCAGTGCGCGGACGTCAATGTGACAGCAGCGGTGCGATTAAACATCAGACTTCACAGCAACTCAACCGGCATCTCCAGTCATTGAAGCTGGACGCAGTATGTCGTACAGACGCGCCGCGACCAGCATGCCGGCGATCGGCGCCAGCCAATAAATCCAGTGCGCGGCCCAACCGCCGCCAGCAAGTGCAGGTCCGAGACTTCGTGCGGGATTAAACGAACCGCCGGTCAATGGTCCTGTGACGAGCGCGCCGGCAAACACCGTTGCTCCTATCGCGATAGGAGCAATTCCCGTCGCAGCGCGCTTGTCAGTTGCCACTCCCATGATGACAAACGCAAGGATCGCGGAGTAGCCAGCTTCCACGGCGAATGCGCGTTCAATCGGAATGGTGGGTGTGGTGGCGCCAAGATTGCCAACGGGTCCCAGTATCCATCTCAGCGCAAACGCCGCGAGCGTCGCACCAAGGCATTGAGACGCGATATATGGAATTACATCTCGCGTTTTGAATCTCCGCACAGACCAGAGTGCGATCGTCACGGCAGGATTGATGTGCGCGCCTCCGAGATGTCCGGTGGCAGCGACTACAAAAGTGATAACAAGACCAAATGCGAGTGCGATTCCAATGTGATCGAAAGCCCCTGTCGCTGCGGACACCATTACCGCACCAGGTCCTACGGCAACGAGCATAAAAGTGCCGAGGACTTCGGCGATGTAGCGCCTCACGCACCACCTGTCTTCAGGTACACGGCCAAATCATCCGGCAGTTCGCTCCCCTCAATGCCTGCCACCACGCGGTCGACATCGTACTCCACTCGCACCATTACACTGTGGATGTTCTTGCCGTCGATTTCCATCACAACAAAACCCGCACGCCAATCGCCGTCCTTGGGACGGCCCACGCTGCCCGTGTTCACAAACTGAATCCCTTCGATGGTTCGCTGCCACGGCTTATGCGTGTGACCAAACGCAATGACATCGCCCTTCGTCGCACCGGCGATTGTTGCCATTTGCAGACAAAAATTATCGGGACGGTCTTCCGTCCAATAGACCGTGTTCATCGTCGGCGTACCATGAACGAGAATGATGGTTGGACTGGAACCGTGACCACCGAGAGGCTTCAAGTCGAGCCGAAACGGGAGTGCCGCGAGCACGCTCTTTATTTCATCGGATGTGTTTTGCTTTGTCCATTCGAAGGAAAAGTGAGACAGCTGCTCCTGCTTGGGGTCCTCGTACTTGCAGCCGCAATGTTTGTAGTTCGTCCCAACGGTCGAGTCGTAGTTGCCGGAGATTCCTTCAATGCCCCGCTCCTGCAGAAGCGCGACCGTTTCATTCGGCCAGGGCGCATACCCTACGAGATCGCCCAGGTGATAGGTGGCCGCGATGTCCGGCATCGCGTCGATTGTTGCGAGAACTGCTTCCAGTGCGGGAAGGTTGCTGTGGATGTCGGAAATAAGTGCAATGCGCAAATTGGCGGTGCTGTCAGCCACAGGGATCACTCTTGCGCTCGCGAATACGCGATTCTGCTCGCATGCGCTCTCGATCCAGCGACTTGATGCCGATGAAGCAGGATCGCACGCATGCGATCAGGTTCCGGTGAACAGCGCTCGAAGGGTTTGCGAGGGAATAATGCGCGAATTTCCATTCACGATTGACCTGTACCAGTTCGGCTCGACGCAGGTAAGCGAGGTGTCGAGACACGACCGGCTGCGGGAGTTTGAGTATGCTGACGATATCGCAAACGCAAAGTTCCCCGGCCACGAGCAGGTTCAGAATTCGGATACGGGTGGGATCTGCAAACCCGCGAAACAACAGGTCCAGATCAGCGAGACGTAAAGGCTCGCTGGGCTCTTCGATGAGAGGGAGAGGTGAGGATCTCATATCTGCGTTTGCAAATATGATAATGGCCAGCCTTCAGCGTCAAGTCATGCATATGTCGGTCGCGCCAGCCCAACAAGTCTGAACGCGCGCGAGGCACGATCGCGCACAACGCTGTCGACCAGCCCGGAAGGTACCGGCCGCGCGGCAAGTCCGATTCGAGTCGTTTGAGAAACGCCATCGACTGTGCGTGTTCTCGTAACCGACACTTGCGCAACAATGCCGGTCACTCCGGTCAGTTCGACCACCGCTACCTCATCACCGTCTGGTGAAACCGCCAACGCGGCGTTTTGGCGCAGCGGCAGCAGCAGGACGGTTGACTGACCATTCGGCCGCCTCAACGTCGCCCTCTCGACGGTATTTGTCTTGCGAGCAAGCGTGTCCGTGACAGTTGTCTCGCCTGCGTTTACCGCAAACAGGAGTTCGGCATAGGCTGCCTTCAGCGATTCGGTAGCATCGCTGATATCCCCGGTCTCCACGCGGAACAGCGTGCGACCGCCCGCAACATATCCGCTCGGCGCAAAGCTGCCGGTGCCCTGCACTGTCGCGTATGAAGTTGTGTTGATGTATGCTCCACGCGCATGGAATCGAGTGTACTCCGTGAAGGGATTGCTCACCTCGGCGCAAGTTGATAAGCACTAGTGCGATCTTGACCGCACTGCCGCTGCGCTGCATTGTCCGGTATGGACGTTAAAGCCGTCGGCGTCCTCCGAATTCATGCATCCGAAGTAACTTGCGAGTATTCAAAACCAGCCGGAGTTGACTTTGATCTCAGCTTCTTTGCTACTGTTCCTCCAGGCTTCAGTCGCGCAGGTGGAACAAGCGCCGCGACTGACAATCACCCGAGATCTCCGGATCGATGCCATAGCCGAGAACCTCGCGCCAATCGGTGCCATTCGCGTGGGTGCCGGGGGACGTATGCTCGTGTCGCAATTCCAGGATATGCGCTACGTCATGTTCGACTCGCTCGGCAAGCGATTAGCAGTTGTTGGTGCTCGCGGTGCCGGCCCTGGCGAGTTCAATCGGCTGCCAAACAACTTTGGATTCGTTGGTGACTCGATATGGGGCGCGGAAGCGCAGACCAGCCAAATCACCTGGTTCAATTCGCAAGGACGCTTTCTCCGCCAGGTTGCGCTCCTCACTCGCACTCCGCGCACGGCGACAGAAGATCGCGCGTTCAACCTGCTGACCGTATCTCCTTACGCCATCTACTCAGATGGTTCGTACCTCACAGGTGGGTCACACAATGCCACGGCGCCGCCGAGCGGCAAATGGTGCGACGGTTTCTGCTTCTTCGTTGCTACTCCAACGGGGGCATTCCGCAACCTGGTCGCGGTGCAGCCGCAACCTCCGCGCGCTGAACACCGCAGCGCCGAAGGAATCCCAACGCGTTATCCGATTCCATTTGGTCATACTGTGTTGACGCACCAATCGTCGAGTGGAGAGGCGCTCGTGTTCCTGCGGACAAGCTTCACCGACAGGGCTGGGGGGAGATTCCGCATAACTGCACTCCGACCTACGGGAGATACGATCTTCAATCGCGAAATCACCTTCCGGGGTGTGCCCATTTCGTCCGCGAGTGCGGACAGCGCGTTCCGCGCGAGTCTGCAGGTGTTGCAAGGTCGTGGTTCGCCCGTGACCGCGACGTTTGCAGCTACCGCGCGAGCGCAAATACCCCCTGTCCGCCAGCCATACCGCTGGATGAAGGTCGGCATTGACAACAGCGTCTGGATTGCGATGCAAGCGACTGACTCATCGCAGACGCATCTCGTGCTTGACCGCTCCGGCAACCTGGTCGGCAGTGTTAAGCTCCCTCTCAAGATCACGGTTTACGAGGTGAGTCGCACGCGTATGTGGGGAACGGAAGTAGATCAAAATGATGTGCAGAGCGTCGTGCGGTATCGCATCGGAGGCTTGTGACAATGTCCGCACTCTGCCGCATTATCGTCGCGATCTGTGCGCCATTTACCGCCGCAGCGCAAGCGAGCGTTGCCACACCGGCACCCGTCCTCACGGCCACTCGCGAAGCTCGTGGTCGCACAGAATCATAGACGCCTGAGGGTCGCGGAACGCGCTAGACGCCGGCGGCCCTCAGGGCTGCGAGCACGCGCGCATTCCTGAAGGGAACACGCCGCAATCGCACACCGGTCGCGTCGAAAATCGCGTTGGCAACTGCCGCGATGAGCGGCTTGCAGACGGTCTCGCCTGCGCCGTACATGGGCAAATCGGGCCGCTGCGGATTGGGGTCGCCGTTGACGAGGACAACATCGATGCGCTCGGGCGCATCGGCGTGCCTGAGCGTCGGAGATGTTACCCAGTCGACGCTGGTCACCTTTTCAGCGTCGAAGGTCACTTCCTCGTAGAGCGCGCGGCTCAGCGAGTGCAGCATGCCGCATTCGGTCGTCGCTTTGACGCCCGCTGGATTGATGACAAGCCCGCAATCGTGCGCGCACACGAGCCGCTTCACCCAGACGCGACCTGTTCGCCGATTCACTTCCACTTCGGCGATCTGCGCGACGACCGTTTGACTCCGGTATGTGTAAGCAACGCCGCGGCCCGTGAGAATGTCGCCGGTGCCTACCGGCTTTGGTGAGACGCGTGGTTCCCAACCGTATGCTTCGGCCGCCGCCTTGAGCGTTGCAATCGACCGCGCCCGCTTGAATCCACTGTCATCGTTGGTGCTGGCCGTCAGGAGCTTCATCCGGAACGCGATCGGATCGGCCCCGGCCGCGGTCGCGAGTTCATCGATGAACGACTCGGACGCGAAGGTGACCTGCGGACCATTGGGGTCGCGCAAGTTTCCTGGCCGCAGCGGCGTCTCCCACACGAGCGGCAGGGCGACGACATGCGTTGCCGAACGTCGGTTGGGGATGACGTACATGTCGGACGGAGTCGCTGCTCCGCCGCGGTTCGGCGTGGCGCGTCGCATGCCGGCGAGCTGCGCGATCAAGACAGTGTCGTACTCGTTGTAACCAAGATGATTGTGATCGGCCGCCCGGGCCTCGAAGTCGTACGCGATAAGGTTCCCCTGCGCATCGAGCCCCCCGCGCATCGCGACGACGTATGCCGGAGCCTTGGTGTCCCACGCGGTCTCCTCGTCGCGCATCCATTGCACGCGCACGGGACGTCCGATTTCCTTTGCGATGAAGGCCGCCTCGAACCCCGCATCATCGGCGGCGGTGCGCCCGTACGCCTGCGACCCTTCCATCCACACGACACGCACGCGATCGCGCGGCATCTGGAGGAATTGCGCAACGCCATCGCGCAGACCGTACGACTTCATGTCGTTCGAGTAGATCGTCATCTGCTCGTTCGATGGATCTGCGGTCGCGTGCGCGGGACCAAGTGATGTGTGGCCCTGGAAGGGCACTTCGTACTGTGCTTCGACAACTCTTGCGGCGCTGCCGAATGCGACATCAGGCGTGCCGACAACACTCGTCGGAGAGCTGACAGTCGGCGTGGCGCTGCGCATGTAGTCGAAGAGCCTCTCGGACGTCGGAAACGGCGCGCTCGCGGGGCGCTGCCACGTGGCCCTGAGCGCACTGACCGCTCGAATGGCCTGCTCTTCGCGCTCGAACACGACGGCGAGGTAATTTCGGTGCCGAACAACGCGGACGAATCCCGGCAGGCGGTTGACTGAGGATTCGTCGACGCTCGTGAGCGTAGCGCCCGCGAATGGCGGCTTCACATTTCGCGCGTGCACCATGCCGGGCAGCTTCACGTCGACCGCCCACTTCGCCGAGCCGTCCACCTTCGGTGGGATGTCGTAACGCGGCAGCGACTGTCCGGACAGTTTGAGATCCGCGACGTTCTTGATGCGTGCTGTTCCACTCGCGGCCGTAGCGTTGTTCCCCGTAAGCGTGACGTTGAACCGGCGGCCGCCAATGAGCTGGCCGTATGTTACCTGCTGCGAGGGATTGGTTGTCACCGAGACAACCCCATCGCGGACCGTGAGAGCAGTGACTGGTACGCCGAAGTGCGTGGACGCCATCTCGAGCAGCACCCGCCGCGCTTCCGCCGCGACACGCCGCATCGGATATCCGTCCGACTGGAGGGCATCCGATCCGCCCGATCCGCCCTGATCGGGCGTGTTGTCGGTGGTCCCCATCACGCAGCTCGTGCGATCGTACGCCACGTCGAGCTCGTCGCACATTATCTGCCGGAACGCGGTGCCGGTGCCCTGCCCGAGGTCTGTCTTTCCCACGTAGAAGGTTGTCGAGTTGTCTTCGCGGATGACGATCCACGTATCGAGCTGTCGGAAGTTGGGATCGGGATACGGACCCGGGCGTACTTGCTGCACCTGCTGCAAATCGAATGGCACTGCCGCTGCGGCGCCGACACTCACGACGAGAAATCCTGACGTTTTGAGGAAGTCGCGTCGCGATGTGCCTTCAGATCGCTGCAGAGCGTTCTCGATGATTTTCGGAACATCAGTGAACAGCGTCATGTGATCTCCTCGCTCTCAGGCGCTTCTCCCCCGCTCGCGAGTATTCCCGCCGCACGTTTCACTGCCAGCTGTACGCGATAGTAAGTCATGCACCGGCACAACACGCCAGCCATCCCCGTTCGGATCTCGGCGTCGGTTGGCGACGGATTCCGTGCGAGCAACGCTTTCGCCGTCATGATCTGACCGTTCTGACAGAATCCACATTGCGGCACCTGTTCTTCGATCCACGCGCGCTGAACTGGATCAAGGCGGCCGTTCGCTGACAAACCTTCGAGCGTCGTCACGGTAGCGCCTTCTGCTCTGGAGACGGGCATCGTGCACGATCGGACGGACGCACCACCGAGAATCACTGTGCAGGCGCCACACTGACCGAGCCCACATCCGAACCGAGGCCCAGTCAGGTCGAGATCGTTGCGCAGGACGTACAGGAGTGGCGTCGTGGGATCCACGTCGACGCTACGCGCTTGGCCATTCACTGTGAGTCTAACGATCGCCATGTGTCAAAAACCTCGAAGTGCGCCGTAACGAATCGCCTTGTGGTGTCAACGCTAACAACAATATGCGGCGGCGCAAGCAGTCAACACCGACAGATTCGGGTTCATTGGGAAATTTTGGGGAAAGTCTCGTGGCGGGTTTCTCGGCGTGATGACGGATACGTCCTTGCGTCGAGCCAATGTCAGAGTTGCCATGCAGCACGACTTGTTGTGAGGCGTTGAGTTTCAGTGGCTGCATGGCAACTCTGACATACCGACTCGACTCCACGACGTATCCGCCACCACGCCCGCTCATCTCGTGCGGCATGGAGCTAAGGCCGATTGCTCGCGCGTTCCAGCGGGCGCTAAGCGTTGAGCCGAATGTCGGCGAACCCCGTGCGATTCGCGATCATGCCGAGGAGCGTCTCTTCGGCGAAGACCGAAGCCGGTTGCATGGTGTCTGACATGTCCCGGAGGAGCGCCGGTATCGTCAGAACTGCAATGCGAACTGCGACGACCTGCCGACTTGCTCATTCGCGACTCGCATGGCTGTTCTGACATTGGCGCGACGTAGGGACATGTCAGACACCATGCAGAGCGATGCGATCATCGATGGGTTCCCGGAATTCCCCGATGAACCCCAGATTCGGCTATCGCTGCTTTTTTCCGCGAAGAGATCGCGCGCGAATTCGCTCGGTGCCACGCGTGGGGGTTCCCCGAAAGAGACTCCGCGACGGACTCTCCGCAAGGCGTTTTTCCGGAAACCAGGTGTGCAAACGCACGAGAGGCAGCACGTCATTAAGTAATTGGCGTTCAACGGGGCTCAGGCCAGGGATCCACTATGCTACGCAGAATTGCTTTTCTTTCCTGCACCGTCGCGCAAATCGCGCTGGGCCAGCAGGGAGCATCCGCTTCGCCCAGCGACACACTTCCGCTGGTGTGGCCCATCGCAGCTCCCTCCGCGGCGCGCGTCGCGGCAGTGCGAGCGTGTGATCCCGGAGTTATTCCGCCTGCACCTGTCGCCGCGGATTCGACTGCAGCGTGTCTTCTCGCGCGTACTGTCGCTGCGGAACTGCGCGCACTGGCACGTGGTGCGGCTCCGCATGACAGCACGCGCCGCAAAGCGCTCGCAATGGGCAAGATGGAGCCGCTCTTCCTGCTCTACAACACATTCTTCTTTTCACCTCTGCACGGAGCGATCCGCTACGTCGCCCCGCCCTCCGTCGCGCTGCAGCCAATTACCTCGCTGGCTATTACCTACTCCTGGCGCGGGCTCGGCACTGCAGTGGACTGGAACGCCAGCGTTGCGCAATCCGATACCAGTGTGATCGTCACGCTGAAACGCAACTCGATGCCAGATTCCATCGTGACGATTTCGGGTGCGCTGCTGCGGGCACTCGGGCCCGCGATGACAGATTTCATTCCGGTAGCGGCGCCTGTAACCATTCAGCCATGCTGGGATAATACGCCGGACTGGAAGGTGACAGTGACGACGCGCGATGGCACTGCTCTTCTTCTAACGACCAATCAATCCAACGACTATGGGTTCACGGGTGCCTGGCAGCTCGAAGTAGCAGGACAGAAGTATTTGCAGATATCCGGCGATCTTGTCGACGCTTTCCGAGAGATTGTCAGAGCTGCGTCCCTTCCACTCGGCAGGCCGATGGCAGGTGGATGCGGCGCTGCGAAACCGGTGTTTCCCGCCGCGTATCCAGTTTCTGGCGGTGGTGGATGAGCATCGACTCCTTCATTGGTTTTCCCGCGTTGACGTTGTGAGATTGATTTGCACAACATCAACAACAGGCTCGCCATTTTGGTCGCGCAGTATCGCGACCTTGTTTTCTGACAGCGATGCCAACACCAGCTCCGGGATACGCACGGCACTCACAACTCGGTTCGCGCGCGTATCGATAACCTCGATCTGAGTATCAAACATGAGTTCGTAGCTGTCCCAACGGTGACCTGTTGGGCCATCCGCCGTACTACTCTTCGGCCCTAAGCCTTGCGCCCACTTGGGGTCGGCAACAGCAGTAAAAACCCACAGAAGGCCCGCGCGGTCCTCGCGCACCGCAATGATTCTCGAGTACGGCGGCACCGTGGGTGTAGGTAGCACGATCTTGTTTGGAGACGGTGGGAACCATTCGGCAACTCGCGCAATCCGGCGAATCTGCCTGCCAGTTGTATCGTATTGCGTTACCACATACGAAAGCTCATCAGCCACCCAGAATCTTCCATGCGTGCTCAGCGAAAACCGCAGGCGCTCGCGCATATCCTGCCTCGGATCGAAGACGACGGTATCTGATCCGCCAAACGATTTTCCGAGAGCAGTCTCCGTGAAGAAATGCAGTGGCATGCCGCTGCGCGATGCGGACGACACGGATGAGTTGCCGACGTAGTTGCCAGATGGCAGCCGCAGACTCTCCGCAAAGAAGGCAAACAAAGGGAACTGTCGTCGGTATTCGAAGGATGCACTAAAGAGACTTGCACGACGATTGCGGCTGTCAAAGACAATGATCGTGTCACCCTTGAAATCAACTCGCCACGCGCGGCGAAACTCTCCGGGCCCATCTCCCACGCGACCCAGAACGCGGATGAACTTGCCGGTTGAGTCGTAAACCAACACAGGTTGATCACCGACAGAGACCACGGCGAAGATTCTCCCGCGTGCGTCCTGGGTAACCTGAAGGGGCATTATCGGAAGAGCACCAGCGCGGGAACCGTTACCCAGAGTCGTTACGCGGCGGACGCTTATTGAGCACGCACTGCAGGAGACAGTGGATGGTATTCTTGACAGCGCTAGTGATTGGGCGGCCGCAGATGCGGGCGAAACGACAAGTATCACGGCCAGGATCGCCCTGCTGAATCGCGCGCGATTCAAAATGAAGGCTGTTTGCACAAGCCGCTTGAACGCGCGCGTCACCATTGGGGCAACCCGATCACTCTTTAACATGCCTATTTGAGATGCTGCGCCAGGGAAAACTGAACGACGGACGGCCTCGGCGAAGTTCTTACCCCGTATAACTCGAGCGACTCGGAATCGATTGCCAGATTGACGATCGGTTCCTTCAGTTCGAGAACGCGATGGAGTTTGCCATCCCATGTAAAGACGTGAACGTAGTGACAATTGCGGGCCTCCTCGATGCCGAATTGCTTGAAGCGCCGTCCAGAGAATAGAGCGAAAATGTACTTGGCGGTCGTAGCGCATCCCTGGTAGGCAACTCGTTGGTCGCGTGCGGAGGCGATCCCCAGCCCCCAGCCAAGGTCAGGATCACGAAATAGTGCTTCGTCGAATATCATTGGAGCTGCGGCGGTATTAGCAGCACCGGAGACGGCACTTACAATTTCAACACGTCCGCTTTCACGGTACACTCGTACGAAGGCGTTTCGCTCACGCTCGAAGCAGCCGCGAATGTTGCCCGCAAGTTGTGACCGAGTGATGGGAGCAAGGGAGTCTACATTAACGCGATTGAGCTTCACTCCCTGCCCATACCTTTGAAATGTGTCCGCGCCAACGCGCCAGGAGGTAACTGCTTTGCTTTCGCGTCGCGACAGGCCAGCAACTACCGTATCTGCGTACCACACAGTAGCAGTCATTCGACGCATGTCACCCGGGAACGTGATACTGGAATCCGGACCATCAGCGACTCTGGCAACTTGATAGCGATGCATGGCACCTCGAATTGGATCGACCCAAAAGCGTTCCGAGGACAGGATGTCAGGAACGACGAGTTCCGCAGCACTGTATTCTCCCGGCCCCGAGCCACCCACTCCGAAAGATGTCAGCACGGATCCGTTGCGCCGGGATATCAAGTGGATGTACGACT
The DNA here is from genome assembly GCA_964556695.1 of uncultured Gemmatimonadales bacterium. Classification (GTDB taxonomy): domain Bacteria; phylum Gemmatimonadota; class Gemmatimonadetes; order Gemmatimonadales; family Gemmatimonadaceae; genus CAZKXZ01. The sequence goes on from CAZKXZ010000005.1 coordinate 90,877, forward strand.
GAGTGTCGTCAAGAACGACGATCAATGAGTCATTGAGAACGTGTACTTTGTGTGGACGTCCCAATACATCACTAGCTGTGAGAATCGACCCCGAGACCAACACGGGGGTTGAACTCCTTGTGGTGAAAGAACGACGTGCGCGCTGAGTTATCTGAGGCAGCTCCCCCCAAGCTGGAATCGCCACCACATCCCATAGGGATCGCCATCGCGACCAGAATCATGCGCGCGCACATAGTGATTACTTGCCTGAAGATGTTTTGCATTCGGTTCAACCGAGGTTTCGCGTCGCGTAGTTAGACGGCACGGCCAACGCCCAACTGTATCGGTGTATCGACACAGTGTGTAGACTAGACGGCGGGCGGGTCTCGGCGGTAACACTCGCGCAAAGAACTGGTCGAGCTGTGGCGGGGGAGCTAGTGTTGATTGCGCGAGCTACCTTCCCAACGCCAGAATGCGCCGCCGTGCTGCCTGTGGAAAATCGACGAGGACGAAGTGCTTCTTGTCGAACAGATAGCCCTCCCCGCTTTCGTCGATAACGCGAATCAGATTGTCCTTTGCGGCGCGCACATCTGGTCGCACTCGATAAACCTTACCGAGAATGAGGGAAGCTTCATTCCCCCGGTTATCCACGCAAATAGCGAACGGCTTGGATCCTTTCTTCATGACTCGTCTATGTAGCGCTTGATCTTGAAGTCGCGCCGGCCAATGCCATGCGCGTCGTACCAATGTAACTCGACACGTCGGAGGTCACGTAGACTACCACCGCATGCGCAGCAGCGCATGTGTGTTATCTTCCAACTATGATTGACTGGTCCTCCTGCCAAGCGGTCGAGCGAGACCCAGAGCGTGTCAGCGGCGCATGGGTGTTTCGCGGCACCCGCGTGCCCGTGGCGGCGCTCTTCGAAAACCTTGAGGACAATGCCCCCGCACACCAGTTCGTCGATTGGTTTCCCGGAGTCACCATCGAACAGGTACGGGCCGTCTTGGAACACGCCGCACTCAGCGCGTTGACCGCGGCGTAAGTGCGCGTCCTGTTCGACCAAGGCACGCCGGCACCACTTCGCCAAGCGTTGCTGCAACACACGGTCGAAACGGCGTACGAGCGCGGCTGGTCAACTCTGCATAACGGAGAGTTGCTGCGGACGGCCGAGGGCGCCGGGTTCGATGTGCTCGTTGACAACCGATTTGAACCTGCAGCATCAGCAAAACCTGGCGGCATTGCGGATCCAACTTCTCACTAGAGCCGGAGCCCAATTCCCGCGAACAGCGTAACATCGTTTCGAGTTTGTGATTCTCCGGACCCGGTGAGTGGTCGGAAGCGCGAAACGTAGTCGCGTGCTTCAATGCGGAAGTCAAACTTGGCCAAAACTGAAATCGACGCCGATCGCGCCGTAACGGTCCGCGAAAGTCTTCGACGAACGACAGCCACCCACTGCCTGCGATCCGCAGGATCAAATCGCGATCAGGTTGTGGTCAGCGAGGGCTCAACCCAACTACTGCACGACACGCCAACCGTCGTCAAATCGAGCGAATGTAAACGTCATCGGCACGTTCCCTCTCCCATCAACATAAAAGGGTAGGCCCGTCGGAAAACAGCCATGTGGGATATTGGCGGATACCATCGCTTCGACGTGGCTACGGCTTGGGCCGCTGGCGTCCACTGCCACGCCTGTGACATTCACAGTAGCAGAGAATCCGGGCTGAAGAGACACGGCTCTTGCCGGAAGGCCGTTATCTCCTGCTCTTGGGAGTCCCAACTTGGCCCCCGTGGCGGTCGGCCGCCAGCTCGGGTATTCGTTGGAGGTTCCACGCTCATAGGTCCAAAGACCTGCGGTCACGCCGCACGAAAACTGTTCTCTGGTGATTAACACCGATTGCTGACTGCCCCACGGCCGCGATGCAAGAATAATGGTTGCTGCCGTCGAACGATCTAGAGCCGTACCATTGCAACTCGAAGCCACCAGCACGATAGCCGTAACTGTCAACTGTGTCATTGAGTGTGAGCGCATACGACCTCCAAAAAGCGTTATCCATCGGTCCCTATTCATCGCCCAGCGCCCTCTGCCAATAATTAGGTGAGACGAAGTCGTTCGCGTATTAGCTTGGGTAAGGTACAGCAGTACCGTCTGGTCGCAACCAAGGCCGGACAACTGTCGCCGAATGGCTGGACCGCGAAGACCGCAGAATTTCGAGCGTGTTGCCCTCACCAAGATACTTGAAGGACATATTGGTGCAATCGACCAATCGCTTCGCGTAGGACGTACCGCTGGACCCAATACGCTTACTTACTATCACTCGAGCGTTTTTCGGGCCGGTGAGTTCAACAAGAAAGTATTCGGGTCTTGGATCGCTGGACACGCTAATTCTCGGGAATGAGGGCGCACTGGTAGTCTGCGTTGGAGATGCTGTGGCAACGCCCGCCTTCGCTTCGCGCTGTGCGAGCTCTGTTTCGCCGCGTCCGCAGGCGGCGATCGCGAGGGGAACGATGCTCCGTCTCATTGGGCGCACTCGTAAAAAGGATTGACCTTGCATTGAGACGACTGGCCGTTAATCGCCGTCGCCAATCGATTCAAAGGGTTCGATCGGGGTGAAGATACCCGTCACGGTCATCTTGCGGCGAAGATCAAAAGCCGCCAGGCACGACGGGAGGTCAAGGTCCGAAAGCCCGGAAAAATCGAGCGGTTCCCATTTCGCTCGTGAGACTCGCACGCTGAGAAGATAGTCGTCCGCGGTATTGCCCGTGGCCTTGTCGGCACGCTGCGAGTAGCCTGAGACAGCAACGAACTTGACGGCCGGCAACGCTGCAAAGATCTCACCGATGACCCGAAACACAACCCCGTGGACATGGACCATGTATTCGCGACGGCGTTGTGTTGCGGATCGCTCCTTGATATTGAGCTTCAGCCCGCGTGCCGCGACTGTTGCTGACTTGTCGGGCATGTCTTCGATCTCGGGTAGATCGATGTCCGCAAGAACTCGTGTGGCTGAATCGTCCACCTCGAGCGATGCGGTTGTCTCCCTCGGCCAACCAATCTGCTCGAGAATGTCCGCGAGGTACTCTTGTGCCACTGCTGGATTCGGTATTGCGTCAGGCTGAAACAGCTGTAGGCGCGTCGTCTCAACGTCGTCATGGCGGTCGCGCGAACGTTCCCACTCCGCAAGTTGGGCCATGTGCTGCTCCCTCGCTGCGGCGTTTGCGGCTTCTATCTGTTCGCGGCGTCTCTTGAAAAGTCTTGCCAGGATAGTCACCCGCATCGGCACAGGAGGCGGCGGGACCGGGACGGAGTATGATTTCCTAGTGGCTGCACTCGGCGGACGATCTGGCGAAGGTGTCGCGAAGTGAATGCCGAGAAGATCATCAATTCCCTTGTTCCAGTTATTGCACTTCTCTTCCAGCCAGGCGCGCAATCGCTCTTCGTTCTGACCCTTCGCTTTCTTGACTACTCTCTCAGGCAGCGAAGTCCCGTCGGGCGCAACGACTTTCACAGTGCCGTCATCCTTCAAAATGAATGCGACCTCCATCCGATCCAGCATCGCGACTTCCACTGAACGATTCCAACCGCCGCCGTCAATCCGACTTCTTGCGGAGAGTCCCGTGCCTGGAATGCCAACATTCGCGTAGGTACCGCGCGAACCAATGCTCACGGTGGTTCCGCGGGGCCCGAGTGACATGGAAAGGCCCCGCAGACCCACATTCATCCGAAGACCGGGTGCAATTTTTATGGACTTACGAAATCGAAATGCCAGTGTGAGTTTCTCAGTTGTACGAAGTGGCTCGGTCCGCGTCAGTTGGCTGATGATCCGACCATGATCGCGTCCATCCAGTCGCAGAGCAAGGGCATCCTCGTTAAGAGCAGGCAGCAAGCTCTTTTCGGGCCGGCTGTGGTTCGCTAAAGCCGAGGTTGGCACGGAAATACGATTGCCCAATGTCTCTATGCGCTGGGACTAGTCGTGAATAAGTCCTCGGTAGACGCCCGGCAGTCGAAGGTGCCGAACTGCGCCTATCGTGACGGAAGCTGGCGCCTGCGCGGTTTTTTGCGTGTACTTTGATGCGGCGCTGATTTGAGTATTGAGCAATGAATCGAGCGATGCCGCGCCCGAAGTACTCTGTTGGGCAAGCGCCTGCGGCGCAAACAGCAACAGGGGTGCGGCGATCGTGGCGGCACGCGCGGCAATCGAACACTTCATTAGAACAACTCCATTAGGGATTCGCTGCGGCCGACTTGGGGTGGGATGCACTTCGGGCGGCCAGCCATCTTCCTTCTCTCATTACTATCGGCTTGGCCGACCTTGAACTTGAGGAGGACTATTCGTCGGGCGCGAAGTTGTAGCTCGCCGTCTACGTTGTTGCCGGACGCGAGGAGTTAGGGGCGCGGTGAGTGGCGCCAGTGATTGGTCAATGCTTCTTGTGGCTGCTGGCGTTAGTGCCAAAACTGCGGTGGGTGCGACTTGCACCGTGATGACGGGATAGGAAGCTGCCAGCACAATCAACTGAGGTATGATCGTCACGCGCCAGTCCCTCCACCAAGTGCCATCCGGCGATGAAAGGTTCGGGCGAGCCTCCGCATAATTCTTACCTTCTGCCCACGCGAGCAATCCCGGCCGCCGTCAAGAGGCGGCACGCGCCGAACGTCGCTGTGCAGTAATTGCGCGCCACGTTTCCGATTCGAGTACGCCGGAGGGCAGGAGCCATTGGGCATTCAGCCCCCATTCGAAGCGGTCGGATGCCGCACCATGGCGTCAACTCCACACTTCCCCGGCGCGAACGTAAGGCGACACGGAGCATGGTGTTGCCTCCGATGGTCTCCGCTATTCGGCCATTTGTTCTGCGTTGAATGCCGCAGAACCGTGATGCTGAATGGGGGGCGCTAAAGTATTGGAGCCTCGTGCCGACAAAATAGGTAGCCGAAAGAGCAAACCCGGAGCGATCCGGGGACGCAAAGCCAGGAGTCTCCTTTGGGAGATCGTCCGGTTGCCGAAGCCAGGTTCACCGGTATGCTGCGCTTATCCCGCGGTTTACCGAGGGTCCGGTTCCGGAACCCTCGGTCAACACGCGGGATTTTAGTGTCCAGTTGTCACAACCAACGCAGTCATACCCAAGGAGAACAATGCAAAGCTTCACACGATTCATCGCTTTTACCGGCGTACTGGTTTCCGTTATCGGAACGGCGAGCGCCCAGGCCCAGACGGCAACGCAGGATGTAGGCTACACCGTAAGCTCGATTGACGAGATCTCGGTCAGCGGCACACCCTCGCTTACCATCTCTGCCGCTGTCTCGGGCAGTGCACCGACCAATGCAACCTTCACAACCAGCAGCTATTCGATCACCACCAATAATACCAACCGGAAAATCACTGCCGAGATTGACCTGGCGATGCCGGCAGGGCTGACCCTCAAGGCCAACCTGGCCGCACCCTCCGGCGCCACCAGCGCAGGGGCCGTCACACTGTCAGCCACAGCCGCAGATGTCGTCACCAGCATCAGTTCACTCAATCAGTCTGGATTGAATCTCACATATACACTGTCCGCCACATCAGCCGCCGCGCCACAGAGCGGAACGCGCACAGTTACCTACACCATCACAGCAGGCGTATAAACTGGACTCGGGAGCAGTCAGGTCAGCGACTGCTCCCAGGCTACCCCTCCCAACCCATCACACAATGAAAGTTTTCGTTAAATGCCTGACAGTTGCCGTTGCGATGTTCGCTGCCCACGGCGATGCCCAGGCACAGATTGTACTCGTCGGCAATTCAATACACGAGCATGACGGGCGCGCTGGTGACACAAAGAACGGAACCATTCGGGTGGCAAACAGGGGATCGGTGGCGGCAGAAGCCAAAATATATCTGACCGACTATCACTTTCTGGCCGACGGTCGAACCTTCTACGACACTCCCGGGAGCCTCGCCCGCTCGAACGCACGGTGGATCACGTTCACGCCAGCGCGCCTGATGATTCCAGCTGGTGCGGAGGCGACCGTCGCCTATTCCATAGCCGTTCCCAGCACTGGCGCCGACTCAATGGGCGGAACGTACTGGAGCATGGTCATGGTCGAAGGAGTAACAGCGGAAGAAAAGAACAAGTTGGGTTCGGCAAATCCAGGCCAAAACACCTCCATGAGTCTGCAGGTCGGCCTCCGCTACGGCGTACAGATTGTCACGAAACTCCCGGGTCGCGCGCTATCCAACCTGCAGTTTCAGAATCCCGCAATCGTGTCCCTGGCGAGCGGCAAAGAGTTGCATCTCGATTTTGCGAACAGCGGCGCGATAGCGTATCGCCCCGATATCCGGCTCGAGCTGTACGATGAAGCTGGCGTGTTGCGACTGAGTACTCACTCGCAGCGCGGCTTGTTGTATCCTGGCTGCTCGGCTCGCCAGGTTTTCAAATTGGGTGAGTTACCCGCAGGACCGTATCAGGCTGTAGTCGTTGCTGATACTGGAGGAGATGAGGTGTTCGGTGCTCAATACCGCCTGAAGCTCTAGATGCGGGTCGCGGACCTCAGTCTGTTCTTCTTGTTGACAGCCTCGACTGGTGAAGCACAGGACGGCGGCATCAAGTTGGAGAGGGTCGGGGCACTCATCCTTGAGGCGGATCCTGGAACGGTTCTGAATGTGCCTTTCCGGATTTCCAACAATTCCGGCGCAGCCGTCAAGGCGAAATTCACCGCGGAACTTCCCAACGGATGGCGCCATGTCGCTGCCGTGACTCCAGTCCTGTTGCAAGCCGGCGCGAGTGACGTTTGGCTGCTGAGCGTTGCAATCCGCCGAGATGCGCCTGCAGGCCGCCATCTACTGCGAATACATCTGAACTCTGAGTCTCCGGGCAAGGGAGACGTCAGCGACTCGGTGACCGTGACTGTCCGGAAGAAGGAGGTACTCAAGGCGTTCAGCACGGATGCGCCGCCCTTCGCTATCGCGGGGGAGTCATTCGAAGCGCGGTTCGTGCTCCTGAACCATGGCAATGCTTCGCGATTGGTACATCTCTCGCTGCGAAGCAGTCTCGGATTCGTGACCACACTTGACTCCAGCAAAGTCAGCCTCGTCCCAGGAGGGCAAAGCACCGTCACGGCCGTGGTACGCACCAACGGAAACCTTCACGCGCAAGTGCGCCACAGATTGGAGCTAAGGACAAGCAGCGAGACGGGGGAGCACGATTCCTCGGTGGCGACCGTATCTGTGGATGTTTTCCCCCGGGTAAGTTCAGCCGGAACCAAGGCACCCGGTTTTCCCTTGACCATCGGGCTGCGCGCAACTGAATCGGGTTCGCTCGAGCTGCCTGCGATGATTTCCGGATCGGGAACACTGGGAGGCAACAACACCCTGGAGCTCTTACTCCGGCGAACCCGTCCAGCCGCGCTACTATGGTCAGAGCGAGATGAGTATCGGGTGGGGCTGACAGGAACACAGTACGAGCTCAGGATGGGTGATAACTATTACGCGCTCTCGCCACTAACAGAATCGGGTCGCTATGGTTTTGGGGGCAGTGGACGGGTTGATTTTGGTAGGTTCGGAGTTGCCGCAATGTTGCGCTGGGACCGGAGGAATCTGGAAACCGATTCCACTGCTGGCGTTTCGGTTGGACTCCTCGTCGGGCGCGATTCGAGGATCAACGCGAATTTTGTGACACGTCGCGACAGCGGTAGGAGTGATACATGGTCGTTGCGCACTCGCTTCGCACCATTCCGGAGTACTGCATTCGATCTCGAATACGCGAACGGCAACGGTCCACAAGGCGAAGGAAGCGCCTATGCGGCTACCGTCACGGGTAATTTCCCGGCACTCTCATATCATCTGCGGTATGCCGACAGTGAACCTGCCTTCCCGCTCCGTAATCAGGGGGTTGCGAGTGCTGCCGGACTTGCCCTGCGTCCCGGTCGCGGCTGGAAACTCGAGGGGTCCTGGAACGTCACCAGTCGCGAGCGACTTGACCTGGCATCGTCATACGCGGGAGTTCTGACTTCGACTTCATCTCGCCTGGCCGTCGCGAACCGGAGCGCTTTCCTGCTTGAATACAAAAAGAATGCATGGACGCTGGGCGACGCGGTGGCAACAGGGCGGGAATCCCAAGCCGTCGGAGTTCGTTTTGGACTTCCCCTCAAGCCTTTGCTGCTATCTCCGGGCGGAGAAGTCGGTCTCATTACCGACCAGCGAACGGGGGAACAAAAAGTCTACCGCAGACTGGAACTACGCACCGATATCACATTGGGCAAAGGACAGACACTTTCTGCTCGCATCGAACAACTCTCTGGCGGTTACGCTGCACCTGCATCCCAACCTGTTTCTGCGTTCATTGACGGTTGGTTTCGGCTGCGCTCTCTCACTACCATAAAGATTTCCTCGTCCCAAACTTTGTACGCCGAAACAATGGAAGCGTCAAGCCGGCGAATTGACGCGAGAGTTGAGCAGGAGTTGCCGTTCGGACACCGGCTGATCGGGAATATCCGCATGTTTGCTTCTGGAGTTCAGTCGATGCGCCAATCACCCGCATATCAGGTGGAGTACGAAATTCCACTTCGATTGCCCCTTCCACAATCGAGCAGTGCGGGAACCGTCGAACTGCAGCTGATTGATGCGGAAAATGGAAAGGGGATCGCGAACGTGCCTGTCACAGTTGGAAACAACGGGGCAGTATCGGACCGCCGAGGACGGGCTATTTTCAGCAGGCTTGAACCCGGGCAGTACAGCATCCAATACGATCGCGGCGCGATTGGACTGGGGCGCGTGTCCCATCAAGGTGCACCGCGCATGGTCGAAGTCAGCGCTGGAGCGTCGTCGCGTATTACACTGAGGTTTGTCAAGGGTGTTTCGATCTCAGGTAGCGTAAACATTTACGAATGGGCTCCGGGGAGCCTGATTGACAGCGCTCTCTCTCGATATGAGCGTAGCGGCGGTTTGGGAACCACCGTAGTAGAACTATCCGGTGCGGGCGAAGTACACCGGCGCGTCACCGATACAAATGGGAGTTTCGACTTTGCAAACATTCCCCCCGGTCCATGGGTGCTCTCCGTTCGAGGTGCACTACTTCCCGCGCAACACTTTGTGGAACGGGATTCGACCACGATGGAATTGCTACCGGGGGGCCACCTGAAGGTGGAATTCCGGGTTCTGCCGCGGCGGCGGCAGATACGGATGGCGGCACCGACAGACGTCACCATCCGGGATACTTCAACTCTTCCGCCGGTAGACGAAATTTCGCGCCGGCCCGATACCGACGATCACATTGCACCCAGTGCGCACCCCACCGGCGCTGAGGCCCGAACAGTTGCGGATGTCATCCGGAAAATGGGCTGGGGTGCCGCTCATCACCCGGGGAAATCCGATTGGCCAGCACTCGAAACTGATATTCGCGGAATTCTCAACACGTCCACCATGCAAGAACACTGGACACGAACACGACTCTATTACGAGACGGGATTCCGCAAATACTTGGATCGCATTGCCAGCGAACAACTGCATGCATACCCAGTCGCGCGAATCGAGTCCACCACGAAATGCGCGGACCCAATGTTTCAAGATTCGCCACTGGGCATAGACCATGTTGCGAACTCGCGCGAAATCGAGAATGCAGCGAAGTAGCTGTTGCGTCGCCGCACAGAGGGTAGCCGGCAGGACCCTACGTCGGTCGTGCAAGGAATTAGCCGACGTCGGTTCTATGTTGAGTGCGAGGTGTGTCGAGTGAAGGCGATTCGAGGAAGGATCACAGACAGCAAGCGACAACGGAGGGGTTGACATGGAATCAGATGAGCCGTTCAGCACGGAAGAAAAGACTGCCATGCTGAGGTCGATTGAGGCCGGTGGCCATCCACGGTGCTCGCGGGACAATCACCTGATTCAGGTGGAGCCGGTGAATGCCGCCACGAGCCCGAACAAGCCACTCTCCTACATCGTCAGATGCACCCATTGCGGGATCAACGATCACCTGAGTCTAAGTCTGATCTGAGAGGGACATGCTAAGATCAGAGATTGACTGAATGGACGCCCAGACAACCACCTGGCGAACCGCAATCGAGCGGGAGATTCGCGCGCAGACGACAGAGGGGAAAATAATAGCTACAACCGTATCTCGGCACGAACGCGTGCGGAGGTTGCCACAGCTCACGACATTCTTCGCCTACCAAATCATCCTCGGCTCCTCTTCATATGATGTGTATGGAGGTGTTCGGAGAGATTGAAGTAGCGACGAAGGCGCGGATGCGTCTTCTTGTTCGACAGATCGAGCGCGTCAATCCGGACGGTCATCGTCGACATGCATTGTGTCTGGTAACTGAGGCAATCGAGAAGCCCTACATCCCAACTACTCGAAGAGCCGCTGGCACATCAGGACTTCAGATCGGTGAACTGCGTTCCTAATTTCTTAGTAGAGACCGACGAGGGATGTGGGGACGTTGGGGACGTTGCAGTGAACGGCTTCATGCAACGAGTCTCGTTTCCCGTTTTTCGCCTTTCACGTTCTCGAGTCACGGGATCGGGATCGTGTTTTGTCGACGGCCCGACGTTTTCTACTTTCACCCTTCAGGTTGTACGGCGACTCCACCGATAGAGCGCTGGGCCTCGACCTGACCAGCAAGCTGAAGTTGAGGCTGTTTGGCGCCGTGAACACAAATCTCATCCGGCGTTGTCTCAATTTACTTGTGTCAAAGCTCCTGACGACGCCCTCCATATCTGGAGCGCATAGGTGCAATTGTCAGGTTTTCCGTCGCTACTATTGAGCAATCATCTGCGTACCCGCAACTCCTCTGCACCATGGGATAGCAGAGTCGCAGTTATGGTGCCGTAGTCGACAGCGATCTCGAAGGCGCGTTTCAAAGGCAGTCCTTCGGCAAGGCAGATTATCGCGCGTATCACTCCCGCGTGGGCCACTACTATAGTGGTTGACGCGGATGCCTCACCCTCAGACCTGACCGTCATCGGATCGTTCAGCCAGACAACAACTCGTGCCGCGAGTTTCGCAAGGCTTTCTCCTCCCGGCGGCGAGACGTTGACAAAATCTCGGCTCCACTGCGATAACGCCGCCGCATCGGTTGCGTGGATATCGTCCCAGCGCCTCCCGTCCCAGTCTCCGAAATCCATTTCCCTGAGACGCGGATCCGTGATCACGGGAATGCACATCGCTGCCGACAGTACGCGCGCAGATTCGGCCGCTCGCGTCAGATCGCTGGACAGAATCCGCTGGGCCGGTGAGGGAAAAGAACTAGCTAACCGTCGCATTTCTTCGCGTCCGTTCTCGGAGAGCGACACATCACAATGTCCGATACAGCGACCTACCACGTCGGTGGGAGTACCGTGGCGAACCAGAAATGTGCGCTTCATCGCCGCAGTAAAATTGCCAACGGTCTCGCTATCCTTGTGCTGCGATGATCACAAATACCGCGCATTCCACCAGTTGGTTCGTCGCGCCTAAACAATCGCCCGTATATCCACCTACGCGACGGGAGTAGTAGTGGCCCGTGGCAATAACGATCGCAACCGCGGCTGCGGCGGCAACTGCAACGCTGCGCACGCCGAGAAGGAGCAGCACGGTCGCAGCGACCATGGTGCCGACTACGACGACACGCCTGGTCGCAGCAAGGCCGAGGTGGCTCTCTATTCCGACACCCGCGCGCGCGTACGAAAGAACATGCATCAGCGGAAGACTCGACCAACGGGCCAGCACATGTCCGCCAATCAGTATCGCCGCGATCGACTCAGGATTCGCTGCTGAAAGGCTGCCCACCTTAAGCAACGTCGCGAACAGGAGCGCCAGAGTCCCGAAGCTTCCAATACGACTGTCACGCATTATCGCGAGCGTCTGTTCCTTATTCCATCCTCCGCCAAAGCCATCGGCGGCATCCGCGAGCCCATCTTCGTGCAATGCCCCAGTGGCAATAGCCGTGAGGGCGACCGTCATCGTCGCGGCGACAAGAGGCGATACCACGGCGCTCGCGAGTCTGAAGCAGAGCAACGCGAAGACGCCAAGGAACATCCCGATAAGGGGAAAGAATGCCAGCGCCCACCTGGGCGACTGATTCACAACTGCAGAAGGCCATGGAACTCTCACCCGCGTAAGAAATGTCATTGCGATCAGAAAAGACCCTGCGAGGTCGCGCACCGCGTCCTTAGAGCGCGACACGATCCCGAATACCATTAACGCGACCGGCCACGCTCACCCTGCATTGCGGGAAACACCGGCCTCCACGAAAGTGGCCATCTCGCGCAAAATAGCGGCTGCAGCCCGGAGGATCGGCAGTGCAAGCGCTGCCCCTGTCCCTTCACCCAACCGCAGTTCAAGATTAAGCAATGGTTTTGCACGCAGTATTCCCAACGCAAGCGCGTGCCCCGGCTCCGTGGACAGATGTGAAAAATACAGAGCAGCTCGCGTAGGCGGAGCGAACTCGCACGCAAAGATCGCCGCAACCGTAGATATGAAGCCGTCAACCAACACGTTCACGCGATCGTCGGCTGCCTGCATCATTGCGCCAACCATCGCGGCGATTTCAAGACCGCCAAGTGATTGCAGCATGAACGTCGCTTCGGTACCGTTGGTCGAATGCGTGGCGACAGCGCGATCAACAATCTCGCGCTTCTTGCAGAGTGCGGAGTCGGATATGCCAGTGCCACGACCCACCGTGCTCTGCGCGTCGATACCAGTAAATGCCGATAACAACGCCGCTGCCGCGGTTGAATTTCCTATCCCCATTTCGCCAATCCCCAAAACCATTGCTCCATTCCTGCGAGCGCGGGCCGCCGCGTGGCGACCCACGGCCAGCGCTTGCATCAGCTCGTCAGCTGTCATGGCCGGTTCGGTCAGGAATGATCGCGTGCCTCTGCGCACCTTGGCCCTCACAATGTGAGGCAAGTCCTCTCCTTCGTCGTCAACACCAACATCTATGACCTCGACATCTGCGCCGACACTTCGCGATATCACGTTGATCGCCGCGCCACCGCTGGAAAAGTTGCGCAACATTTCCCGCGTGACGGACCGCGGGTATGCGCTCACGCCGCACTCCGAAATCCCGTGGTCGGCCGCGAAGACCAGAATCCTCGCCGGGTCGACAGCGGGAGCGACCGTTCCCGTAACCGAGGCGAGTTGAATCGCCACGCTTTCGACAATTCCGAGCGACCCTACAGGCTTGGTCTTGCCATCAAGCGCACGTCGCACCAGGCTGGCGATGTCGCCTATAACTTGTGAAGCTCCCATTTGCGACTCGCTGCCTTTGGTGGTCACCATGCTAGGCCCCCGCAACGAATAATCGCTCCATGGTGCGCTTCTCCACGTCTATCGCTGCAAGCGACGCGTTGCGCACATCCAGCGACCAGAAATGCGTCCGATCCATCCCCAGCAGTCGGAGAACAATCAACCGATTCACTACTCCATGGGCAGATATCAGCACGGCTTTATCATCGCACTCGCTCGCCAACCGATTCAGAACGTTCCCAACTCTGAAATCGACATCAGCTAGCGTCTCGCCCTCAGGAAACCGGGCCGACCAGGGATCGCATTGCCAGTGCCCCATGATAGTTGGATACTCCACTTCCAGCTCCGCGCGGCTGCGTCCCTGCAGACTGCCGAAGCACATTTCTGCTAGCTCATACAGTGTATGGCATGGTACATGAGTGCGCTTCCGGTGCAGGATCTCATGCGATTGTTTCGCGCGCATAAGTGGCGAGCAATACGCTTCCTGCCAATCGACAAATGAGAGCGCACGCGCGAGCCGCGCCATCTGGCAGACGCCGGTGAAGTTGAGCTTCGTATCAATCTGCCCTTGTAGGATTCCCGATCGGTTACAGTCGGTCTCACCATGTCGCAGCACATAAATCAATCGCATCAGTTTATCCCAATTACAGCTCAAGTCCTGGCTGTGCACCAATCCCTTGCTCTCTGTACGGATGCTTGATCAGACGCATCTCCGTTACGAGATCCGCAAAGTGAACGAGTTCATCCGGCGCGTCCCTGCCGGTGATAACGACATGAGTACCGACAGCGCGCGCTTTTATCTCCTCAATCACCCTCGTCACATCGAGCCATCCAAACTTCAGCGGGTAGGTGAGCTCATCGAATATGAGGATATCGTGCGCTCCGCTTCGAATCGCCGCGCTGCAAATGGCCCACCCAGCGAGCGCCAGAGACCTGTCCTCGGCGATGTTTTCCGTAAGCCAGGTGAAGCCATCGCCCAGAGGTGCTATGTCGACTCCCAGCTTTTTCGCGGCCGCATGCTCACCATATTCCGCTGATTTGCTCTTGATGAACTGGTACATCCCAACCGACATCCCTCTTCCTGCGGCGCGCAGCAGAATGCCCAATGCGGCTGTTGTTTTTCCCTTGCCGTCACCGGTATGAACCAAAACAAGTCCTTTGCGATCCGAACGAGGCGGCACTCGGTACTTCCCCGGCTTTTTCCGCTTGGGGACCGGTGCACGCCGCCCATTCACGGGTTCCGGAGGCGACGGTACCCTCTGCGGATCGTTGCGATCTTCATCCATGTCGTGCTTATCCATTGCTAATAGGATTGGTGTCGCACGTGTCGTCGCGACGCTGGTAGGATCGCAGCGCGGCCACCAGTCTTGCGTTCTCGCTTGGTGTGCGGACTGCGATGCGCACGAATGCACCCTCACCAAATGACGTGCAGTCGCGAACGTGCACGCTTGTTTGATTCACGAGCCACTCACGGGCGTGTGCGCCATTTCCCGCGTTCATCATGAAGAAGTGCGTCTCCGAGGCAATGACCGAGAAGCCTATTTCCGCTACTTCACGGGACACATCCACCGCAGCACGGCGGAGGAGCTCAACGGTTCTCTGCATGTGCAGAACAGATTCCGGATGCATGGCCGCGGTGGCCGCAGCTTGTGCCTGTGTCGAGCCGCACCAGGGTGCTCTAACACTATTGACAAGTTTGACCAGTGAGGGATGCGCATGCATGAATCCCGCCCTGGTGCCTGCAATTGCGTAGTCCTTTGTAATTGAGCGTAGCACTAGCACCGAGCCGCTGTGGACTCCTTCAAACGAGTGCTGCTTGACGTTTGCGAATGACTGCAGCGATCGATCGAGCACCAACAGTGCACCGTGAGCTGCGCAAGCTTTCAACACGACGTCCATGTCTCGCGACGACAACAGATGTCCGGTAGGATTGTTGGGATCGCATAGAAACACCAGTCGCGGTCGCAGGCGTCGTATTGCGGAGCAGAGCCGGCCGACATCGGCAACCCGACCAGGTGGAAAGACGCGCACCTCTGCTACCGCCGCGCCCGCAATCCTTGCCGCGCGCCTGTATTCGCTAAACGTGGGCCCCGCAACGATCACGATGTCTCCGCGGCGGACAATGGCCGCAACAACTGAAAAAATCAGTTCACTCGTTCCGGCACCAAATGCCAATTCACTCGCATCACATTTCCACATCTGTGCAGCGGCGGCACGTACGACAGAGGCGTCGCGATCCGGATATCGATCAATAGGAGCTGATCGCGCTGCGTCGAGCACCATGGGTGGAGGTCCCCATGCATTCACGGTAGTACTGAAATCGATAATCGGACGCTCGTGATCCGCAGGATCGGGAAGATCGCCCCCGTGCTCTTCGGCGGCGGCAGCTTCGATGTGCATCCAGTCAGCCAACACGACGAAGCCCTCCCTCCGAAGGAGAAATCAGGTTGAGAGCGATGCGAGCAGCGCGTTGCGAGAGCCTGATCGCTCTGGAGATGTCCTGCACGGTCGGGATCCGCCCGCTTGGGTTCAAATCGTACAGGATCGTCGTCCCAACCCGCTTCCTAAGCCGCAATCCCAGTATGTTTGCAGCCGCGGACATGGGCCATCCGGCGTTCGGACTCGGTGTCCGCGCGGCATCTCGGGCGATCGCTCTGATCAGCTTCCGCCGCTGCAGGCTGCGTCGGGTGGCTGCGCGCATGAGACAGAAAGCCGTGATTCTCGCCGGCACGAAGTTGAGGCAATCATCACATCGCGCCGCGGCCTTGCCAAACCATTCCAGATCGCTGGTACGATAGCCGATCATTGCATCAGCAGTGTTAATGAACCGATAGACGTACGCGAGCGAAAGACCGCCCACGGCATATGCAAACAGTGGCGCTACAAACGCGTCGGACAGATTTTCCGACAGTGATTCCACAACTGCACCGCAGATCTCCGCCTCGGAGAGGTCGTCGGTTGGTCGGGAGACCAGATGAAATGCCAGGAGTTCGCGTGCGAGAGGGACGTTGCCAGCTGCAAGGGGGCGCCTGACATCCCTGGCTGCGCGAACCAATGCGCCCAGGGAATGTGTCTGCTTGAGAAACAATCCCTCGAGCAACACAGCAGCGTGTCCGCGTCGCGACCGCGACAGTGCTTGCAATGTCAACCCCAGCGCACCAAATAACGTTGCGCCAACGGCAATCAGAATCACGCCATCCCGGAAGTCGGTACGCCGGGCATCGCCGTTGCGATTGGACACTAACCGTAGCCCCCGGCTGCGGGATGCCGCAGAGATGACGTTGCCCATCCATCGAACCGGATGAAGCGCAGCAGGACTCTCGCCCAGTAGGTCGGCAAGTATTGAGGTCCTTACGACATCCATGTGCATGGTCAGAAGAGCACGACGAGGCGAAGCTTTACCGCTCGGCCGGAAAGGTTGTAGCCACGCTTCTCGTAGTAGTTCTCATCCGACAGGTTGCTGACTGTCACGTCGACCGAATACTGATTCGTCAGCCGGAAACCCGTTGTAAGATCGGCGACCATGAACGATGGGTATACCACGTCCGAAACGTCGCTCGCATCGCGGAAATCGGAATCCAGCCGCTCGCCCACATACCGGGCTGAGAGCCTGACGTTGAAGCGTTCGCGATCGTCATATTCAATGCCGCCAGTCGCCGACAGCTCCGCCACATTCTTGATGCGCGATACAAGCGTGGCGGGGGTAAATGTCAGCGCGTCGAATATCTGCGACGGATCAAAGTCACTTGCGTTGGCGAATTGAGCAACGTCCACGGCAACCGTTGGGCTTTTCTCCTCAGCCCGGATAATGCGGGTGGAATTCGAGAAGATGCGCAACGAGCGCTGCCACCCCAGCGCGGCACCGATGTCGAAGGCAAGCTTCAGCTCAACACCTTCAATTGAAGCGTCCCCGGCATTCACGGACGCGTCCACCCGACTGACCGCTGTTCCGCTTGTCGTCGTCGGACGCGATCCCGCGGGAAAGCTCGCTCGCGCCCGGGTGATGCGATCGTCTACTGCCGTCCGAAAGTAGGTAATGTCGGCGTCGATCCCCAAGGTGCGACGCAGTAACCCGATCCCTGCATCGACACTGAACGAGTGTTCCGGCGCAAGGCCAGGATTGCCGATGGTGTAAGCTGCCACATCCTGCGTTAGAGTCCGCGAGATCCCTGCGCGACCGAATGCATCGGGAGCCAAAAAAGCGCGCCCACCAGAGATGTGAACTCGAACGCCGCCCGCGGTGGCGTATGATAGGCCGGCGCTGGGATTGAAGGCGAGAAAGCTGTCCCTGTCTCCATCCACATCGGGTCGCAGCGGCGTCTCAAGCAGCTGCAGTGATATGCGATCGATCCTCGCACCGACTGTCACATTGAGCCTGTCACCCAGCAGTGTGATCTGTCCCTCTGTAAACCCAGCGACCGACGAGACACGCGAATTGGGGTTGAAGGAGCCAATCTCGACGTCTGCACTACTGAACCGCTTCGAACTCGCGAGTGTACTTGAGAAGTCAATGCCGGTGAGCAATCGCACACCGTTGAGTGCGAGTACATCTTGTGCCTGCAACCCTGCCGTGGTGTTCTCGCTGGAAAAGCTGATGAACGATCCTGGATCGACGGCGTCGTAGTTCTCGGTGTTTTCTCTACTCCACCACGGGCGCAGCAACACAGAGTGCACTCCCCGCGTGATGTTCGCCGAGGCACTTCCACTCCTGTGCGCTACATTCTTCCGGGCACTACCGTCGCTGCTCGTTCCCTCAGTGTAGATGTCACCCGGGTTGAGAACGTCATTGGCGTCGAACATGGACCCCTGCGCCTCGATGCGCAGCTCTTCGGATATCCTGTATCCACCGCGAAGCGACCCACTTCGCGTGCCGAATGTGGTGAACTGACGCGTGGCCCCCGAGCCGAATACATCGGGGACATTTCGCGACGGCTTGCTACCATCGGGGTATACCTTCAGTGCGGAATCACTGCCCACAAGATCACGTAAGAAAGACCCGCTGCCCAAGCGATAATCGGATCCCTGATCGTAGTAGCGAAAGGAGAGATCGGCGTCGAGCCGATCGCTGATCATTCCCCCCATTTGCACGGCGCTCTCGGACGTGCGGAAGCTACCGTACGAGCTGGTTACTCGGCCTCCAAAGGACGTTCCGGTCGATTTCCTGGTTACGATGTTTATTGCACCCCCTACCGCGCTCGATCCGTAGAGTGACGATGCCGGCCCCTTGAGAACTTCGATGCGCTCGACCGTGGCCATATCGAGCAGCGCGATGTTGTATGCACCTGATGGGCGACCATCAATGAGCACGAGGGTACGCTGGCTGATTCCTCCTGTCTGCGGCCTGAAACCACGGATGCCGATGCCAGACAGAATTCCGGGGTATTGAATCACGTCGACTGCAGCGAGCTTCTTGAGTGCATCGGTGACATCGAGTGCTGCGGTGCGCTGAAGATCGGTGGCCGATATGACGTCTACACGTTGCGGTATGTTTTCATTGGGCGCGGCGTAGCGCTTGGCAGTCGTGATTACGGCGGGCAGTGTTACCCTGGCAAGCGAGTCGCGCCGTGTCGAGTCGGTACTCTGTGCCAGAACGCCACGTGATGAGCAAAGTAACAGTGCCAGGAAAATAGCGGACCCCAATTTCATTGAAATGCTCCTGTGCGGACGTTGCCGCGCATGTGAATGGGTACTGTTCTGTTGTTTGCGGTCGCTTTGGATTCAAAGCCGGAGCCCGATTTGGAATCAGGGGCATTCGCCGCGCAATCGGCTGCGATCGCGACAAGCTGCGGCGCGCCGCTATCTTTGCCCGGGCCGCCATGTGGGTAGACCTTCACAGGCCACTGATAAACGCCTTCAAGTAGAGGACCTGCCATGACTTCATGCGGCGCGCCTGAGGCGATGAGCTCGCCGCTCTGCATGAGAAAGAGACTGTCCGCATATCTCGCTGCAAGGTTCACATTATGCGTGACGACGAGAACAGTTCTTCCCTCGCGCGCGAGAGATTGCATAAGGTCGAAGATTTCCATCTCGAAGCTCAGATCGAGGCTTGCGGTCGGCTCATCCAGCACAAGTGCCGTTCCATTCTGCGCGACGGCCCGTGCGATGCGAACGCGCTGGCGCTCGCCCCCGCTCAGCGACCGCATCGGCCTCTCGGACAGAGAGGTGATGGAGCAAAGGCCCATTGCATCGTCGATGGCGCTGTTGTCGGCAGCGCTTGCGTTGCGCCATAGACCGATGTGCGGGTAACGACCCATTGCAACCACTTCTCTGGCCGACATTCCAAACGTTTCTTCCTCGCCTTGAGGCAGTACCGACACTCGGCAGGCCAGCTCATTTCGCTCCCAACTCTCAATTGGCTTTCCGTCGAGAGTCACGGAACCTGTCTCGATTGACATTGTGCCCAGAAGCACGCGCACGAGAGTCGACTTCCCAGCGCCGTTGGGCCCGATGAACGCAAGGAGCGCCGCACCGCTTAGCTCACATGTGATGTTGTTGAGAGCGCGAACTGCCGAACCCTTGTACCGCACCGAGAGATTCTTGATCTGCCAGCTCATCGCGTTCTCTTCATGTTGCATCTGCTCGACGGCGAAGCAGCCAGACGAAAAAAGGGACGCCAACGAATGCAGTCACCACTCCCACGGGTAATTCCGTTGGCGCGGCCGCAACGCGCGCAACGGTATCCCCTCCGGCGAGAAAGGCGCCGCCGAGCAGCGCCGAAGCGGGGATTAGAAGTCGGTTCTCGCTGGTCCACGCGAGTCGGATCGCGTGTGGTATCACAAGGCCTACGAAGCCGATGACACCCGCGGCCGAAACGGCAGCAGCAGCAAGGAGCGATGCAGTTGCGTATGCGACCCATTTTATCCGGGTCACTCGCACGCCGAGGTATGTAGCTGTGAGTTCCCCTGCTGCGATGAGGTCGAGTGCGCGGGAGATCGAGAGCAGCATCGCGAGGCCGACGGCGAAGTAAACGGCCAGCACCATGCTACCCGTCCATGTTGCGCCGGAGTTGCTTCCCATCATCCAGAAGATCGCTGACCTGAATGACTCAACATCAGCGAACGTGAGGACCAGCATGATCACGGCGCTCAGGAATGAACCAATCACGACGCCCGCGAGCAGCAGAATCTTTGTATCAAGCGCTCGGCCCACCGTTGCGCCGACGGCGATCTGCATCACAAGCGCGATGGCGATGAGAGCGCCAGCAAATGCTGCCGCCGGGAGTGCCCATGTGGCGCTGTTGTGCCAGCCGAGTACCACGGCAATAACGGCACCTGCTGCGGCACCGCTGGAAACACCGAGGACGTATGGGTCGGCGAGCGGATTTCGGAGCAGGGACTGGAATGTTGCTCCGCTCATGGAAAGCGCCGCACCGACAAGAACCGACTGAATTGCACGGGGAAGACGCAGCTCTCTGATTATGGTGATGGATGTTGCGTCGCCATGGCCAAGTGCTGCGCGAATGACTGATATTGGTGTGAGCGGAACGGCACCCGCAAAGAGCGCAATGACGAGTGCGACGAGTAGGAGCGCGCCTAGGAGTACGAATACGGCGGGTGTCGCTGGCAAGTACCGTGGCTGCATGTTCGCGCGGGGCCGCGCGCGTGCGATAGACGTCATCGCTGTCTTCCATCCTTTGTCCTGCCGTTTCTCGGAGCGGCATTCAATCGAGAGCGCGACGACAGTACACGGATGCTGTCCCGGAGAATCCTGGCTGCGGCCGCGATATGGGGCCCGGGCCTATTGCTGAGATCAGCGGGAATGGTAAAGATGCTTCCGTTGCGCACGGCTCTAAGATCGCGCCAGCCTGGGAGCTCTTTGATACGCTCCACCGAGGTCGGGCGCATCTCGCCTACGGGGACGACGACGATGTCAGGATCCCGTCGAACTATTTCCTCAACGGAGACGGTGGGCCATGACGCGCGCGCGTCATCGAAGATCGACCGCCCGCCGGCTAGTGAAATCAGTTGACCGATGAATGTTGCTGGGGATGCGGTGAGCGGTGGATCATTCCAGAGAAGGAAGAAGACGGATGGTTGTTTGTGGCCGCGGCTCTCGTCTGCGATCTCCGCCATCTCTGCGCGCAGGCGAGCAAGGAGAGTATCGGCAGCGGCGTTTCTGTCGAGCAAACGGGCGATTGTCCGGATGTTGCGCAGCACATCCGCTGTATCGATAGCACGCATCGCGAACGTCGGGATGCCAAGCCTGGTCACCTGCTCGCGGATCGTGGATCGCTCGGAATCATTCCAGACGATTACGAGGTCGGGGGTGAGCGATGCAACAACCTCGATGCTAGGATCGCTGGTACCGCCAACCGAGGGAAGGTGCACAATGCTGGAATCGGTGTCATACCTGGTGCGCCCGACCAGCGACGGCGCGCCACCGATTGCGACGATCGATTCCGTGATGCTCGGAATGAGTGAGATAACTCGTTGCGCGGGTCTTGTGAGCGTGACCACGCGGCCACCCGCATCGGCAACAGTTATCGCTGTGAATGCGGACAGCACCTTGCTGGCATCCTGTTGAGATGCGTCGTGTTCGCAGGCTGTAACTAGCACGAACATGCTCGCTAGAAAAAACGGCACGCGGCGCGTGATCAGGTGCAGAGATGCGATGTACCGGCGCGCGCGAGCGCGCACCCGTTTTCCTGAAAACAAAAATCCCGTCCTTCCCGAAACCGGGCATGAACGGGGCTGACTTGCCGAATGCTGCGCGCGTTAAGAGATGATCTCCGCCTCACGCTGACACCTGGCGTATCGACCCCGCCCCCCTCCCACGAGGG
>CAZKXZ010000006.1:0-112608 GCA_964556695.1 uncultured Gemmatimonadales bacterium
ATCGCCGCGAGCGTGGTGGACTTTCCTGAGCCTGTCGGACCCGTAACGAGAACGAGGCCGCGGGGCTTTTCCGCCATCTTGGCAATAGCGGGAGGAAGTCCCAGGTCCTGAAAGGACCGAATGGCAAAGGGGATTTGCCTCACCACCATGGACACGCATCCGCGCTGCTTGAAGCAGTTGCCGCGGAACCGAGCCAGCTTCTGAATACCGAACGAAAAGTCCAGCTCGTCCTCCAGCTCAAAGCGCTTTTTCTGCTCCTCTGTGAGCACCGAATAGGCAACCTGCAGCGTGTCCCTGGCATCCAGAATTTGGGTGTTGCCGGAACTGGCTATCTCGCCGTCAATGCGAAGCTTAGGGCAGTCGCCGACGGACAGGTGCAAGTCGGATGCGTCGCGCTCGATCATCTCTTCGAGGAGGGCGCGCAGACTGAAGGACGTATTGCTTCCGGTAGCTGTCATTGTCAGAGTTGTAAGTGGTCTTCCACATTGACGAGCGAGCCTATGCGCTCGTCTCCCGGATCACCTGCTCCACCGTTGTTATGCCCTTAATGAGCTTTAGCCACCCGTCCATGCGCAGGGTGAGCATGCCCTGGGTGACTGCGGCGTCCTTGATTTCGTCGGCGCCGGCGCTCTGGAGGATCATCTTCCGAAGCATGGGCGTCATGTACATCACCTCGTACAAGCCCTGGCGTCCCTTCAGACCGGAACCAGCGCACTGATCGCAACCCTTGCCCTTGTAGAAAGGGATTTTTCCGATGGGCGTATCGAGTGTTACGGCGTCGAGAGCAGCAGCTGCTGCTGCCGACGCTGATTTTTTTGCACCCGCGAGTGATTCTTCTGTAAACCTGAGCTCTCGCATTGTGGTGCTCTCCATGACCTTGAGACCCGCCAGTTCGAGGGCATCAGGTTTGTACGTAACAACACAGTTGCTGCAGATCTTGCGCACCAGCCGTTGCGCCAGCACCAGATTGAGTGCGGACGCGACGTTGAAGGGCTCAAGGCCCATGTCGAGGAGACGAGTGATCGTTTCGGCAGCCGAATTGGTGTGCAGAGTCGACAGCACGAGGTGACCCGTGAGAGCGGCCTTGATGGCGATGCCGCCAGTTTCGAGATCTCGAATCTCACCAACCATGATGATGTTGGGGTCCTGTCGCAGGAACGCTCGCAGCGCCGCCGCGAATGACATTCCAATTTCTGTGCGCACCTGAACCTGATTGATGCCGAAGAGATTGTACTCGACGGGATCTTCAGCGGTCATGATGTTCACGTCCAAGACGTTGATCTTCGAGAGTGCGGAATAGAGAGTCGTCGTTTTTCCAGAACCGGTTGGGCCGGTGACGAGAACCATGCCGTAGGGGTTCTGAACTCCTTCCATTAGTTCGCGCTCGGAGCGCGGCTCGATGCCGAACTTCTCCAGATCCAGCGTCAAATTGCCCTTGTCCAGAATTCGCAGCACGACCTTTTCGCCGAAGAGGGTCGGCAGCGTTGAGACGCGGAAGTCGATGACTTTTTTGCCGATCTTGAGCTTGATGCGGCCGTCCTGCGGCACGCGTCGCTCAGCGATGTTGAGCTGCGCCATGATCTTGAAGCGCGATATGAGCGCGGCCTTCATCTTGATCGGTGGCTTCATCACTTCCTGCAGCGCGCCATCGACGCGATAACGAACGCGCAATTCCGCTTCGAAGCATTCGAAGTGAATGTCGGAAGCACCGCGTTTTACGGCATCAGTCATGATCGCGTTGATGAGACGGACAACGGGAGCATCGTCAACGGCGGCGGCAAGGGCCGCGGTTGACATCTCTTCGTCGGCTTCCTCGAGGACCTCAATGTCGGTCTCCTCTCCGGCGATGTCCTCGAGAAGCGTCTGCATCTGCATCTCGGTCGCTTCGTAGGTCTTCTCGATGAGATGACGCAGCGTGTACTCGCCTGCGACCACAGGAGCAATGTCGTAACGTGTGATGAACGTGAGGTCGTCCATCACGTGCAGGTTTGCTGGATCTGCGAGCGCGACGGTGAGTGTGCGACCTTCGCGCTTGAGCGGAAGGATGAAATACTTGGTGGCGAGGTCCGCTGGCACCAGCTTGGCGACGCGCGGATCAACCACGAAATCGGTGAGATCGACAGCGGGCATGCGATACTGTCGCGCGATCACCTTGGTAATCTCGGTTTCGGGAACGAAGCCGAGTTTTACGAGGTTGTAGCCGAGTGGAGTTCCGTTCTGCTGCTGCTCCTGCTGGGCTCTGCCGAGTTGCTCCTGGGTAAGAAGCCCCTCACGAATCAGCAGGTCGCCCAGGCGCACACGCGAGGCTGCTACAGACGCACTCATCTATTTGCTGCCTCGAAGGGAAAGGTCCAGCCGGCGCGCCGCGGCCGCGGCGTGCACGGAACAACACTCGACACGGCTAGAGGACGAGTGATTTCGCCGCCTGTTTTCGCGGGGCGTAGACCGTTGCATTGGCGCCACACGCGACTAGAACGAGGGAGCATCCCTAGGACGCTGACTTGCGGAGAAGGTCACCCTCGGCGCCAGCTCCTTGAGCATGGCGGGACCGATGCCTTTTACCTTGTCGAGTTGCTCCAGCGAACCGAATGGACCGGCCGAATCGCGGAAGGCTTTGATGCGCTGTGCGAGCACGGGGCCAACGCGCGGAAGTGCCTGCAGTTGGGCCACCGTTGCAACGTCCACATCGACGAGTTTGATGCTGGTTGTTTTCGCCGCCGCCGTGTTCTTGCCGGAGTTTTTGCGCGCTGCTTCAACGGCCGCGATCTGATGTGAGAGCGTGGCTTTGGATTCCTGCGCGAACGATGGGGCGCCGGAGATTGTTCGTGCGGCACGAACCGCGGTGCCGAGCAGTGCGGCGGCCGCGATGAAAATGAGGGCTTTGCGTTCTGCGGGTGTGGGCATGGCGTCATGATACAACGCTCTTTGCAGAATGCGTCATCGTTTTCACGCGCGCGCCATCGAATTCATGCGCGCCCAAGCTCCGGGAATCGCGCACTTCCCTACGCTGCGAGATCACGGAGCGGGGGCGAATCGAGCGGCGCGTCATCCGCGACGCACGGGCTTACACGCGGCGAGCCCGCGCGGTGCGAATTCCTGACTGATCGTCAGCGCGGTCTCTTGCTACGCCCGAGCGTCGCTCTGACGCGCCGCTCGCCTCGCCCCCCATGCATCCAGCTTTGTCGAGCAGCTAGGACGCAGGGATGGTGACCCAGACGAATCGGTCCATCATGCGCAGCAGAAAAAGAACGGCAAGCGTCACGAGGACCGGCATCAGGAAGAATGCGTTGCTAAAACCGACGACATGGGCGATTCCACGCGAGAACAAGGTTGCTGTGGCAACTCCAGCGAATGCCGCGCCCCACAGCCACCGTTTCGTTTTCATTTCCTTACTCAGAACTGTAAAGAAGAGCGCGGTCGCCAGATAGAAGACGTACCAATAAGGCACCAGAGCGAGCGACCAAGCGAATCCAAGCCCGGCACCCGCAGCGATCGACGCTTCACGTCCAGCTTCAGCTCCCGCCAGCTGCTCTCGATAACCAATCCATGTCCCCAGTCCAAGGACCGCGATGTTGGTAGCAACAAACATTGGCGATGTTTTGACTACGCGCCCCGGCGTCGTGTTCCACCAGTTCCCCTTTGACATCCGTCTAACTCACACCCCTCAGCGTTCTACCGGAAATTGCCGGAGAAAAAGTTGATGTGCAGCACTGCGAGTAACTGCGTTTGGGTGGTACGGCGGTTGAAGTTGCGGTCGTATGTCACGAGCTGCGACGCTCCCAGCGACAGAACCATCGTTTCGCTCACGTCGGACTCCGCCGAAAACTCAATGCGATAGCGGCCGTTGTCCACGAGTCGACTGCTCAGGGTTAAGACGTTGCTCGTAACGGTGCTGCGTGTTGACGAACTGCGGAAGGACAGATACGTTCGCAGATCCTCGCTCAGGCCTTTGAAGGTGCCGGCGGGAAAGGTTTTTGAAATGTCAGCATTGGTAACTCTTGTGGTGCCGTCGATCGTAAGTCCCGGGCGCAAATCCTCGCGCAGAGTCAGGCTGTATTCAGCCGACGTGGTGAATCCACCCAACGGCACCCATACAAGGCTCATACTCGCCGGCAGTGTGGTCACCATGTCACGTGAGCGGTCGTTCGCCAATCCCGACGTGAGCGATGGTATGAGTGTGTTGCGTAGCGTGCGCCTTACTCCGGCCTGAATTGCGGCGCTACCAATCAGAGCACCGGGAGTCTGTGGTCGATGGTCGACGCGCAGCGACAGATCGGGGAAAGTGCGTGCAACTCCTTCCACCTGAAACACGCGATCGTCCAGCAGTGCATTCCAGGAACGCAAAGTTGAGAATGACGCCCGGTTGGTGAGCGTTGCTCCAGGCCAGGGTCGTATCGAGTGGCTCGCAGAAATGGTATTGGTCGATCCCGCGCCAGACGCCTGGCGCCCATTCTGCTCACGAAATTCTTCGCTGCCACCGAGTGATAGCTGATACAGAAGGGAGGGCGAGAAATCCGCGGCGCTGAATGACGACAGCAATCCGCGGGCGAAATTGACATCGAGCGGTGTGAAAACGCGTCCTATTGTCGCTCCTCGCACCGAGTCTGCGGTAACGCTTCTCGCGAGCCGTCCGAAGTCGAGATTGAAACCGGCGGAAACATTCTGCCCGTTGGCGAGTCGCGCTGGAAGGATGCTGTGCAATGGATCATCGGAATCCTCTATCAGGAAACGCGCATTGGGATCGCGTGTCATATTGAAGCGTGTTCCCACCGAAAGCCGCGCGTTGAGCCAGCTCGTGACAGCTGGAGTGTAGCTCAGGAGTCCGCGCATCCCTCGCTCGCGCTCCATACCGATGTCGGCACCGAGCAACGAGCCGCGCGCCGCCGTTGCCGCGCGGGAAGCAGCTGAGCTGTCGCCGTAGTCACGCAGGTCGCGCGCGGAATTCAGCTCCCAGCTCGCCGTAAGGGAGGGCAGCGGCTGGAACTCGATTAATCCGCCGCTGCGCCAGAGGTGATTGAGCCCATGCACCCTGATCCCCGTGTCAACCGGTGACAGCGCTGGATTGAGAAAGGAGAGTCGCGTGTCCCCGCTGCGCGAAATGTTGCTGGACAAACGCACGTGAGTCGGCGCCCACCTGCTACGGACGGCACTATCACCAGCACTGGCACGAGCACCAGCACCACCCATGTCGAACGCCGCGCCGAACAACCAGGCATCGCCGCGACCGTTGCTGTACTCCGAGCGCGCACCCGATGATGCGTACGAACCATTCAGAACGAGCGCCCCCAGGAGGTTCTGGAACGCGGCGCCATTCGACGGCGTGCTGCGGCGCGCTGTAATCGAGTACGACGTTCGCGCATCACGAGGCGAGCGAAGACCAGCGAGATTCTGCCCCGGGATGTCGCTCAGCGCGATGAAGGAGGGATCACCAAGCAGGGTTGAGTGCGTGATTGTGAGTGGCAGTGACCATCCGATTGGCGCAGATGTGAATCGATCCAGGCGTAGTGTTGACGAAACTTCCATCACGTCCTGAGTGACGAATGAAGGTTGCTCGGCAAGCTGCCGGAAATTGCGATCGCGACGACTAAGGCTGAGGCGCAAATCGGCTCGGTCCGAACCTGTCAGCTCGAGCCCCACAAATCCGGCATATCCCTGCTGGCTCACAGCTCCGGTGAGACGGATCTCGTCCACCCAGAGTTCCAGCGTGTCTCCAGGAGCAATGGGCTGAACTCCTCCGCCATCACGCACCCGCACCATTCCCACGGCAAGCTCCTGCACCGCGGAGAGACTTGGCGGAGTGACCGCCGCGTTTACGGTGTAGATCATGTACGGACCATCACAGGCAACAATCCGACTCGACGCGGATGTCCCGGGGAGCGCAGAAATCGCGACGAGTGCGGAATCTGTCGCTGTGCATGATGAAACGGGTTGCACACCACGCTGGAAGGCGTCCTGCACCGCGGCGCGCAACGCAAAGAAGCGGTCGAAGTTCACCCGAATCTCGGGATCCCATGCGGATTGAAGGGGACCGCTGTTAATGGGGGCGCGATAGAGATAGAAGTTGTCAGCGTCACGACCGATACGCATGAAGAAATTGAGTTCTCCATTTTCGCCCCAACCGCTGTTTCTCCCCCGTGCCCAGACGCGCAGCTGGGTGTACGCCATGAAATTCTTCTGGCCATCCGGGAATCTGAAAAACGCTTCGGCGCGCTCGGCCACATTCATCTCTGTCGCGCGAATGCGCAGCGACTTCTCATTTATCTGTATCTGCCCGGTGGCGAACTGCCCCGCAATGTTTTCTGCCTCTTCACGAACTCCCGGCGGTGGCTGGTACGACAGCGTTGCACTGGAATCCAGCGTCCCGATGAGCGATGCACTGACGAAACCGTTGGACTCGCTCACTCCCCCGATACCAGTGAGTGTGTGCGCAGAACGTTTCTGCCACGGTGCTCCGGAGAGCTGAATGCGCGTGAGGGGCAGAAATGTGAATGCGTTGTCCGGAGAATTCGCGCCCGAAACAACCGTAAGGCGCACAGATTTGATTCTGCGAAGTATGGGTGAACCGACCAGTTCAGCCGCGCTGAATGGAATTCGAAAGTGCACCCAGCATTTTCCCGGCGCCGACACCAGACGTGGATCACCTGCTGGAATGCATCCGCCTACGCGGTCGTACGAAGCAGGGTCGGCCATGTTGACGGCGAAGCGCAGCAGCCGCTCCGAATCTCGGCTGAAATTCAGAACGCCGTCGTTGTCGAGATCTTCCTCGTCAAGCCGCGCATTCGCAATCGTGCAGTTCGCGCGCGAATCTCCGACGGCGAGAATGCGCCGGTCGAAACTACATGTGCGCACATTGACCGAGTCAGACAATCGCGCGAGTGTCGTCGCATCGACAACAACGAGTCTGTCCGCCACATCTCCGGGAAGACCGCGATCATTCACGGTGGCATCGAAAGTTCGCGAGAAGCGGTCACGTTCGGTATGCAGAGTGTCCAGCCCCTGAATGCGCTTTCCGGTGAACCCTGCAAAGGTGCCGGTTACGCCCTGAACAAGCACGCTATCTGGTGAGAATGCGAGTGAATTCTCGGAGATATCGCCGAGGTCAATGATGACCGTGGGATTGGCACCTCGACCAGCAACGGAGGTGTCAATCAGCGCAGCGAACTGAATCTGTTCCACACGCGTGAGGTCCGCACCGCTTGGGCTCAATAAGGCGCGAATTGAGCGCCACCTGCGTCCCGATGGCGCGCCGGCCACGGTCCAATCGAATGTTCCACCATTGGTCCGGGCCCCGCCGATTGAAAGTGGATAGAGCGTGAGCCAGAGCAGTGGCTCGGGAGTTGAGAATTGTCCGACCAGCGCGATGTTGGGATCGATTTCCGCAGTTCTGTACGTGATCGCGTTGCCAGCGGCATCGAGCACGTTGTTCTGCCAGGCGAGTGTGGACGCGCGAACCTGCGCTACAAGGGCATCGGGCAGGAGCGGCGAAGCAACAGGCTGGCTGCTGAAATACCACTGCGATTCCGCAATGGTGGCACTCAGACCGCCTTCCCCCTGAAATGATTCGATGAATGCCGTATTTCGCGAATTGGGATTGGGGCGGCTCAGCGCCAGCTCACCCGTCACTCGCAACTTCGGTGCTGTATTCCGCGCACTGGCTGCCGCGTTACCCGAACCTCTCCCCCCCCCCAGTGCCCGTGCCAGCGCGGGCACCTCCCATTCAAATGCGGCGTTCACACCAGCCATGAATGAAGCCGCCGGTTCAAATCCCAGTATGGGACGCGAAAAAGTGGAGCGCTGCCGTTGATTGATTGCGATGAAGCCAAGCGAGCCGTGAGGAAGTGGCAGCTGCGTGCCGAGTGCAATGATGGATGTGGGAGTCTCTGCAAACAGAGGATTCTCTTCATACTGAACGTCGATTTCGCGACGGCGCATGAAGAGAGTATCCGGCCGGTTGAACATCACGCGACCCAGCTCATAATCAACCTCGTAGTCGATCTCGCGCCTCAGCGGCACGCCGTCGATGGCGATGCGCTCCGAACCGGGACGCACCTGCACATTTCCGAGGGCGAGCGCGCCGGACTCGCCCTCGCCCTGTGTTGCGAAGGTGGCCAATATCCGAAAAACCGATTGCGGCCTGCGCGATGAGAAGATGTCTTCCGACAGCATCACGTAGATCGTGTCATTTGCGGGGTTACCCGGAGTGGTCAATCCGTCGGTCGCAAATGGCCGCGCGGACGGAAAGATCACGAAATAGTCGGAGATAAGTGTGGATCCCGAACCACCTGAACCGCGATTGAAATTGGGATCGCCGGTTCGGGGCCACAGTCTGTTCTCGGAGTCGAAGGAAGCTGCGCTTGAAGCTTGAGAAATTCCGAAGAGCTGCAGGTATGATCCGGCCCCACCAGCCGGTGGTTTTTCCTGGCCAGTTCCGGGGCCGGCGACAATTCTGAGGTCGAGCGTCTCGCGCACGAGATCCTCACCCGCAACGCGATAGGCTGAACGAATTTCCTGCCGGAATGCCGCATCTCCGGATTGCAGCTCCGGATCCCACAGCACGTTGGCAAACTGAGCTTCCTGTTTGAACTCCAGATCAGGCGTTCCTCCGGTTGGGGGATAAACCGTCTCGCCGTTGGGAAGCAGCACCGAATACGCAACGACCAGCCGTTCATCGCGCCGCAGCTGACGCACAAGTGCAATCCAGAGAAGCGACGGGTCGGCGTAGTAGTCGATTCCCTCACGCATGTGTTCGTAGACCAATCCGCGGTTCTGGTTGCGCGCGCCGCGCGCGATGAACTGGGGTCCGTTGGGATTGGGAGGTTGTCCACCGATCAACACGCGATACAGTGCCAGTCCGCGGGGCCGCAGTGTATCGGGGAGCGCTGCGGCGAGCTGCAGCATTTCCAGACTATTCAGGATGTCGATGTTGGGATAGCCGGAGAAAAGAGTGGGATCGACGGTGAAGAAAAAACGTCGCGACTCGAATCCGTAGTCCTCGAGTGGCGTATTCACCTGGCGCAGCGCTCTCCCGCCGATGGTGAACGATTCCGCCTTCACGACGCGTCCCTTCTGCTGTGCGGCAATCGCCTGAAATCCCAGTTTGCCGAGAAGCCCCTCTGCCTGGATGCCGTAGTTACCGCTCGGAATTCCGGTCGTGATAAAGCGCGACAGCGGCGGTGCGAAGGAGACATTCCCGATCTCTATTTTCTGAATCACCTCGCCTGGACGGCCGGCGTATTGCACCGATATGTTGTTGGACGCGTCGAATTCGCGCTGGGAGTCGTAGTCCACATCCACGTGAACACGATTGGCGATTGATCCACCCGCCAGAAGATTGAAATCGAAGTCGAAGAGCGGCTGAAAGCCCGAGCGACACACCGTAATGGACAGTCCCGATTGACCCGGTGCACAACGGTTGCTCCTGTTGCGTTCCAGGCGCGACTCCAGTCGCGACAGCAACCGCACGGTGAGAGTGTTGGTATCCCGCAGCTGCGCCAGCGTCGGCGGGGCGGGCAGGAATGAACCAAATGAACGGGAAGGCGTACCACTGCTACTCGCGACGCCAATAGTGGGGCGCAACAGGGCCGGACCGATTGAATCCGACCGGGTGCCCCCTCGCTGGGCCTCCGCGAAAACCGGAATCAGGAGCAGGCAGCAGACAATGAAACCGGGAGAGCGCACCAGAGCCCTTCTTAGGTGTACAAAAAGCCCGCATCCGTTGCGCCGTGGTCCGTGGCGCAGTCGGCAGCACGAGCCCGGCGACCTTGAATTGGCCGGTCGCACTGTGGAATATACGGGGCGGTAATGACCCTACAACCCTGTAAACCCCGCAGCAGGTCGCCGGAGTCACCGCAGCTACTCAATTCGGCGTGAAAATACTTACAAAATATGTCCTGAAGGAACATGTGGCGCCGCTGATGTTCGCGCTTTGCGCGCTCACATCACTGCTCCTTCTCAACTACATCGCCAAGCAGCTCGGGACACTCGTCGGCAAAGGACTCGAATGGACCGTGATCGCGGAGTTTCTCCTGCTTTCGGTTCCGTTCACCGTGGCAATGACGCTGCCGATGGCCGTGCTGGTCGCGACACTCTACGCAATCAGCCGTCTCACGTCTGAGAACGAAATCTCCGCCATGAAAGCGAATGGTGTTGCCATGGGCAGCCTGCTCGTTCCCATTGCAGTTGGCGCCGTCATACTCGCCTTCGTGATGGTTGGATTCAACGACCAGCTGCTCCCTCGCGCCAACCACCGGCTCAAAACGCTGCAGAATGACATCGCGCGCAAGAAGCCGACGTTCGCCCTCAAGGAGACCGTGCTCAACCCGGTACTGAATCTCCTGACAATTCGCGCGGACCGCATTGATCGCGGCGCCAGTATGCTCACAAACGTGCACATGTACGACATCGCGCAGCCGCATGCGGTGCGCAACATTCACGCGGACAGCGCGCACATTGCGCTGACACCTGACCAGAAGGATCTCGTTCTCACGCTGTATGATGGCTACGTGATCGATGTGAATCGCACCCACCCTGCATCGATGAATCGCGTCTACTTCCTCGTCAACAGATTGCGCGTGAAGGATGTGGGCAACGAGCTCAAACGCGTTCAGCAGGATGAGTACAAGGGTGAGCGCGAACAGAGCATTTGCGAGATGACGGACAAATACGACAGGGAGTACGAACTCTACGCGGCTGCGAGAATGAGAATAAAGGCGCAGATGGTTTTTCTCGCCGCCGAGGCGACGCGCGGCGGCAGCGCGATGTATAAGGAGTCCGATTCTTCTCCGCCAATAAAGCGGCAGACCACCTGGGGCTCCGTCTACTGTTCCGCTGTCCAGAGGCTCGCGCGCGTTCTTCCCGGAGCGGGCGTGATCCCGCCCGATTCGGCCGCCGCTGATTCCGCCGCGGCAGCGAATAGTCCTGACAGGGTGAAGGACGTCCCAGAGGCGCCGGCAGCCGTTGTCACACCTGGGGTCAATGCGCAGGGCGTCGCGGCTGATGTGCCGCCTCCACCCAGCCGCGAATACTACTTCATGTCCGCGGCACAGCTGGGCGAATCACTCGGATCGCAGCTGGTTGGCACCTCCAGCGAAATAACTACGCGAAAGCGCGGGATGAACAGATTTGCCGTGGAAATTCACAAGAAGTTCGCGCTCGCCGGCGCGTGCATTGTGTTCGTGCTGATCGGCGTCCCGTTCGCTCTGCGATTCCCGAGGGGTGGCGTAGGCTTTGTAATCGGCACGAGCCTGGTGATTTTCGCGGTATCGTATGTCGGTCTGATTGCCGGCGAGGCGCTCGCCGACCGCAACACACTTTCTCCATTTCTCGCCATGTGGGGCGCGAACTTTGTCCTGGCGCTTGTCGGAATTGGGCTGCTGTTGCGCATGGGTCGCGAGTCGATGACTCGCGGTACGACGCTGGCTTTGATCCTCGCGGACATACGTGACTGGTTCAGGCGGGGGCGCCAATGATTCGCAAACTCTTTCATCCTCTGGATCGCTACGTATTCAGCGAATTCTGGCGCGTGTTCATGGTCACCGCACTGGGATTCCCGTTGCTCGTCGAGGTCCTCGACCTCGCGGAACACATCGATCGATATGTGGACCGCAAATTGCCGCACGCGGATATCGCAATGAGCTACGTCTACTGGCTTCCGGAGTCCATGTTCCTCGTGTTGCCTGCGGCGGTCCTCTTTGCGACGGTCTTCACAATCGGCAGTCTCACGAGGCATACTGAGCTGACTGCCGCGAAGGCATCGGGGATGAGCTTTCACAGGGTGGTGGCACCGATATTCGCTGGCGCCTTTCTCGCTACAGTCGCCGGCCTCTTCCTCGGCGAGCTCGTACCCAGCTGGAACCAGAAGCGCCTCACGCTGCTACAGGAGCACAAATTCGCGGTGGGAAGTGACAGGTTCAACTTTGCGTTCATGGCCGCGGATGGCCGTGTTTATCAGATGGCGCAGATGAAAGTGCAGCCACCCAGCGCCAGGACAATTCAGGTCGAGCGCCTCAGTGATGTAGCCGGCGTTCCCAACTACATTCTGGCAGCTGAGACGGGCACCTACCGCGCAGCCGAGCGTGCATGGCAGCTTAACAAGGGAGTGCTCCACATACTGCCGGATTCCACCACGGTTCTCGCGTTCGCGTTCGACTCGCTGGTGGATCGCGGCATGAAGGAGCGGCCCGTGGAGTTGAGCAAGGTCAACCGGACACCGGAAGACATGGGTTACCGCGAGCTGGGCGAGTACATCAAGGCGATGGAGCGTTCGGGCGCCGACGTCAATCTGCAGCGCGTGGAACGCATGCACAAAATCGCAATTCCAATTACCTGTCTCATCATTGTTCTTTTTGGTGCACCCCTCGCGACCAGTGCCCCGCGAGGAGGAGCTTCTTACGGCATTGGGATCAGCCTCGGTGCCACAGTTCTGTTTATCCTGCTGATCCAGCTGACGAAGGCGTTTGGCGGAAAGGCCGTGATTGAACCGGAGCTCGCGGCCTGGATTCCCAGCATCGTGTTCGGATTGTTTGGCGCGATCATGCTGGCGCGGGTCCGAACCTGACAGCACAACAGAGTTCGCTGGTCGACCGTTCGGCGGGACGGTTCCTTCGAAGGGTCGCGGGCATGACGCGCAGTGTTCTCGGTGGAATCGGGTCGCGCACAATTTTTCTGCGCGACACCTTACGCGCATTTCGCGAACCGCGAACATTTGTTCCACTGACAATGAAGCAGATGCGCGTCATCGGCGTCGATTCGGTGCCGCTGGTGTTGATCATGTCGGGGTTCATAGGCGGTGTTACAGCGCTGCAAACCCGCTACCAGCTCTTTGCCGGAGTCGACCTCTCGATGGTTGGCCTCATATCCCGGCAGATGATCGTTCTCGAACTTGGCCCCCTGCTAACCGGACTCGTTCTCGCGGGTCGAGTAGGCGCGCGGATGACCGCTGAGATTGGAACGATGAGAGTAACGGAGCAGATCGATGCGCTCGAGACTTTGTCGTACGATCCACTGGCCTACCTCATTGTTCCGCGACTGCTCGCAGCCACAATCATGCTTCCAATTCTGGTCATTATCGCCAATACGGTGATGATCACGTCAGCGTTTTTTGTTGCCGGGGCGGCGACCGATGTTACCTTCGAACAGTTCACCGCGGGACTGCAACTCTCCTATGCTCATTTTCAGATTGCGTACAGCTTGATCAAGGCGACCATGTTCGGAAGCGCGATTGGACTGCTCTGTTCGTACGAGGGCTACCACGCAGAGGTGGGAGCTGAAGGTGTTGGACTTTCAACTGCCAATGCCGTACGCATCGCATCGGTCGCCATCCTGGTACTGGACGCAATAACTGCAAGTATACTCGCACCCTTGCTTCAAACATGAAAAGGCAGAACGAAGTACTGGTAGGAATACTGACAATAGCTGCCGTCGCGATACTAATCGCCGGCACATATTGGCTCTCGC
This sequence comes from uncultured Gemmatimonadales bacterium, assembly GCA_964556695.1. Taxonomy (GTDB): domain Bacteria; phylum Gemmatimonadota; class Gemmatimonadetes; order Gemmatimonadales; family Gemmatimonadaceae; genus CAZKXZ01. Next base: position 13,456 of record CAZKXZ010000006.1, read on the forward strand.
GCGGATCATTCCGCGGAGGTTACGACCTGTACATGGTCGTGGACTGGGGCCAGGGCCTCAAGACCGGACAACGTGTGCTCTTCGCGGGAGTTTCGATCGGTTACGTTGAGCATGTGGAGCTCAAGCGCGAAGGAAAACTCGTCATCAAGATGACCATCCAGCGCGAGTATCAGGTGCCCAGGGGAAGTACTGCGGCAATTCAGTCGGTGGGCCTGTTCGGCGATATGATGGTGGCGATCACGCCACCGAAAGGTCCACCCGGCCCAACTGACCAGTACTATGCCGCCAATGACACGCTTCCTGTAGGCAAAGGCGCGCCGACAGCGAACGACGTCATAGCCAGCGCAGACTCAGTCACTCGGGCGGTGCAGGCACTGCTGACAGGCATTCATAGCGAGTTGCTCGGTGCAGGTGCGATTGCGGAAGTGCGCAGCACTCTTGTCAGCACCAACAGATTGGTTGCCCAGATCTCGGCAATCGCCGCCGCGCAGAGCGCCGAACTGACTTCCACAATGGCCTCGGTGCGGCGCACGATGAGCAGCATCGACTCGGCACGCATCGATTCAGCTCTGCGCAATTTTCAGCAGGCGAGCAGCAATGTGGAGGCCTTGACCAGCGGTCTCAATACGACAACGGCGAAGCTCTCGTCGATAGTAGCGAGACTGGACAGCGGCCAGGGCTCCGCGGGGAAAATGCTCAACGACAATGCCGCGCTCTATGACGATCTCCGGAAAAACATGGCGTCACTCAACGCGATCCTGGACGATTTCAAGACCAATCCCAAGAAGTATCTGGGGTTCAGTTTTTCGATTTTCGGGGGAAGGAAACAGAATTGAGCGCCTGCGGCGATCAAGTGATCAAATGATCAATCGATCAATTGATCAAGTGATTGCGATCTTCGATCTCGATCAGCTGATCCACTGTTCAGTTGATCATTTGATCATTTGATCGCCGCAGGCGCCTCGCGCCCTACCGTGGCGTAGTAGACAGGAATCCCCGCGGCAATAATCCCGAGTACCAGCATGGTAAGTCCTCTCTGGCTCGGATCGATGAGCGCATTGGCGAGTAGGAAAATCGTCGCGGCGATGAATACGATTGGAAGTACCGGATACAACGGCGTCCGGAAGCTCGGCTTGAAATCGGCACGTTTCCGAAGTACGAAAATGGCTGCGACTGAGAGTCCATAGAACGGCACCATCGCGGTGACAAACGCATCCGCAAGATTCTGGAAGCTGCCCAGAAAATAGATGTAGAACACGCCGACGGCGGCACTGAGGGCAATGGCGACGTGTGGCGTCTGATACTTCGGATGCACGGCCGCAACCTGACGGAAGAAAAGTTTGTCGGCGGCTACCGCAAAAAAGATTCGCGGGCCCGTTAGTATGGAACCGTTCAGGGTCCCGAATGTGGAAATCATCACAGTCGCGGTAACGAACACCACACCGGGTTGCCCGAGCAATTTCTGCGCAACGTCTGCCGCCACCAGGGGTGACCTACGGATCGTTTCGGTATCGAGCACGGCGAGATAGGCAATATTTGCCAAAAGATAAACGGCGATAACAGTAAGCGTCCCAAAAATGAGCGCCCGCGGCAAAGTCCTTTGAGGATCCTTCACTTCACCGCCGACGAAGCTCAGGTCCGCCCAGCCATCGAAAGCCCACAATACCGAAACGAGCGCCAGTCCGAATGGAGCTATTCCGAACGATCCGGGTGGAGCAAGCGGGGTGTAATGTCCCCCTCCCGTACTCGGCAGGCCCACCACCAACGCGAGAACAATTATGAAAACGAGCCCGCTGAATTTGGCCAGGGTAGTCAGATTCTGAACCAGGGATCCATACTTGAGACCGAAGTAGTTGAATGCCCCCGTTATTACAACCGCTGCGGCCGCGATTGTCTGAACCGTTCGTGCATTCTCCGGGGCCGCGACGTCCACCCCGTTAAGACGCAGAAAATATTCGGAAAAAACCATCGAAATTCCGCCCAGAGCCGCAGCTCGAACCATCACTATCTGCGCCCAACCGAAGAGAAACCCCGCGAGGCGTCCCCATGCTTCCCGGATGAACACGTACATGCCGCCAGTACTCGGGAATACGCTGGCTATCTCCGCGAGGGTCAGGGCACCGCACAGTGCAAATAGTCCACCGACCACCCAGACCATGAGCATCGGTCCCGGTCCGGGTACCTTGTCCGCGATACCAGCAGGAGAGCGGAAGATTCCCGATCCTATAACCGAGCCAATGAGAATGGCCGCGGCGCTCCAAAGACCCAGGCGGCGCGGCAGCGATGAATTCAAGGCAGTTTCCATGGGCACTATGGTAAGGCACCGAGCGAGCCAGCGCGAGCCCCTCCGGTGCAGAAAGGGCCTTAACATAGCCCGGCCACCCTGCGTCATTTACATTAATCACTGCCCACAAACCTGCCGTTTTTTACGCGGCTCTCCCGGTGACCATGTGAAGTTATCGCCCGAGTTTGCGCGAATAGTCTTTTGGCTGGCGGTTGCCAGCTGCGTTGTGGCGCAGCTTGGAATTCTCTGGTCAACGTGGCGCGGTATGGCAGCGCGCGCAGGACAGACGGAAACACCGTCCGCGGATGCGTCGGGCGCGCCGCTGAATATCCGTCGCGCTCCGGAACTGGTTTGGGCTATTCTACCGGCGGTTGCGCTGGTGCTTGTCTTCGCCGGGACCTGGCGAGCCATGCAACATCTTTCCGACGCGAGTGCTTCGCCAATGCACCGGCACCCACCTGCCACGGTTTCGGGCGCGCCGTCGCATCTCGCCAGCAACGGGCAGCCAACGCAACGCAAAGCCGCAGTTCGTCGTGGCACCCCGGCTGAGCCATCGAAATCGATGATGGAGCCGGTGCGCACCGAGACCGTCGAGGTGCCAGAGGTGCCGGAGCGATGACGACATCGGCAACCGTCGAGCATGTGACGCCATCGCTGCTGCGCGATTTCATCAGCCTCACAAAACCGCGCATTATCTCGCTCCTTCTGGTTACGACGATAATGCCCATGTTCGCTGCCGGCACACCGACGCTCGTGCAAGTGTTGCTCGTTGCTGTCGGCGGATATCTGATGGCTGGCGGTGCCAACGCGGTAAACATGTACCTGGATCGCGACATCGATGACCTGATGTCTCGCACGCGACGCCGGCCCATTCCGAGTGGGCGCATGGCTCCGATAGCGGTGCTGGCATTTGGCATTGCACTCGCGACGGCCGCCACCGCCCTCTTCGCCGCATACGTCAACATACTTAGCGCCGTTCTGGCACTGGGCGGCTTTTACGTTTACGTACTCGTCTACACGCGCTGGCTCAAGAGAAACTCACCGCAGAACATAGTAATTGGTGGCGCCGCGGGCGCATTCCCACCTCTCGTAGGCTGGGCCGCGGTGAGTGGGACGCTTGATCTTTCCGCCGTGCTTCTCTTTCTCATCATTTTCTACTGGACCCCGCCGCATTTCTGGGCGCTCGCGCTTTTGAAGAAGCGTGAGTACGGGCGCGCCGGAGTTCCGATGGCCCCCGTTATCTGGGGTGAGCGCGAAACGATGGATCAGATGTTGTGGTACACGCTTATTCTGCTCCCGCTCACTCTTCTTCCCGCGGTGACTGGCGCATTCGGGATTGTGTATTTCGTGTGCGCTCTGATACTCGGCGTCGCGCTACTTGTTGGCGTCCTGCGCGTGCGTCGCGCGAAGGACTGGACCATGCCGGCTTGGTCCGTTTACAAATTCTCGCTTGTCTATCTCGCATTGCTGTTTGTGGCTATGGCGGTTGATCGGCGGCTTATTCTCTAGGCCACCGCGCCTGCGGCGAACAAATGATCAAATGAGCAAATGAGCAAGTGATCAAGTGATCAAGTGATTGCGATCTTGGATCTCGATCAATTGATCACTTGATCATTTGTTCATTTGATCATTTGATCGTTTTCCCTAGCAACCCCGCCCCACGCCCCAGCTCAACTCCAACGGTTTGGCTTGCACCGGAGCTGATTGCAACGTCGCTGCGCTGTTCGCCGAATCTCTCGTGCCACACCACCAGCTGATGCGAGCCCGGTGGAACTGAATCCATCATGGCACTTCCACTTCGATTCGTGATTACGTAATACGGCTGGTTGAATACGTGGATCCATGCCTTTGTCCACGGATGCGTCTCACATGTAACCTCGATCACACGCGCTACATCGAGGATGTAGTCGATCGGCACTACCTGGCCAGGCTCGCTCTGCGTGATGCGAGCCAGTGTGTCACCCGTGCGCGCATCGCTGAAACGCAATACATGAAGTGCGCCGTCGTAGTTGCGAACGTTGAGCGTTCCACCGATTGACGCTGCCTGCACTCGCGGAGACAGCTGACAGCCACGATGCTCAATGTCGAAGCGCTTGCGTACGGGCAGCTGCTTCCCTTCGCTCATTCCAGCAAGCCACGCGATGGCGCCCCCGAGCATCCTTCCGTCGCGCTGAATGGAATTGTCTGTGAGTTGCGAGCCACAGGCTTCGAAATCCCTGATTGGAAAAACCGTTGTATCGCGCAGCGAATCATCGGAAACCGTCACCACAATCGACAACGAACCCCAGCCGGTGGGGACGGAATCGCTGGGGACATACGCTTTCAGGGATTCTGGACGGGCAATCGCCGTTGAGTCAGCCCGTCCCTTCGAGGAATCGGATTTGTCTCCCGCGCCTCCGCATCCATGGGCCAGGACGAGGCCGGCCGTCAGGAGCAGCAAGGGAGACATCCTCGTCATTCCGGCGAAAGCCGGAATCCATTTTTCCTCTAACATGGATTCCCGCGGGAATGACGACTTCAATCTCATATGATGCGTTCGACTCTTGTGTGAGTTTGGTATTAGATCCGCAAAAGCTCGGTTTGATATTGCACAGGAGTGACGACTAGCTCCGCGCCGTCGATATACGCGTTGACCTCGCTGCGGACGCCAATCTCGCCAGGGATGTAAATGCCGGGCTCAATCGAGAACGCCACGCCATTGATGAGATAGCGCTCTTCGCGCGTCTCCAGGTTGTCCAAATGTGGCCCGGATCCATGCAGGTCACGCGGGTCGATGGAATGGCCGGTGCGATGTGGGAAGTAGCGTCCGAATCCACGCGCCTCGATCACCGATCGCGATGCGTCATCAACCTCCGCACCCTTCGTTGCAGTTCCGGACGCGAGCCGCGCGCGTAGAAACGAGATTGCTGCATCACGCGCATCTCGCACGGCGTTCCAGACTTCCAGCGCGCGCGGCGAGGGATCGCCGATTGATCCCATCCACGTCTGGTCCGCGTGAATCTCGCCCGGTTCACAGGCCCAGAGGTCGATGAGCAGCAGCTCTCCCACGCGCACTTCCCTGGAGCGATCCTCGGATGGCTCGTAATGAGGATTGGCCGCGTTCTCTCCTGCGGCGACGATAGGCCCATGATCGCAGCGCAGTCCCAGTTTCTTGAATTCCGCCAGGATGCGTGATTGAATCTCAAACTCGGTCAGCGGCGTCCCTGCGTGTGCGCTGCGGCCGGCCTCGATCAGATTCTCACGCGCCACATTCGCGATCGCCTCGGCCGAGCGCAGGTGCGATTCGATGTTTGCTCTGCTCAGTTTCGCGTAAAACGCGGTGACCAGCGGGGCCGACGATACAACCTCGGCACCGGCAGCCCTGACCATCTCCAGCACGCCGGCTGGCACGCGATCCAGGTAGGGAACAGCGTCACCCGCCGAGTACTCCATCGCCACCTTCTTTCCTCTTACCAACGTGGCGAGTTGTGCCTCCAATTCGCTCCATTTGCTGTAAACATGCTTGTTCCACTGCGACGGCCAATTGCGCCATGGACCTTGCTCGATGGCATGTGTTATGGCGACAGGTGCACCGCCTCCCGCACGCGGCACCAGAGCGAATATCCGCCTGCTGACCAGTCCTTCGAAGCCGAGCATCCCGGTCGCAATGGGGTTCGCACCGTGAAAGTCGAAAAGCAGCCAGCCGTCCAGCCCCGCGTCCGCGATAGCCTTTTGAAGAGCGGGAAGTGTCTCGACGGATAACGTTGCCATGTGCCACTCAGCTTGAGGTTGTGGTGCGCCGCCAATCGGCGCGCCACTGACACGATCCTTCATTACGGCCGGCGCAGCGCACATGCTCCGCTGCACCGGTTCCGCCCAGGAGTAGTCGGAGCAGTTCGCGAAAGAAGGCCTCATAATATGCGCAGCCCGCAGCGCGAGGAGCGGCATCCACAGTCATCGATGTGTGAATCTCCATGATGACGTTGCCGCCGATTCGCGTGATGCTGCCGCGATGATATCTCCTGACAAGACGCCGCGCGGACCGGAGTGCCAGCGGCCTCGCCACGATTCGTGGAAGAATGAGCAGGGAGCGGCGTCGAAATCCGGAGATTGTCAGGTAGGCTTCCTTGGCCAAATGGCGCCCCGCCGAACGGAACACAGCCTCCGCATCGGGCCTGCGACCAATGAGCCGCGCCAACGCGACCGCCTCTGCCTCGTCGGAGCGCTGTCGCCGTTTGACGGCGTCGCCGTAACGACGTATTTGCGCGTAGACGGTCTCGCTCAGTCCGAAGCGTTTATTGCGAAGCTCTTGCACAAACTCGGCTTCGAAATCGTCCTGAGGGCTGTCAATGTAGCGTACCGCTTCCAGGAGACTTAGCGGTAGAAGCGGGTCGATCGTGGCTGCCATGTATTGTGATTGAGTGCAGGGAGCCAAGCTAGCGGGACCACAGAGCACGTTCAAGATTGGGATAGGTGGATTGCCGTTTCCCTGAAGGCGCGGTTTCCTGAGCGCCGTTGCTGGCAGGCGCGGTATCCTGCAGCGCTGTATTCCGCGGCGCTATTTCCCGAAGCGCTGTTCCTGAAGCGCCGTTTGCGGTTCCGGCTGCGAACGGCGCTTCAAAGACCCGCGCTGCCAGGAACCGCGCTGCTAGGAAAAGCGCTTCAAGGAACAGCGCTTGCCGGCTGCGCTGCAGCGAACGGCGCTATAGGACAGCGGTGGGGAACCTGAAACCTGACCTGTGCCTTGTACAGGTGTCGGGGGCTCATTGCAGCCCGACCAGGCACGGCACAGTTTCTGATAACCGTAAGTTTCCAACCATTACCCTGGCATCGGCGGCGATGAACGAACCGGCGAGTGAACGAGAGGAAGCTTCGGGCGATTGTGAACGCACTCGTCGTCACGCCCAGGAGTATTTGGATGGAGAACTCGAGGAGTCGATCTCGACCGCGATAGCAATTCACATCGTCGCCTGTCAGCGGTGCGGAAGGCGGATCACATTCGAGGCGGCGTTTCTTCGTACGATTGCGCGCGGCCGTGGTAGCGGGAGCGCTCCCCTCCCCGCAGCAGTTGAGGAGCAGGTTGTGTCTCTGCTGGAGCAGTGGAGGAGCGGAGACGCCTGATCCGGCGATTCGTGTCATCGTCGGCATCGTCGCGGCAAGTGTCGTTGCCTCCACGGCGTGGCGCCTACGCGCTCTCAGTTCAGGAGGCGCTGCTGCAGCAATCGTCGTTGGTACCGCAGCCGTGGCGGCGGGATGGAACTGGGGGCTCATGCTCCTCACCTACTTCGCGGCCAACATTCTCCTCTCCAGAATTGGCGCCACAGGCAAGACTGAGCTTCTTGCGGGAATCGTAGCCAAGGGTGGAGCGCGCGATGAGATACAGGTTTTGGCCAACGGCCTCGTTTTTCTGGTCGCAGCCGTAGTGCAGTCCATGACACCGTCTTCGCTTGCACTGGTTGTCGGCGCCTCGGCGCTGGCCGCTTCTACGGCAGACACGTGGGCGACAGAGATTGGCACCCTTTCGCGCAAACAGCCGCGTTCGATACTGACGGGACGGCAGGTCACCGCCGGGGAATCCGGAGGTGTAACACTCTTCGGTTTCGGCGCGGCTGTCGCAGGCTCAGTATTTCTCGCCACGGTCGCGATTGTATTGGGATTGCCGAGTCCGCTATGGTTTGCTGTCGTCGCTGGCGGATTTGGGGGCGCAATTGCGGATTCTCTGTTGGGTGCAGTTCTGCAGCACAAGCTGTGGTGCGACACATGCGAGAGAAACACGGAGCGTGAGGTGCACTCATGCGGGAGAGTTACGACGCATCGCTCGGGGGTACCATGGATGAACAACGATGTGGTGAATCTGTTGTCGACAGCGGCCGGGGCTGGGGTCGCAATGCTTCTCGCACTGTGGAGAGGAATTTCATGAGTGTGCGAGTCGTGCCTCGTTCAACCATCGCGTCGTCATTCCGGCGCAAGCCGGAATCCATGGTAGCAGAAAAATGGATTCCGGCTTTCGCCGGAATGACAAAGTCGATGTCACGAGCGTGCTTGGTGATGCTGCTCGTCCTGTCCCTGACCAATTGCATCGGCGGCTATGACCGGATTACCGGAACGACTGCCTATTCGGGAGTCGGTAGCAGCGCTGGAGGAATTGACGCTGCGCTGGTGGGCCGATGGACGAGGACGACATTGCTCGACGATAACTCCGGATTCCTGCACACGTCGCAGCTCATCTGGGAATTCAATTCCGACGGTGGTGCGCGGCGGATAATAATCACAACAAATCTCACCCTCGGTCTCTCAACTACCGAGATTGTGCCGGCGCTCTGGCGTGCGGCCGGCGGAGCAGTCGAGATTACCCTTCTCTCTTCAAACGGAGGATCATTGCACTTCCTGTACTCCGCGGGACTGTCGACACTTTCACTGGGACCGTTTCTGCTGGAACGTCTACCCTGATCCAGTCTTCGGCTGGTCGCACAGACTCCGGGTTTGACTGCGACGTCGTGGTGGTGGGCGGAGGTCCGGCAGGTTCGGCGACTGCCTTTTTCCTCGCGCAAGCTGGTGCGCGAGTGATTCTCCTCGACAGGGCTCACTTTCCTCGCGACAAGCCATGTGCGGAATATCTCAGTCCTCAGGCGGCGCGCATACTCGCCGCGATGGGAGTCGAACGCGACATCGTCGCTGCCGGTGCTGCGAAACTCCAGGGAATGATCGTGCGGGCGCCCGATGGATCGACACTACGCGGCGATTTCGTTGCGGCGCACGGATACCGGGGATTCCGCGACTGCGGACTTGCGATCAGACGCACAACGCTCGACAACCTTCTCTTGTCGCGTGCACGAGATGCCGGAGCGGAAGTACGCGAAGGAGAACGTGTGTCTGCACTTACGAGGGACGCGAGGGGCCGCGTATGCGGCGTGACTGGTGGTTCAAGAAGCGGGGTGCAATTCACCGTGCGCGCTCCCGTTGTCGTGGGAGCTGATGGTCTCAACTCGATCGTTGCGACGCAGGCGCAACTCAACCGTCGTGACCCATGGCCGCACCGGATTGCCATCGTAACCCATTTCGAGAATGTGGGTGAGATATCCGACTGGGGTGAAATGCATGTCGACAGAAATGGATATCTGGGAATCGCGAAAGTGGGAGCGACTGAAGTGAATGTGGCGCTGGTTGTGCCGCAGAAAAGAGCCAGGGAGATACACGGAGATTTGAAGGGTTTTCTTTCCCGGTGGATTGCGGAGCGGCCATATCTGGCGCGGCGTTTTGAAAATGCGAGAATGCTTGATGGTGTGTCAGCAGCGGGACCGTTCGCGCGCCGCGCGCGACGCGCCTGGGCACCGGGTGTGGTTCTCACCGGCGATGCAGCCGATTTCTTCGACCCGTTCACTGGTGAGGGGATCTACACTGCGCTCCGCGGCGGCGAATTGCTGGCGACCCACCTGCTGAAATACGGTTCCGCGTCGCAGCCTGACGAGGAACTTGCGCGATACGCCGCGGCACGTCGTTCAGAGTTCGGCGGAAAACTCCTCGTCGAGAGAATTGTGGGGATGGCGGTGAGTTTTCCCCCGCTGATCAATCGCGCGGCCGCCGCCCTCTCACGACGCAAGGACATGGCGGATCTGCTGATTGGAGTCACCGGTGATTTTGTTCCGGCACGAGAAGTATTGCGCGCCCGTTATCTTCTGGGCCTGATCATTTCATGATGATTCTCTCGCCACGGCGACAGCGCGGTATCGAGATCATGGACGAGCCCAGCGCCGATCCCGATCTTGTCGTGCGCAGTCTGGCCGACGTCGCTCTCGCAAACCGGTTCTTCGGTGGTTCGCGCGCGGTCGTTCGTGAGTTGATGCATTTCATTGAGAGCACTGGGAATTCATCGGCGATCTCATTGCTGGACGTCGGAACGGGACTTGGTGACATTCCGGTCGCCGCCTCCAGGTCAGCACTAAGACGGGGAGTACGCATCGATGCTGTGGGGATCGATGCGTCGGAGGCATCGCTACGCGCGCGAATCGATCGCGCAACTCTGGCCGTGCGAGGGGACGCTCTACTGCTGCCCTTCGCGAACGGATCGTTCGACGTGGTCACATGCTCGCAGCTGCTGCATCATTTTGAGGAGCCGCATCTCCGCAAACTGGTGCTGGAGCTGAACAGAGTGGCACGTTTGCGCGTGATTGTGAGCGACATCCGCAGAAGCTGGCTTGCTGCAGCGGGACTCTGGCTGGCGTCCTTTCCGCTGCGCTTTCATCCAGTCAGTCGCCATGATGGCGTCGTATCGGTAATGCGCGGTTTCACCAGAACGGAGTTGCAATCGATCGTGCAATCCGCCGCGGGGCTCACCCCGCGCGTTGAGTCGCACATTGGATTCAGGGTCACCGCGAGCTGGTTGCCGCAGCCGATTCGCGAGGAGGTGCTCGCATGAGTATCATGTTCACGCCACGGTATTCGACATTGCCCATGCCTGCAACGGGCGCAATGCAGGTGCTGGATGAACTTGCGGTGCGAGCCCCAGCTCGCAGAGTGTTCGATCTCGTGCGAGCCGTTGAATATTGGCCCACTCACCTTCCCCACTATCGCTACGTTCGTTTTCGCGAGCGTTCACCCGATGGCGGAGGACTCGTGGAGATGTCCGCGAATCGTCCCTTCGGCCCGGCAAACTGGCCTACCTGGTGGCTTTCGGAAATGACCGTTGATAGTGCACGTCAGGTGGTTCGATTCCGGCATGTTGGAGGCGTTACGACAGGCATGGATGTTGAATGGAGTTTTGCCGAGACTGCTGAAGGAACCCATATCCGCCTGCTTCATATCTGGAACGGACCTGGCTGGCCACTCATTGGACGCTTCGCCGCGGTAGCCATCATTGGCCCGGTCTTTGTACATGGCATAGCTTCACGAACGATGGCAGGCCTTGCACGTGTCGCAGAAACCCGAACCAGCGAACGAACCGCATGATCGACTCCAACCCCGCCATTTCCCTTCCGACTATCACAACGCGCGGTCGCGCAAGGCGTCGCGTCGCTGTAACAGGAATCGGAGCGATCACACCGATTGGAACCACAGCAGCTGGATTGTGGTCTGGATTGCGTGCTGAGAAATCTGCAATACGAACGGTGACGCGTTTCGATCCATCTCCCTTCCGAAGCCACAACGCGGGCGAGGTGGATGGTTTCAACGCGACCGATTTTATCGAGCAGAAGCGCGCGCGACGACTGGATCGCTACGGTCATTTTTCCGTGGCTACCGCGCGGATGGCGCTCGAGGATTCCGGAATTGTACTCGCCACCGAAAATCGCGAACGAATTGGCTCCATGATGGGTAGCGCGCTTGGTGGTGTGGCTTTCGCGGAGAATCAGCTGGCTGTGTTCATCGCGCAGGGATTGCGTGCTGTCGAATCCAGCCTGGCTCTCTCTGTATTCGCGGGCGCGGCGAGCTGCAACGTAGCAATCGAGTTTGGAGTTCAGGGACCGAACAGTACCAACGCGATGAGCTGCGCGTCGGGGACCATTGCTGTAGGCGATGGCTTTCGCGCCATTCGCGACAACTACGCCGACGTGATGATCTGTGGCGGAATCGAAACGCCCCTTGCGCCTCTCTGTTTTGGTTCCTTCGCGCTGATTCGCGCGATGTCGACCAGGAACGAGGATCCGGCCTCGGCATCGCGACCATTCGACCGCGATCGCGACGGATTCGTGATGGCCGAGGGCGCGGCTGTAGTTATTCTCGAGGAATACGACCGGGCAGTTGCGCGTGGAGCGAAGATATACGCCGAGGTTCTGGGTTACGGGATGAGCAACGATGCCCATCACATGACTGCTCCACTTCCTGATGGTTCGCAGGCGGCGCGATCCATGAAGCTGGCGTTGCAGGATGCGCATGTGGAGCCACATGAAATCGGGTATGTAAATGCGCATGGCAGCTCCACTCCGCTGAATGACGGCACCGAAACCCTGGCCATCAAGCTTGCTCTGGGCGATCACGCCTACCGCGTGCCAACGAGTGGTACCAAGGGATACTACGGTCACGCACTCGGCGCTTCAGGCGCGATTGAAGTCGCGATCTGCTCACTGGCGCTCACGAATGAGTGGCTTCCTCCCACGGTGAATCTGTCGGTGCCATCGACCGGCTGCGATCTCGATTACGTGGCCGGCACCGGCCGGTCGGTCCGCACTGACTACATGCTGACCAACTCTTTCGGTTTCGGCGGGATCAACGCCTCACTGGTGCTCCGTCGGGCGAGTTAAGACCAATTTGTCATTGCCGCGAAAGCGGCAACCCATTTTTCCTCCAACATGGATTCCGGCTTTCGCCGGAATGACAAAACTGGCCCGCTTACTTGCGCGCAGGTCCCCGGCGCCCTACTTTCGCCGCCGCGAACCATTCACACGGAGACAAGCAATGCGGGACGCTGTCAGGCACTTCGTCGCAGAATTCATCGGCATTTTCGCGCTGGTGTTCGTAGGGGGTGGGGCCATCATGATGTCGCGCGACCAGCCTGGCGGGCTTTTGCAGGTGGCGCTGGCACACGGGCTCGTATTGGGAATCATGATTTCCGCCACGATGCGTATCTCGGGGCATCTCAACCCCGCCGTCACCATTGGTTTCCTCGTTACAAAAAGAATCGAGCCAATGATGGCTGGCGTGTACATCGTGGCGCAGTTGCTCGGCGCAATGGTGGCGGCTTATGCGCTCATGGGTCTGTTCCCGGAAATTCTTTTCGAGGCAACACACGGCGGTGGACAGTCGGTTGCGCTGAACGTTACAAGGACACAGGCACTCTTCCTCGAAGCGATCGGCACATTCTTCCTCACCTTCGCTGTCTTCGGAACCGCCGTTGATCCCAAAGCGCCCAGGGTTGGAGGCTTCGCAATCGGCCTGACGCTGGCGGTCGTGATCCTTGCGATTGGTCCGCTCACAGGAGCGTCGCTCAATCCTGCGCGCTCATTTGGTCCCGCGATGGCCAGCGGATACATCGAAGGTCACCTGCTTTACTGGATCGGCCCGATCGCCGGAGCGGTTGTGGCGGCGCTGCTTTATGACAAGTTGTTTCTAACGAGCGAGCCGGAGCCGCTTGATCATGGGGCTGTTCGGCGGTAGGCCCCATATTCGTCATTCCGGCGAAAGCCGGAATCCATTTTTGCTCCCAACATGGATTCCGCCCCGGCCTTCGCCGGGGTGACGTTGGTAGGCGGAATGACAACTGTCAAGCTTTTCCTGCCGCGTGATCCTCGCGCGCCATTGTGCCCTTGTAGTTCATGGGCTCTTCGTCGACGCCGAAGTTTGTCGCGTTGAGATCCCCAACTTTGCGCATTTGCTCGTCCGTCAAATCCCCGAGATCACTTGCCGCGGCAAATTCCGATAGCTGCTCATCATCGTAGATATTCGGAAGCGTTGTCACTACCAGGGGCTCAGCGAGCAACCATTTGAGTGCCGCCTGACCGAGCGTCATGCGCTGCGTGAGAAAGTCGAGTGTGCGGATCTTTTTCAGACCGTTCGTGAGCCACGAGCGCGGCCTGTGGCGCCTGTGATCGTTGGCTTCGAAAACGGTGTCCTCCGTGTATTTGCCTTCCAGCATTCCGGATGCGTGCGTCACACGAATGTTGAAGCAGCATTCGGGCGCGTGCGCTCGCGCGGCTTCGATCATCGCCGTGCCGGGGTGCTGCTCCAGAACATTCCAGATCATCTGGATTGTGCCGATGTCGTTTTCGCGCTCGCACAACTCTACAGCTTCATACAGCCAACCAATCGCAGGGCCGAACGCGGCGCCCCATACGCCGATCTTCCCTTCCCTCTTGAGCGCGCGCAGCGTTTCCCAGATTCGTGGGTCGCGCACATGCTCCATCTTGATGTTATGCAGCTGCAGCACATCGATGCGATCGGTCTCGAGTCGTTCCAGGCAACGATCAACAGCAAGACGCATGTAGGCGTCATCGAATCGCTGCGGCAGCTCACTCTGTCCCCGCCGTGCCTGTGCCGCACCGGCATCGTAGATGTCGTAACCGATTTTTGTGGCCAGTACCACTTCATCACGCCGCCCGGCGAAGGCGCGGGCAAGTTGTTTCTCACTGCGGCCGTTGCCGTAGCTGTCGGCGGCATCAAAAAAGTTGATTCCGTGATTGTCGAGCGCGCCGCGCAGCATTACGACTGCTTCGTCATCGCTCTTTTCTCCCCACCAACCGGTGGAGACCGTCCATGTGCCGAAACCAACTTCACTCGCGGCGATGCCGGTTCCGGGAAAGTTTCTGTACCGCAATTGATAGCCCTCCCGCCATGCGGTCCGCAGAGGCGCCGGCGTGTCGCCTAGCGCAAGTGTGCGGCCGCGGCCTGGGCGAAGTAGGAAATGATGATGTCTGCTCCAGCACGGCGGATAGCGTAGAGCGATTCCAGCATCACGGCATCGCTGTCTATCCACCCACGTTCGCCTGCTGAGCGAATCATAGCAAACTCGCCACTCACCTGATAGGCGGCGACGGGATATCCCGTGTCATCCTTGACGCGCGCAATGATGTCGAGACACGGGCCCGCCGGCTTTACCATCAGAATGTCTGCGCCCTCCTGCACATCCAGACGAGCTTCACGCAACGCCTCGAGCGCATTACCCGAATCCATTTGATACGATTTGCGATCACCGTGCTTTGGTGCTGATTCGGCCGCCTCACGAAAAGGGCCATAATAGGCGGACGCATACTTCACCGCGTAACTCATGATGGCCGTCGCGGCGAACCCCGATGAATCGAGCCCGCGCCGGATCGCCTCAACGCGGCCATCCATCATGTCGCTCGGGGCGACGATGTCCGCACCAGCCTGAGCGTGCGACACAGCCATTCGTGCGAGAAGTGGCAAGGTCGCATCATTGTCGACGTCATTGTTCGAGAGAACGCCGCAGTGACCATGGTCAGTGTATTCGCAAAGACAGACATCGGTCATCACGACGAGGTCGGGTACTTCGCTCTTGAGCGCCCGAACGGCCCGTTGCACAGGACCCTGTTCGCTCCAAGCGGATGATCCAACATCGTCCTTCGATTCCGGAATACCGAAGAGCAACACACCGCCTACACCCGCCTCGCGGGCAGCCTCCGCATCCCGAACGAGTTCGTCCGCGGAGAGCTGGAATACGCCTGGCATCGAGGACACCGGAGTGCGAACCCGCTCGCCGTCGCGAACGAAAAGTGGCAACACCAGCTGCGATGGCCGCAGTGAAGTCTCACGCAGCATCGCTCGCAACGCGGCGGTTCGGCGCAAGCGCCGCGGCCGGTAGTCCGGGAAAAGCGACATCAGTTGAGCTGCGTGGGCGTCATCTGTTCCAGGTCAATCCAATCCCGTACACCGTTTTTCCCTCTAGCAGCAGTACGCGATTGAGTGCGATGGTAAGATCGAGTCGCGATGGATTGTGAATGACAATCCCGCCTGCGACCGTCACTCGCGGCTCAGCCTCCGTTCCGTCCGGCGACGAAACCACACCGAACTGAAGGCCCGGCGCTGCGAACGGAACCACTACTATGTCGCTGCCGATTGGAACTGACATGGGAATGCTGAAACCGCCGGCAAACATTGTCTGACGAAGGTCGCCCTCGATCACTGTGCCGAAACCCATTTCAAGTTTCATGGTGAGCACCAATACCGGGCCCTGCGGGTTGGGCGTGAGCGTGCCCTTCGAAAACACCGTCTGATAGTCTAGGCCAGCCATCAACAGAGTGGCTTCGGGTGCTGTTTGAACTCCGGTCGTGATCCCTGCGCGACCGCGACCGAGCGGCAACTCCAGGGAACCAGCCAATGAGTGAGTATTTACGCTGTCGTCGCGGCGCAAACCGTAGCGCAGATGAAAAACCGCAGGGGAGCGTTCCGCCATGAGCAGATCGCGAGGCAGGTACGGCGGCAGCGCACCAAGTGGTGTCGCTACAATCGCGATGTATCCAGGTATGGAGAAAGGCTGCCCCACAATCTGCGCATTCGCTGCAGCTGTTATTGCCAGTGAAAGGCAGCCCGCTGCTATGACTACAGAAACTCTGGTATGCATAATCCTCTGCAATTTCAATATGGACTCTCGCAATAACGGCAACGCGAAAGCTGAGATGACGTCTGGGGCTGCGCAAGTTTACGGACCAGATCCGCCAGTTCTTATTCCGGTTGCGGCGACGGCACGTTGTCGAGTTCCCTGATGTGCCTGACAAGTTCTTCTCCGCCGCGGCTCCGGATTGACGCGGCCAACGCCCGACCGGCCCGCTCAGGATCAGCTGCGTCAACCAATTGTTCGCCTCGCACCGTGCGCTCGCCTCGTTCATCACCAATAAAACCGTGCAGCACGAGTTGACCCTCGCGCATCGTGGCAAGAGCCCCAACAGGAACCTGACAGCCTCCGTCCATCGCCTGCAAGAACGCTCTCTCGGCGCGCGCGGCCGTTGCACTGGGTTCGTCATTCAGACTCGACACAATTTCTTCGATCGCGGAATCGCCATCTCGTATCTGAACGGCAATTACCCCCTGGCCGGCCGCCGGCAGCCATGCTGGGGCATCCAGGTAACAGCGGATGCGTTGCTGCGCGCCGAGGCGATGAATGCCTGCCGCCGCGAGGATGGCGGCGTGCACCAGACCATCGTCGACCTTTCTGATTCTCGTGGGAACGTTGCCGCGCAGCTCTGCCACCTCGAGATCGGGTCGCAGCGCCAGCAGCAGCGATCGCCTTCTCAGACTCGACGTTCCCACACGTGTACCAGCGGGGAGACCAGCAATGCTGTCTGCACCGAGTAACTCACCAACTACCAGAACATCACGCGGATCTTCACGCTCCAGCATTGCGGCTATGCGCAATCCTTCAGGTGACTCGGTGGGAAGGTCCTTTAACGAATGCACGCACAGGTCCACCTTTTTTTTCATGAGGGCCAGCTCGAGTTCGCGGGTGAACAGCCCTTTCCCCCCTATCGATGCGAGCGGCTTGTCAAGATTCTTGTCGCCCAGAGTCTTGATCTTCACAAGCTCCGACGCGATGCCGTGTTCGGCGAGCGCCGTGGCAACAATGCTGGCCTGGCGCAACGCCAGCTCAGAAGCGCGAGTCCCGATTCGAACCACGCCCTCTTTGGTCAAGCGTCGTCGCCCGGCAGGGAGAAATCTTCCTCGTCACCCGTTTCCGATTCCGAGCCAAATGCAGGCATGTCGTCGTCATCCGCTGCGAATAGCAGGATTGCGCGCACCAGTCCATCAAGGGTGGATTCCTCTGCTTCGAGGGCGATGTCCACTCCCGCCTGGCGCAGCGCATCACTGGTGATGGGACCGATCGAGGCCGCACGCACCGCAGACAGCAGCTCAGGGCCCACGGCATTCGCATAGGCGCGCACTGCGGATGCCGAAGTGAACGCGGCAAGAGCAAGAGTGCCGCTTTGCACTTCAGCACGCAGCAATTCGGCATTGCCCTTGTCAGCCTCGGACCGATACAGGTGCACGCGATCAACGTGGGCGCCGAGTTTCTGGAGACCGTCGGGGAGTACACCGCGCGCGCCCTCGGCGCACGGATATAGAACTTTTGCTCCGTCAATATCGCCGCGCTCTCGCAGTACTTCGAGCA
Source organism: uncultured Gemmatimonadales bacterium (assembly GCA_964556695.1). Lineage (GTDB taxonomy): Bacteria > Gemmatimonadota > Gemmatimonadetes > Gemmatimonadales > Gemmatimonadaceae > CAZKXZ01. Next base: position 31,269 of record CAZKXZ010000006.1, read on the forward strand.
ATCCTTCAGCCGCGAAACGCTGCGGTTGAATGTCTGCCGTCACGCCCCTCGCGCTTAGAGTAGCAGCAGTCGCTGGCCCCACCGCGCAAACCCTCATCCCCGCAAGCGCTCGTGCATCACGCCCGAGTCGCGACAATCCGTCCCAGAAGAAATTCACAGCGTTGCCGCTCGTGAAAATCAGCCATGAGTATTCCTGTAGGCGCTCCAGTGTGTCGCGCAATGCAACTTGTTCCACAGGAACTATTCTTGTAGACGCAATCTCCATGACATCGGCACCATAGGCGCGCAGTTTATTTCCCAGCCCACTCGAGCCACCGGCTTCTCCGGCACGTGTCACGAGAATCCTGCGCCCGAAAAGTGGCCTGCGATCGAACCAGGCGAGTTCATCACGGAGAACAACGGTCCACCCGATGACGGCTATCGCCGGCGCGCCAATCGATTCCTGCGCAACCTTGTCCGCAATCGTGTCGAGCGTTCCCACGACGGTCCTCTGGCGGTTCATCGTGCCCCATTCGATTACAGCGGCCGGCATTTCTCCCTGCATGCCCGCCTTCATGAGCGCTTCGACCACGCTGGGCAACTTGCGCACACCCATGTAGAGCACAATCGTGCCACCGCTCTTTGCGAGCGCGCTCCAGTCGGTGTGGGGCGCACCTTTCATGGGATCTTCGTGGCCAGTTACGAAGGTGACCGAGGTTGAGAGGCCACGATGCGTGACCGGGATGCCGGCGTATGCTGGTGCCGCGATGCCTGCGGTAACGCCAGGAACGATCTCGAAGGGGAGACCTGATTCGGCGAGCGCCTGTGCTTCCTCGCCACCGCGTCCGAACACGAGCGGATCGCCGCCCTTGAGTCGCACCACGCGTTTGCCCTGCTTGACCAGACGAACGAGCAATTCGTTTATCGAATCCTGCCGTGCAGACCCTTCAGCATCCCCGCCGCGTTTGCCGACATCGTGCAATTCGATTGGCGCCGCGGAATTCTCCTGAGCGGTACGGACCAGTTCCGGATTGGCGAGCGCATCGTACACGATTGCATCGGCGCTGCTCAGCAGATCGCGGCCACGAACAGTGATGAGGTCCGGATCGCCTGGACCCGCACCGACCAGATATGCCGTGCCGGGCCCGCGGCGACGCCGTTTTTTTCCGGAGGTCACTCCGGCCTCGAGTCACGTCGCAGATTGCGCCACCTTATCCAGAGACTGAACGCATAGAGAACGTAAGCGACGGCGGTTATGACGTATGCCGCAACCATCGATGTTTCACGATCCATCAGGCGTGCGCCTCCCCGCGTGACAGCAGCGCGTCGCGCTCCGCCTGCAAGCGATATCGCGACCGAACGAATGCTGCGTAGAGGAGCGTGCACGCGCACAGTGAGATCAGCAGCGATATCACCATGACCAGCGGCATCTTGCGATCCTTGGTGAACACCGATGGGTCCATGAACATTGAATCGGGATGCGCACTCTTGAATATCAGAACACTCACGTGAACAAATGGCACCAACAGGGCTCCCATTATTCCAAGGATGGCGCTGTAGCGCGCGCGCAGTTGCCGATCCTCCACCGCACCGCGCATCACCAGGTAGCCGAGGTAGGTCAGGCCCAGTAGCGTGTATGAAGTCAGACGGGCATCCCCCCAGTTCCAGTAGCCGCCCCAGATCGGCTTTGCCCAGATGGGCCCGGTGGTGACCGTAACCAGAATAAAGACCATGCCTACTTCCACTGAGCTCGCGGCAAAACGATCCAGCCTTTCATCCTTGAGCCACAGATACAGCAGTCCCGTAATTCCGACGAGAATGAATGCAAGTTCGGAAACCCAGGCCGCCGACGCGTGCACGTACAGGATTTTCTGAGCAATTCCCTGTGTGGCATCGGGTGGTGTGTATATGATTGCCCGCACGTACGCCAACGCTACCGCGGCGGAGGCGAGGAGCATAAGCACATCGACTCCATTCTTTTTTGAATTGGCATGCACATTCATTCGGCTGCCTCTTAGTCCTCAATAGTGAAAGGGAATGCTGCAGCGCTGACGAAAACAAACACAAGATCGAACGCGATCAGTACTTTGATTGCCTGCCACGCCGGGTTCAATTCGCCCGCAACGAGCAGCTCGGTGGCTCTGGCAGACATCGCAACAACCGGAAGGAAAAAGGGCAGCGCCAGCATGGGGAGCATCAGCTCGGCCATGCGTGTGTTGACTGCCATCGAGCTGAACAAGGTGCCTACGGAGGTCAGTCCCACGGTAGCCAGCAGCATCACCGCGGCAAACTGGAAAAGCCATGCACCAACCGACACATTGTAGAAAACAATCACTGCGGGTACCGCGACACACTGCACGGCCAGCGTAAAAACACAATTTGCGACCATCTTGCCAGCGAAGACTGCTACTCTGTCGACTGGTGAGGCCAGTAGTCCATCGATAGCGCGATCGGCGATTTCTACGGAGAATGATCGCTGCAATCCAAGCAGTCCGCTGAAGACAAAAATCACCCACATGACCCCGGGCGCGAGATTTACCTGCTGCACGTCCGCGCTATCCCATGCAAAATAGAAAATCGCCGCAGCAAGTATCGCAAAGACAAGCGCCGAGTAGAACGCGCTGCGCGTTCTCATTTCTATTGCGATATCCTTGCGGGCAATGTGCAGAGCCGATCGCATGACGTCAGGCATTGCGCGTGGCCAGTTCGTGATACAGCGCGGCGTATGATGCAGGGTCCACCTGACCGCGCGGTTCCAGGCGCGCGAACGCACCATGCAGCATGATGGCGCAGTGCGTCGCCAGTGACAGGCCCTCAATAATGTTATGAGTCACGACGATCATCGCTGCTCCACTCCCTCGCAATTCCGCGAGGAGCGCCGTCAGATTCTGCGAGCCCTGCGCATCGAGTCCGGAGAATGGTTCATCAAGAAGAAGAACCGAGGGCGAGTGAACCAGCGCGCGCGCGATGGACACGCGCTGCTGTTGACCGCGGCTGAGGAATCGCACTGGTGCGGAACCGTGATGATCCGCGCCAATTTTCTTGAGCGCAGCCAGCGAAGCTGCCCTGGCACCAGACACGCCATACATACGCGCGGTGAACTCTACATTCTCGAGCGCTGAGAGCGCGCCGTACAACATGCTTGCGTGTGTAATCAAGCCGGCCCTCGCGCGAGCGGCCGCGCCTCCCGGTAGTGAAATGCCTCCAATTCGAGCGGTTCCGGACGTCGGCCTCAATATTCCCGCCAGAACTCGCAGCAGCGTTGTCTTGCCGGCGCCGTTGGGCCCAAATACAGACAGGGTGTCGCCTTCATCCAACGCGAATGTCACACCGGCCAGCGCCTTCCGTTCGCCGAACTTGCGTACTAGTCCTTCGGTTTGAACGGCAACATGGCTTGGTGTCATGCCAGTCGAATCGAGGTGCCCATGGGGCGCGGCCTGAATTCCAGGCACGGCTGCGGGTTGCATACCTCTCAAAGATACCTCAGCAGCCTTGAAGTTCGCATTATTGGTGTCAGCTTTCTCGAACCCACTCTCGCTATCCACTCTCCGCTATCCACTATCCGTTATCCGCTACAATGACCGATATAGATGTCCTGCTAACGGAGAACCGCAGGTTCCCTCCCAGTGACGCGTTTCGAGCCGCCGCTCATGTTCGCGACGGCTCGATCTATTCGCGCGCTGCGCACGACTACGAGGGGTTCTGGGCGGAGATGGCCGACAAACTCGAATGGATCCGGCGCTGGGACAGGGTGCTTGAGTGGAAACCGCCGCGCAGCAAGTGGTATATCGGGGGAAAACTCAACGTTGCCGTCAACTGCGTGGACCGGCATATCCGCGGCGCAACTCGCAACAAGGCCGCGCTCATTTGGGAAGGTGAACCCGGTGATCGTCGCACGCTCACATACTGGGAGCTGTATACCGAAGTGAATCGCTGCGCCAACGCGCTGCGGCGACAGGGCGTGAAGAAAGGTGATCGCGTCGCCATCTACCTGCCCCTCATTCCCGAGGCCGCGATTTCGATGCTGGCTTGCGCGCGTATCGGCGCCGTTCACTCTGTTGTATTTGGCGGCTTCTCACCCGAATCGCTGCGCGACCGGATAAACGATTCGCAGTGCAAGGTGCTCATCACCGCGGACAAAGGTTATCGGCGCGGGCAGATCGTTCCGCTCAAACGCAACGCAGACAAGGCTCTCGAGGAAACGCCGTCGATCGAGAGCGTGATGGTTGTGATGCGTGACTCCGCCGCCGGTGCCTCGGGTGAACCCTCCTCCACAATGCAGGAGGGACGCGATCACTGGTGGCATGATCTCATGGCGGATTCCGCGATCGAAGCGACTCCTGAAGTGATGGATGCCGAGGACGTGCTTTTCATTCTGTACACGTCGGGGACAACCGGGAAGCCCAAGGGCATCGTGCACACGTCGGGTGGTTATCTCACCGCGACGGCGATGACGACGAAGCTGGTGTTCGATCTCAAGGATGAAGATGTTTTCTGGTGCACGGCCGATGTCGGCTGGGTAACGGGGCATTCATATCTCGTCTATGGTCCACTCGCCAATGGCGCTACGTGCGTGATGTACGAGGGCGCACCAGACTGGCCGGAGAAGGATCGATTCTGGAGTATTTGTGAGCGACTCGGCGTCACGATTCTCTACACGGCTCCCACTGCGATACGCGCCTTCATGAAATGGGGTGACGAGCATCCCAAAAAGCACGATCTGTCGCGACTGCGTTTGCTGGGCTCAGTGGGTGAGCCCATCAATCCTGAAGCATGGATGTGGTATCACGAGCACATCGGTGGTTCGCGTTGCCCCATTGTCGACACATGGTGGCAGACCGAGACCGGAGCGATAGCAATTTCGCCGCTCCCGGGCGTGACGGAGACCAAACCGGGAAGCGCTACTGTTGCTATTCCGGGTTTTTTTGCGGAACTGCTGGACTCCACTGCGCACCCAATTCAGGTGGGCGGAGGATTGTTGGCGCTGACGAAGCCCTGGCCATCGATGTTGCGCACAATCTGGGGAGACGACGAACGCTACGTGCAAACGTACTTCTCAAAATGGGAAGGCAGGCCCGATCTCTACTTCCCCGGTGACGGCGCCAAGCGTGACGACGACGGCTATTTCTGGCTGCTAGGCCGGGTTGATGATGTGCTCAATGTCGCCGGGCATCGCATAGGCACGATGGAGGTTGAATCAGCGCTCGTTGAGCATCCCGCCGTCGCTGAAGCAGCCGTAGTGGGCAAGACCCACGACCTCAAGGGGCAGGCGATTGCGGCGTTTGTGTCATTGCGCGAAGGACATCACCCATCGCCCGCACTGCGCGATGAATTGCGTCAGTTCGTGGCCCAGAAGATAGGTGCGCTTGCGCGGCCAGATGACGTTCTCTTCTCCGCAGATCTTCCCAAAACACGCTCAGGCAAAATCATGCGCCGTCTTTTGCGCGATATTGCGGAGGGTCGGGCACTGGGCGATACGACAACTCTTGCCGATCCCGCGGTGGTGGCGAAGCTGAAGGAACAGTACGAGAGCACCGAGAGCTGAGAGCGTGTTGTCCCTCGCGTCACTTCTGACCACTGAACACCGTTCACTGCACACTGAGGTCATCCGACCGAAATCCAGGACGGATGACCTCAGTTGGCAGTTGTCAGTGTTCAGTGATCAGAAGTTGCAGACCAACCCTTAGGCCGCAGGCTCTCGATTTGAAAAGTCCTTCAAATCCCACAGGCTCACCGCAAACATTATCGTCACCAGAATCGCTGATACAACGCACCACTGGCAGATGGCCTTGATGACAAACAGCTCCAGGTAGGTGAGCCAGGCTGAAAAGAGGACTCCCCATCCGGTGAGTGCAACGAGAATGACGGACGCTCTTCTCGAGTCGGCAAAGCGCGGCTGAATGCTGGCCACCGCTACGGCGAACACAGTGATGTAGAAGGCCACTCCCCACGCTGCAACCGGCGCGCCCACAAACTTCGCCCACTTGCTCAGGTTCACGGTCTCGCATGAACCAATGCTGCAGGTGAGCGCGCCGACATAACCCAGCTTGTAAAGAGTGAGATATGTAGCGACCACGATCCCGAGCACCGCAATCAGTGCCACGGCCATTCGCTTCAGCATACGCGGACTCTTGCTATGCTACTGCCCGCCTCTCCCACTCCTGGCGGCGCGTCCGGGAGTCTTGGCAGGTACTGTATCGGCGATTGCACTGTCGACATACGCCTTGATGCGCTCGAAAGGCGCACCGTCGTTGAGGACCTTGTTCCCGATAATGAAGGTGGGAGTTCCACGCACCCCCAGCCGCTGACCCTCGGCGACGTTGGCCATGATGTGAGGCAGCGGCTCGCGGTCGTCGTAGCATTTTGCCCATTCACGCGTGTTAATACCGATGTCCTTCGCGTAGCCATTGAAAACTTTCTTGGGATTACTCGTCGCCGCCGTGTTCCATTGCGCCTGGCCAGCGAACACCTTGTCGTGCATTTCCCAGAATTTTCCCTGCCGGTCCGCGCAACCAGCCGCGACGTGAGCCGACAACGCGTTAGGATGCATTGGAAGTGGAAAATCGTAAAAGCGGAACCTGATCAATCCGGTCTGGACGAGCTTCTGTCGCACATCGGGTTCTGTCATGTCAAACCAGACGCCGCAGCCAGGGCACTCGAAGTCGCCGAATTCCACAACCTCGACTGGTGCGTGCTCATTACCCATCACGTATCCCGCAAACACACTTGGCTTGACGTTGGGATCAAGCGTAACCACCGGTTCCTTGCCGGAATTGGATACGTAGAGGATTGCCCCAACCCCCAAAAGCGCGACCGCGGCCACGGCACCGTAGAACATTTTCATGTTCCCGGCCTTGTTGGCGGCCGCTACCGACTTGGATCCTCGTCCTCGCCCGGCTTCCACTTTTCCTGACGCCACGATTCCTCCTCTTCCTGGTTCAGCGCGTCGGCTACGATGCGCCTGCTTTCGGCGACTTCGGGCGTATCGTAAGTGACACGCACCTCGTAATGAAACAGCTCGCTGCGAATGTCGCCAATCATGCGGGTGAGTTCGCCCGCATTTGGCAGCAGCTGGCCGTTCTGGTCCAACTCCAAGATTCGTTGCGCGAGCACCCGGAGCAACTGCTCCAGATTGCGCGCGCGCCCATCGTCGTACGTTTGATCAGACATTCTGCGGTACTTCCTGCGAATGGCGCCGAACCTGTTAGTGCTTCGACCGCCGGTCAAAGCTACGAGCGCGGGCCATCCGCGCCAATCTTGATACCCCACAACTGGGGAGGTACCCCCAGACACCGGTACCAGCCAGGTATGAAAGGCAGGGTCTGCAACTTCTGACCACCGACCACCGTTCACCGCACACTGATGGCATCCGACCGAAATCCCGGACGGATGCCATCAGTTTGACGTGAACAGTGTTCAGTGGTCAGAAGTTGCAGACCTCCGCCTTGAAAGACGAGGCGATTTGCTGACGCGGCCGGTGCGCCAACGCGGCGGAACACTGCAATCCGGACCGAGTAGTACTAATTTCGAAGGTTGTACGGACCCCAACCCACAATTCATGACTTCACAGAAGACCCGGCGACGACCAACGGTCGCCGTGACGGGCGTGTTTGCAGAGGCACGCGACGAGCTGTTCCATCACATTATGCAGTGCGGCGTTATCGAATCGGATGCAGCGCATCAGATGGAGTGGTTCGGACAGACGATGGCTTACATGTCGGAACGCTACCATGAGCTCGCTCCCTCCGACCTCGCGGAGCTCAGGCTGCTGGGAGAGAGGTTCTGCCAGCCTCCAAAAACGCAGCCTCAACCATCCGGGGCTCAGTAGCTGATTGAAGTGGACGTCTCGTTGTGTACGAGGCGTCTTTCTGCATCAGGCCACTGCGCGTCCGCGCCAGAGCGCCAGAGTGTAGTCAGCTATTGCGACAACTGACGTTACGGCTACGGCAATAATCAGCATCGGAAGCCACGCTGGCGCCTCCAGTGCAACTGCTATCGTCAAAAACTGAAGTACCGTTACTGCCTTGCCCGCCAGACGAGCCTTGAACACCGCACTTCTGAGCCATGGAATGATGCGCGCGACGATGAAACCGATAGCAGTCGCAACATCTCGGGAAACGAAAATGAGCATCTGTCCCAGCGACATCACCCCGTCCGCGTAGAGAGTGCCCACTGCGGCAAAGACGAACACGCGATCAGCTATCGGATCGATCAGCGCGCCAGATCGTGAGAAAGTATTGTTCCTCCTCGCCAGCCATCCATCGAGGCCGTCCGTAATCGCAGCCGAGATAAGCAGCACCAGCCGCACGTGGGTGTTGCCGATCGCGATGAACAGGGCCGCAAAAACGAGACGCGACAACGAGACAACGTTGGGAGCGTTCAGTAGGCCAAGTTGTCGCATGGCCGAATACTATTGGTTTGATTCTGCGCCTGCCAGCGGGATTTGACTCCCGAAACCCAGGCGGAGGCGACTAACGCGGACCAGTTCCTCGCACTATACCAACGGCGCGCCTCGATTCATCGAAATGTGTGCGCGCGAACTGCAATATTTCCGCTGTGGTAACCGACCGGATCCGGTCTTCAATCTCTTCCAGCTCTTCGATGCCGGAGCCGTAGTGCCAGGCGTCGATCATCTCCCCCAGAACCGCGCCGCCACTCTGCAGCCGGATGGCGCGCGACCCGATCGTATATTCGCGCGCTCTTTCCAGTTCCTCGTGAGACACTTCCTCTTCGCCCAGCTTCTTGAATTCGTCAAGGAGTCCCCGTAGCGCTACTTCCTCAAGATCAGGCGAAGTCGCGATATACCCGACAAACGAGCCACTCATCCGTCGTTCCGCGCTGTAGGCATGCACCGTGTAGGCGAGCGACCTCCGGTCACGCAGTTCATCGAAAAAGCGTCCACCCAGGCCGCTGCCAATCGTCGCGACGAGGCCTGCCGCAAAACGGTCCGCATCGCCTCTGGCTGATGATGGCAACGCTACCGCAATAGCTGTCTGCGCCTTGTCGCGCGTTTCGGTTTTCGATGTTGCGCTGCGCGGCCAGTTGGGAACCGCAATTCTTCTGGCGTCCTGCGAATGCAGCGCGCCGAACGCGGAGGCCATCTTTTCAGCGAGATAGTCCTCCTCGGCATCTGCGACTATTGCCAGCACAACGGCGCCTGAAAGGACGTTGCCGGCATGCCAGTCTCTGAGATGGGTCACGCCAATTCGGGCTACTGTGGCCTCGTCTCCCTGAACGGTGCGACCGTAGGGATGTTCTCCGTAGGCGGCCTCCATTGCCAGACGAATTGGCTGCCGGTGCATATCATCGCGCGCCAATGCAATCTCGCCGAGCAGCACCGATCGCTCCGTCTCCAGTTCACCATCCGGGAATACTGGTTCCTGCACCACGTCGGCAAGGAGTTCGAGCGTTGCATCCATGTAATGAGCCGGCGCAGAAAGCGACCAGCCGAATCCCTCCATGCCAACGGACGGACCCAGCGAGCCACCGTGCGATTCCAGTTCCTCGGCAATATCGAGGGAGCGCCGGCGCTGCGTTCCCTTGATCGCAGAGCGCGACATGAGCAGCGTGAGGCCCGCAAGCTCCGCATCCTCGGCATGGGCGCCACCGAGGAATTGCACCGTCGCATGCATCATGGGGGAGCCGGGCATGCGACGCACCAGAATCGGAATTCCATCCGTCGTGCGGAATACATGCACCCGGCCGGAAACGCGCTCGACCCGGGGACGCTGGCGCACGGCCACAGCCGTCGGAACGATGTATTCGGTCTGAAGAGCCGCAGGAGTTGCAACCGAGCTGAATAACAATTCCTTCATCTCGGCCGCGCTCTGCGCCAGCGGCTGCGCATCACGCGGGCGCAGCGCAACAATCGCTGCCTGTTCCGGATCTATGTATTTCCGGGCCGCATCCGTCACTTCACTCGCTGACAGCGACATCATCCGGTCGAAATATTCTTCACCGAGTTGCCAGCCCCCGAGTGCCTCCCAACCAGCCAGCCACATTGCCTGGCCGTCCATACTTTCGAATCGTCGCAACCAGTGAGCCTGCAGGATACGCTGCGCGCGATGAATCTCATCGTCGCGCACTCCATGCTCACGAATCGATTCCAGCTGACTCCATATCGCGGAAGCTGCCGCGCGAGACTGAGCTGGTGTAACCTCCGCATGAATGTTGAACACTCCCAGTTCCACCGGTGTGTAGTTGGAAGCGGAAATGCCAGATGCAAGTTGTTTGTCCCGTATGGCGCGATACAATCGAGACGAGCGCCCCGTACTGAGCACCATGGAGAGCATGTCGAGAGCAGGGGTCGCAGGATCGCTCACCCGCGGCGTGCGCCATCCCATCACAAGTTGTGTTTGACTCACATCTCCATCCCACTCGCGCCAGCGAAATCCACCGGGCCCCGTCTCATCCGGTCCACGGTCACGCGGCGCAGGCGAATCCTCCAGAGAACCGTAGTGTTTCTCAACGAGTGCCAGCACCCGCTCCGGTTCAGCGTCGCCAACGATCGACACGAGCGTGTTGCGCGGCCGATAGTAGGTACGGTAGAACGCGAGGAGGTCGTCACGCGTGAGGCGTCGCAGACCATCCTCTCTCCCAATCCTCCAGCGTCGCATGCGATGCCGGTCGTGCATCAGCTCATAGAGAGATTCCGCGGTGACCGCCGAAGGAGTATCCTGTTTGCGTTTTGCCTCCTGAATAATGACTTCCAGTTCCTTCGCGAGTTCTCCCGCATCCACGATTGAGTTGGCGTAGGCGTCGGACTGAATATCGAGTCCGGCTTCGAGCGATGAGGATGGCAACACCGTGAAGTAGGCAGTGTGGTCGTAAATCGTGTGCGCGTTGAGGTAACCGCCGCGCATCTTTGTTTCCCTTGCGATTTCACCCACACCGCGACGCGTGGTGCCCTTGAAGAACATGTGCTCCAGCACATGCGAGATCCCCACGACGTCGTCGGGTTCATCGAAATAGCCCGCCTTCACGTACGTCACGATTGCGACAACCGGGGCGGAGGTGTCGCGGCGCAGCAGGACCACCAGTCCATTGCGCAGGACGTGTCGCTCAACTCCGTTGAGCGTATAGGACGCTGGCTGGATGCTGCCTACCGCACGATGCGAAGCAGGCCGGCGTCGGCGCTCCCGCGCAGGAAACTCTCCGTGTCAGCCGTGGACAGAAGTATTCCCGTACGCGCGTATTCCCGCCTGGCTGCGTTCAGCATGAACTCCTGAATGGAACGCGCGGCGGCCACGCCACTCGCGTCACGCATATCACGAACGATCTCGTCCCAGGTGCCGGCGAATTCGGAGCCCTCGGGGGTCACGATGCGATGCGTGGAAGTATCCTGACGGTTGTCATTGAGATCCTGCAGCAGCGCGCCGAACAACTCCAGCTGTGAACGCGATTCCGCATCCGCAATCTCGGATGCACGAGCCTCTATTTCCGCGAGCATCTCGGTGATGTCGTCAGAATCGGCTGACAACTCGGCAAGACGATTCTCCCAGGGCTTCAGTTCCGGATCATCATCCTGCAGCCGATAGATGGTTTTCTTCAGCTCGATGAGCCGCCAGATGCCCAGTTCGTCCCAATGTTCCTCCGGAGCCGAACGGTCGAGCTGGTAGAGCGCGCCTTCGTAGTCACCGCGATCGTATAGGATGTTTCCCAGATAGATGCGCGCCTCGGCGTGTTCGGCATCGAGCTGCAGTGCCCGACGCAACGTGGCGATTGCCGTATCATCCTCACCGCGACGGTGCTGGCAGTAGCCAACGAGTGCGAGCGCCTCCGCCATCTCCGGCGCCTGGTGCACTGCGATCTTGAAGAAGGTCTCGGCGTCGTCGATGAGAGCGTCGCGAAAGAGGGCGCGGCCACACTGGAGCATTAGATCGACGTCGTCCTGATAGCCCAACTCAAGAATGCGCATGAAGCTCTTGAGCGCCGCATCTGTCTGACCGAATCGAAGGAGAGTCTCGCCCAACCCCGCCAGCGCATCTTCATGTTCCGGGTCGAGAACGAGCGCTTCTTCGAAGCTGCGGCGCGCCCACGCATACTCCTCGCGCGCCAGGCGCGCGTAGCCTACACCGACGTGCAGTTCTACGGCGTTGGGATAGAGCTTGATCCCTTCGTGAAGGAACACGAGCGCATCGTCGTATTTGCCATCGTTATAAAGCTGATGCGCGCGTTCATCATACTCCTCGGAACTCAGGAAGGGAGTGGGCATCTTCTGTCGAGCCTCCAGCACAAAACAGTTCTACTGCTATTGTACCTGCGCGAAACACCAGAGTTCAGTTCGATTTGGCCGATTGCACTCCGACTGCCAGCGAAAGCGCAGTCCATCAAATTCAGGACGAAGGAAAGTGGGCCTCGCCACCGGATAGGAAGAGGCTGCTTCGTTGGCGGATTGGCTGACGTGCGGAGGGCAAAATGGGTGGCCAAGTGCACGTTCAAAGCAGGCCCAGCCACAGCTGCAAGGGGGAGAATTCGGCTTTTGGAAGGCGTCTGAGGAGGGTTTTTCGGACGGCGAGGGGCGCCAGTGATTGGGAACCCACTGAACGCGATACTGACCGCTGGCGCACATGCAAACAGCGCAAGATCAGACACGCGACAAACATATATGATTCCTGAAAATCTCCAACAGTCCGGGGCGAGCCCTGTTTTTCGGCATTGCCGGCTTCCAGGGTTGATCGGTCGGCCTCAAAGGAGCCCTCCCCCTTTGTCGACTCAATGCCGATTGAATTACTCGGATTAATGGTTTAGGTTCATTTCCTAAATGAGAATGATTATCATCTAGCCATGGCCACTGTCTCGTTGGCTTCCTCCCTGACCCGCTCCATGGGCATCGCGCTTCTCACAGCGCTGCTGATCACGGCGTGCAACACACCGAAGAGCGGAGCGATTGCCGACTCTGATCCAGGTGCGAACTCGAACAGCGCGGTTGCTGCTACAGCGTCGCGCCCACCCGGATCACTCACCGATTGGCTCAGCGACATGCGCACGCGTGTCAAGACGATACCGGAAAAATTCGCGACCGACGCAGTGGTGGCGCAACAGGCTGTCATGGATGTGTACATCACGCGGCAGGAGTATGTCGAAGCATACTACGGCGCCGCCGGCGTGGTCTCGAAGGGCGGTCAGCTCGGCGATGCAGTAATGGTGGCCGAGACGATGTTTCACGATTTGATGAAGTTGGTGGGCGCGACCCCAAAGTCCGACGTCAGCAAGGTTCGAGTGCTTACTGACTCAATCGATGCGCAACTCGCGAAGGTTGCAAAACTCGCCGTCGATGCCAAGGTGCCGCTAACCCCACCAGACACGCTGGAATTGGCAGTGCATCAGCGTCCCGACCTGAGCAAGGTGATAGCGCTTGCTGCTCAGGCTCGCGCCCTCCACCTGAACGGACACACCGATTCAGCCCGCGCTCTCGTCGAACACGCGTACCTTGAGGAATTCGAGCCACTGGAGCCGCTGCTCCCTTCAGAGTCAGTAGCAAAGGTTGAACGGTTGGTGCACGGGCAGCTCAAGCCCATGCTGGCGGGAAATGCGGATCGCGACCGGATTGACTCTCTGTTCGCCGTGCTAGGGACGGAATTGACGAGCGCGGATGCTAGTATGCGTGGTGATCGCTCGGGATGGTTCGGCGTCCTCAGTTCCTTTCTTATTATCGTGCGAGAGGGACTGGAAGCGGTGCTGCTGATTGCCGCAATGGTCGCCTATCTCTCCCGATCATCGGAGACGCGCGCGCAACGAAAAAATGTTTACGCGGGCGCGGCTGCGGGTCTCGTTGCCACGTTCGCAACGTGGATAGTCGCCAGGACCTTGCTGCCAATCACTGGCGGCGGACGTGAACTGATGGAAGGAATTACCGCACTGATCGCAGTCGCTGTGCTGCTGTATGTATCGCACTGGATTTTTCAGAGGACATACATCGGCGGATGGAAGAATTTCCTGCACGGCAAGGTTGCGCGTGCCATCTCTGCTGGATCGGGACTGGCGATTGCAGGCCTGTCATTCGCAGCAGTGTACCGTGAGGGATTTGAGACGGTGTTGTTCTATCAGGCGCTGGTTGCCGATCTGCCCGCATCGTCGGTTCTTCTGGGCTTTGCGAGCGGCGCGGTGGTAATCGCTGCTGTCGGTTTTGGAATCATCCGTCTGGGAGTCAAGCTCCCCCTTCAAATCGTTTTCAAGGCAACAACAGCAGTACTGTTATTCCTCAGCGTGGCAATACTGGGGAAGGGACTTTACAACCTGCAGGAAGCGGGACTTTTCAATCCGCACCCGTTGGAGTGGCTGCCCAATAGCGCTGTGCTGCGTCAGGTCCTCGGCTTCTATCCAATTGCCGAGACGCTACTTGCCCAACTTGCGTTGATCACGCTGGTAGTCGTGATGTATTGGGTCTACCGTCGCCGGGCGTTCCTCGAGCGAGCTCGCGCCACAGCCTGAAGTCGAAATGGGGACGTGTCCCTCGTGTACTGCTGGTACACGAGGGACACGTCCCCATTGCAAAGCGAGGTACCGACGCGACTTAGGTTGTCTCGGTGGTGCACGGCCGACCTGTCCCCATTGGTACACGGGGGACACGTCCCCAATCAGTCGGCGTCGTCGAAGGCGTCGGATTTCTGGCTGACCAGCAGTTCCACCACGGACGATGTCGGGTCGTTGACGGCCAGCACTTTTACTGTCTCTCCACTCCAGGCGTCGAAGGCTTTTCCGAGCCCCCTGTAGATCTTTATTTCGTGGCCGTCCTCAAAGCGCAGGATAACCAGCGGGTGGCTGGTGTTCCTGTACTGCTTGCGCACTTTCTTGGGGACGCGGCTCTTTTTTGCTGCCATCTGCTTCATCTCCTCGTGAGGGCGGCAGAAGCCGCGGGTGGAACAGTCAGGTGGTTGCCGGCTCGCGACCAGCGTGCGATGGAGCCGTGGTAACTGCGATTGCCGAATCGATTTCATCCATTACGCGATCAAGTTCAGCGTCACTTGTGTAGAAATGCGGCGCGATGCGAATACCGGCGGCTGGTCGATAATCAACCATGACGTCTCGCGCCAACAAGTGACGATAAACATCGATAGCGTTGGGTGGCTGGATACTTACAGTGCCACCGCGCTTCGCGCCATCCCTGGGCGAATTCACGCCAAAGCCCCGCTGGTCAGCCATCTCAATCAGCCGCGCCGTCTGACGCATGCTCTTGGCGCGGATTGCATTTATTCCCGCCTCTCGCAGAATTCTGGGACCTTCAGACGCCGCGTAAAGTGCGGGAATGGATGGAGTGCCGGAGAGCCAGCCCCAGATTCCATCGGCATAGTCCATTTCACCGGCGAACTCGAACGGCTTTGAGTGCGCCTGCCATCCTGTAATTGAAGGCCTCAGGCGCTCGCGCGCATCCGCGGAAACGTAGAGGAAAGATCCCCCGGGGCCGCCGCACAACCATTTCAGAACGCCGCCGCTCATGAAGTCAGCGCCGATCGCATGTACATCCAACGGCAGTGTACCAACTGCGTGGAACGAATCGAGCGAGACTCTCGCTCCCACTTTCTTCGCCTTGGCACAAATTGCTGCGACATCGACGATGTACGCGGAGCGGAACAGCACATGCGAAATTGCAACCAGCGCCGTTTTGTCATCTATCGCATCGATAATGCGTTGTTCATTGATCGAGATGCCATCGTCAGTGGGAATTACTTCCACTCTGGCGCCAAAGCGCGGCGCGAGGGAATCGTACACGTAACGCACCGAAGGAAAATCGAGCGCAGTCATGACGATCTTGTCGCGCGCAGCGCTGAACGGAATTGACGAGAGGACGGTTGCCTGTGCCAGCGAGACGTTCGGCATCATCGCCAGTTCGCCATCGGATGCGCCCATGAGTGGGGCAATCACATTGCCGGTTCGTATCGGGAGATCCCACCAATCCTTCTCCCACGCTCCGACCCCCTCCATAGCCCAGATGGACGCATAGTCCTGCATTCTTGTCTCAACTGCCCGCGGCATTGCGCCGAGCGAGTGGGAGACGAGATAAGTTTTTCGCTCCAGGATGGGGAATTCGGAGCGAAAGCGCAGGAGGGGGTCGTGCGGATGCATTCGACAAATCTAGCCATGCCTCAACGCCGCCGTCCGTACGGACCCCGGCGGGTGGATCTGGCTGAAGCCTCTCGTACCACGTACCTTACGTCTCCCCTGAAGGGGATCAATCCAGCGTTTGAGCTGCTGCGCGCGTAGTGATCCCAGCGCGCGGACTCAATGAGCGAGACGGTTCCACAAGCTCTTACCTGTCCAGCGGCGCGTCAAAACACCAAGTCACGAGGAAGCACTCTAGATGAAACGCGGTCTTGCATGCTGTTTGTTTGTGGTCGCCTTCGCCGCGCTCCTGCGTCCGGCTTCGGCTCAGGAAGTGGCGGCGCCAACCAGCGCTGCTGTAGTCATCGATTCCATTGCGACTGCCGCGCCGGCACCGTCCACAACTCAAGTGCCATCAGCGCCCTCGTCGTTTGCCGGACGTGTAACGGTGGGAGTCTCGCCTGTCATTCACAGCTCCACTGGCGCACAAGCGCAGGATGCGGCGGCGGAGGGAGGTATCAAGAACTTCTTCTTCGGTTCAAGGCGGCGAACGAGCAACACGTTGATGATCGGCGGAGCTGTCGTGGCCGGAATCGGAGTCGGAGTGGTGAAGGGAGAGGTCGGCGCCATACTCGGCGTACTCGGCGTTCTCAGTTCCGTCGGGGGCCTGTACCTGGCTTTTTGAAGAACCGATGAAGGGGTGCCGAGTCTGGCCTTGGCTGGCCCGCACCCACTGTAGCAACCCGGGCCAGACACTCCCATATTCCCCTTCGGCCCGAACCCAAACTCCATGCTCATCATAGCGGCGCTGTTGTCGCTCGCCGTACAGCAACGCCCGGACACGCTGTCTCTGGAGCAAGCGCTCACTCAAGCGCAGGCAGCTGCTCCACGCGCGCGCATCGCCGCCGCGGCTGTCGCACAAGCCCAGGGCTCCCTGCTCACTGCCGGAGTCATCTCCAATCCGGTTCTTTCGTTCGAGCACGACAACCTCGCGCCGACACAAAAGCTCGTCGTCTCTCAGAAGTTTGACTGGCTGCTGCGGCGCGGATCTGATCGCGCGCGTGGCAGTGCCGCGGTCGATGCAGCCAGGGCCGATTCTGCGCAGTTGATGGCGGAACTCGCCAGGGATGTTCGGCTCGCATTTTATCGCGCCGTTGCCGCACGGGAAGAGTTCAGGGTTGCTGAACAACAGATGGCGGCGATGGACTCCGTCGCACTATTGGCCGAACGCCGACTGACGGCGGGCGACATCTCTGCTCTGGAGCGCGATCAGGTTCTTCTCGAAGCTCTGCGATGGCGACAGACGTTGTCGCGAAGCAGAGAAACTTTGCGCGACGCTGAAATCCAGTTTGGCAGCGCGATAGCACATTCTGGCGCGGCCGCGCCGGTGGCGCGAGGTGCATTGGACGCCGATCTCAATTCTGGCGCGACTCTTCTCAACGCCGAGTCAGTCGGGAATGCAGACCAACTTCCAATCATGCGCAGCGCCCTGGCAACGGTCGCAGGTGCGGACGCGGGCCTCAATGCAGCGGGACTGGCACGGATTCCGATGCCGGGACTTGTTGCTGGAAGAGAATGGGGAGAGCTGGATCCCGACAGGCGCAGTGTGATACTGGGCCTCTCGCTTCCCGTACCATTGTGGACGCAGGGTGGACCTGCTGTCGCCGAAGCGCGAGCGAACCTTGCCAGAACGTCGGCTCTTGCGGATGCGGCACGACTCACTGTGAACGCGCGCATTGCATCGGCTCGCGCGCATCTCGATGAATCGACGTCGAGGGCACGCATCGCGCGCGACTCAATTGTCCCAATGGCAACGCGACTCAGGCAATCGGCGGTGCGATTGTTCGATTCAGGTAGGACCGGAGTTCTCTCGGTGTTCGATGCCTTCAGACAGGAGCGCGAAGCAATTCAGGGTGCGCTCGAGGACATGCGTGCGTTTCAGGAAGCACGGGCGAATGGCCTCGCGATACTGGGAAGGTGGAGGTAGAGCTATGCAATGCACAGCGAAATCGTTTGCTAGGAGCGGTATCAAATGAGAGTTCGTTCGATTATCCGGTACGCTGGTTTCGTGTCTGTGACGTGCGTGCTGATCGCATCGTGCGGCAAACCTGCGGCTCCAGCGAAGCCCGCCGCCCCCGCCAAGGTCGAGAATCCTGTCACCGAAGCAGCGCTAACGACGGTGGTGCTTACTTCGAGTGCGCTCAAGGCGCTGCGTGTCGAGACCGTTGTCGCTGAATCATCGGTTGTGAGTGCGGTGCGCTATCTTGGCGGAGAAGTTACGGTGCCGCCCGGGGCCAATGTGAAGGTGAGCGCGCCTTTTTCGGCAGTAGTACTCGCTCCGGAACGCGGTGCGATTCCGGACGCGGGAACATTCGTCACCAGTCGCCAGCCACTCATGCGCCTCGTGGCCGTTCCAGCAGACCGCAACCTTACGCGCGCGACGCAGGAGCTGATTGTTGCCGAAGCGCGACTCAAGGAAGCGGAAGCAGAATTGAAACGAGTGACCGATTTGTATGCTGACCGCCTCGTGTCGACGCGTGACTACGAGAAAGCACAAACGACTGCTACCGCAGCGCGTGCCGACGTCAGCGCGGCGCAGGCACAAGCAGGCCTGATCAAGGGCGATGTAGCCGGCATCAACGCGTTGTCGACGCTGACTGTTGCAGCTCCAGCCAGCGGGATGCTGCAGAACGTGATGGTCGCCGCAGGACAGGTGGTGGCAGCCGGAGCGTTGCTGGCTGAAGTGGTAAACCTCGACAGACTGTGGATCCGTGTTCCCATTTACGCTGGCGATCAACAGCAGTTCGAGCGCGGTGCGAGTGCGACAGTACAGCGACTCGGGAGCGACCCGGGACGTGTGGTGGCAAACGCGCGTCCGGTGCAGGCACCTCCTTCCGCGGACCCAACATCCGCGTCCGTCGACATGTTTTACGAAGCAATTCTGGCGCCGAATGTGGATGGTGGCCGGCGTGCTCCGGCGGTGTTGCGACCGGGGGAGCGCGTGTCGGTGGGAGTCAGACTCGCTGGCGCGCGCGCATCGGCGTTGGCGCTGCCCGTGTCAGCGATTGTCTATGATATGAACGGCGGCAGCTGGGCGTACGAACAGGTCGACTCCCTCAAGTTTGTGCGCCGGCGTGTGGCGGTTGATCGGGTAGTGGACGGCAAGGCGGTCATCTCGCAGGGAATCGCTGCGGGAATGCGGATTGTAAGCGTTGGTGTCGCCGAGTTGTTTGGCTCGGAATTCGGCATCGGGAAGTAAGGCGAAAATATGCGTGGCCTGATAGCAACCGCGCTCCGCGCGAGAATAGTTGTTGTCGCGCTGGCAATCATCGCGATGATTGTCGGACTGCAGACGGTCAGGTCCGCGCCTCTCGATGTATTTCCCGAATTCGCTCCTCCACTTGCTGAGATTCAAACCGAGGCACCGGGACTTTCCACCGACGAAGTGGAAGCACTCGTAACCGTTCCGATCGAGCAAGCGCTGAGTGGAACGCCATTTGTCAAGACGGTGCGATCGAAGTCAGTACTGGGACTCTCGAGCGTCGTGCTCATTTTCAACAATGGCGCCAACATGTTCCAGGCACGCCAGTTCGTTGGCGAACGACTGGCCCGCCTGTCCGGAACCCTTCCTGCCGTAGCGAAGACACCTGTACTGCTGTCACCGCTGTCCTCAACCAGCAGGGTACTCAAGATTGGGGTTTCGTCCAAGACGCTCGACCAGGTGCAACTGACAGAACTGGCGCGCTGGACGATGAGGCCGCGGTTGATGGCGGTGCCCGGTGTTGCCAACGTCGCGATCTGGGGGCAGCGCGACCGGCAGTTGCAGGTTCTTGTCGATCCTGATCGCTTGCGCGCGAATGGCGTGACACTGGATCAGGTCAAGATTGCGACACGCGATGCTGTGGCCGTCGCCGCTGGTGGTTACGTCGACACACCCAATCAGCGTCTTGCGGTGGCGCAGCGCTCCGCGGTACACAGCAGCGACGATCTGGCGCGCGCTGTCGTAGCGCGTCACGGCGGAGGAACAAATGGTGGTGTCATCACCCTTGGCGATGTTGCAGAAGTTGTGGAAGGACATCAGCAGCCAATTGGTGATGCGATCATCAACGATGGCCCCGGGCTGCTTCTGATTGTCGAGAAGCAGCCCTGGGGAAATACGCTCGACATCACCAAAGGCGTGGAGGATGCACTTGAAGCGCTGGCTCCAGCGCTGCCCGGCGTGGAAGTCGATCCCACGATATTCCGTCCCGCGACATTCATTGAAATGTCGCTGCACAATCTCAATCAGGCTCTGTTGATCGGCTGCGTGCTCGTCGTTCTTGTGCTGGGATTTTTCCTCTACGACTGGCGCACTTCCCTCATCAGTCTCACCGCCATCCCGCTGTCGCTGATCGCGGCCGCCGTGGCGATGAGATATAGCGGCGGCACCCTCGACACGATGGTTCTCGCGGGGCTTGTAATCGCCGTTGGCGTTGTCGTGGATGACGCGATTATCGATGTGGAGAATATCGTGCGGAGGTTGCGACTCAATCGTGCGGCCGGTTCTCCGCGCAGTGCGTTTAATGTGGTGCTTGAGGCTTCGCTGGAAGTGCGCAGCGCAATAGTGTACGCGAGTTTCATCGTTGTGCTCGTATTCCTTCCTGTTTTTTTCCTCGGCGGGCTGGCGGGGTCGTTTTTCCGTCCTTTAGCTTTGTCGTACGTGCTTGCGATTCTGGCATCGCTTGCGGTTGCTCTCATCGTAACGCCGGCACTGTCTCTTTTATTGCTGTCCGGCGCGAGCGCGGACAGGAAGGAGGCACCGACGGTGCATTGGCTCAAGGGACGGTACGATCGCATGCTGCCGTTTTTTGTAGACGCACCGCGTCGCGCATTTGCGACCCTCGCTGTCACTCTCGGGCTCGCGCTCGCGGCGGTTCCCTTCCTCGGCGAACAGTTCCTTCCGGATTTCAAGGAATACGATTTCCTAATGCATTTTGTCGAGAAGCCCGGCACATCGCTCGAGGCGATGAGCAGAGTGACACTTGCCGCAAGCAGAGATCTGCGCGCAATTCCGGGAGTGAGGAATTTCGGGTCGCACATTGGCAGGGCCGAGGTTGCCGACGAAGTTGTGGGCCCCAACTTCACCGAACTGTGGATCAGCGTTGATCCGAAGGCCGACTATGATGCCACGGTGCACAAGGTGAACGAGGTGGTAGGCAATTATCCCGGCATCTTCCACGACGTGCTCACGTATCTGAGGGAGCGCATCAAGGAAGTGCTCACCGGCACCAGCGCCACGGTCGTTGTGCGCCTCTACGGACCGGATCTCGCGACACTGAGGGCCAAGGCGCAGGAGATTTCCGCGGTGATGGCGAAGGTTGAGGGTGTGGCTGACCTGAAAATTCAGCCAATGGTGATGGTGCCGCAGATGGAAGTGCGAGTGAAGACGGATGTGGCTGCAACCCTTGGCCTCACCGGTGGTGACGTGAGGGACAGGGTTCAGACAATCGTGCGCGCGGCCAAGGTCGGCGAGGTGTACGATGCGCAGAAGGCGTTTGATGTCGTTGTATGGGGAATGCCCTCTGTTCGCAGCGACATCTCAGCGATCCGCTCACTCGCCATCGAACTTCCGGGCGGTGGCTCCGTTCCATTGAGCGATGTTGCAAATGTGAGCCTGGTGCCGACGCCGAATGAGATCACCCGTGAGAATGCGTCGCGCAAACTTGATATCACGGCGAATGTACGCGGCCGCGACCTGGGATCAGTGGCGACTGATGTAGAGCGCGGTGTTCGCGCGCTCACATTTGAAAGCGGCTATCACCCCGAATTCCTCGGCGAATACGAAGCCCAGCGGGCGGCGCGGCAGAGACTCCTGCTACTCGGTGCCGTTGCACTTCTGGGGATTTTCCTCATTTTGCATCTCGATTTCGGAACATTCCAGCTCGCAGGGCTTGTGTTTGGTTCGCTTCCATTTGCACTGGTTGGCGGAATCGCAGCGGTGCTGTTGTCGGGTGGAATCCTGTCGCTGGGTTCACTGGTGGGGTTTGTGACTGTGCTTGGCATCGCGGCGCGCAACGGCATCATGCTGCTTAGTCACTACAGGCATCTCGAACTCGAAGAGGGAGTTCCGTTCGGCCGGGATCTCGTAGTGCGCGGGGCACTGGAGAGGTTGTCTCCGATTCTCATGACTGCGCTGGTGACCGCACTTGCTCTGCTGCCGCTGGTGATCTGGGGAGATCGTCCCGGTCACGAGATCGAGCATCCGATGGCCTTGGTCATTCTGGGCGGGCTCATTTCATCGACGATCCTGAATCTCTTCTTGATGCCGTCGTTGTATCTGCGATTCGGACGGGGAGCGGCGCAACACGCGGAGTGAGAGCATGCCTATCGACTGTGCAAGCGGCAGCCATCACGAAGGGGACCGCCTCACGCTGACCGGCGTTTTGTGCTTGATCCGGCCTGACGGAGAGAGAATTACATCCACCCCCGTGCGAAGTCCCGATGTGATCTCCGCGGTTGAATCCGATATTTGCTTGATCTCTATCGGCATTTCGTAGGCGAGTCGGTGAGTGAAGATGTATGTACTCCATCCATTCCCGGACCGAAATAGCGCTCGCATCGGAATTAGAGGGGCGCCGTTGGGCCCTGATACTACAGGGGTGGTTTCCACTTCGACAGGCTTGGTTAGCTTGGGCACCACGACCACGAACAAGGCTGCGATAACTGCCAATCCGACGAGGTGCCAGCGAACAATTGGCAACATTTGCGTCCTCAACTGTTAGGGGTCCGTATGCTGAATGACGTCACGACGGCTACGTCGGCAACAGAAGTCGTCAACAGATCTTTGCGCGCACAGGCATTCCGTTGCGCTGCCGTCAGCACCCCGATTACTGAGCGTCCCATTGACATCACGTTGACAGCGACCAGCTTCAGCGTATGAGGCTTAGGTATGCTGACACTCGCATGGCAAACGGGAGATCCGAGGGACGGACACTTATTGCCGCGGTCAGGCGTTCATCGTGAATATTCAGTCAATCAACAACTACCATAGGGTTTGTCAACAGCCATGACCGCAATCGAAGACAGAGACGAAGGCAATGAACCGGAAGATGCGGCGCATGAGCGCTCGGATCTGGGCTTTGGCAAATTCGTGGCGCAACAGGTGCGTGGCCGGTTCCTTACGAGGGACGGGGTTCCTGTCAGCCGCAAATACGGCATTGGCTCGCAGCGAACGGAGCGTGCCTATCTCGCCGCGCTCAACGCGACGTGGCCGGTCTTTTTTGGATGGCTCTTGGGTGGGCTGCTGCTCAGCAACGGGGTCTTTGCACTTTTGTACACTGCACTCGGTGATGGCGCGCTCGCCTCTGCTCCGTCGGTCGGCCTCACCGATCCATTTTTGCGAGCATTCAGTTTTAGCGTGGGCGTATTCACGACAACCGGCAATTCCGCGATTCATGCCGTGGGCCCAACAGCACACTGGCTCGTAGCGTTCGAGTCGTTCATTGGCCCACTGGCGCTTGTTGCGGCAAGCGGGCTTCTCATCGCGCGGCTCACACGGCCGCGCATGCGGATTCTCTTCAGCGAATCAGCCATTGTCGCACCGTACGAGGGTGGGCGCGCCGTGATGTTCCGCATGGTGAACGCGCAGCGCAGTGAGCTGAGCGACGTGCGGGTGCAGATCAGTCTTATATGGTTCGAAGAGATCGACGGCAAGCGCGAGCGGAATTTTCACAAGCTGGAACTGGAGCGCGATTCCGTTGAGTTCTTCACCCTGCACTGGACGGTAGTGCATCCTATTACCGCGGACAGTCCCCTGCGAGGGATCACTCCGGACAAGCTGCGCGAAAGCGAGGCGGAATTTGTGATTGCTGTGAGCGCACACGAAGAGACCTTCTCGACGCGTGTCACATCGCGCACCTCATATCTGTGGGACGAAATGAGCTGGGACGTGAAGTTCGCGAGCATCTTCACTGCGGCCCCCGATGGCGTGATCGCAATTGATGTCGAGCGCCTGGGTCGTACGGAGCGACTTGAGGAGGGCGCGACGAGGTTGCCAGCGGCTTTGGAATCGTCGGCGCCGGGCCAGTTGAGAATCAGTTAGTGACGCGTGGACTGCGATTGACGATTCATTAGCACCGATGTCGTCATTCCCGCGAAGGCGGGAATCCAGGGAGGACGACACTGGATTCCCGCTTTCGCGGGAATGACGGTTCTTTACCGCTCCGCTCCGGCGCCGGCTCGAATCGCTTCCAGATCCAGTTCCTGCTCCAGTTGGCGCAATACTTCATCCGATATTGCGCCCTCGTTTCGCAAGCGCACCAGCATCCTGCGTTCGGCGCTGATCATTCCCATTCTCAGCCGCCGGCGGCCGTCGTGATTGCCGCCGTGATGATCGTGCAATCGCAGCCGATCGCGAATCTCATTGCGCAGCCATTCCACGTCGCGTTTGTCCACCCATGGCTCGCGCGACTGATCTTCGAGCGCTTCTGCGCCACGACGCAAAGCTTCCAGCCGCGCCATCCTTTCCTCCTCGCGATGCGTCTGTTCAGGAACGAAGTTGAAGTACCGAATTATCGGTGCGAGGGTCAATCCCTGCAGACCAAGCGTCACTACAATGACGGTCATCGTGATCACGAGAATCGCTGTACGCACCGAAAACTCTGTGACTCCCGCATCCAGAGCCCGGGGCAACGCCAGTGCCGCTGCCAGTGAAACGATTCCGCGCATGCTTGTCCACGAAATGAGTGCGATCTCCTTCCAGTGAGGAAGAGGGTCTCGCCTTCGCATTTCTCTGCTCAACTTGCGCGGCAACCAGCTGCCGATCGGCACCCATACAAGTCGAACAAGGATTGCCACACCTGAGAGGATCAACCCGATCCGTGCGAAGTTGAGCAGGTCATTTCGTGTAAAGTTGAGCAGATCGTTGGCCCCCGAGCTCCGAAGTAAAGCCGAGAACTGCGCGCCCAGTATGAGAAAGATCATGGCGTTCAGAAGAAAGACCACCAGTTCCCACACCGCGTTGATCTGCAACCGGGACATTGGTGCAACTGCCATTGAGAGGTGCTGCCGCAGGTACAATCCGCCGGCAACGCAAGCGAGAACCGCGGAAACGTGAAGCGACTCCGCGGTAACCCAGGCAACGTACGGTCCGGCCAGCGTCAGAAGAACCTCAGCCAGTGAATCCCTGGTCCAGCGTGACGCCCGAATAATCAGCCAACCGACGAGCAGTCCAAGTGCCGTACCAATTCCGGCATCGATGAAGAAACGAACAACTGATTCGCCGAGGCTGAACGAACCCGCGATCGCCGCGGCAACGGCGGTGCGATAGAGGATGAGTGCTGAGGCATCGTTGACCAGGCTCTCGCCCTCGAGAACAACTATGACGCGGCGTGGCACGGGGAGTCGCGACACAATTGCTGTTGCGGCGACCGCGTCCGGTGGCGAGACAATCGCGCCAATTACGATGGCTATTGGCCAGGATATTTCCGGAATGAGCGCGTGGGCAACAATCGCAACCACTGCGGTCGTGGCCAGCACCATTCCGATAGCGAGAAGTCCAATGGGGCGAATGTTCGCCTTGAATTCGCGCAGCGAAGTTGCGTACGCAGCGGACCAGAGAATGGGCGGGAGAAAAACAAAGAAAACAACATCGGGCTCGAGTTCCGGAATCGTGACGCCGGGGATGAGCACTACAAGAGCGCCAGCAAGCAGCTGAAGGATTGGCGTGGGAATGGGCAACCGGCGGGCGAGCGACGAGAGCGCGATTACCAGCGCTGCGAAAGCGATTGCAATTATTACGGGCGGAAAATGCGGCATTGATGGATGGTGCTTTGCGTTGAACTTTGGGAATTACTAGCGTAATACCTAACGCATGGTAATACCAACGCAACGGCGTTATCCCGCGTTCATTGGCCGCTCCGGCAATAAATTGCACGAAATCGATGTGGCACGCATCAGAATGATGGTGCATGATTGCGGAGTGGGACGTATGATAGATGACATGGGAATCTTCAGAACGAGCTTTGACGTAGCTAACACAATGCGACCGCGGAAGCGCGTCCATCTGCGGGACGTGATGGTCGATACTGGTAGCGAATACAGCTGGGTGGCCAAGCCCGTGCTGCAGCAGCTGGGCATCAAGCCAGAATGGGTGGATGCCTTCGAGACCGCCGACGGCCGAATTATTGAGCGGCCGGTTGGATTCGCCCTTTTCTTAGCGGCCGGTCGCTCGTCGCCCACGGTGGTGGTGTTCGCGGAGCCGAGCGATTCAGTCCTGCTCGGCGCTCATGCACTGGAGGGACTCAACCTGCGAGTTGATCTTGTGCTGAAAGAACTGATTCCCGCGGGACCGGTGCGGTGGTGAGTGGCTGAGCCAGGACCAGCCGGCCCGCTGACCTTCGGCGAGCGCGCAATCAGGCAGCGATGCCAGCCGGCGCGGGGCCAGCGTCAACCAGCCGCTTGCTCACAGGGTCAACGCGCAGGTTGAGCCCTTCAAGCGAACGTGCACCCAGTAGCACGAGGTCGCCAGGTTCACCGAATACCACTTCGTCGTTCGTCATCGTTCCAGCCGCATAGACGATCGCAAAGCCAGTCTCCCGAGCGAGCACCGTTCCGTCGGCTTGGCGGAAATGCCAGGTTTTTCTGCGCTCGACGCCCAGCGACTCGAGTACATGCGCCGGCACCCAGGACAACTCGGCTCCCGTATCGACCAGGACATTCTGAAGCGCTACGCGCTCTCCGGGTCGCTCCGGGTTTTCGAGGCCTATTTCGATACGAAAGGTTCCCATGCTGCTGGACATAATACCTCCGCAGTTTCCGACATCCCTCATCAATCTAATGCATGCATAAGTGATTTCACGCAACATGCGCGTATCTTGGTATCGAAGCTGGGCTTACCATTGTCCCGACGACATTACTCAACCAGATAAGATGAGCATCGCCGTTCCAACATTGGAGCCGTGTCCGTTCTGCGACCACCTGTCAGGCAAAGCGCCGTGCGCGTTCGTCACACGAGGCGATACTGTGTCGGCATTCATGAACCGTGCGCAGTACGAGCGAGGTGCTCTCCTCGTCGTGCCGAACGTTCATGTCGAAAGTATTCTGGACGCTGACGCCACGGTTATGACCGCCGTTTACACCGAGGCGCACAGAATCGCGAAAGTGATGGTGCCACTCCTCGGTGCGACTGGACTCAACATCTTTCAGAACAACGGAGCGGCGTCGGGACAGACGGTGCCGCACTTTCACGTGCACGTGATTCCGCGTTATCCCACGAGCGATCCGGCCCAGCGCTTTCGTGAAGACGCGTTTCCGCCGACGCCGATAGAAGAGCTCGAGAGGCTCGCGAAAGCGCTACGCGCCGCGGTGACCGGCTGACGAGGCGATCAAATGATCAAATGATCAAATGATCAAATGATCAAATGATCAACAGATCATGTGACCATGTGATTTCGATCTACGATCTCGATCACTTATTCACTTGCTCAGAATTGGGAACCGTCAAACGAGTGGTTAATATTTTTGTGCGTGATGGCGGGAGTTGACGCAGTACAGCACATTGGGAAAAGATTGAGTTTTAAAAGTGATGAGAATGTTGGATGAAAAAAGGTCCCGGTGGCTAGCCGGGGCCTTTTTGGGCTCGTTTCTTAGGGATTGCTTTGCTTCCTGGGTCGGGCGCGAAACTGAAGTACCAGAAACCATAGGGCCCCTGACACAAAAGTCAGTTGAGTTATCATCAAGACCGTTCCTTCAGGAATAACGCGTTGTGCGAGCATCGTCATACCAAGCAGGAATATCGGGAACCCGCCGACCACCGACTTCATTCTGTTATTGTTTTCGCGTAAGACATCGAAAACCATGAGCCCAATGCTGCCCAGAGTGGTCACTAGAGCAAGAATCAGCAGCCAATCCACATGAACCTCCTAATACAGGTAATTGTTAACGCAATTGTGCAACGCCAACCCTGTCCCTACAATCGCACCTGCAGCCAAAGTAGCCCACCCTATGGCGGACATGACTGCCCCGACTGGTGCAGCGACCCCGGCTGTTGAAGCGGTTGCTACTACAGACAAGGCTTGTAATCTCAAACCAAATGCGCCGAGCGCAATCGCGTATCCTATACCGTTGGCATAGCATGCCCTTGCGAAGTAAGTCTCCATACTCTCAAGCGGCGCTGCTTCATCACCCCGTTCTTGATCCTCTTCGCAGTACGGGTACTCCTCGTCGCAGAACTCGTTGAAATTTTCGTACACACCACTGACCTCCTGATCCAGCTCGGTAGCCTCCTCGTCAGTCGCAATAAGGATAGCGATCGCGTCATCGACTTCCTGCTGGGTGGCACACTCTCCCGTCCAGTATGTCTGCTCCAACTCATCCCAGTATGGCTCGCACTCGTCGAGAGCCGATAGGACAGGTTCGGCGCGATCAGATGAAAAAGTATACGACTCGTCAGACGTATCTTTCTCCGACGTTGGCCCGACGGAATTGTCGAGAGCAATGCTCTCACGCACGCTCTCGTTCGCACGAAAAGTTCTAACCTTAAGCGAACCATTCAGCGAGAATTCGGTTTGAACGCCGTTGCGTCCCTAGGCGTCTTGCGCGAACTCTTTCCTGATGACAATAGGCAACTCTGCGATGATCGAGTGATACTCATCCGCGGTGGGAGCTTCTATCGCGCGAAGAATAGTCAAGAGCATGTCGACGCTCTCGATTCCTCGCTTTGAGACTTTGCTGTATTTCGTGAGTGACGCCCTGAGATTCCTCACTACCTCGAAATCAAATCCTCGAAACGCGACCCCCGTCCGTGCAATGCTCGAAAGTAACTCGGTGCCTTCAAAATGTTGCGTAACGTTGCCGGCTTTATCAAACATGTCCAATGTTTGAGTTGCAACCGGTATTCTTGCGTCGGCGGTTGCAACCGCAATGGTGCCGCTCCCCATGTTGATAAGCAGCGATAATGCGGTAAGGACTGCCGTGGCCCCACGGTAATGCGCCTTCATTGTTACGCTCCGTTTGGTGTTGCGTGGGCGAACTTGAAGCAACTATGATCGTGCGACCTGAGGAGGTTGCGTCACTATGCTGTTCGCAACAGGTGTATTTTGTGCCAAAAGGGTAGAGTTTTGTGCCATTCCTTAACAAAAACACCGATTGGTGACGGTTCCGGGACAAAAAGAAGGGTGAAAACCGTTATTGGTCTTCTCCCCTTCGAATCGAAAATTGAGGGTTTTTTCTAAGTCACTTTTTCTTCGCCGCTCGCATCAATTCCAGGATTCTTTTTCGCAATTCCGCAGACCGTTCATCCCATGGTCATTTGATCATTTGATCATTTGATCGTTCTAATCCCTCTTGTAACCGGCTCCGTCCAATCGACCGGATAGCTGTACAGCCATTCCGCGTCGTGCGCTCCCTTGCGCAGGAAAACAGGAAGAACAAGATCGCGAACCTTGCGCGCAATTGCTCCGCCAGGAGCTTTCTGTTGCCCCGTGCGTCGCGACTGCGCAGCTACACGTTCAACGCGATCCCTGCGCATCCGTTCGAATATCTCGAAACCACTGGCCGAGCCGCGCAGATCCCTCAAGCATTTTGCGAGCACAAAAGCATCTTCGAGCGCGAGCGAAGTTCCCTGCCCCACATGCGGCCCAATCGCATGCGCCGCATCGCCAATCAGACAAACGTGAGCTCGATGCCAGCGTGGGATGGATGGTATGTCGTAGACCGCATACGCTCCGATCTCGCCGCGTACCTGCTCGAGAATGCGAGCTACCGCTGGGGGATCCTGACGGTGAATGGAGAGAAGCCGTTCCAGGAATTCTCCGGCATCTACCCTGTCCAGTGAACCTCGCGGCGGCTCTTCGGGGTGCGGGAAGTTGCTGAACCAGTATGTGTCACCGGAAGGGAGAACTGCATATCCGAAGAATCCCTCGCGCCCGAACACCATGTGCATGGCACTGCCCGTTGGCGGTAGATCGGTCTTCACAACACCGCCGAGGTTGAGGATGCCGGTGTAAACCGGTGGCGGCGCCTCGGGGAAAAATGTCTTGCGCACGCGGGAATGAATCCCGTCGGCGGCGATCAGAATGGGCCCGATGACCGATGACCCGTCCGAGAATCGCACCTGCACACGACTGCCGTAGTCATGCACAGTGTCGAGTCGTTTTCCGAACTCGAAGCGGATACCTGCGAGCTGCGCCGTCTCGCGCAGCAGCCTGCCGAGTGCGCCGCGCATGAGCGTCACACCACCCACCTGGACCTCCGCAAGCGTCTTGCCTTTTTCGTTCTGGAATATCAGTCTATCGTTGCGAAACCCGAGATGCTCGGCGCGCACTTCAAGCCCCATTGAGCGCAGGACATTAAGTCCGTTGGGAGCAATGTTGAGAAATGCTCCTGCGTCGTCGCGCGGCGCAGGGCTCGCTTCAAAGACGCGGCTGCGAATTCCAGCGCGCTGCAGCGCCAGTGCCATTGCGGGCCCGGCAATGCCGCCGCCGACAATGAGCACTTCGTCGCTTCGTTCAGCTGGAGCTGTCATGTGCTGAAACTACCGCAGAAGCGATGCCAACTCCGCCGTTTGGCGCTCTACGTCTGATGCTGATGCAGCGAGCTCACCTGAAAACCCCAAAATGGCCGAGCAGCCACCAGAGCAACAGAAAAATGAGAATTGTGGAGAAGCAGCCTCCACCCAGTTTTTTCGCCCCGTATCCCGCGGCCAATCCCCGCAATAGCTTGCTCATTCCGCCTCCGGTGAGTCACAACAGCCACCGCATAAGCAAGCGCCGTTCCAGAATGACGATCAGGTCTAATGGACTCGGGACCAGCGGTATCTCACCACGCTCGGCACGTCATCCGCGTCCAGCTCAATTCCCCAGAAATGAGTTGAGCTGACAGCCATTGGCGTGGTGTTCCTCGGCAACGCTGTCACTGCCAGGCGGAGGACTGCCCGGCAAAGCTTTCGCACGAACGAGAATGGACCCGTCTGAATAGATCGCCTCAGGTTGAGACTTGGCAGTTCGGCCGAGTGTGCGATTCGAAGCAATGATGGTTGTGTTCCGTGCCCTCATATCATACACCCACAGCGAATCACCCACCCACCCGGCGCCGAAGATCTGCTGGAACTCGCCAGGCCCCTGGCCGACTCTGCCGAACTTGCCAAGAAGACGACCAGTTGCGTCATAGAAGAGGATGTTGTTGTCCTGCAGCTGCGTGAGCACAATGCGACCGTCGCTTCCCACAAGTATCCTGTTGGGTCGCACGAGTTGGGCCGCTACGCCGTCTATTCGGAGTTCACGAGTAACCGCGATCTGCTGCTGCGCAATCGCGACCTGAGAACAAGTCAGCGCAACTACGACAAATAATGCGCGCATCGCTGTATGGTTGGAGGTTGGGCACGCACGAGAATATCCTCCTGTAGTTGAGCGCTGGGAGCCGGATACCGCAAGTGGGTAGAATCAGATTGCCGGATCCGGCGTTGCGGCACTGATGTACTGCCGCTAGCCTACGTGCTGTGTGTGATTCCCGCGTTAGCAGTAGCAATCGTCCGCGCGTTCATGCGGTTTCCGCGTTCTTATTCCTCCTCGATTCTGTCGCGTGCACGGGGCAAACGCGGCGAGCCGAGTTGCCGCCACCTCCCCCGCCGTGCGCGGAGGCTTCGCAACATGCGCGGGCTCGGTCTCCAGTAGCACCCGACTCGGTAGCTGCGCCCAGGCCCATGGTCATGTTTTTCCTGCCCGGACCTCCAGACCTGCAGCCGCGACGAGTCGTGACCGTACGCGCGACGTATCGCGTCGACAGCATTGGCCGCTACGGTGCACCGACGATGGTGGTTGAGGGATCTACCAACCAGACTTACTTCAAGAGAGTGGCAGGGCTTCTTATGCAAGCGAAGTTTCGTCCTGCCGTGCTACTACCGGACGTCTGTTCTGTTTCTGGCTCTTCGCTAATGACTTTCATCACCAGGTGAATCCATGCCAGCGTCGCAGCATGGCGGCTTCAACTCCGATCTCAGCCGAGTCTGTCAAGCAGGCTTCATTTACCTGGTTGGCGCGCTGTGCGTCGCTGCGGGCGTTGTTGCCTGCGCTTCGGGCATTCCAGTCGAACGCACGCCACAGGGCGCTGTGCAGGGAGGGAGGCGAGAGCTTCCACCGCCACCGCCGCCGTGCACAAGTGCTGCTCAGTTTGAGAGAGCCCGAGCACGTGTCCAACCGGACTCCGTCATGCCACCTGTTGTCGTAAGGATGTATTTCCTGCCAGAGCCGCGACCGCGCGACCGGCCGGTCAACACGACAATTACCGTGCGAGTCGACAGCATTGGACGTCTTCAAAAGGAGACGATTGACATAACAGGCATCCGGTACGACGACTATCGCCAGAAAATCGCGGAGGTGGTCAGCCGCATGGAGTTCCGCCCCGCGGTTCTGATGCCTGATCGTTGCTCGGTTCCAGGAACGGGGTGGATTCGCATGACACATAAGTAGCAGTCGGGCGCACGGGACCAGCAGGACGGTGTGGCAACCAAATCGGTGATCCGTACGGTCATACCGGTAGTGGGAACGAGGGTCAGAACCACGGTCGCGAGACTCTCACCGTTCCCGGCTCTTCACAATCTGGAGGACGTTCGAATGCAAAGTCACGCTTCGGTTCTCGCTCTATCCGCTTCCCTGCTTATCGCATCTGCTGCCGCAACGAGCAACGCTAAAGCAGCCACGCCACAGGCCGCGACTGTTGCGGGCCAGCACACGCAATCCGACTCGCTCCGTGCCGCGCACATTCTCAATCGGCTCACATTCGGGTCGCGCCCAGGAGATCTCGAGAATGTACTCGTCATGGGGGTGGACAAGTGGATCCAGCAGCAACTCCGCCCGGAGGCGATCAACGATTCGGTGGCGCAGACCAAGCTCGCGCAGCTCGAGCAAACCGGCATTGGTGCGCACGGACTTACCTTCGCGCGCTTCGTTGAAAAAGTGCCCTTGGCCAAGCCCGTGAATGTGACCTTCAAGCGCGGCGACAGCGCGATTACGGTGCGAAAGGCAGATTCCGCGGTGACTGTCGTAAGAAAGTTGGACAGCCTCGTCAGCAGGCTTCGCGTTCTGGTCAAGTTTCGGAGGGGAGTTGGCGATGACAACGCCCCTGCGAGGATAGCCCGGACGGAGTCCAGCGAGCGGCAGCTCCTTGAAGTGATCACAGACTTCTGGCAGAACCACTTCTCCGTTTACAGCGCCAAGATGCCATCGCGTTCGGCTATTACACAGTACGAACGGGACGCCATCCGTCCCTTTGCGCTCGGAAAATTCCGCGACCTGCTCGGCGCGGTGGCCCACACGCCCGCGATGATGTTCTATCTCGACAACCATTTGAGCGTGGCCGACTCCGCGCACCTGACGCTGCCCGAGTACCGCGCTTTCATGGAATCCGGGCAGCGCCCGCGAGGTGCGCGCAAGGCCGGTCTCAATGAGAATTACGCGCGCGAATTGCTGGAATTGCACACGCTGGGCGTTGACGGCGGATATACGCAGAATGATGTAATCGAAGTGGCACGTGCCTTCACCGGCTGGAGCATCGACGCTGCTGTAGCTGCCAATGGACCTGCCGTCCGTGTGGCGCGCGAACAGGCTGACGTCGGTGGCAACTTCCTGTTCCGCGAAGCGCAGCACGATGCTGACGAAAAAGTGGTGCTGGGTCAGAAGCTTGCGGCTGGTCGCGGTATCGAGGATGGTGAACAGGTACTCGATATACTGGCTCGCCACCCGTCAACAGCACGGTACATCGCCGGGAAACTTGCGGTACGACTCGTTTCCGATTCGCCGTCCGAAGATCTCATCGCGCGCGCAGCAGCGACATTCACGCGCAGCGACGGCGATATCCGCGCAGTTGTCGAAACAATCGTGACGAGTGAGGAATTCTTCGCACCTGATGCATTCCGCTCCAAGGTGAAGTCTCCCTATGAGCTGGTGCTGGCGATGCGCCGTGCCCTGGGCGTGGCACCTGACGCCGGTCAGGGCAGCGCCACGTTGATAGGAGAGCTGAGCCAGCCGCTCTGGGGAAAAGAGACACCCGATGGCTGGCCGGAAACTGGCTCGGCGTGGATGACTTCAGGCACAATGTTCAACCGCGTTGGTCTGGCCATGCGGGTTGCGCGGGGTGAAGTTCCAGAAATCGTGCCCGATAGTTCGACAACGTGGCGCGATCTTGCCGGTGAGTCGTTCGACAAGCAGGTGGGCGCGGTCGTCAGAATCATTCTCGCAGGCAGCGCGTCGCAGGAAACGCGAGATGCGCTGGCCTCGCTCAAGCCGGCGCGAGATGCGAACGGCGTCATTCCGGACGGGCGCGAGACCTTGCAACACTTGATTGCGATGGCCTTCAGTTCGCCAGAGTTTCAGCGCAGATAGTAAGTTACAGTTCGTCATCCCCGCTCCGCGGGGATGACGAAACTCGTGTCGAATCTGGAGGACGTCGGAATGCAAATGCACTCGTCGGTTCCAGTTCTAGCCGCGTGTCTCGCGATCGCAACCGCCGTCGCAAGCAACGACGCTCACGCTGTCATCCCACAGGGAGCGCCTGTAGCGGGGCAGCACTCAGCTGCCGACTCGCTGCGCGCCGCACACGTGCTCAGCCGACTCACCTTCGGATCGCGGCCGGGAGATCTCGAGCGCATCCTCTCGATTGGAGTCGACAAGTGGATCCAGCAACAGCTGCATCCTGAGGCGATCAACGACTCCATCGCGCAGACGCAGATTGCCGGGCTGGCGGGGCGCCGCCCGGATCAACTGGAGGGTGTGATGTTTCGGGGGACCGCTTCGGGGTCCATGGCCAAATCAGGAGACACTACCTACCTCGTCAGGAAAGCAGACAACTCCCTGGCAACCGTGAAGAGCACAGACAGCGCGATGGTTGTGAAGCTGCGGGCTGCATTCCAGTTACTCGTCACCAGAAGGATGCTCATCGATGCGAATGCCATCGAACGCATCGCCCGATCGGAGACGAGCGAGCTCCAGTTGCTCGAAGTGATCACGGACTTCTGGGACAATCATTTCTCCGTGTTCGGCGGCAAGATGCCTTCACGCACTGCCATCGCCGAATTCGAGCGTGATGCGATCAGACCGCATGCACTCGGCAAATTCCGCGATCTGCTCGGTGCGGTGGCTCATTCGAAGGCGATGATGTTTTACCTCGACAATCATCTAAGTACGGGCGATTCGCTGCATCTCACCCTGCCCGAGTATCGCACTTTCCTTGCATCAGGTCAGCGCGCGCTCGCCCCGCGCAAATCGGGTCTCAACGAGAACTATGCGCGCGAGCTGCTGGAGCTGCACACACTCGGCGTCGATGCAGGATACACGCAGAATGACGTGATCGAAGTGGCGCGTGCGTTCACGGGGTGGAGCATCAGCACTCCGGTCGCAACAGGCGAGTTCACTTTTCACGAGTTGTGGCACGACGCAGACGAGAAAGTGGTGCTGGGACACAGGATGGCCGCGGGTCGCGGGACAGAAGATGGCGAGCAGGTGCTGGACATTCTGGCTCGTCACCCTGCTACCGCGCTGTTCATTGCAAGGAAACTTGCGGTTCGTCTGGTTTCAGACTCTCCATCCGAAGCGCTTGTAGCGCGTGCCGCGGAGACGTTTTCTCGCACCGATGGCGATATCCGCTCGGTCGTCGAAACAATCGTAACGAGTCCAGAATTTTTTGCTCATGATGCGTTCCGCGCGAAAGTGAAAAGCCCCTTGGAGCTTGTTCTGGCGATGCGACGCGCGCTGGGCAGCACGCCAGATCCGGGGTTGGCCACCGCAACACTGATCGGTGAGATGAGCCAACCAGTGTGGGGAAAAGAGACGCCGGACGGCTGGCCGGAGACAGGTTCCGCATGGATGAGTGCTGGTGCCATGTTCAATCGCGTTGCCCTGGCCATGAGGGTCGCCCGCGGCGACGTACCGGAAATCAATCCCGACAGTTCGGCAACGTGGCGCGATCTGGCCGGTGAGTCATTCGACAGACAGCTCGCTGCGGTTGTCAGAATCATTCTCGCTGGCAATGCGTCGCCGGAAACGCGCGATGCTCTGGTGTCGCTCAAACCATCGCGAGTTGGCAACAGTGTCACTCCGGACGGGCGCGAGACTTTGCAACAGTTGATTGCGCTGGCGTTCAGTTCACCAGAGTTTCAACGCAGATAAGACCTCCCTGCTGCCGGGCACGCTGGCAGCCTGCAGTATCGGGAGCTACATTCTCCACCCCGCAACACACTACAGAACCACGGAGGCCAAATGGCGACAACAGCGACAGCAACTCCCGCCACAGTACCAGCCATCTATCCCAAGGAGCAATTCCTCAACGCATTCGAGATGGAACTTGCGACGACACTGAAGGTTCTGCGCGCTTTCCCGGCCGGCAACGAGACTCTTCAGCCTGCGCCGAAGAGCAGGAATGCGCGGGATCTGGCGTTCATTTTCGTCGGTGAAATGGCGTTTGGCATCACCGCGCTCACAACCGGTTTTGACTGGACAAAGCCACCAACAATGCCTGCAGCGCCGGAAACGATTCCCGAAATCATCACTGTTCTCGAGGAGACCGGCAAGAAAATGATCGCAATCATTCAGGGACACACGGACGAGCAGCTCCTTAGCGATACCGTGCTCTTCCCCACAGCCCCGGGAAAAATGTCGGAGTTAAGCAAGCTCTCATTCCTCTGGATGAATCTCTGCGACATGATCCATCATCGCGGACAGTTCTCGGTGTACCTGCGCATTGCCGGCGGGAAACTGCCGTCGATCTATGGACCAACCGCGGACGAGCCCTGGATGTAGTGAATAGGGGATCGTCAAGGGGGGTTGTGATGGGTCATTTGCGAGGGCAGCTCAATTCAGATAGACGAGGATTGATCCACGAGCAACGATAGTTGTTCAATCCTCGTCTATCTGAACTGATCTGCGATCGCAGATCTCGCCACAATCTCAGATCATAGGTTCATCGCGGTTGACTTGGAGTACAAAGCGCAATTACCCGCGCAATCCTCACGACTCGCGTCCGAAGAAACTCTCGACCGGAGGAACCTCCACCGGACGCCCATCAGATTGCAGTCCGCTGCTGCGCGCGCCCTGGTCGCCGAGCTCCGAACCCATTGCGCGCGCCGGCATCCGCATCGACTTGAAAAACGTGATCGCAGATTCGACCACACGCGTGCGAGCTTCCTCGTCGACATCCAGAGTCGACACACCTGTCTGCATTACATGTCCCAGAATGATGCCGTCGCTGCGCGGCAGCATGCCGCCGGCTGAATAATGAACCTCAGGTTGCGGAACGAGAACGACAAGCTGGCCCTTGACGGGAATGAGTTCGGGATCGCTGAACAGAGTTTTTGAACCGAGACCGGTGCAGTTCACAATGATGTTCTCCTGCAGGAGCATAAGGTCGCGAGGGGTATCGAAGCGACGCACGACAATCCGGCCACCAAATGCGATGACGTCGCGCATGAGCGCTTCCAGGTAGATGGATGGCTCAAAGCGCAGCGTAGGAAAGCGGCGGGCGAAACGACTCGCAAATGGATGTGCACCCTCAGGCAACCACTCGCGACCAATCTGCAAATTCGGAGGAATCAGCGCATCGCTCTGCCCTCCAGGTGGCGGTGGCGCGCCAGCTGCCGAACGACCACCCGATTGAGCAAGCAGTGCGGCATTGTTCGTCGTGGAGTACTCATCGATCCATGATACTCCGTAGTCGCGCCCCACGAGCAGTTGAAGGTCGCGATAGGAAATATCCAAGGCGCGGCGGAATTGCGCATCCCACTCAGGAGTGCGACTGCGTATGCCAACCAGCCCCGACGTGGGAGTGAAGCTCGCCCAGGACATGTTGGACGTGGTCGCGGGAGGAAGTGCGGCCGCATAGATCGTGACATCGAATCCGCGTCGCTGCAGCTGTCGCGCAGATGTCAGGCCCACGATGCCACAGCCGAGTACCGCGACGCGACGTTCAATGTGCTCCAGCGCAAGGTCGGCAGCAATCGTGGCGGTGCCCCACGACAGAGACATCCCGGCGCCGCCGTGGCCGAAATTATGAACGACCGTTTTTTCGTCGAACTTCACAGCCTTTAGCAGGAATCCGGACTCACGATATGGTCGTAGTCCTACCGTAGTGCGGATGACACGATCCCACGAGGCGTCGACAGGCACGAGATTGACTGGCCGTCGTAAGAGAGGCTCTGGCCTTGTCGCGCGCGTAACACAGCCGCCGAGTGAGAGACCGACCACACCCGCGGCGCCTGCCTTGAGAAATCGTCGTCGATCCACGGATGAAAGCTAGTGAATCATCCGCCAGATGGATTGCTCGGCCTCCCGCCAGAACCAAAAACACCAGCAAAGCCCGTCATCGCATCGGTGAGAATGAAAAGCCCGGTGGTGAGACCAACCCCCATGATGATGCTCTTGGCTTTCGAGAAGCGGCGCTCCTGCAGGCGATCCATGAAGGAACGCTGAACCACAAGTGGTTCACGCGTCCAGTACGAATCGATGTCGCGACGATCGGTAACCATTAGCATGGCCACCGTCATCTTCACGCTATCAACGCTGAGCACATCGCCACGAAGTGACGCTATGCCCGGGCCTATGAGCCGGGCGAGCGAATCGCTGCCACGACTGTTGAGATCAACAAGCACCGTTGCTCCACGCACCGGAGTCGCGCTGAGTGAGAGCGGAACAACCTGGTAACATCCGGTCGCACACAGCAGCGCGAGACATAAACCAACAAACCGTTTCAGCATATCAACACCACGAGGTGAGAAGCGGCTCGGCCGGCAGAAATCAGTCGTTGATCCCTGCCGGCCTCACCGTTCGTTCTACTTCAATGATAAGCGATCATCAGGCAGGATGCGTCGGATCATTACATGCCTTCGGATCGTTCTCATTTCTCGCAGGCTGCTGCGAGACAGCAGGAATGTTCGAATTCGTCTGGCGTTCGTTCTCGCCATAAAGAAGTCGGCCCGGAATTGCTGTCGCACCCGTTGCCGGGGTGAGGGCAGGATAGCAATTCCGCTTGTAATCGCTCCATGCATCAATATTCTGGAACATGGTTATCCACTTCTCCGCCTTGATGGCCGTGAGCAGTGCCGTGCCACTCAACGCACCCAACGCGGGAACTGCCACTGCAAGCTGCCCGGCCGAAAACGCCCTTGCAGCATTGAGCGCGGTGAGCGCCGGACCCGCAGCGCCCAGGCGAAATTGAGCCTCCGCGAGAATCAAGGAATTCTCGGCCGCGGTAAGCAACGGCTGCCGGAAACTGGGATTGATTCGCGTGGCACTGAGCGTGGAGAATGGCGTGCCAATGCCATTCTGATCGGCGCCTCTGAAGTCGAACGCGCCTGCACCCACCGACACGGAGTCGAAGTACGCCGCCACGCGCTGGTCGCCTGCCCCACGACGCGCCTTCACCGTGTCCACCAGCGCCTTGCCTGCACCGATGTCCCCGTTCCTCTCCACAACAATGAACTGATGCCAGATATTCCATTCCGCGCTGGGCGCCCCATGATACGTATTCAGATTGTTGGCGTTCGATGCAATGCCGAGCAGCGCTGCATCTCGAGCCAAAGTCAGACAATCCCCTCCGCACGCGGTGGTCGCGGCTGTCGCCGATGCACCGCCCACGAGTTGCGCCTCCACCCAGTGCATCGCCAGGCGAGCTTTGAGTGTGTTGGCAGCCTGGACGTACTTGGTGCGGTCGCCGGCATAAACAAGGTCACTTGTCTGCGGACCGCGGTTAAGGCCGGCCGTTTTTGCAATCCACAGGATCGCCGTATCCAGCTTGGAGATGACTCCATGATAGACGGCTTCCTGCGGATCGAGCGTCGGCTTGGAGATTCCGTCGGTTACAGCCTCCGAGTAAGGAATGTCGCCCCACAGCGAGGCTGCGGTTCCTACACTCAGCGCCTCCCAGAACATGGTGATTCCCGCATAGGTGGAATCGCCCAGCTCCTTCGCGAGAGCCTGTACCTTGCGGAGGTCAACCAGTCCACCCCCTGTGTAAATCCTCGTGAAGTATTCATCGATATCACCTTCTGTGACGCTGTACGCGCCCATCACCTTGTGCTGCCGTCCCGTTCCGGAGAAATGCTGAACAAACATTCCCGAAAGCCTGGCCAGCAAACCTTCCTGCTGCGTCACCTGTGATGCCACTATCGCAGCAAAGAACTGATCGATTGTGCCTTCCGTTGGATCATTGGGACTGATGGTGAGTCCGGGTCCCGTCAGGTAATCACTGCATCCCACCAACAATGCCGCCGGAACAACCAGGCGCCAGAACTTCATCTTTCGACTTGTCATGGAAACCTCCGTCAGCGGTTGAGGGTGAGTGAGAAAATGAACGAGCGGGTCATCGGATTGTTGAAGAAGTCGACGCCCTGAACCGGGACTTCGGCTCCTCCCACATTCGTCTCGGGATCGAGTCCCGTGTATCTCGTCCACGTCTTCAGATTACGACCGGCAACGCGCAGATCGATGCTGTTGAATCCCAGCCGATTGCGAATCCAGCGTGATGTGAACGAATAGGCAGCGGAGATTTCGCGCAGCTTGGTGTACGTCGCGTCCTCGACGAATTGCCGCGAGACCGCGCCGAATCCGCCGCCATTTCCGGCAAACCAGTTATTACCCTCGTCGTCAACGAGGAGCACCTCTGTCCCCGCACCCGGACCGACGGTCGGCCCCGGCATCCAGCTCTCGCCAAACACTTTCGCTCCCTCGCGGGCAGCCTCGGTGTCCTTGTGTGTGCCGAAGAAATAGAGCGCTCCCTTCGTGCCGTTCCACACTTCTCCGCCTTGCTGATGATCAACAAGAGCCGTCAGGCGAAGCCTTCCAAGTCGCAGTCCGGTGTTGATGCTGCCAGTCCAAACGGGCTGCGGGTCGACTATCTGGCGAGTGGTTCCATCGATGACAGGGAAACCATCCGAGGCAATGTAGAGAGCCCCCCTGGGGGCGCCGGCGCACGCCGCTTCGATGTCAGCAGCAGGCGTACCATCATCCGCTGCCGGATCCGGAGCACCGCAACGCACGAAGTCGAGCCCGCGTTGCGCGGAAACGCGCCCACCCAGAATTGCGCTCCCGATGTTGCCAACGAATCCGCCGTTCTGATCGACGAACTGTACGCCCTCCGCCAGCTGCAGCACCCTGTTGTCGTTGTTGGACCACTGCACACCAATGTCCAAACCAAGCTTGGCCCTCTCAATGGGGCGCCAGTTGGCGATCACCTCCCATCCACGGTTGCTGATCTTCGCAGCATTCTGTACCTGGTCCGCGAAACCGGTGGATGGTGACTGTGGCAAAAGGAAAATCACATCGCGCGATACTGATTCGTACCACGTGATACCTATGTCAGCCTTGTCATTGAAGAATCCCAGGTCAACGCCGAGTTCCAGTTCAGTTGTTCGTTCTGGCTTGATCTGGTCCTGACCCTTGATTTCCGACGTGAAGAGGGCGGCCTTGCCCCCCTGGATGGCGGTCACTTCCGGCCCCCACCCGCCATCGAGGAAACTCTCACCGACTTCCAGAACGGAGAGCAGCTGATATGCAGATGGCTGTTCGCCAACTTCGCCATAGGCGGCGCGAGCTTTTCCGAACGAGATGACGCTCGAAGATCCGCTCGAGCGCAACCTCTCACCGAACGTCCACGCAACGCTCGCTTTGGGGAACAAGTTGTGGCGACTTTCATCACTGAACGTCGACGAACCATCGTAGCGCGCGCCGACTGTCAGATAGAGCTGCTGCCACAAGTCGGCCGTGACCTGAGCGAAGACTCCATCCGTATGAACGCGTGTCTCCTCATCAACAGGTGGCAGTCGTTCGAGCGTGTTCGACAGCTTGAATGGTTCGTTCGCAATCAGCGTGTTGGCCTGAAGCCAGACCTGCTGAAAGCGGGATGAACTCAAACTGTGCCCGACAGCGACTGTGCCAGAGAGATTCTCATCGTATGCATATCTTGCTGTTGCTACCAGCTGATGATCCACCTGCGTGTTATTGAATGAGTTCCGCCAGATCTGTCCCTGCGGGAAAGTCGATGCAGTCTTGGGAGTGCCGATCTGCTGGTCCTCCTGGCTGAAATCGGCGCCCAGCGTCTCGGTGAAGGTCAACCAGGAAATTGCATTCCATTCTGCGGTAACATTGCCGAATGTCCGGTTGTTGGTTCCCACGTTGGAGAACTCGTTGATGGAGAAGAGCGGGTTGTCGTAGCCTCTGGTGTTGGTTGCCGATGTCTGCGTCGGATTGGGGAACCTGAAAGAGCGATGCATTCCCGTCGTCGCATCCAGGTAGGGGAACTGATTGAACTCCGGCGGAGTGCGCAGAGCCCCCAGCAGTAGTCCCGAAGTGTTCGATCCCTTCTGAACGAACGAGCCTTTGGTGTCGGCGTACGAAAAGTTGGCGCCGACCTTGAGGTCGGACAGGACGCGATGCTCGGCGTTCACGCGAACCGTGTAGCGCTGGTAGTCGTCGTTGTTGCCGATGATGGTGCCCTGATTGTTGTACGTCGAGCCCGAGATGTAGAACAGAGTCCGGTCGTTTCCACCCGAGATCGAGAGTGTGTTGGTAACCTGCGTGCCTTTCTCGAATATTTCGTCAAAATGATTGAACGTGGGGCCGGTAACCTCGGGTCCGAAGGACACCGCACTGCCGGTTCCGATAAGGCAATTCGCGGTTGTGCAGCCGCCAGGTTCGAATGCGAAGCCGAGACCATACTTGCGTTGCAGCGGATACTCGCGCGTTACATCGTCCGAACTGAATGTGGTGCGCAGGGAGTAGCGCGTGGCACCGGGTTGTCCGCGCTTGGTGGTAATAAGTACAACGCCCTGACCCGCACGCGCACCGTAAATCGCCGCCGCGGCGGCGCCCTTCAGAATCTCGACCGATTCGATATCGTCCGGGTTGATGTCCACAGCACGGTTCGGAGTAGCGACTCCGCCTGTAAATCCACCGAAGGGGTCATTGACCCTGGGGTTGCGCGTGGTGTTATCGAGCGGTGTTCCATCGACCACAAACAGCGGTTGGCCTGTTCCGGTTATTGTCTTGGGACCGCGAATGCGGATGAACGTTGATGCCCCGGGATCACCAGAGCTGCTTGTCACCGACACATTCGGCGCCTTCCCGGCAAGGGCGGCAACGACATTCTGCTCGTTGCTGCGCATGATGAGATCGTGACTGACGCTGTTGACGGTGTTGCCGAGCTTTTCGATCGAGCTCACTGTTCCGGAGCCGGTGATGATCACCTCACCGAGCCGCAATGGATTGAGTGCGAGCGCGAAGTTCTGCGTGATGTTGGCCGCGTTGAGCGTGATTCTGTTGCGCACCGGCCGGTATCCGATCTGACGCGCGAGGATTGTAACTGACTGGCCGCTCACGCGGGCGGCCGGGACCACAATCGTGTATCTCCCATCGTCATCTGTTGTGGTCAT
This sequence comes from uncultured Gemmatimonadales bacterium, assembly GCA_964556695.1. Classification (GTDB taxonomy): domain Bacteria; phylum Gemmatimonadota; class Gemmatimonadetes; order Gemmatimonadales; family Gemmatimonadaceae; genus CAZKXZ01. The sequence continues at coordinate 74,677 of CAZKXZ010000006.1, forward strand.
GATGCTGAGCGTATCAATGGATACGGTAGCAATTGCAAGCGGCACCCCCGCTTGCGTTGTAACGGTTCCGGTGATTGTCGTTCCTTGCTGAGCGGCAAGTGACACCGGGAGACTTCCCAGAAGTCCCACTAGTGTAATCCAACGTCGTAAGTGACCCACGCGCATGGTGCCCTCCCGTTGCGGCGTCGGAGCTTGGCGAACGCTAACCATCAGGATTCGCCGAAGACGGCGCCATTGATTGGTTACTGCGGTGTTAGAATACTGCAAAGTACGGTCCCAGTGTGACGGAGATCGCGGCGCTCTCATGCATTCGCAAGGCTGTTCAGTTCGGTTGCGGATGTACTTGCACGTCTGTGTACGGACGGGATGATGGGTGACAGCTAAACCGGGATGATGGGTGACAGTTCTCGGGGCGAATAGGACCCATCAGGCCGGTCTGATGATTCAAGCTTGTTGCGCCCAACTTCTGAGACCGTGCCGAGTAGGTGAGCCGCTCACCCGGTGCAAAGGGAAGCGAAGCTGCTACGATTTCCTGGGCGTTTGCGTTGCCGACAACTGCAAGTCCGAATGCCAGCGCAAAGAGTCGCGCTCTCACGTCGTGCGTGCGTGGGATTCTGAATGCATGTTGCTGCAACCGCATCTCTTCCACTCCATGTGCCGGGGTCTGTCTGCATGGAAAGATCGGCTGATGGGGAGGCGCAGTCCGTCGGGAGAAGCCGGGATTCCCCGGTACAAGTCGACTACATGACTGAAGGGGAAAGGACTACGGGAGCGAAGGACCTTCTGTGCGGCCAATCATGCGTGCCGAAGCAGGATGAATACGTAGGCAACGTATGCTGCGACAAGCAGGCCACCCTCGACACGCAACAGGCGCTTCTTGAAGTGCAGTAGTGGCAACAGGAGCACCACGGTTCCGATCATCCACCACATGTCATTGTTGATGAGAGCTGATGAAACCGGAATCGGCGCAATAAGAGAACTGACGCCAAGGATTCCCAGAATATTGAAGATGTTCGAGCCTATCATGTTGGCGATTGCGACATCCGTGCGTTTGCGGAATGCGGCCACGAGCGATGTCGCGAGTTCCGGAGCGCCCGTCCCGCCCGCGACGATTGTCAGACCGATCACGCGCTCGGACATTCCAGCAAGTCGCGCGAGCGAAACAGCACCGTCAACGAGGAGCCGGCCTCCAACAACAAGCGCAACGACACCAACGACCAGAATCATGAGAGTGAGCGCGAGCCGCGGCTTGCCGTTGGCGCCGCGGCCAGTAGCGTCAATGTCGCGATCCTCGACCTGCGCCGCTATCTGCCGCGCTTCCACTTTGCCGATGTCCTTGCGAGCTATGCGCACCGTGTACGCAATGAACAGAGTAAGTGACACAAGAAAGAAGGCGCCATCAACCCGATCGATATGACCATCGCGTGCGAGCAGGAGACAAAGCAGACTCGCCGCGAACATGATTGGCCATTCGAGACGTACCGCTGCGCCGTGTACGGGTAATGGGATGATGAGCGCAGTCAGGCCGAGCGTTGCAGCGATATTGAAGATGTTGGACCCTACGACGTTCGCGACTGCAAGATCGGGTTGCCCTTGAGTCGCGGCGACCAGACTGACCACCAGTTCAGGAAGCGATGTACCTATAGCTACGACGGTCAGACCGATAACTGCCGGCGACACTCCAGCAAGTTCAGCAAGCGTGGTGGCGGCTCGCACGAGCGCCTCTCCGCCTCCGGCGAGGAGTGCGAGGCCAACCAGAACGATGGCAACCGCCGCGAAAGCGTCCATCGCATGAAACTAGTGGCTATCTGGCTCCGCACGCCGCTTTGTATGCTCCTTCGAGAATCCCGGTTGCCCCCTGCATCGCATCGCTTGTTTATCGCGAGCAAGGAGCAACAATCATTCGCTCGCTGGGGAGCCGCGCGGCCTGAACCGCGGCACAAGACGACTGGTGTGGAAATGCCTCGGTGTCTGCCGCATGTTGACAGCACGCAACGCTGTCATTTGCGTGAATGACGAACGTATGCACCCGAAATTAGCATTCTTGCGACGGCGGCAGAACACCGAACGTTGTACTTCTTTGGAAAAGGGTGGTCGATGGCGTGGATAGAATCGGTGTCGCAGTCCAAGGCAGCTGGTCGGCTGAAGGTGGTATACGACCGCGTGAAGGGACGCGACGGGCAGGTGGACAATATCCTGTCAGTCCACAGCCTGCGTCCGCACACGCTGGAGGGACACATGATGCTGTACAAAAGCGTGTTGCATCATTCAGGCAATTCCCTCCCCCTCTGGCTGCTCGAGGCGCTCGGGGTCCGCGTGAGTCTCCTGAACGCTTGTGCCTATTGTGTGCAACACCATCTCGTGGGAATGCGCGCAGCCATTGCGAATCCTGTACGCGCCGAGACAATGCGCTTGTCGCTGGAGACGGGCGCTTTTGAATCATCATTCGACGCCCCAGCTGTTGCCCTCTTGCGCTACGCCGACAAACTCACGCTGGCCCCGTCCACCATGGAGGAAGGGGACATCAACGCTCTACGCTCGACGGGGCTCAATGACGGAGAAATTCTCGAGGCCAATCAGGTGATCGGATACTTCGCTTATGCCAATCGCACGGTGCTCGGCCTGGGAGTAACGACGCATGGGGAGGCACATGTCGGCTTGTCGCCCAGAATCTCTGACCAGCCGTATAACTGGAACCATGAGTGACTGTTGCCGGGCAATGCGGCCGATAAACTCCTTTCAGCGGAATTATGATGAGCACTGGTGCGGGCTGGATTGCGGCGCTAGACTAACCACAGTGATTGCTCAACTGTCTTGTTGCGTTCAGAACCAACACTTTTGAGGAGGTTTGAAGTGACTGGAAGAACTGGCTTTCTATTCCTCGGATTGGCTGTAACCACTGCCTGCAGCGCACCGGCCCCGCCGCCCGCAGCGACAGGGACGCCTACAAGCTCCGCGGCTACGGCAAGCGGCCCCGTCACACCCCCAACGACTGACGCTGCAAAGATCACCAGTGCGGCCGCAGCCGCGCCGGATGCCGTTTCAAAGGGAGCGAAGATTATCGACATGGACGACAAGGGCATGCGTACTCTTCGAGAGGGCAACAATGGCTGGACCTGCTTTCCGGACTTCCCTGCCACGCCGGGAGCGGATCCCATGTGTCTGGATCAGCACGGCATGATGTGGGCTGACGCGTGGATGAACAAAAAGGATCCGCCGCCGGGCAAGATGGGCTTTGGTTACATGCTCATGGGAGGCTCGGACGCGAGCAACTCCGATCCATTCGCGACGACGCCTTCACCAGACGGCAAGTGGGTAGATACTGGTCCGCACGTGATGGTGTTTAATATCGGGGACGCATTTGCGGGATACCCCACCACTTCGGACAACACCAAAGCGCCCTACATCATGTTCCCCGGCACGAAGTACGCACACCTCATGCTGCCCGTGAAGTAACCTTACGCACCGTGCACGGGTCCTGAGCCTCCCGCGGGACCCGTGTCACGGAACCCAGCGCAAAAGCGATTCTGGGAATACTTTCCTCAGGCCACACCTGAGAGTGCATTCAGTGCAACCCTGGCTCCTTTTTGTCAAGAGCTTTGATTCACGTGATGCGCAGTGTGGTCGGTCAGCAGCGTTTTGGCCGTAATCAAACGATTTCGAATTTGCCCAGCTTCGTCGGAACACCGTTGATGAGCGCCTCCACTCTGTGGACGCCCTTGAAATGTTTGCGAGTCGTCATCTGTCGCAGTGACAACTTCGTCGCCACGGGCACCGTCTCATCAACGGACAGCTCGAGAGAAGTCAGCTTGAACACCTTCGCCGCCGTCGCGCCGCTTGCCTTAACGAAATGCACTCGATAATCCACGAGTACCCTCTGTTTTCGCGCGGCGGTGCTCTTCACCTCAAACTCAATAGTAACGGACCCACCAATCCTGGCGCGTGCTGGGAGAATTCGGATGTTGCGGAGTGATACCTGTGCCTTCCGCCCAAATCCCATCAACGCGAGAGCGCTCGCATCGCCGCGTTTGATCGAGGAGCGCAACGCATGTGTCACCAGCCAGCGTCGTTCTGCGGTTGCATCGATCAACCACCGCCTGCAGACATCCACGAGTAATGCCGGATGGTCTTTCCCAATATCATTGAGATTGTTCGCAACCGAACGCCGCACGTACAACTCGGGATCATCCTTAAGGGTCGCGAGCAGTGCCAGAACTGATGATGGATCCTTCTGAAATCCCTGCAGTCGCGGCGCCCACGGAAGTCGCGGCCGCGTTCCCTCGGAAACCAGGCGCCTCACGTGCGGATTCGAATCGGTGGCCCACACCCTCAGCCGCTCCAGCGTGCGCTCCTGATGCTGTTCCAGGAATACTCGTATGCTGAACTCGGCGGAGAACCGCTGCGTGAGCTCATACTGCGCCCGCATTGATGGCTCGAAGTGATCCACGCCAAAACGCGTCACAAACAACACATGAGGCAGATACAGGAATGGCGCCATCCCGAACTTCTCGGTGCTCGTCAGCGGCGGACCGAGCGACAGCAATAGAATGCGGATAGCCTCAGGATAATCGCTCGGCAGATGTTTGCGCAGCGCTTTCGCGATGTGCCAGGCACGTGGCGTGAGGTCAAGAGTCTCGTAGCCGTGCAACGCGTCTTTCAGGAAAGCGGCGCCATCGAACTGGTCATGGTGCGCAGCGATCATCGCAGCGATCTTCCGTTTGTGTTAGAAGTCCCTCTTGCAGTACCGGTTCGTTGCAATCAAGAGAGGAACCAGCAGCCATGTTGCGAGAGACCCCCACATGATTATCCACTCCCTCCCGCTCATCAGCTTCTGCACAGCTGCTCCAGCCGGACCAAGCAGCACTTCCGCGCCCAGTGAAATGAGCCCGAGTACTCGCACTCCATCCAATGGATTGAGTGCCAGCAATGCAATCAGCAGCGGACTCGGATGCCCCGAGCCGACGGTCTGCAATAACAGGATCGTCGCCAGATCATAAACGACCGCGCCGGCGAACCATGCTGCCAGCGCCCACGCGACTGCAGTCGTGCGACTGCGAACAAGTGTTCCGATGAGCACGCCCGCATGCAACGCGGCGATTCCAAGAATCGTCGTCGCAACCGCGACCAACGCGTAGAGGCCGAATCCGGCACCTCCATTCGCGCTGAGGACTACAATCCCGGCACTGCCAAATCCCGCAAGCGAAATGGTCACGAGACACAGCGTGAGGCCGAGCGAGCGCCCCAACAACGCGTTGGACCGTTTGATGGGCTGAGCGAGCAACAATTCGGCTCCACCATCCTCGCCGCCAAATGCGGAAGCCCCGAGTATCAGGCCAATCAAGGGGAGCAGGTACACAGCGAGTGTAAGTAGTGAAACAGCCGTTCTCATGAAACCCTGGACCAGTAACTGTCCCGACGCACCCAGGCCGGCGAGAGTAATGCCAAGCGTCAACGCCGCGAAGAGCACTCCAAATGCGGGAATCATTTTTCTGCGCAATCCTGCGCGAAACTCGTGCAATGCAATTGTGGCGATTGCCGACGGCTGGCGGCGACCCGTGGAAATGCGAACAGCTCCCGCGACTCTCATGCGGCTCTCCATTCGCCGATGACATGGCGATAGACATCCTCAAGGGAAACCGCGCCAGTAATGTCTGGCATGCTGCTCCCGACGGGTTTCGCCGCTACGGCGGCGAGCTGGTCCAGATCGCCAAGAGCTACCATACGTCCGCCCGCGAAGACTGCGACACGGTCGGCCAGAGCTTCCACTTCTGAGAGATCGTGTGACGACAACAACACCGTCTTTCCGTCCATTCCGATTTCACGCACGAGGTCCCGCATCATCAGCGCGCCCGATGGGTCCAGCGCAGATGTCGGTTCATCCAGTATCAGTATGTCAGGATCGCCGAGCAGCGAGATGGCGATACCAAGCCTCTGTCGCATTCCACCGGAGAAGTTCTCAACCGCACGCTCGGCATCGCGATCCAGCCCCACGCGTTCCAGTAGAGCGGCGACGGCCCTGGCATCCTCGCCGCGCAGATCGGCATAGAGACGTATCACCTGGAGCGCGCTGCAACCATCGGGGAATGACAGGCGCTGCGGCAGGTATCCGATGCGCCGTCGTGCTGCGCAACCGTCAGTCGCAACATCGATTCCATTCACAGTCACGCGACCCGCGCTGGGCCGAACGAGACCCAGAGCACTCTTGAGGGTCGTTGTTTTTCCGGACCCATTGGGGCCGACGAGAGCAAGCGTCTCGCCGTCGTGCACTTCCAGATCGAGTTCACGGACCGCTGCCAGAGATCCGTAATGCTTGCTGAACTTCTCGTAGGAGATCATATCGCTCGCCTTTGCGTGCTGTCTCTACGTGACCATAGCCCATGTGTCAGCGCGACCGCCGTGAGCAGCAGCATCGTCATGGATACAAGTGCCGGAAGGAGCAGCCCCTTCCGACCGGCGAATGCGCTGGCGGACGCAATGAGCGGGGCTGGATCAACCACACGAAGAGTGGTGAACGCGGGCAACGCCTCTTCCGCCCAGGACAGCGCACGAGCCGCTGGAGTACCAGCGAATAGCTCCAGCGCTGGCCGTGACTGCGACAGCGTTGCGAATGCATCGCCAACACGCAAGGGCTTGTCACCTACGCCGTCGCCGTTGAGATCAAACACGCTGCTGACATCCCAGTAGTTGCCGCGACCATCCACGGACCAGGTGCTGCGTCCATTTCCCCGGGAAATGCGCACGGGAATTCTGTTGCGCACAATCCAGTTACCGACCAGCGTGTTGTCATGGGCGCTCGGCAACAGGTCAATGCCGATTCCATTCTCCGTTATTTCGTTGTCGCGAATCGTGGCGCGCTGGGAGTTGTCGATGAACAGTCCGATGAGATTGCCGCGGAACTTGTTCCCCTCTGCCAGCACGTCACTGGTGGTCTGCAACAGCAGGCCGTACGCGCGATAGCCGAGATGATCGGCGAAAACATTGTCGCGCAGTACGATTCTATCCGAGAACATGATTGCCGCGCCGGCTGCGTTCCTGCTGATTGCATTGGCGACGAAAGTATTGTCGTTGGAGTACATATAGTGCAGTCCGTAGCGCACTCCAGTGATTGTGTTGGAATCGACAAGTGTCTCCGAGGCGAAGGAGAAGTAGATGCCGTCGCGCGTGCTGCGCACCTCATTCTTCGTCACTCGGGTGAGTTTGGTGTTGAAGAGATGGATGCCGTTGCCTCTCCGTGCTTCGGGAACGGTGCTGTCTCCCGTGATGATGTTGTTGGCCACGCGTACCCCGTTCGTTTCGGCGAGGTAGATGCCGTGCAGGGGTCGGTCTATCGTGAGACCCTCCGCGACACAGCCGCTGCACCATTCTATCCGCACCGCCGCCTCATCCCGGTCCAATGACATTCCTGATCCGGTGACGCGCAGCGTGCTGAGCACCACGGAGTCGGCGCGCACGGTAACGACCGTTCCCTTCCCTTCCCCATCGAGAATCGCGCCGGGCGCGCCGCGAACCGTCATACGGCGATCGATTATGAAAAGGCCGCGATGCCATCCCGACGGCACGATGATTGTGTCACCCTCGTGCGCCGAACGGAGTACGTTGGCAAGCGAATACTCCTCTGCCGCGCCGCGCGCTGCTTGAGCATGAGCTGCCGCAGATACAGCGAGCAGGAGGGGCATCACGCACGCGCGGGCCGTTCGCTGAAATGCCATCTCAGGCAAGCCTTTTCATGTCGAGAAAAAGAGCAAGCGTCACCAGGACGCCCGCGACGACCGCCAGCGTCGTGCCCGTGCTGAAGTAGGAGTAAGTGAAAAACTGGGCGATCTTGTAGTCGCCGAATATCGGAGGAGTAAATGGCGCCAGGGTCATCGCCGCGGTGGGATCGAGATCGTGTCCGAACTGATACAAGCGCCGGCTCATGCTCCAGAATCCGTACGCCGCCGTCGCGGACAGTAGAATCAGTGGCAGGAGGGTGAGCCATTTCCTGCGCACGGCAGCGGCGAGCAGGCAGATCAGCGCCGTGGCTGCGAATACCGCCGGCAGTACCTTCAGCTCCGGGAAGAAATCATTGGAGATGTGTGGCATCCCTATGTAATGATTCAGCACGTTGATATCGCTGATGTTCCCCTTGATGGCGGTCGGATAAACAATCATCCGCAGCCCGTTCGGAAACTGGATGCTCCACAGCGTGAGCCCCCAGAGCGGCATGAAGATGACCGCGGCGAGCAGCAACGCGGCAACTACCAGTGCCGCGCGCCGCAGCCACGATCTACCTCTGCTACCTGTGAGAGTCATGTCCCGACGGTGCGCTGGCCGGCGCTGCAAGGCGCGGCGTGAACTTCATCTCACCAGCACTTCCATTGTACATCGACAACTTCTGCCCGCGCGGAACAACTTCGAGGTAACCCTGCATTTCCTGGTGCAGCGCTGAACAGAAATTGGTGCAGTAAAACGGATACACGCCGGCGTTGTTGGCGACGAACTTCACCGTTTTGGTCTCGCCGGGGTCCAGAACGATGTTCTTGTTGTGACCGACTATCCCAAAGCCATGGAGGACGTCGAGGGTCTGGTCTGCATTGGTGACATGAATGATCACCGTGTCGCCCTGCTGCACCTGGATCTTGCTGGGCTCAAAGTACGAGCGCACAGCGTAGACCTTTACCTCGACGGTAGCACCGGCCGCATCACGACGGGCACGGGCGTCTGCCGGAGTCCAGATTGCATTGGGGTCTTTACTGTCATCCTTGGTGTACGCCTGGATTGGAGTGAAGACACTGCGGTGGACAAGTTGCGCGAAATGCGGTTCCGGCTCGGTGTACGACTCGTACAACATTCCCATGTGCGTGCCGCTAATGTCTATGAGCTGCGAACTCTCCGGCTTTCCTGGACCAATATTGAGAGGACGCTCACCGACCATCTTGTTCATCGACACGAGATAGTCCCCGCGCGGATGCCGGGTGTCTCCATGCGCGGTCACCAGGTGGCCGACGTTGAAGTGCACTGGAATCTTTTCAATCACCAGTGACTGCGGGTCAGTACCATCTTCGTAGGGCGGAAGCTTCCACTTGGTGATCGTGCTCTCGACGAACATCGATGTGTACGCGAAGCCGCGACCATCGAACTGCGTGTGCAGCGGCCCCAGGCCGATGGGCACTTCCATAACAACGATATTGTTGTAGTTGAGGACGTGAATTCCATCCTCCTCACCGGTAAAGTCCTTCGCTTCGATTGCCTTCATTATTTTTTCGAAGGAAAACACCGTCGCCGTTGGCTGGAGCTTGCCGGAACAAATCACGTACTCGCCGTTGGGCTCAACATCCACACCATGCGGGCTCTTGCCGCAGGGCAGAAGGAACATGACGCCTGGCACCTTCGCGGGATCGATCATCTGCGAGCTGCCCATCGCAACTGTCTGACCGCCCGCAGCGGCCTTTTCCGCAGCTTTCCAGTCGACCACTGCTACATAGTCACGATCATTCTGCGATGCTGATGACTCGAGCTTTCCTGTCGCCCTTTCGGAGTTGTACGAAGTCCAGAAAGCCCAGCCGTGTGATGGACCCTTGCCTGTGGCGCCCAGATCCCAGTTGAATGGCGGCGTAATAATCTGCCATCCGATCGACATGCGCCCGGTTGTCTGATCGATCTTTATTCCCGTAACCGCACCGTGGTATTCTGTCGCATACTTCTCCAGAGGAACGAAGCGGCCTGCCGGCAGCGGTACCGAGAAGCGCGTGGCGACGAGGACATACTCCGTGTTGTCAGTTACCATCGATGAACCATGGTTACCCATTGTATTGGGAATGGGCCCCAGTATCTCCTTCGTCTTGAGATCCCGCAGATCGATTCGCGCAACGCGATTGTTGGCATTGTCATTCACAAACAACCAGCGGCCGTCGTAGTCACCGTCCTTCTTGGAAAGCGCTGGATGATGCACATCGCCCCAGGTATAGTCGCCCAACATTTTGCGCGACTCTTCGTCAAACCCATATCCCGTTCCCGGGTAAGGTGAAAAGACAGGGATTGTCATGATATGCCGCATCGATGGCACACCAGCCACAAATACCTGTCCAGAGTGTCCGCCGGAGTAGAACAGGTAGTACTCATCCTGATCGCCGGGCGCCACGTATGTCTTCAGGGCGGCAGCCTGAATATCCCCGGTTGTCATGGGCTTGCCGGTAGCCCCCTCGGGTTTCCGCTCACCGCAAGCGGTAAGCGCGCCAATGACTGCGGTGAGTGCTGCGAAGCGAATGATTCCGTGCCGCATTGTTAGCTCCAGAGATGTATTGCGAATGGTCGTTACGGGGGTCAGGGCTTGGATCCTTCCACTTCCACCTTGACATAACCTTTCATGCCTATCAGCACGTGAATGTCGCATTGGAAGTAGTAGCGCCCCTCGGGATAGTCCATCAGATAGGAATCGATTTGTCCCGGCAGTTGCAGATAGGGACCGACAGGTGGATAGCTAAGACCTGCTGGATTCTTGTCTGGCATGAAATGGACGTTGTGCACTCCGCTCGCCAGGACAAATCGCAGGCTGTCACCGCGTTCGACCTCAATTTCGACCGGGTCGTACCGCTCGCCTTTGCTGTCGCTGATCATTTTTACGTCAACTTTCTTCCCACGGAATGCTCCGGTGCTCGCGGCGCGCGCTGCCGGCTTGCTTGAAGCGACCTTGTCGCTGTCACCACCGCATGCAACAGACGCAAGCATCAGCAGTACGGCGGCTGGGACGAAGCTGGCCAGGTATCGTGAATTCATCGGACGGTTGGTTGGAGTGAAGTGCGAATCGAGAGCCCGGGTTGTTGCTCTTTATTGATACGACCCATTATTCCCCAGCACCGCCGGGCTTTCTTCCTTAGTTTTGTGGGGGAGTACCTTACGTGGCACCGAGGATGTGCCGGGCGCTACTCACGCCACCGGGTGGCGAGACCACCCTGGCAGCGACAACTCTTTCTCCGACCGGAATGACAATTACATCGCACACAGACGCGCCATCCCGTAATGAGGGGTCCTCTGCAATCGCCGCTGCGGATCGCTTGCACGACCCCATGCTGAACAAGGGGACGGCATTCAGCGAAGAGGAGCGGGACCAGCTTGGCCTTCGCGGGTTATTGCCGCCGCGCGTGTTCACCCAGGCACAGCAGGTGGAGCGCTGCCTGGCGTCCTTAAGACAACTCAGGTCGCCTCTGGATCAGTATCTCTGGCTCAGCGCGTTGCACGACCGTAATGAGCGACTCTTCTATCGCCTTCTGACTGCGAACATCGCGGAGTTTCTGCCGATCGTGTACACACCAACCGTCGGCGAGGCCTGCAGGGAATTCGGAAGGATCTTTCAGCGCCCCCGTGGACTCTACATCTCGCTCAACGACCGTGGTCGCGTCAAAACACTGCTGCACAACTGGCCGTACCGCAATGTTCGCGTCATCGTTGTTACGGACGGCGAGCGCATTTTGGGTCTTGGCGACCTGGGCGCGCATGGCATGGGGATTCCAATCGGCAAGCTCTCGCTGTATACCGCCTGTGCCGGAATCGATCCGTCGGAGTGCCTGCCACTTGTGCTCGATGTCGGCACAAACAACAAAGCGCTGCTGCACGATCCATTCTACATCGGCCTCGCACAGCCGCGCAGACGTGATTCAGTATCCGATGAACTCATCGAGGAATTCGTCACGGCTGCCAACGAACTCTTTCCCGGCGTGCTCATTCAGTTCGAAGACTTCGCGACCGACAACGCTGTGCGATTGCTGCAGCGCTACCGGGAACGGGCCTGCATGTTCAACGATGATATTCAGGGTACGGCAGCGGTGACGCTGGCGGGCCTTGTCACCGCGTCGCACATTGCACGACGTCCGCTGTCGGAGCAGACGATTCTGTTCGTTGGCGCCGGTGCGGCTGCGGTTGGTATCGCTGATCTGTGCACACATGCGCTCATGCGCGAGGGCATGTCGGAGATCGCAGCGCGTGAGCGCATCTGGTTATTCGACTCACAAGGTATTGTGACCACAGATCGCGACAACATGGCCGACTACAAGAAACCGTATGCTCGAACGCATCAACCATTGCGAGACCTGGAAAGCGCGATCGCCACAATTCGCCCCTCGGCGCTCATAGGAGCATCCGGCAAGCAGGGAATATTTACCGGTGCGGTCCTGAGCGCCATGGCGAGTATCAACGACCGGCCAATTGTGTTTGCTCTCTCCAACCCAACCGCGAATTCAGAGTGCACAGCCGAGGAGGCGTATGAGTTCACCGGTGGGCGCGCGCTCTTCGCGAGCGGTAGTCCTTTCGGTCCAGTGAAGCAGGGCGAGCGCACCTTCGTGCCATCGCAGGCCAACAATGTCTACGTATTCCCGGGTGTGGGACTTGGCGTGTTGGCGAGCGGCGCGAGCCGCGTAACTGACGAGATGTTTCTTGCGGCCGCCGCTGCACTTGCCAAGTTCACCGAGGAATCCGTCTCCACGGCGGGCTCGTTGTTTCCCCCGCTCGAACGCATGCCCGAGGTATCGCTCGCCGTCGGAGTTGCAGTCGCCGACGTTGCGCACGCGCAGGGTCTTGCTACGGGTCCTCGGCCTGATGACCTGCGTGAGCACCTCGTTTCACTGCAGTTCGATCCGCGCTACTGACGAGTCTGGCCATGGCTAGTACATCGGACCGAAAGTTCAGTGACGTTTTTTTTTGGTTCATCGGGAATTCCGGGAATACCCATCGCGAACTGTGGAGAGGGGACTGCGTCAACTGCTAACTGCGGAGCGGGGACCCGTTCACGGGAACGGCGGGTTCGGGAACGGCGGACCGGGAACGGCGGATTCGGGACCTGCGTTCAACGACGTTTATCGCCGTTCCAGTGCCGCTGTTCCCGTAACCGCAGTCCCCGAACCCGCAGTCCCCGTGAACGCAGTTCCCGCTCCGCAGTTCGCCTTTGCCGCAGTGCACACCGTATTTGTGTCAGTCCGGACTACTCACTTCTTAGCCAGGTACTGCGTAAACCACTTCACCGACGCCTCGCTCGCCTGCGTCGCGGCGGCGCCCTGAAATCCGTGCCCGGCGCCTTCGATCAGAATCAGATTCGACGCGACATTCTGTAGCTTGAAGGCTGCGTAAATCAGTTTGCTGTGACTGTCAGGCACAAGAGCGTCCGCTGTGCCGTGAACAAGGAGCGTCGGCGGATCATCGGGAGAGACGAACACTATCGGTGACACGGACGCCGCCAACGTCGAATCAAAGTTCAATGCGGGAAAGCGATCGCTCGGCCCGGTCATGCGACGCAGATCAACAGGGGGGAAATACGCCACAACTGCCGCAATCTTGCTCGAGCCACGCAGAACGGGATCACGCGCGGTGGAATCGCCATCATCGCCGGTATTGCCGAGCATGAGCGAGAGATGACCACCGGCACTGCCGCCCGTGGCACCCAACCGATTCTCGTCGACCCCCCACTCTTTCGCGTGTAAATGGATGTATCGCACCGCGCGCTTCACGTCGGCGTATGCCTCGGGCACCTTGAACTGAGGGCTGCTGCCATGACGCACCGCGAAGACGGTGAAGCCGGCATTGAGCCACGGTGCAAAGGTATTGCGCGCTATTTCCGGATCACGCCACGTCGACACCCAACCGCCGCTCACCATGTACAGCACGCCAGCGCCATTTGATGCGACATTCGGCTTGAACACATCGAAGGTCAGGGCCATCCCCGCCTTGTGACCATAGATCACATCTGGGACAATTGGGCCAGGTTGCTGCGCCACGGCTTCTGCGTATTGGCCGGCGCACAACACAACGACCAGGAACAACTTCACCAGAGCGCGCATGGGGTGCTCTCCGTTAACAGTATTTCGTGCCGCATTCATATCTCACACCAGAGGGAATGTAAGTCAAGCTCGTCGAACGGGGGCACCTTTCACCTTACCCAGGGTAACTCTCCGCTGCAGATTTCCGCACACCAAACCCTTCGTGAGCGCGCCTCAGAATGGAAAGTTCGGAATGACCCGATCTGTCCTCAGACCAACGGCACTCCTTGGCGCGCTGCTGTTACTCTCCATTTCGGTTTGCGAACTTGTCGCACAGGCCACAATGGCGCTGCCTGCTCAACCTCAGCCCACGACAAAGCGTGATTCGGTGCGCACCGTGCTAGCGGCACTCACGAGCCTGAGAACGTTGCAGTACCGCCTCACCCTCATGGAGTCGGAAGCAAAGAACATGCTGGGCTTTTTCCGGATGGGTAACGCCTACTGCGAAATCAACGTCGCCGACTACTGCTACGGTCCAAAGAACGGAGGCCTCGTGGTTGGAGGCATTGGCACGTATCCCACAAAACGCAGATACACAATGGTGCGATTCCGCCCGGTTGAAGAAGATCGCATCAACAAGATGATCACCCTCTACATCGACAGCGTCACATCGTACCTTAAGCGGATTCCCAACGAGCTATGGTTGAGCAACGAGTCCGTGCGTCTGGACCTGGATCGCGGATATTTCGTGCGGGCCTACGAGACCCTTAGGCACTGCACTTCCGAACCGTGGTGGTGCGCGGCGCTGCGCGGGCACACAATGGTGATGGCCGGCGTGCGTGAACGCGCCGACACTGTGTGGGACGCTGTACTTGCGGCAATGCCGGAGAAGGAGCGCTGCGCCTGGCTCGATCCCACATGGGTGTCCGACGACAAGAAATTCAACAAGGCTTATCGCGCCGCCAGCTGCGCCGATCGCATTAAGATCGCGCAGCGAGCCTGGTGGTTGTCCGATCCGCTCTACACGGTCCCCGGCAACGAGCGCCGTGCCGAGCATCTGGCACGTGTTGTCGAGCTGATGCTCGGCGCAGGATTCCGGCGAGTTGGCGCCATGAACCCGGCAATGATGCTTCGCTCCAAGCGGCTGCCGACCGACAGTACTGTTCTCGCAGTGCTGGACCCGGCCCTCCAGCTCAAGTACGCACCGTGGCTTCTCACCTACAGATGGGGTTTCACGGAGATAGTCATGCGTGTAGGTCCACCCCATTACACTGCCAGAACCGATGGCGGGCTCATGGCCGCGCTCTATCCGTACCCGCGCGTGTCATTCGTGCCGAGTGGCTCTGTGTTCCTCGACCACCTGCACGCACATGCCGACGACTGGAGCATCCACGATCCCTTTGCGTTCGAATTCGTGAATGGCTGGTTCGCGCCCGTGCGGGAATTGAACCATCAGATAGCATACTTTCGTCGAGGCGACTCCGTACGCATCATCGCCGCGACCGACATCAAGGCAGATTCGGTGTTTCCAGAATCCGGTTTGCTCAAGACTCTTTTTCTGCAGAGGGATTTCGACAAGCCGGCTACGAAGTCCACCGGTTCAGGAACCGGTGTTGTGAGGTTCTCGCTTGCTACTGTACCGGAGAGCACACTCGCAAGCATCGAACTTGTGGCGAAAAGCGGAGCGTCTGGACGCGTGCGACTGGCAGTTGGTCCACCGCCGATGCCGAACCAGCGTGTGACATTGTCCGATGTATTGCTCGTCGAAACTCGCGATACGCTCGCCCGCGATCTTGCTCAAGCCGAGTCGCGGGCACTCGGCACGTTCAGACTTGCGCATGGGTCGACCGTCACCCTCTTCTGGGAGACGTACGGCCTCGCACCCGGAGAAAAACCGCGCTTTGCGGTTGTGGCGACACGACAGCGAGGGTCGTTGCTCGGCGGATTGTTGCGTGCAATTACCTCTAGGAGCGATATCGACTCGTTGTCGATAGTCCAGGAGGAGGCCGCCGTCGAGGGTCGTGAAATCGAGTCGCGATCTGTTAACCTCAGCCTGGGAACGCTTGCAGCCGGCAGCTACATGTTATCCGTTACGGTGGAGGTTCCCGGTCAGCAGAGGGTGGTGTCGAGTCGACCGTTGGAGATTCTGAGGGCCAGGAAGTAGGGGACGGATGAAGTGAGCCAGCGCGGCGCTGGCGCTGCAACTGCCAACATCGCAGATTGCGACTATCAGCCTCGCGACATAGTCAAACACCTCGAGCGCACCGACCAGGTAAAACCATGAAGAACGCCATCCTTTGCTTTGCTGCCCTCGCGATTTTTGCAACGCCAATTCTGGCTCCCCAGCCGGTTGCTGGTGCTGTAATTCAGCAGCAGGCGCCGCTACGCATTTTCCTCCGCGGCGGACCGAAGACGCACGGGCCTCCGGAAAACGGCTTCCATGACCATACGAGATGGATGAATGAATGGAAGGTCCTGCTGGAATCGCGCGGCGCGAAGGTCGCGGGCTCGCTGCAGTTCCCGACCGCCGCAGAACTCGCGAGCACCGATGTACTGGTGATGTTCGCGGCCGACGCCGGCAAGATAGTCGGTGAGCAGCGCACCTATTTCGAAGGATTCGTGAAGCGCGGCGGCGGTGTTGTCGTGATACACGACGCGCTTGTGACATCGCAGGATCCGCACTGGTTCAAGACCATTGTTGGCGGATCGTGGGAAAACAGCGTCGCCCGATATTTCGAAGGGGAGAACACTTATTACTACGTCAATACCGAGCATCCGATCACCAAGGGCGCTTCGAATTTCCGGATCAATGACGAGGTGTACTGGGCGCTGCACATGATGCCTAACGCGCAGATCCTCGTGTCAGCGATGGAACCAGTGAGACGGGGACGCAATGCTCCTCCTCCGACGGATTCCGCAGTCGGCCGGCTGATTCCACAGATCTGGGTATACCAGAACCAGCTCGACGGCGGGCAGCCGTACCGCGCGTACGTCAACCTGCTTGGCCACCACTACATCACGTTCTCTTCGCCGCACGCACGCGCCGTTCTGCTGCGGGGTATCGCATGGGCAGGCAAGCGGGATGTGGATCTGTTGACCACGCCTGAAGAAGTCGCGGCGATGAAATAACCGTGGGCGCTCCTGCCCACGGTAAGCCAGGATTTCGCGTTCTTGCATCTCCGCCGCGGATTGCCGCGTCGGTTGTGGAGAAGTTTCGCGGTCTCGCCTCTCCCAACATCGCCGATGCAATGGGGCGTTTCGGATTCATGGATCCTGGAATCCGCTCGCGCAGCGGCTTTCCGCTTTGCGGAATTGCCGTAACGGTCAACTGCCGGCCTGCTGACAATCTGATGGTTCACAAAGCTCTCCAGGTTGCCGAACCGGGAGACATTGTAGTTGTGTGCACCTGTGGCAACACCACGAGCGCGGTGTTCGGCGAATTGATGTGCCACACTGCAGCGGCCACAAAACTCGGTGGCATAGTTGTCGACGGCGCAATCCGCGATATGGATGGGATCACGCGTCTGGGATTCCCCGCGTTCAGTCGCACTGTCTGTCCCGGCGGTTGCGACAAGGATGGACCCGGTGAGATCAACGTTCCAATCAGCTGCGGTGGAACCGTTGTTGCGCCTGGCGACATCGTTGTTGGCGACGACGACGGCGTTGTGGTAGTCCCGCGCGCGCACGCGGAAGAAATCCTCGCGCTCGTTGGTGAACTGGAAGCGCGTGAGAAAGCGCGCGTAGAAGAAATCCAGCGTGGTGTGCTTTTTCGCGCCGAGATAGATGAGTCGCTCCGGAAGAAGGGCGTGATCGAATAGTGGAGCCACTGCTGATGACGCCGGGCCCTACTCGTGTGCCGGAACGAGTGTTGCGCGCCGGCGCCCGCCCCATGATTCATCACCGTTCCCCCGAATTCTCCGTGGAACTCGCGGAGTTGCTGCAACTGCTCGGCCCGGTTTTCGGAACCCGCGCTCCTGTGCTTCCGGTTCACACCACCGGACGAGGCGCGATGGAGGCTGCGATCTGCAATCTCTTTTCTCCCGGAGATGCGATCGCATTTGTCTGCAACGGACAGTTCGGCGAGATGTGGGCGCGGTTCGCACAGTCGTACGGACTGGTCGTGCACCGCATCGCGACCGACTGGGCCCGTGATGTCAGCATTTCCGAATTGGAGCACCTGCTATCGCAACAGTCCGAGGTGCGTGCTGTGGCGCTGGCGTATTGCGATACGTCGACCGGTGTGCGCAACGATGTCGCGGCAGTGGCGCGGGCGGCACGAGCTCATGGTGCACTCGTCCTGGTTGACGGAGTCTCATCACTGGGTGGAATGCCCTTCTCGTTCGACGAATGGGAAGTGGACTTCGCCGTTACTGCGTCCCAGAAGTGTCTCATGGCAGCTCCCGGCCTCGCTTTCGTCACGCTGAGCGATCGCGCATGGAAAGCGCAGGAGCGTTCCAGTTTGCCGCGCAACTATTTTGACTTTTCCTCGATAAAGGCTTCGGTCACGAAGCCGCGGGCGGAAACACCGGGCACAACGCCGGTTCATCTGGTGTTGCAGCTGGCGGAATCTCTCAGGATGATTCACGAAGAAGGCCTTGAGAGATTTCAGCGCAGGCACGACGAGATGGCCGCTGCAGCGCGGAACGGTTGCAAGAGACTGGGCCTCTCCATGCAGTGCCCCGCGCTGCGGCAGTTTGCGCCCACCGTCACTGCTCTTGCCCTTCCCGCAACAATTTCACCAAAGATTGTGCGTGCTAAAGTGCGAGAGCGGGGAATACTGATCGCGGCTGCGCTCGACCACTACGAGCCGGCGGGATTCCGCATCGGCCACATGGGCGACATCCGCATGGCCGACGTCGAGCTCACACTTTCCGCGCTCTCGGACGCACTCAGCGAGCTGCAGTCGTGAAGTTGTACGCTAAGATCCTCATCGGTCTCGTCGCGGGGATCACTGTCGGTGCGGCCGCGACCATGTCGTGGGGCGGCGCCGAGTCTCTCAGGAGTGTGGTGCTTGCCATCGAACCAGTTGGGACGGTGTTTATCCGTCTCATCACGATGGTGGTGGTGCCGCTTGTGGTTGCAAGTCTTGTTGTTGGCGTCGCCTCGCTGGGCGACGTGCGCAGTCTGGGACGAATTGGTGGCAAGACGCTGGCATATTTCGCGGTTACAACTGTCATCGCCGCAACTATAGGTCTGGTGGTTGCCCGGGCGATGCGGCTGGGTGAAGGACTGGACCCAGCGGTGCGCGAGGCCCTCACCAGTCAGTTTCGGGAAGCGGGAACCGCTGCAGTGACGAATGTTTCGCTGGTGCCGGGATTCCTTCAGACAATCACGGCAATGGTTCCGGTGAACCCGTTCGCAGCGGCTGCCGCGGGCGATCTTCTCCCGCTGATAGTGGCTGTTTGCGCTTTCGGTGCGGCGCTCACGACTCTTCCGGAGGAATCGCGACGCAGAGTCACCGCATTTTTTGGCAGCGTGAACGATGCTTCGATGGTGATTGTGGGATGGCTGATGCCGCTCGCACCTTATGCTGTGTTCGTGCTTGTTGCGGCAACGGTCGCGAGGTCGGGGCTCGACCTTCTGAGAAGTCTGGCAGTGTACGCTTTGGTGGTGGTGCTTGCTCTCGTCGTGCACATTGTCGTCACATTGGTACCTCTGCTGCGCTTCGTCGCGAAGGTGAGCGTGGTGCGGTTCTTTCGGTCGGTTTCGGATGCGTTGCTGCTCGCGTTTTCCACGGCGTCATCCGCCGCTACGCTTCCCGTGAGCATGGCCGCCGCGCGCAACCGTGTGGGAGTCTCAAATGAAATCGTCAGCTTCATGCTGCCGGCGGGGGCCACGCTCAACAAGAACGGCGCCGCTGTGTACAAAGCGGTAACTGCGGTATTCATTGCGCAGCTGTACGGCATTGCGATTGATGGTGCACAAATGGTCACCATTGTGCTGACATCAGTCCTGGCCGCCTTTGCAGGTCCCGGTATACCTGGGAGTTCGCTGGTGACGACATTGATAGTCCTGAATGCGATTGGGCTTGGCAGCAACGCGGCGGCCGGAATCGCTCTTGTGGTCGGCGTCGATCGTCCCCTCGATATGTGTCGTACCACGGTGAACACGCTCGGCAACCTCGTGGGAGCGGCGGTTGTGGCGCGCAGCGAGGGTGAGGCGCTCACCTCTTGATTGCGAAGACGATCAGCGAAAAGATCCTCTCCGCCAAATCCGGTACGGATGTGCGCGCGGGCGATGTCGTCTTCTGCGATGTGGACCGTGTAATTGGTACTGATGCATCCGCGCCCATGGCGATCGACTACTTCGAACGCATGGGTGGTGAGCGCCTTTTTGATCCTGCGCGCGTGCTGTTCGCAATGGATCACTACTCGCCACCCACTTCGAAGAAGCCAGCAGAGTTTCACGAGCGCATGCGTGATTTCTCGCGAAGGTTCGGTGCCGAAGTGCATGAGGTGGGGGAGGGGATCAGCTTTCAGATCGCGACGGAGCTGGGTCGAGTGCTGCCTGGCGATCTGGTGATCGGTGCCGACAGCCACACGGTCACATGCGGTGCACTCAACCTTTTCGCGACGGGAGTGGGTTCGTCGGATCTCGCGGCGGCCATGATTACCGGGCAGGTGTGGCTGCGTGTACCGTCGACAATCAAGGTTGTACTCAATGGCGAGCGTGTAGCGGGTATTGGCGCCAAGGATATCGCACTTACGCTGGTGCAGCTGCTCGGACCGGAAGGCGCCAACTATCAGACACTCGAATTCGAAGGGCCTGCGATTGCAGCGTTGACGCTCGAAGACCGGTTGGTTGTGAGCAATCTCGCGGTGGAGACGGGTGCCAAGGCTGCGATTTTTCCCTGTGACGCTGCAACGGATAACTATTTGTCCGCGCGAACGACGAATAAGGGAAGTGCTGTGAGCGCCGATGCGGGAGCGCAGTATTCACGCGTGGTTACGATCGACCTCGGCGTGATCACGCCGCAGGTGGCGCTTCCACATGCTCCCGACAATGTGCAGTCGCTGGAGCAATCCGAGGGCACGCCCGTACAGATGGTGTTCATAGGTACGTGCACCGGCGGGCGCGTTCCCGATTTTCACGAGGCTCTTGCGGTGCTCGAACAGATGGGCGGACGTGTCTCCACTGAAGTACAACTGGTGCTGACACCGGCGTCGCGCGAGGTGGAGAGGCGTTTGCGTGAGGATGGTACGCTGGCGACGTTCGAAAAAATGGGCGCCATTATCACTCTGCCTGGCTGCGGCGCATGCTGCGGAACAAGCGGTGTTATCCCAGGCGACGGAATGAACGTGCTGTCCACCGCGAACCGCAATTTCAAGGCACGCATGGGTAATGCGACTGCATCCATTTACCTCGCATCTCCAGCGTCGTGCGCTGCCGCCGCTGCCACCGGTGTGATCACGACTCCTTCGAAGGGTCGTCATTCCGGCGAAAGCCGGAATCCATTTTCACCCACTACAATGGATTCCGGCCTTCGCCGGAATGACGAATAGCTTGCCCGCGATCCTATTTGAATTCGGTGGGCGCGCACGCAAACTGGGCGATGACATCAACACTGATTACCTCATCGCGTCTGCTCGCAAGCGTGAAACACTCGACGAGTCCATTCTGAAGCGGTATCTGCTGGAGACCGTGGACCCGGAATTTGCCGCTTCAGTGCGCGATGGCGACCTGATAGTCGCGGGCCGCAACTTCGGGTGCGGGTCGGCGATGGAGATTGCTGCGACGGTGATTCTCGCTGCCGGAATCAAGGCCGTGCTTGCCGAGAGTGTTTCGCGGACGTTCTACCGGAATGCGGTCAACAATGGACTGCTTCCGATTGAATGCGACACGAAGAATATCCGAGAGGGAGACCTTCTCTCGATTCGTTCGACCGGCGACGCGATTGAGGTTGGCAACACATCGAGAGGAATCGCGTCGGCTGGTGTGCCTATTCCGGCGCTGATGCGTGAGATTCTGGATGCGGGCGGGTTGGTGCAGTTCGTGCGCATGAATCGGCGCTGATCCGTCGTTTGGTCCCGGGAAAGACGACCCTGGATTCCCGCCTTCGCGGGAATGACAGGTATTGCTCCACACCCTATTGACAAATTCGTCAATAGGACCGGCAGCCAAACGCATTGACGTGGAGCCGGTTGTATTATATATTTCGGCTTACGCGAAAGTCGAAAGACAGGGCATAAACCATGATATCACAATCAGATGTAGCCATTGCCGTTTTCCTGGCGGAGCACCCTGAAGCCACGTTCGAGAGCATCGCCAGCACGCTATCCATTAGTCTCAGCACGGCACACACAGGGGTGGGTCGGCTGCGCGAGAGTCAGATCATGCTCCCTGACGGCCGCCGGGTCAATCGCTCGGCGCTGCTGGAGTTCATCGAGCACGGGCTCCGCTACGTTTTCCCGGTAGCGCCAGGGCGTCTGGTGCGCGGAGTGCCGACGGCGCACTCGGGGCCGGTGCTCGCCGATGCGATCACTGCAGACGAGCAATACGTTTGGCCGTCGCCGCATGGAACGGCGCACGGTCACGCCATCACGCCGTTGATTCCCAGGGCTGCTGAACTCGCGCAGCGCGAGCCGGGAACATACGCAGCGCTTTCATTGGTGGACGCCGTTCGGGTGGGACGCGCTCGAGAGCGCAAGCTCGCATGCGAGGCGCTACGAGCGCGTTTCCATGTTCCGACAGGCGACTTTGTAGTCTGAACATGCACGCGTTGGTCATCGATGTCGTTTCAATCGCGAGGGCGATCGGTGCGCTTGCCGACGAGGTTGTTTTCGTCGGAGGCTCTGTTGCGCCTCTGCTCCATACCGAACGTGTACTTGCCGGTGTACGGGCAACAAAGGATGTCGATGGCATCGTTGCTTCCGCGAGTTATGGCGACGTCGATAGACTCGCGAGCACTCTGCGCGCGCAAGGGTTTACACATGTGACCGACACGACCGCGCACATGCATCGGTGGAGGAGTCCGGCGCAAATTCTGTTCGACCTCGTTCCCGCTGGTAAGCATCCCGGGGGCACGGGGAGTGACTGGGACGCGCTCGCTCTACGAAGCCCGGTCGTCGTCACGATTAACGGCGTCACGTTTCGCCATGTCACGGCCGCAGTTTTCATCGCGATGAAACTCGAAGCGTACTCCGACCGCGGAGGCGGAAACGTTCATGCGAGTCATGACATCGAGGATGTGATTGCGCTCATGGCATCGCGTCCGTCGATTGTGGACGACGTGCGAGTCGCTGAGCCGAAGGTGCGGAAGAACATTGCCAGATTTGCTGCGACGCTTGTGGCGAGCGAGATCGCCGAGGATATCCTCACCGGTCATCTCAACAATGCAGATGATGTGGGCTACGCGGTGCGCGTGGCGCGAGACCGCTTGGAGGCCATCGCCGTCATCTTGCCGTAATGGGTTTTGACTGACAATCTTCCGTATGCAAATCGATCAAAAGACAGTTAAGGTCGCGGTTGTTCAGGCGAGTTCGGTGCCGTTTGAGGCAGAGGCATGCGTCGACAAAGCGGTGCGACTCATTGGCGAGGCCGCGGCGACGGGAGGGAAAGTGATTCTCTTTCCCGAGGCGTTCATCACCGGATATCCCAAGGGGGTCACCTTCGGGCAGACGGTTGGTGCGCGCGACGCGGCTGGTCGTGAGGAGTTCCGCTTGTATCTCAATTCCGCGATCGAAGTGCCCGGACCGCAGACTGAGCGACTTGGCAAGGCAGCAGCGGCGCACAAGAGCTATGTCGTGATTGGAGTTATCGAGCGCGAACTCGGAACCTGTTATTGCACCGTCCTTTTCTTTGGCCCGGACGGCAAGCTGCTCGGGAAACATCGCAAGCTCATGCCGACCGCGGCGGAGCGGACCATCTGGGGATTCGGCGATGGTTCAACGCTGACTGTTGTTGACACCCCCTATGGTCGCATCGGCTCGGTGATCTGCTGGGAGAATTACATGCCGATGATGCGCATGGCGATGTATTCAAAGAACGTCACGCTCTATTGTGCTCCGACCGCAGACGATCGCGATACATGGTTGCCATCGATGCAGCACGTCGCGCTCGAGGGACGCTGCTTCGTTCTGACTGCGTGCCAGTTCCTGCAGCGCAAGGATTTCCCAGACAACGTGCGCGTGGTACTTGGCGATTCCCCCGATTCAGTGTTGTTGCGCGGCGGCAGCGCCATCATCAGTCCGCTCGGCAAGGTCCTTGCGGGCCCGCATTATGGCAGTGAGACAATTCTCACAGCCACCATTGATCTCGATGACATCGGCCGCAGCAAATTCGATTTCGATGTTGCCGGCCACTACAGCCGCCCCGACGTATTTCAGTTGATTGTAAATGAAGCGCCGGCGCGCGCGGTCAGCGCCGCTCCCCCTGATTGAGGAAAGAACCATGCATCGTTCACGACAGATATCCCTGATTGCAACTCTGTTCGCTGTGATCGCTGCAGCACCACAGCTGTCGCAGGCGCAGGCGCGCGGAGGGACGAATCCGTTTCCCGGCGGCGAAAACCCCGATGGTTCGTTACGTCCTACGGCGCGACTGAGAAGCCTGTTCACTCAGGATGCGTACACGGAATACGCGCTGCTCGAGCCGGGTACAGATGCTTTCCGCATCCGATTTCTCCCTGAAGAAACTCGTGTGGGCGCGACGGAGCTGGTGAACGCAACTCGCGGAGGGAGCGAAGGTGGCGATGTGGAGGTTTACGATCCCCGCACGGGCAAGCCGCTCCCGTTCACATACGAGGTGCAGGGGGAATCACACGCGATACGCGCCCGTTTCACTGCACCCGTTCCCCAGGGCGGAATCGGCCGGGTGCTGATTTACAAGACGTACAAGGATCCGCGCACATATCAGGTTTATCGCGAGGCGAATGCGGCAGCCAACATTCAGGCCGATGACATCTCCTGGGTGCGCAGCCTCAGCGGATACCGGCTCGGCGTTGTTCTTCCCAAGGGTTACGCATTTCTCTCGTCCAACATCGCGGCGCAGGTAAGCACGCTATCGGACGGGCGGGTGAAGTTGCATTTCGCGAATCCCAGCGGCTTGAGCAATCCGTTTACGCTGCACGCGCGCAAGACAACGGCACAGTTCAAGCCGAACAACATGACGGACATGTTCTTCGATGACGTGAAGACACTTTATGACCTGAGCGATCCGCAGACGCACACGGTGAAGGTGGATCAGATCTACAGCGATTATCGTATGGGCGGCAAGCCG
This sequence comes from uncultured Gemmatimonadales bacterium, assembly GCA_964556695.1. Taxonomy (GTDB): domain Bacteria; phylum Gemmatimonadota; class Gemmatimonadetes; order Gemmatimonadales; family Gemmatimonadaceae; genus CAZKXZ01. Next base: position 99,618 of record CAZKXZ010000006.1, read on the forward strand.
ACGCTTGATCTGCTTTCGTACACACCGCTGCAGCAGCTGAAAGTCACCGACCTCGATACCGGCAAACCGCTCGTTACGTCGAAGAGCGGGAACAACACAATCGTGCAGCTCGAAGTTCCGATCGTGAATGACAAGCAGAGCGCACACCTGCGCGTCGAAGGCAACCTTGTCGATCCGGCGTATACCGCGGTGAACGGTGAGCTGGTGTTCGATCGTCCCATGCGCGGCCTGCGCAATACGATCCTTCTGCCGGCCGGTTACGAGGTTTCGTCGATATCGCAGTCAGGTACGATTGGCGTGTATCAGGGGCGGGTGTTCATCGCCCTGATTAATCTGAATTCGGAGAACAACTACCGAGTGGTGGTTCGGGCGAAGAAGGGCTAGAAGGGACAGACGATCAAATGATCAAATGATCAATAGATCAATTGATCAATTGATCGCGTGGACCCCTTGCCCCCCATGATATCTTGTTTCATGCGCAGTTTTGAACCCCGCCCGAGAATGCAACACAGGTTAACGCGCGTGAGCACGGCAATGAAGGCGGGCGCCATCGTGCTGGCGCTGGCAGCCTGCTCCAACCAGATAAGCGGTCCCACAGCGCACGTTGCGCAAATGGACTATGTCGCTGGAAGCGCGCAAGTCGGACTTGTGGGCACGCCACTGGACGACAAGGTCGTGGTACGCGTGCAGAATATCTACGGCCGGCCGGTGGCCGGCGCTACCGTCAACTGGAGCGTCGTTAGTGGTGGCGGCAGCATCACTCCACCACGGTCCCGGTCCGACGCGAATGGTTTTGCAAGCGCGAGTTGGACGCTGGGGTCCTCATTGGGGGAGCAGACTGCGACGGCCAGTATCCCTGGGTTGGATACCAGGGTGTTTGCGGCTGTAGCAGGCGAAATTGGTAAGACGTGCACCGGATCTCCGCTCGACCTTCCCGTCGGTGCGTCAATCACGCTGGTGGGAAGCGCCGCCGTGGACATCTGTCTCGCAAGCGGTGAGTTATTCACACGCGATTACGTTGCAATTGCTTTCAATGCAGCACGCGCGGCTGAAAGCAGTGTCGGGATTACAGTTCTGGCCAGCAACATCGTCAGTCCAGCCGGCCCGCCGTCGCAGTCTCCTCCGACCGCGGGTTTCTCGTCGGCCGCGGCCGCGACGCAGCAGCTGAGCGGCTTCTCGCAGGGCGGATTCAGTCGCAACCAGGAATTCGAGACAGGGCTGCGGCAACTGGAAGCAGCGGAACTCTATCCCCTTGCCAGCACCGGTGCGCGCACGCAGTCGGCGCCCGACTACGATACTGCCACGGCAATTCCCCCTCCAGCGTTCTCTCGCGCCACTCCAACGATGAGTGAAGTGTTCCAACTGAACGCGAGCGCGCAAAGCAGCTGCAAGGTGCCACTGCTTCGCAATGGTCGTGTTGTTGCCATTTCGCAGCATGCCATCGTTGTCGCGGATGTCAACAACCCGATCGGGGGTTTCACGAGCGGAGACTATGAACGGCAGGCGCTGACGTTCGACACACTTGTGTATCCGGTTCTCGCGCAGAACTTCGGTACGCCTTCAGATATCGATCACAACGGCAGGACCATTCTTTTCTACACGGCTGAGGTGAATCGTCTCACTCCGCCCGGCGCCTTCGGTGGAACTGTCACCGGTTTCTTTTTCGCACGTGACATGTATCCGAAGAAAGCCAGTTCGCGCCTGGGGGCGTGCCCGTACAGCAATGAAGGCGAAGTGCTGTATCTCATGGCTCCCGATCCCACAGGCAAAATCAATAACAACCCGCGTGACAAGTTCCTCGTTGAGCGACTCACACTCGCTACGCTGGCGCACGAATTTCAGCATCTGATAAACGCATCGCGCCGGATGCACGTGAACGTGGGTGCGGAATTCCCGGAAGCACTCTGGCTTGATGAGGCTCTGGCGCACAGCGCGGAAGAACTGGTGTTCTTCAGGGCCGCAGGGGTCGATCCCGGGCAGAACATCCGCGCGTCGCTCATCAATGCATCGCCGCTGAAATCCAATGCATTTGAAAACTTCCAGCGGGAAAATGTGGAACGTCTGCACATCTTTCTGGGAGAGACCAACAGCAACTGGGCTTTCAGCGGCATTGCTCCCGGGCTGGCGGCACGCGGCGCAGCGACATCGTTCCTGCGCTATTCGGTCGACAGACTGGGAGGGTCGGGTGCCGACGCCTGGCGCGCTCTCGCGGGCGGCCCGCTGACTGGAATGCGCAACCTGGAACAGGTGATCCGTGCTGACCCGGCCACGTGGATTCGCGACTGGAGTGTGGCGCTGTTCGCCGATGACGTTGTGCCGCAAACGCCCTCGCGTTACCAGGTTCCGAGCTGGCTTCTGAGGTCAATTATCAGCAACGTCGGTACACAAAGGACCTTTCCGCTGCCTGTAACCACACTGCAGAATGGAAAGCCGTCGGTTGCCAACCTGAAGTCAGGCGGATCGTTGTTCTATCGGCTCGGTGTGCCGCCCAATGGACCGAGCCGGCTGCATGTAAATCCGAGCGGCGCGGACAAGTCTGCATTCTCGGTTGTGTTGTTGCGCACGCAGTAGTCGCTCAGAAGGAAAACTGGATTCGTGTCATGATAAGTCGGCCAAGAGCCGCCCCGCCGGCGAATTCGTGGTGCTTGTTGTCCAGCAGGTTTGACGCGCTGAGCGACAGTACAAAACCGCGCGCTATCGTGCTGCGCATTGCGAGTCGCGCGTCGGCAAGCGCATATGAACGGATATGTTCGTCGTACACTCCCGAGCGAACATCAAAGGCGCCCACGAATCGCCCGCGCAACTCCGCTGAAAGGCTGCTTGCCTCGTTGCGATAACGGAGACTGAAGGTGCCCTTGTGACGCGGGCCGTTCAGCGTCAGCTCGTTGGCGCTACCGGTGTGCTCCCGCGAAAAGAAATTTCGTGTCACGTGCGAGTAAGTGCCTGCGACCGACAGTTTGTCGCTCAGAAGGTATTCGGCAACAACGTCGAGTCCGGAATTGCTGATATGCCCGTAGTTGCGGAACGTTAGCACGACATCGGACGGTGAAACGAACGGATGATCCATTTGCACCATGCCTAGCGGCACGGATGCGAAGGCGTTAGCTGCCAGAGCTGCCGTTTGCGCGGCGTTGGGCACTCCCCGTGCGCTCAGCTGAGCCTCGAGATAAACGGCAAGGCTCGCACTATCCAGAAAAACACCGGGCGTCTCTGCCCTGGCAGCGCTGATGAAGTCTCGGCGCGTCGAGTACCAGAGGTTCACGCCGATCTCGAATGGATCCCAGAGACCTTTGTAGCCGATCTCGAAGACTTTGCTGAGCGTTGGGCGCAGTCGTGGAATGTCGCGCACGAGGTCGACCGGAACGGGCTGGAATTCTCCAGGACCGATGTTGAGTTGTTTGAGCCCGCTTGCGACATCCGCCGGTCCCGGGGTGAGTGAACGAAAAATTCCTTCGAGTGGCAGAAGGCCCGCTGCATCGGGGTCGGCGAGCACAATATCAATCGCATTCTGCCAGTAGGGAGTCGCGGAGGCGGCTATCCATTGCTCTGCACCACCCGCCGATGTTGGAGTAAAGGGAGAGCGCATGCAAAAGTTGCCGGCACCGCCGGGACAATCGCGCCGAAACTGGAACCCGGACTCCGGCACTCCCATCGCGTGCACCTGGTACGGAACTCCCGGCAGTGTCTGTACGATCTGGTCGAGAAAGAAATCGAAATTGGGCGGTGTTCCGAATGCGCCGCTATAGCTGAATCTGATGTTCTGTTCTGGTGATGGTTTCAAAACGACAGCGGCGCGCGGCGAGAAGACCGGTTCGACGAGCTGGCTGTTGCGATCCAGTCGGCCTGCCGCGACGACGTCGATGGCTTTGGTCAAGCGCGTTACTGTGTGCACATACGCGCCCACTTCGTTGACGATGTCCTGCTCTTCGAAGCGCCCGTTGATGGTGCTGTCCGTCACCGGGTGCGTGCGAACAAAGTCGGCGCCGTAGATGACATGGAGAAGACTCGTGGGGGTTGTTGTCGTTTTGTCCCTGAAGAGATCGAATCCATGTTGCAGTTGCGTCGCGAATTCGCTGGACCGATCCACGATTGGCAATCCGGAGCGCAGTAGCACAGTGTTGCCTGCATCGGTTCGGTTCAGATGGACCTGGGCGAATAGGTTGTTCCACCTTCCGTTCACCTTGAAGGCTTCATAGTTCCATCCATTGGCGAACGCGGCCCCCGATGTGGCGGTCGGTTCGAGGATAGAATTCACCGTTGCGCGTCCGTATGTCGCGGTCAATTCCGAAGTGGTGCCCGGGCGAAAACCAATTCGCGCCTCGCCCGCAATTCTGCCAAGATCGTATTCGCGTTGCTGCGCACCAGGACGCTGCGCAATCAGATTTGCCTCCATGGTGTCAACCGCTTCCCAGTCGTGTGCGCTGATCCATTCCGCCGAGACTTTTGCTGCCCAGCGGTCGCCCATCGTGAAAGCCTTGCGGAAAGCTCCTCTAAAGAACTGGCGCTCGCCGCTTTCAACGGTCAGCGTCCCCTCCTGCGATTCGAATGGCGACTTGGTGATGATGTGCAGCACGCCGTCCGCTGCGTTGGGACCGTAGAGAACCGCTGCTGGTCCCAGCAGCAATTCGATTCGTTCGACATCCTCGGAAATGATGGGAAGCAGATACAGCGCGTTCACCTTGAGTGACGGAACCGACGCGTTGCGGCTATCGACGAGTGTGAGCATCGCACCCGAAAAGACATTGCTGAAGCCGCGACCCACCACATTCACCTGCAGCAAACCGCCTCCTGCTACATCGGCCCCGGGAAAACCGCGCAAATGATCAGAAAATGCGGTAACCGGCTGCTCAAGTATCTCTTCGGTTGAGACTATCGATATCGACCCGGGAGCGTTGAGTGTTTTCTCTTCGCTGCGACCTGCCGTGACAGCGGTCGGGCCGAGAATCGTTCGCTTGCGCTCAAGGGAGAGGTCAACGGTCACCGCGGTTTCGGCGCGCACAGCCACGGTCCTTGTGGCGACAGCATGGTTGCGACGCGAAGCAACGAGCGTGTAAGTCGCGGGTGCAAGGTTGGCCGCACGGAAATGTCCATCTTGATCGGTCGTTGCCCTTCCAGCTACGGTTCCGTTGATGCGCCGCAATTCCACCGACACCAGATCCAGAGCCGCGCCGGTGGACGAGGAGCGCACCCTTCCGTTCACGCTCCCGGTTTGCGCGAACAATGTTGCTGGGATCGCGCACACCAGCAGCAGGGCCACTCGCAGAATTCTCATCGCGACCCTGCTTTGCCCAGGCTGAGCAGCATTCGCAGATAGTCCGCGCTCGCCCAGACTGCGCCCGAGAAAGACGATCTGTTCTGTCCGGCGAATAGCGGGCCGCGGGTGGACACGCGCCAGTTCATTTCGATGTTGAGCACTGGACTGGGAAAATCCACAGGCCCCGAGGCGGGATGGCGCAGCTCGAATGGTGACCAGCGCATCCCGAAACCCGCATGGGCAAATACTCCTCTCCGTTGGGACAGGGTGACCAGGGATGTGCCGCCGTCGGTAGTTGGCACGCTTTCCAGAAGTGAGCGGCGAAAGGATCCAAGGCCGATAAGATAGTAGGGCGCGAGCGTTGGACGGCGATGGCCTATGACGAGCGACACGCCGCGTGCGTCGGCGCTGACAAAGTCACCTGGTTCGCCCTGCGCCTGCTGTGTCAATCCAGACGCGCAATCCATTCTTATTCCTGCATTCAGGAGCGCGGTGTAGACGCCAATGACTGGCACAACGGATGGCTCGCCGATCGTACTCGCGTGTGAGATGTGTTTGCAGGTAAAGAGAGTGACTGGGAAAAGGGTGATCTCCGACTGCCAGCTGGGGAAACGCGGATATCGTTGCGTGGTGAGCGAGTCGACAACATCCGCCACGGAGTTCAGCGAACATTCCGATGGGCGCTCCTGCGCCGTGATCGCAGCGCACCATGCGACGGCAATTGCCCGCGCAACAAGAGGATGTTTGAGATAAGCCGTTGCAACGTGCGCATCGAGCGGATTGGTGGGAATGTGCAGCTCGATAATCCGTGCGGAATCGTCCGCGAGCTTCGGCTCCTTTCTCGCTTCGTAGGCCAGGAAATCTCCGAGTCCCACAAAGTTCACCCACGACTTTGCATAGGGAGGGAAGGCACTCTCCGGTTGCGACTCGGGAAGACTGAGAGAGTCAGCCTGCATCATGTAGCGCAGGATCTTGTACGATGGGACCTGACTGCCGAGGGTGATTAGACGAGGCACATCGAGCGCGATCCCTTCCAGTGACATCGCTTTTGCCACGCGGAAGTAGACAAATCCACCAAGGCTGTGCGCTACAACAATGAGTGGTCGCTTCGAGTTCGTGAGCAGGGCGCGCAGCTGCGCATTCGTGTGACACGCGACGGCAGAATTGGGTTCACGATATTCCTCCACATCCTTGAGTGATGAGATCACAAGGGAAGGGGAGATTCCCATTGCGAAGAGTCCGTCGCGCAAGCTGAGTAGTGCGGGACGGATCTGCGGCTTGAGGAGAGTTTCAATGGGACCGAGTCCGCCCTTCGCTTTTACATAGGAGTCGAAGTCCAGCGGAATTGCGGGACATTTTCCTTCTGCCGGCCGGTCGCTCTCGAAGTTGAGCTGGTAGGAGAAGAAGACGACATCCTCATCGCGCAGCATTCTCCCCAGTCCCAGCTTGGACATTCCATCCCGGAACGAGCCCCTCCAAAGAAGCTCCAGATCGCTGGAAACGCGGTAGGCCAGATCGCGCCCGTGAATGAGTACGACGAGCGGCCGGGTGGTTTCCTCGATGTTGCCGCTGATTGTACTCTGAGCGTCGCTCTTCCTCGCGGTCAGGAAAAGCGCCAGGGCAACCTGCAGGGCGAAGCAACAGCACCGCCAACCGCGCATTAACCAGCCCGTTCACGAGGAATGGTGAGCATCCGCCGCGGATTTCACCGGGCTGAACTGTGATAATACGGGTGGGAAGGGTCGCTCACAAGGAGTTTGTCCGAGAGCTGCTGAGCGGCACATATAGTGCGTTCCCGTTGCCCTGCAGCGTCAATCGCGGGCTCATTCGAGCCCGATCCATCCTGTACAGTCCGTCGCTCCGGCGGGGTGTGCTCAACACCATAATGAGAGAACACCCATGACTCGCATCACTACCTCGCCTCGCCTGCGTTCGCTTTTCATTCTCGCGGTTTGCGGCGCTCTTGCAGTTGGCATCGTTCAAGCGTGTTCCGGCGACTCGAACTCACCAGACGGGTCGATCGTTTTGACGCCCACGCCAGCAACGTTATCGGTCGCGCGGGGTGCGAGTGGTACAGTTACCGTCGCGATCGCACGCACGGGCTATACGGACGGCGTCACACTCGCAGCAGAGAATCTCCCGACAGGAGTGACACAAGCGTTCGTTCCGAATGGAACCACGGGAAATTCCTCCACCCTCACACTGACGGCCAGCGCAGTGGCCACTCTGGGTACCAGCACGGTTACCATCCGCGGCAGCGGTGATGATATCAACGATGCAACTACAACGATTTCGCTAACGGTTGCAGCGGCTACCGCGTCGATCACGCTCGCGCCCGTTCCCATCGCGCTGTCCATCGCACAGGGGAGCAGCACCGGCAATGTGACAGTGAATCTGGCTCGCACCAACTTTACCGGTGCTGTCACTCTCGCTGGTGAGAATCTGCCCACTGGAGTCACGGTGGCATTCGTTCCGCAGGGGACGACTGGCGGTGTTTCGACCATGACCTTCACGGCGACTGCCGGCGCTGCACTGGGAACAACAAATATTACAATTCGCGGAAGCGGTACAGGCATCACCTCTGCAACCAACACGCTGGCGCTGACAGTTACCCCGGCAAACGCAAGTGTCGTGCTGACTCCCGCCAGTGGTACGCTGCAGGTCTCGCGGAACAGCAACAACGTCGTAAGCATTAACATAGCGCGAACCAACTTTGCCGGCGCGGTTACGCTGTCCGCTGAAAATCTTCCGGCCGGGGTCACGGCTGCTTTCGTCCCACAAGGAACTGTAGGAACAGTCTCCAGTCTCACATTCACCGCGGGTGCCGCGGCAACTCTGGGAACGAGCAACGTCACTGTACGCGCCACCGGAGCTGGAATAGCTGATGCAACCACCGTTGTTGCACTCACGGTCAACGCAGAGGAAGACGGATCCTTGTCGGTCACTGCGACGCGCATATCTGAATCACGCGTGTACGGGATTACGGGGCCGCTCAATCGGTAAGCAACATGGGTTGCCGCTTGCGCGGCAATGACAGCAAGGCAGGCGATTTCAGGCGGCAACGGTGACTATCACCGTTGCCGCTTCGCTTTTCCTGGCTGTCATTCCGGGGATACGCACACTGCGGTAGAATAGGGCATGAACAAACTGATCATGGCAATGCTCGGCGTCCTCCTTATCGCAAGCTGCAAGAAGGGGAATCCAGGAGCCCGTGCCGAATTCGGTCGCAGTAAAGCACTCGAGGATCCAGTCAAACTCGCAGCCGCCGACTCGGCGCGTTACGCGAATTTGATCGTCTACAACCCTGCGCCAGATCCGGAGGCGCCGGCGTTCCGGATCGTCGCAACTCCAGTGATGAAGGTCGGCGGCCGCAATGACAGCAAGCTCAATCAGGAACTCTGGGATGTTTACGATGCCGGCATCACAGAGAAGGGGCAGCTGATTGCAGTGATGGACAGGGGACGGGAGATCCGTGTATTCGACGCGAAGAACCAGTTTGTCGGAACCGTCGGACGGGAAGGGCCAGGTCCCGGTGAGTTCTCGCGTGTGGACGACATCGCCATTCTCCCAGGCGATACGGTTGTGGCGCGCGACTGGCGCGCCAGGTTTCACGTGTACGACCCCGCATTCCGTTTTGTGCGCACAGCAAAGCTTGAATCCGACCCAAAACCTGGCGGGGACTACCGCAGTACTGAAGTGGTATGCTGCCTTCGCGACGGCTCACTACTTGTTCGCAGCAACGCATCCTTCAAGGAACGTCACTGGCCCGAGGGGCGCGCTCAGCGCGAGTGGCGCATCGCTCCGGCAACCAGCGAGAGCGCAAGCTCTGCGCAAGCACTATCACTGGAAGACAGCGACCCGCACGGGTTTGTAATTACAGAGTGGAGTCCTACGGGTGGAATGCTGATGTCGGAGATGCCCACGATACCATTTTCGCGCGCGGCATTCGTAGTGCCCGCGAGCGATGAAATCGTTCACGCCACGGGCGATTACTACGAATACCGGGTATATGCCCGAAGTGGCCACCTGGCGCGCGTAGTGCGAGCCGCGGCGCCAGTGCTGCAAGTGGAAGAGAGTGAAATGCAGCTGGCGAAAGAGCGGTTCGTCAGCACGAGCAACAAAGATCGGCGCAAACTGTTCGAAGCGGCCTGGGAGAAGCTGGAACTGCCTGCAACTCTCCCGGCATTCAGTCGCATCCTCGCCGATGAGGAGGGAAATGTCTGGGTGCGCAACTATTCGCCGCCGCGACTCCTTCCCGATTCTCTGCAGGGTCGCGCGGGCACTACAGGAGAGTGGTGGGCGCGATTCGATCGCGAAGGCAAGCTACTCGGCACGATTCGCATTCCCGATTGGCACAGTGTAATCGGATTCAGTCGTGGTCATGTGATCCTCAGGAATATTGAGCCGGTCGACGGATTTACCTGGGTGACGGTTCACAGAATGGAGCGGACTGATGGGAGATAGTTCTGACCATCCGTCATTCCCGCGAAAGCGGGAATCCAGGGAAGACGACACTGGATTCCCGCCTTCGCGGGAATGACGACGTTGATGTCGGTGTAATTGTGGAATTATTCCGCATCGGTGGCTGAAACGCTGACAGTCGCGGCGCCAGCTTCATCGTATTCTACGCTTACATGCCAGGGACGGCAGCAGACTTCGCAGTCCTGTTCGTATTCCTGCGTGGAGCCGCTTCCAGGATCAATTGAGATCTCGACCTCCTCCCAGCAGTACGGGCACTGTACTACCGCATCGCCATCGGCGGTTCCATCGCCGGCGGGGAAGTCGGCGTCGAGGTCGTCATCATCGGGGAGTTGCATTGTAGTGTAGGATAGTATGCTCGCACTCAAAAAGCGGGTCGCAAAAAGCGGGTCGCAAGAAGCGTCCCGCCCTTTGAGTACCGCTGTTTGCGACCCGTAGTGCAACCCGTGAGCCACCTTGACCCCGCCTTCCCTACCGCTACTTTAGCGATCCCAATCCAACTCCCGGAGAAGCGATGGCCAAAGTTCGAGTCCTTGTCGGCACGCGCAAAGGCGCATTCATCATCTCGTCCGACGGTGCGCGCCGCGACTGGAAAATCGAAGGCCCGCACTTTGGCGGATGGGAGATCATGCACGTCAAAGGATCGCCGGTGAATCCCGACCGCCTCTACGCAGCGCAATGGACCGACTGGCACGGACAGGTTGTGCAGCGCTCGGACGATGCAGGAAAAACATGGGAGGCCGTGAACAACGAATTCGCCTACGAAGGCACCACCGGCACACATCAGTGGTACGACGGCACTCCACACCCGTGGGAATTCAAACGCGTCTGGCATTTCGAGCCGTCGCCCAAAGAAGCTGATACAGTATTCGCCGGCATCGAAGACGCCGCGATATTTCGCTCCACCGACGGTGGAAAGTCGTGGAAAGAGATGCCTGCGTTGCGCACTCATTCGAGTGGAAAAAACTGGACTCCAGGTGCCGGCGGAATGTGTCTGCACACGATCCTCATCGACCCCGCCAATCCCAAACGCATGTACGTCGCCATATCCGCGGCGGGCGCATTCCGCACCGACGATGGCGGCGGTACCTGGCAGGTCATCACGAAGGGGCTCAGCTCGCAGTTCATGCCCGACCCGACAGCCGAAGTTGGACACTGCGTGCACAACCTCGCCATGCATCCGTCGCGCCCCAACACAGTGTTCATGCAGAAACACTGGGATGTCATGCGCAGCGACAACGCCGGCGATCTCTGGACCGAAGTGAGTGGCAACCTTCCCACCGATTTCGGTTTTCCCATCGAGGTCAATTCCAATGAGCCGGAAACGATCTACGTAGTGCCGATACTCAGCGATTCACAGCACTTTCCGCCCGACGGCAAACTGCGCGTGTATCGCAGCCGCACCGGCGGCAACGAATGGGAAGCACTCACCAAGGGACTGCCACAACACGATTGTTATGTGAACATTCTGCGCGATGCGATGGCGGTGGATTCCCTCGACAAATGCGGCGTTTATTTCGGGACAACCGGCGGACAGGTGTATGCGTCAAACGATTCCGGTGACAACTGGCAGGCGATCGCAGAACATTTGCCGGCGGTTCTGTCGGTCGAGGTGCAGACGTTAACGTGACGACGGTCAAGGTCGCACTCCCCGCGCATTTGCGCACTCTTGCGCGCGTGGGGAGTGAAGTGCCGGTGGATGTCGAAGGAGATGCAACGGTGGAGCGTGTGCTTGACGCGCTTGAGTCGCGTTATCCGATGCTGCGTGGCACAATCAGGGAGCATGGCAATCATAAGCGCCGTGCGTACATGCGATACTATGCGTGCGGGGAGGACATCTCGCACGAGCCAACAAATGTGCGCCTGCCGGACGAAATTGTATCCGGCGACGATGTGCTCATTGTGCTTGGCGCGATTGCGGGTGGATAGCCAAGAGGGACTTGCGCTTCCCCTGGCGCTTTGCTACGTATTATTCCGTAGCTCCTAATGACTTAGGACTTGTCGCAAGACGAGGTGAACCAATGCGAGTCGTCTCCCTGCTTTGCACCGTGCTCCTCGCTGCGCCAGCCATCAACGCGCAGGATACAACGAAGATCCGCGCCAATGCCGCACCACAATGGGGCGATCAGGTGCGCCTCCTGTCGCAATTCTCCATAGGCAAAGTCAGTGGCCCGCCGGAGTTCGCCTTTGGCGCCATCGAATACGTTGCCTCTGCATCCAACGGAACCTTCTTCGTTTTCGACCGGCAGTTCGACCAGGTCCGCCGCTACGATGCCACCGGCAAATTCACGGGCAACGTAGGGCGCTCCGGACAGGGGCCGGGCGAATACAGCCAGCCGACTGGAATGGAAATGATTGGCGATTCGCTTCTGGCAGTGTGGGATGCTCGCGGCGGTCGCGTAGTTCTGTTCAGCGCTGCTGGTACCTACAAGTCTTCATTCGATGTTTCGCGCAGTGGCTTTTTCTCGCAGCACGATTTTTCGATCGATGGCGCTGGCATCATTTCCATTCGCCTCGGCACGGGACGGCACGAGGAACCAATCAGCCAATGGGTCCGGTTCCGCGCCAATGGATCTGTTGTTGACTCAACTTTTGTCCCTGCACCTCCACCAAATGCGCCAAGGTCCTTCCTTTTGATAACGCAGGACGGGGGTCGCTGGAGTTTTCCAGCCACTCCCTTTTTGACGCCGTATCGCGGTGGCGGATTCATCACCGGGTTTCCTGCGAACAACAGTTTCACGATCGCAAGAGGACGAGAGCGACCAATCAATGTCGAACGATCGTGGCGGCCCATCGCCGTTGCAACGGCGGAGCGCGAGGAATGGATCGCATTCGGCGACCATCTTGTATCACGCGGCCGTGGAGCGCTCCCGCCTGGCGCAAGCGGGGCCATCGTCCGCCCCGGCGGTGAGGGTCCTGGCGTTAGCACCCCTTACGAGATTCCGCGCGGTAAACCCGCATTTCGAGGAATACTCTCTGATACTTTCGGGCGCGTTTGGGTCGAGATGTACACGACCGCGGAAAAACGAACTCTCCCGCCACGGCCGGTGGGGGTAACCGGCCCCAGACTCACGTGGCGCGAAAGAAATGTGTACGACGTCTTCGCCCCAGCCGGAAACTATCTCGGCCGGGTTGAACTCCCGGCCAACACAAGCATCGTTTCATTCCAGCGAGACCGTGTCTGGTTGCTGTCCAAGGGCCCTGACGACGAAGACATTCTCACAGTCTCGCGCATCGACACACCAGCGTTGAAGTAGT
>CAZKXZ010000007.1:0-112230 GCA_964556695.1 uncultured Gemmatimonadales bacterium
GCCAAAATGGATTCCGGCTTTCGCCGGAATGACAAAACCATGAGCGCGGCCACGCGCTATCTGGAACTCTGCAACGATGTACTCGACACAATCGGCTGGACGCCGCTCATCCGGCTCAACCGCGTAACGAAGGGAATTCGCACCCCGGTTTTCGCGAAAGCCGAGTTCTTCAACCCGGGCGGTTCGGTAAAGGATCGCATCGGTATGCCGATCATCGAAAAGGCTGAGCGCGATGGATCTCTCAAGCCTGGCGGAACGATAGTCGAGGGGACGAGTGGAAATACAGGAATTGCCCTCGCGATTGCCGCCGCGCTGCGAGGTTACAAGTGCATCTTCACAATGCCCGACAAGATGTCGCAGGAGAAGGTGCGATTGCTGAAGGCGTTTGGTGCGGAAGTGGTGATAACCCCGACTGCAGTGCCTCCGGATCATCCTGACAGTTACATAGAAACGGCCAAGCGGATCGCGCGGGAAACCCCCAACGCGATTTTGGCCAACCAGTTCTACAACGACGCCAATCCTGACGCGCACTATGCGACGACAGGTCCGGAGCTCTGGGAGCAATCGGGTGGCAGGATCACACATTTCGTTGCGGGTGCCGGAACTGGCGGCACGATCACCGGGGTGGGTCGTTATCTCAAGGAAAAGAATCCCGGAATCAAAGTGATAGTTGGAGATCCGGTGGGATCCATCCTCGCCGAGTCATGGCGTGGAAAGGACAGGAAAAGCATCGAGGGCGTTCCGTACAAGGTGGAAGGGATCGGTCAGGATAAACTTCCCGGCACGCTCGACATGAGCGTGGTCGACGAATTCCAGACGGTGAGTGACAAGGACTCTTTCGTAATGGCAAGGCGCCTCACTCGCGAGGAGGGATTGTTTGTTGGCGGATCATCGGGACTGATTGCGCAGGTGGCGCTCAATGTGGCGCGACGCGTAGACAATCCGGATGCATTTGTGGTTACGGTTCTATGCGACACCGGCGAGCGCTATCTGTCCAAGTTTTACAACGACGAGTGGATGCGGGAGAACCAGATGCTGGAAGCGGGGCGCGTGACGCTGGGGCATCTGCTGGGTGGCAAGCGTGATGGAGTACCGGTTCTTGTCAGCACCGCGCCGGGAGCTTCCGTTCGCCAGGCACTGCGTCTCATGGCGCTCCATGACGTGTCGCAGCTTCCGGTAATGGATGGGACGAGCTGCGTAGGGTCAGTGAGTGACTGGTCACTTTCGGGGAAGAGCATCGAGAATCCAAAGTTGCTCGATGCGACGGTCGGTGATCTGATGGACGGTCCATTTCCTGTTGTCGATGGTAACCAACCGGTGGATGTCGTCGTGAAGCTTCTTTCCAAAACGAATCCAGCGGTGCTTGTGACGGAAAAGGGCGCCATTCACGGAATAGTCACCCGTTCTGACATGCTCAATTACCTGATGGCACGATGAAAATCACGGTGCTGCTGGGTGGCACGTCGGCGGAACGGGACGTGTCGATAGTGTCAGGGCTGAGGGTTACGCAGGCATTGCGCGAACGTGGTCATGAAGTGATGGCGGTTGATCCGGCAACAGGACAGCTGACGGCGGAGGCCGAAGAACGAATGTTGAGGGAGGGAGTCAAGGCGGCCCCACCATCGTTGGCCTCTTTGCGTCGTATCACGCAGACGTCGACCTCGCCGGCATTGCGTTCACTCGACACTGTAAGGGACGCCGATGTTGTGTTCCTCGCCCTTCATGGTGGGCAGGGGGAGGACGGAACGATTCAGGCCATGCTCGATCTCATGGGAGTTGTGTATACGGGGAGCGGTCATATGGCGAGCGCCCTCGCCATGGACAAGGACCTTTCCAAACATCTAATGCGGGTTCACGGAGTACCGACGCCTGATTGGCTCATGGCTCCTGTGAGCATTGCTGATGTGGAAGGCCAGCTGGGATTTCCGGTCGTTGTCAAACCCTCCAAGCAGGGCTCCACCGTGGGACTGACGGTGGTTCGCAGCCCAGCCGACCTGGATGCTGCCATCAAAGAGGCATCGCTGTATGATGACGAAGTGATGATCGAGCAATTCATCACGGGACGCGAGCTGACGGTGGGGGTACTGGGAGACAATGTTCTGCCTGTTGGCGAGATTATTCCGCAGCACGAGATTTACGACTACGAATGCAAATACACTGCGGGGATGGCCAGGGAAGAATTCCCGGCCAGACTGACGGCCGAGCAGACGCTCACGGTACAGGGGTTCGCGCTCGACGCATTCAAGGCACTCAAGCTTCGGGGCTACGCGCGTATAGATTTTCGCATGGCGAATGACGGGACCTTTCACTGCCTCGAGGCGAACACATTGCCGGGTCTTACGCAACTGAGTCTGATTCCGCAGGCAGCCGCGGCTGACGGTATCACTTTTCCAGAACTCTGCGAGAGAATAGTGAATCTGGCGTTAGAGCAGCGGAGAGCACCGTGAATACGCGGAGTCCGGCTGCTGCGCTCGCGGGAGTGCCGGTGGGGATGCAGTCGCAGGGGATCTGGCTGGGCCGGCGGCAGATATTCGTGCGCTTCGCCGGCGAAGGGGAAACCGCAACCCTGTATTCTGCTGACGGACTAAGAGGGGAGCTGAAGCGCCTGCTCCTGAAATCCGGGTGTCATTCTATATGTGTGTGCGGGCGGGATGTATTGGGCAATGCCGACTACGTGGCAGCACTGTTTGGTGAGTGGGAGCCACCGGTCCCGGTATTGCTCGACACAGATGGGCAGCGGCCCGACGCGTTGGCAGAGGTGGGGCGGAGGATCAGCCTTATCCAGATCAGCTTTGACTTTTTGGGTCCGGAGGCACTGACGGACAGGGCAGTTCAAACTGTTGCGGCAGCGATGCAACACGGGTTCCAGCATGCGCTGGTATTGAGCCCGAGAGAGGAAACGAGTGACGGGCAGCTCCTGCGTGTAGTCGAAAAAGCGAGCGCGGCGAGCAGCGGTGTATCGGTCGTGATTCATCCATATATTGCTGCTGCGACCGCCAGCACCCTGGACAGGCGGTGGGCGGCGCTGCTGGAGCAGATGCAGTTGCTTCATCGCGATGTTCGGATAATGTTGAGGATACCGGCTCCGGCGGGTATGAGATAAAGGGCGCGAGACGTCGCGCTCCATAAATGGGACGAGAGAATGGCATACGGCGTGAATGATGAACAGGATTATCCGCGGATAACGCCCACGGTGAAGGCGTTGATCGCCATCAACGTGGCGATTGCGTTCCTGCAGATCACCATCGTGAACCCGTGGGCCACGCAGCAGGCACTGGGATTTTCCTTCACGGACTTCAAGACCAACCAGTGGTGGTCGCTGCTCACTTACATGTTCGTGCACGGCGGAGCTGTGCACCTCATCCTGAACATGTACATGTTGTGGGTTTTCGGTCCGCGACTGGAATACTCATGGGGCCAGGGTGCGTTCACGCGCTTCTATTTGTGGTGCGGCCTGGGCGGGTTGCTGCTGCACATGCTGCTGGGGGGCGGTGGAGTATTGATCGGTGCGTCTGGCGCGATCATGGGTGTGATGTACGGATACGCGGCGTCATGGCCTGACGAAGAGGTACTCTTCTTCGGCGTGATTCCAATGAAGGTGAAGACTCTGGTCGCCTTGATGGTGGCGATCAATCTTGTTGCTGGCATCGCGAGCATGGGTGGGACGGCGGGAATCGCGTACTTCGCTCACCTCGGCGGGATACTGTTCGGTTACATATATACGCACACGCCAACGTTCGGGAGCCTGGATCGCATCAGGCATCGCATTTCTCCCGTGCCGGATGAAACGGACGAGCCTCCCCGCGCGGTGCCGCGTTCCCTCCCGCGCACTCGCGAGAAGATGAGCGAGATTGACGAGATAGTTGCGAAGAGCAACGCAGCCGCGCCACGCAGAAACAGCACGGCAGCACCTCAGCGAAAAGCTGAACCAGATTCCGGTGCCGCAGGGGCGCTCGATCTGGTCCTCGACAAGATTTCGGAACGCGGTCTGGACAGCCTCACGCCCGCGGAAAGAAAGTTGTTGGAGGATATGTCCAAGGAGTTGCGCGGCGATCGCAGATAGCGCATTGTCATTCCGGCGAAAGCCGGAACCCATGTTAGGGGAAAATGGGTTGCCGCTTTCGCGGCAATGACAGATGGACGGATTGCAGCAACCCGCCATAAAGCACATAGTTCTCGGATGCCCAAGGCCGAACTTCTGGAGGTATTCGCCAATCCGTACCCCGACCGGGAGTACGAGATTCACATGGACTGCAACGAGTTCACCTCGCTCTGCCCTCTGGGTGGAATTGAGACTGATGCACATGAACTGACGCTGCTCGAAGGCGGTGCCCCCGATTTCGGCATCATCCGAATCACCTATGTGCCTGCTGACCAGTGCATCGAGCTGAAAAGTCTCAAGCTCTATCTGTGGAGCTTCCGGAATGACGGAATCTTCTATGAACGTGCGGTAAACCGCATTCTCGACGACCTTTCGCAGGTGGTGAAACCGCGCTGGATGCGCGTAGTGGGAGATTTCAACGTGCGTGGCGGTATCAAGTCAGTCATTACAGCAGATTTTGGTAAGCGCGCTGATTCAGGTAGATTTTCCGCTGATCACCCGGCCAGGTAGCTCAGTTGGTAGAGCAGCGGACTGAAAATCCGCGTGTCGGCGGTTCGATTCCGTCCCTGGCCATACCTTGCGCCCACAGCCAATGAAGCGCGCATCTCTGAAAGACTGGCACGCCATCATACTGCTCGGCGTTGCTGTGGCGCTCTTCTTCAGAGAAATCCTGCTGCAACGGGCTTTCTTCTGGGAAGACTGGCTGACCCAGGTCTATCCCTTTCGGACCTTCGCCGCGGTTTCTCTCGCGGGCGGCGAACTGCCACTCTGGAATCCGTTCGCGTACAGCGGCATGCCCTTCCAGGCGGACATCCAATCCGCGGTTTTCTATTTGCCGAATCTCCTGCTCACTCTCTTTGTGCGAGACGGCAGTCTGAGCATGTACTGGATTGAACTTTTCGTGGTCGCTCACTACTGGCTTGCGGGCGTCACAATGTATTTCCTCGCGCGCGAGTTTCGCCAGGAACCTGTGTATGCGCTGTTCAGCGGACTTGTTTTCTCGCTGTCCGGATTCATGATTGTGCGGGTAATCCACCCGGCGTTCGTCGAACAACTTGCCTGGCTGCCTTTGATAGTCCTGCTGCTCAACAGGGCAATCGTGCGTCGTTCGATTCCACATGCGATTCTGGGTGGGCTGGTGCTGGGGCACTCCATTCTCGCGGGCGCGCCACAGATCTCGCTCTACATCTTTTTCTTTCTGGGTCTCTTTGCGCTGTTTGTGGTGTTTTCTGATACTGCTGAACGTGGATGGATGACGAAGGCTTTGCAGTTGCGTTTTGCAGTTCTGTTGGTGATCGTAGCAGTTGGGCTGGCGGCGATTCAACTTCTTCCCACCCTGGAACTCGTTCCCCTCTCGCAGCGTGCCGAGCTGGCGCTGGAGCAGGCACAGAGCTACCAGCTGGCGTGGACGCAACTCATCACCGGGATCATTCCGAAGTTCTTTGGCGCCAGTAACGCTGAGGGTTCAACATTCTGGGGACCGGGCACCTACCAGCTCTATTGGGAGACTTGTTTCTACTTCGGCATTGCGGCTTTGCTCATGGTGGCACTCTCTACGACGGTCGCGAGAAGGAACAAGTATGTGTTGTTTTTCCTGGGGATCGTCGTGCTTTCCCTGCTGCTGGCACTGGGTGATCATTTCATCCTGTATCGCATCTTCTTCGCAATAGTTCCGGGTTTTGCCACCTTCCGTGCTGTTGTGAGGATCATGGCCCTCGCGACCTTCGCGGCGGCAATTCTGAGCGGATTCGGGTTGCGTGCGATGATTGAATTGATCGCGGAGCGTCCACGAATAGCCGAGAGGTATTTGCTGGGCGCGAGCGCCGTTGTGTCGGGTTTGTGGTTGCTCGTGCAGGTTGGTGTATTTCTTCCGGGAAGCAGCAACCTTGATTATGACAACATCCGCGACACGGCGACGCAGGCGGCCCATGTTGCATTGGGATTCACGCTGGTGGTATGCGGAATCGGGTTTCTTCTTGCCCGTGGGGTCATCAGGCCAGTGCTTGCACTCCCGGCACTGTTGCTCGTGCAGTTCGGCGATGTTTCAGTCTTCGGATTCGAACAGAATAACGGCGCGTACAGTGCGGATGATTACTATAGGGAGGCACGGCAAATCGTTCCAGCGATCAAGGAAGTCGGCAAGCACGAACTGTTTCGTGTTACAAGTCGCAGAGACCAGCTATTACTTCTGGATCGCAATCAGGGCATGGTGGACCGCATCTATCTGACAGAGGGATACACACCACTCGCTCTGAAACGAATTCTGCCACCCGCCCGCGATTGGGATGCGTCGTATGATCTGCTCAACTCCAAGTTCCGGATCGCGGTAAACGAGCAAGCGCGTCAGATCTATTTTGCAACGGCGCTCGAGTACATGCCGCGGGCGTTCGTGGTGCGTGACATGAAGGTCATTGCGGACGAAAACTCCATTTCCGCGTTCATGCGAAGTGCGGAGTTTGATCCGCGCCGAACGGTCGTCATCGAGGAGAATCCTGCCATCGCGCCGGAACAGGACAGCAGTACTACTCCGAGCAGCACAGTGATCGAGTCATACGGCCAGAACTCGATAGCACTCAAGGTCGATACCCGCCGCAACGGAATTCTGGTGCTGAGCGAGATATTCTATCCGGGCTGGAATGCGTACGTTGATGGCAAGCGCCAACCGGTAATGCGCGCCAACTGGAGCCTGCGTGCGGTGCCGCTTTCTGCAGGATCCCACAGTGTCGAGATGAGATTTGAACCGGCATCTTTTCGTATGGGGGCGATTGTCAGCGGAGGCACGCTGCTTCTTTCCTGCGTCATGCTGGCATTGTTCAGGGTGCGCCGTGCAATCGAAGGCAGTAATATCCCCTTGTGACACTAGACCCTTGACCCAAGGTGTGAACCATGTGCCTCACACGTGCGATTGTCTTCTTCGCGTTCCTGATTGCTGCGCCGGTTGCAGCGCAGCCAGTGTTCACAGATATCTTCCCGCCCGACGAGTTTGCCGCGCGCCGAACGGCAGTTCTGAAGGAAATCGGCAACGGTGTCGCAATTCTGCAGGGCGCAATTGAACGGCCGGGCGAGCAGCCCTTCAGGCAGAACAATCAGTTCTTCTATCTATTGGGAGCTGTGAGTCAGCCGCGGGTGATTGCCGTAATAGATGGAGCGTCAAGGCGCACAACGCTTTTCCTGAATCGGGATTCCCGCGAGCGGAGCTACGGAGTTCCCTCTCTCTTGCCCGGTGATTCGGCTGCGGGCGCAGCTGGCGTAGATGCAGTGATGCCACGTGACTCCTTCACGACCGCTCTCACGCAACTCGCGCGGGATGGACGCACGATTTACACACCGTTCCGGGCCGAGGTACTGGGATTCGCTTCGGCTGGAGACGCGAGTGGGCAGGCGCGTGCTACGAAGAGCGATCCGTGGGATGGGCGGCTTTCCCGCGAGGAAACATTCATTGAGAAGATCAAAACGGTCGCGCCCAATGCAACCGTGATGAATCTTGACCCAATCATCGACCGTTTGCGAGCGACCAAAAGCCAGCGAGAGATCGCAATCCTGCGTGAAGCAACGATTCAAAGTGGTCTGGGAATAATGGAGGCGATGCGCGATGCCCGCCCCGGCATGTACGAATATGAACTGCAGGCAAGCGCGGAATTCGTGTTCAAGAAGGGAGGCGCGTACGGCCCATCGTATTTCGCGCTGATCATGACAGGGCGGAACTCGTTGTTCACGCACTACCACAAGAACACGGCGCAACTGAAGGACGGCGAACTTGTGGAAATGGACTACGCCCCTGACTACAAGTACTACGTCTCGGACATCACGCGCGTCTTCCCGGTCAACGGCAAGTTCACCCCTCTGCAGCGCGAGGCCTACACAGTTTATCTGCGGCTCTACCAGGCGCTAATGACGTCCATCAAGGTACACACTGCGCCGCGTGCAATCATCGCGGCGTCTGTCCCCAAGATGGACTCGATAATGGCGTCGTTCAGGTTCACCAATGAGTCAATCAAGACAGCGGCAACGGCGTTCGTGAACAGATACAGGAACAGTACGTCGAACAGCCTGGGACACACGATTGGACTTGAAGTACACGATGTTCGCATTCCGGAGCAGACGCTGGAGCCTGGACACATCTTCACGATTGAGCCGCAGATGAACGTGCCCGAGCTGGGGTTCGGCATCAGACTCGAGGACGTGCTCCTCATTACCGCGACAGGCTACGAGAATCTCTCGGCGTTCGTGCCGATTGAAGTCGCGGACATCGAGAAGCTGATGGCTCAGCGGGGACTGAGCGATGCCGCGCTCAAACGCCCGCCGCCGCCGCGACAACGCTGAATTCGCTGGCAGGTGCTGCAAGCACCTGAAAAATGGGTTCCGGCTTTCGCCGGAATGACAACCAATCGTCTGTCATTCCGGCGAAAGCCGGAACCCATTTTGGCTGCTATCAGGAACTCGCTACTTCACAATCGCGTCGAGAGTAGCAGTTGACACCGAGTGATAGAGTGGTCGCGCCACCGCATAGATCTCGCGCGCCATCGGCTTTCCCCACTCGGTAGCCATCAGGTCCTCGTAGAGTGGCTTCAAGAACTTCCGTCTTCCCTGCGACGTGAGGAATGTTCGCAGCGCCGGGAATGCGGGATCGTAATGATTGCGAATTGCAATTCTCAGCCAGGCGAAGAGGATCTCGCTGTTGCCCGACCTGGACAACCCGAATGTCTTGTCGATGTCGGCGAGTTGTTTTGCGGAGAGCGTATCTGGTAACGCACCGAGTAAATGCAGCCACTCCTGCGTTGTCCAGTCCTTGGCGGGAATCGTGCTTGCCGCCGCGCCTGCATTGAATTTCTGAATGAGTGAATCGACGCGTCTGAACGCGGCTGATCCAATCTCGGGTGCATTGTCGGGAAGCCCCGCGCCGTACACCCATTCGTTGATGCGCAAGTATTTATCTTCTGTGGTTCCTTTTCCGATCAGGTTGGTTCGCAAGTCCTCCACGAATTGCGCGGTGGTGATGGACTGAAACGCATGGCGATCGAAGTAGGATTTCAGATACGCATCAAACTTCTGTCTTCCCACCGTTAGTTCGATCCTGCGCATGAAAGCAGCACCCTTGTCGTATGCGACTGCCGTCATTCCATCATCGGGATTCCGTCCGGACAGGTCGATGTGGAGTATTGACTCCGCTGTGTCGCTGCCAAAACCCTTTATCTCATCCAGCAGCCCCTGTCGCGCCAGAAGCTCCAGCATGTCGGAGCGTTCCTTTCCGTACAGTTCCTCCATGATGCGCAACTCGATGTAGCTGGTCACACCTTCATTGAGCCAGAAGTCGCGCCACGTCGCATTGGTCACCAGATTGCCGGACCATGAGTGCGCCAGCTCATGTGCAATCAGCGACACCAGAGACTTGTCACCTGCCAGCACGGTCGGCGTGGCGAAGGTGAGCCGCGGGTTCTCCATACCGCCGAATGGAAATGATGGTGGTAGCACTAGAACATCATATCGTCCCCAGCGATACGGTCCGTACAGATGCTCCGCGGCAGCGATCATCTTTTCAATATCGGCAAATTCACTGGCGGCACGCGGCAGCACCGACGGCTCGGCGTACACACCGCTGCGCGGTCCCACTGATTTGAAGGCGATGTCTCCCACTGCAATCGCAATCAGATAGGGCGGCACTGCCTGCGGCATTGAGAATTCGAAAGCGCGCCCGCCACTGACCTCGACACCATCGGGAGTTTTCTGCTCAGCCGACATCACGACGCGCAAGTCGCGCGGTACAGTGATGCGTGCGGAGTAGGTTTGACGAATTCCGGGACTATCCTGTGTGGGAATCCATGTGCGTGTGAGAATCGCCTGCCCTTGGGAGAAGAGATAGGGATGGCGTTTGCCGGCAGTCTGCTCCGGTGAAAGCCATTGCAACGCGGCCGCACCAGGTTGGGTGGCGTACCTTATCCGAACGAAAGTCGTCCCCTGAACAAGCGGGATTTCCAGCGGCTGGCCGAGTATGGAATCCGCTGCGCCGAGTGTGAACTTCAGGGGATTGCCGAGTGTGTCGCTGACAGATTGTATGTCGAGGCCCTTCACATCGAGAACAATCTTCGTTGGTCCTGGCTTTCTTGTAATCGCCAGGTCGGCGTTTCCGGAGAGCCGTTTCGCAGTGAAGTCGGCCACGAGATCCAGGTGAACGTGTGTCACGCGTGCGTCAGCAGGCACAGCGTATGAATGCGGGTCGCTGGTAGTCATGGATTTGTCAGGTCCCCGGTCGCAGGCGAAGAGTAAGGAGCAGGCTGCAACGAGGACCGATCTTTCGATGTTTAGTTGAGTTCGCATCATGTCACCTTGGGGCGTTGAGAAAGCGAAGCTAACTCGGCTTCATGACAAGGTCGAGAGTTGGATGCCGCGGTGCTCTACCTGGGCGTGACGATAGTTGTGGGAATGTGGTTTGCAGTGAGCCAAGCGTGAGATACAGCGGACAAACTTGCCGGAAGTGAGAGGTGGGCCCGGCTTTA
This sequence comes from uncultured Gemmatimonadales bacterium, assembly GCA_964556695.1. Taxonomy (GTDB): domain Bacteria; phylum Gemmatimonadota; class Gemmatimonadetes; order Gemmatimonadales; family Gemmatimonadaceae; genus CAZKXZ01. Next base: position 10,597 of record CAZKXZ010000007.1, read on the forward strand.
CGGACACATTGGACGATCTCGTCCAGGAGGATCAGCTACATGCGTAAATACGCAGCAACCCCAAGAATGATCGTGGCCTCGCTGGCAACCGTGCTGGCGCTCGTAGCATGCACTGCAAAGGACACCCCCAATCAGGATTCGCTCACGCAGGCGAAAGCCACCGGAACCGTTCCGGATATCAAGGTGGCGGAGGTTCAACTGGGCAAGTCGATTGGCGCTGATATGAAGGTGACAACGGTCGAAACGACATTCACGCCGAAGGATACGGTGTACGTGTCGGTTGCCACGACCGGAATGGCTCAGGACGCATCACTGATGCTGGTGGTTTCTCCACTTGCAGGCGCGCCGGATTCGACGAACTCAGTTCGCGACAACAAGACGATTTCGCCGAGCACGGCGTCGGTGACCGAATTCCATTTTTCCAAACCAACTGGCCTGAAGCTGGGCAAATACAAGGCGGAGATCTTCCTGAACGGCGGCCTGGCTGACGTGAAGGAGTTCGAGGTCATCAAGGCCAAGTAATTCGCGATGTCCGTCATTCCCGCTTTCGCGGGAATGACGGGTGAGTGTCGGACTCCCACCTTCGTGACCGCGAGTGGGCTACAGGATTCCCCAGAATTCTCGCATGATGTCGATTGAGAATATGAAGCGTCCGTCGCGGAGGCCGCGGGCTACATCGAGGCGAAGTAGATCGAAGAGGAAGGCGGCACCGAGGCCGGCTGAGGGATAGAATCCTGTCGATCGTTCTGAAAAAGATGGCGGATCGCTGATGTACGCGGACGCGACGTACGGTGCGATGGTGAAGTTTGCTGGTGAGCGTCCGTATTTGCCCAGCGAGATTGAGAAGAAGGGAAGGGGCAGGCGCAATTCGGCGCGTATAGTTGCCGCCGTGGTACCGGACAGTTCATGAAAGTTGTAACCGGGTGCGCTGATCGGACCACCCAGATAGAACAGCTTCTGCGGCGGCGCATCTGCTTTGGCAAAGAGAGAGCCAGCGAAGCCGGTGATCAGCAGAGAGCCTGATCCAACAGGTGCGTGCATCGAGAAATCGCCGTTGAGTCGCAGATAGCGCTTACCATTCAGCCGCAGCGTCGAATCACGATCGCTGAAGGCCGCTAGCTCGGACGCGAGGTTCCACGACATCGAGGCCAACGGTGAACCTTCGGCTATTGTGCCGTACAGCGAGAGACCCAGCGCCATGCTTTTCGTGCGCGTCGCGGGCACAACGCTTGGGAACGTTCCCGTGAGTGGATTGAGATGCACGTCGAGCGGAGAGTGCGTCTGATAACTGATTTCGATTCGGGAATTCACGGTGCCAATTGGGGCGAGGTCCACGCTCGCGCCGAGCGTGCGTGAGTCGAACTGGTCGGTGTAATCGCTTCCGAAGAGTGGAGCGGCGATGCTGTTGAATGCGAGCGAGCGCTCCTGGATCGTCGCTACATCCTGGTAGTCACGTTCGGCGAAGAGGCGAAAGAGCTGACCACCACTTCGTTCCAGGGAAAGTGCTACGCGTCCCTTTGCTTCGTGATCCCAGATACCGTATCGGCCGTTGAGGGTGACAGAAGCACCCGTTCCTGAACGTAGCTTGGCGCCGAGGCCCGGCGCGACTCCCTCAACGCGATTTATTCGCAGAAAATCAGAGATGCGACGGGCGGAGAGCGAACCTCCCTTCACCTGACTGAGAGCCTGATCGCGCACAAACTTTTCGGCATCGGAACGGATGGATCGCACTTCCTGGGGAGTGAGAATGCGGACATCGGGTGGCAAAACCTTGAGGATGTCTTGCTCTTCCCACTTGTGGGCAGCAAGCACCGCTGGTGAGGAGCGCACGATTTCGGGACCCACAAAGTTGGCTGGGGTGAGCGCGAGGTTCACGCTGTAGCAGCAAACCTCCCAGCGCGCGCGAATCATTGTTCGGCCGGGAAAATCGAGCCACTGCTCCGCGCGGATGAGATCCAATTCCTGGCGGCGTGGCAGCCAGAAGCGCCCTTCGACAAGTGCGTTCTCGAGAGTAACAGTGAGCGCCTCGTTGCGCTTGTCGAGGTATGCCGAACGCGTGAAGGTAAAGGACATCTTCACTACAGCGGCCGACTGCAGCGCGATATACAGTTTTCCGATTACGCGCGGGAGCCTATCGTTTTTCGGTCGCACTGCCACTTCGTAGACGTCGATTCTCTGTTCTGAGAGAATGATCGACAGAGAGTCCTGGATGGCGAAGTCGTATTCGCGCAGACCTTGTTGCGACAGAGGGTGTGGCACATCACGCACGTCACGACCATCGCCAAGCCTGATTACGTCCGGGAAATTGTTCTGGACTATTCCGTAGCGATCCGTGTAGTAGCCGATATTGCCAGGCAGCAACAAGGTGTCCCGCATTCCGACTATCACCTGTTTGCTGCGTCCCGGCTGCATCCAGTAAACCTTTAGTGCCAGCTGAGTCGCGAGGACTGTGAGTGGCGGAACCGGAACACGTTCGCCGAATTTCACCTGGAAGGTGAGCACGCCCGTCGCATCGGCAGTGTAGTCAGCGAGTTGGGGATCTGCGATCTGTTGAGCACGCCGTTCTGTGGCACGCGTGGCCAGCTCGAGCGCGCGTGCATCATTCCACTGCTGGGCTTCGGCTATCGGCGACGCGAGGCCGAGCATGGCAAGCATGAGCAATAGTTGAAAATGGCGTGAAACGGACATCAACGTAAGCTAAACAACCGGCTCGTCATTCCGGCGAAATCCGGAATCCATGTGGAACCGTAACATGGACCCCGGCTTTCGCCGGGGTGACGATTATCGCAGCTCAAGTGCCCGTCATTTGCGGGCACGACGATTCGCATCATGTAACTGCCGATGGCTCAGTTCGTTGAAACAGTTTGCCGAGCAGGAACATCAGACCTGTGACCTCTACAAAGAGGACGAGGACGGCAGCCAGAACAACTGAGGCGATGCGCACGCGTAACGGCGCGCCGGCGAGGAGGAAGTAACTGATTGTGCCGGTAATTGCTGCGGGTACGAGTGAAAGAGCCAGCAGGACGAACGATGCGAATGCCAGCAGGAGATTCTGGCCGAGTGCTTCAACACCGGCGGGTCTGGTCGGGCCAATGGACATCCACGCGGGGAACATCAGAGCGGCTCCGTTCTGGATTCCGACGTTGACCGAATTGATAGCAATCAGAATGATTGGTGCTGCCACCAGGACGAGAGAGCGATCTATCAGGCTAATGCCGGCCTCCCTCTGAAAAAGCAGCGTCACGAATACAATGACGACTGGGCACATCTGAAAAGCGGTCAGCGACAGGGTGGAGGAGGCCACTTCAGCCGCGACGATTCTGCTTCCCGGGAGCGGATAGGTCTTGAGGAGCGAGAGCTGGGCGAGATCCGTGCGCAGGTCGTTGCGAACGATTCGCGGTCCGAGCACAATGCTGCCGAAGATGAATATCGCGTTCCATGTAATCACCATGGTCTGGGCGAGACGCGGATCTGAGGACGCGAGTACAAACCACATCACGGTCGCAGCGATGAGAACTATCACTAGCACTGTTCCGGTGCGCAGGGTACGAAGAAAAGAGAGCGCGTTCTTCCAGACGATCGCAACAGCAGGATTCCCAACGGAGGAGAGCGGGAGACTCGTGGTGCGAATGGTACGCGCCGATGCCTGCGGCGTGCCGCGGGCACCACGTTCGCGGAAATCAGCAATTCGTTTGGCGAGCTTGGCGGAAGCCTCGGCAGCAGCCTCCTCAAATGCGGTGTTGGCTGTTACCACCCAGACAAAATGCGCGCCCGCGATGGCCAGTGCCCAGGGGAGAGCGGCAAACCACTCACTGCGCGTGGATGCGAAAGCCGCAGTTGCAAGAATGTGAAACGGCTGCATGAGTGTGTGCAACAAGGGCTGCTGCAACATCGCGCTCAACGTTGTCAGGAAACCAAAGGGTCGCGATGACTGCGTAACAGGCGCGACCGTATACCATGCTGAGTAAGCGGCCCATGCAAAGAGCGCGAAGAGCAGCAACAACACGATGGTGACGACTCGCTGTCTGCGCAGGCCTGCCACGCCGTGCTGTAGGATAGATGTCTGAACGAGGGCGGCTCCAATGCGATGCATCGAGAGAGTTGCGAACCCTGTCCAGAGACCGATTGCGCGCGCGATGGGACTGAGATCGCCACTGCCGCGCCGGATGAGAACCACCCAGATGAGTGTGCTGATGAGTGTCGCGATCTGCAGGCGGAAAAGCTTGAAGACAATGAGATCACGCCGTGACACCGGAGCAGGGAAGAGGAAATAGACCTCCGCCGGTGTGAAGGCGAGTGCATCTACGCGCCGGCCAAACACCCATCCAGTTGCAAAGAGAAGCAGTACACCAACAGCGACCAGGTCCCGACCCGGCTCGCTGGTGATGAACATGAATGGGTTACCGGCACCACTGCCCGAGCCGAATTGCGAGAAAAGGAAAAACCAGACATAGGTGACGCCGAGTATTATTGCAATCGCGTAGCGCGGATTGCGCGCGCGTTTCAGCTGTCTGACAACGCGATTGTAAGTGGTGCGCGCAGTGAGATAGAAGAAAGCGCTGAACATCAAATGGCTGCAGTGCTCTCGTCAGTGAGGGCGAGAAATACTTCCTCGATGGACATTCCGGTAAGGCCGGGCCGGGAGCTGATTATCTCCTCGAGAGAACCGTACGCCACCATGTGCCCGCGTCTGATGATGAGAATGCGCGTGCAGAGTTCCTCAACGAGATGCAGGAGGTGGGAACTCAGGATAACGGCAGCGCCCTCGGCGGCGCGTGCGGTGATCGTCGTCTTCATCCTGCGCATGCCACCGGGATCGAGTCCGGTGAGGGGCTCGTCGAGTATGAGCGCCGTGGGTGAGTGGAGGAGGCCACACGCAATCGCGAGCTTTTGCTTCATTCCTCGCGAAAGTTCACCGGGAAGCGAATAGCGCTTTTCATCGAGCTCCAGCTCGCGCAAGATTCCTGGAATGCGCTCGCGCGTGTCGGCCACTCCGTAGAGGCGGCCCACAAAGCGCAAATGCTCCTCGACGGTCAGGTATTCGAACAGATGCGGCTCATCGGAAATGAACGAGAGGCAAGCTTTCGCCTTGACGCTCTCTCTGGCGATATCGAAGCCGGCGATGCTGATGGAGCCGCGTGTGGGCGCGATGATTCCTGCGATAGCACGCAATGTTGTTGTCTTGCCGGCTCCATTGGGCCCAACGAGGCCAAGCACTTCGCCCGCGTTCACGGTTACAGAAAGGCCGTCAACTGCGGCGAGTTTTCCGTAGAGTTTGGTGAAGTCGGTGAGCGTGATCAACGGAAAACGGAGATTGGATATTGGAGGGTGGATAATGGAGAGTGGAACCAACTTCGCTGCTGGAAAAGCTATCCCTTTCTCGGCGGCTTGAGGGTACGGATCTCCAGGCGATGAGCCTGTAACTAGCGACCGGCCTCTCATGGTTGCGACGCGGATGCTCCGGACTGATCGGGGTGGCGGTTGAGTTATCTGTCAGCGGATGCTCCGGATGAGACACTCATCTATCGCGACTCCATTTCGGTGAGGTTTTCCGCTATTTCGGCTGGTGCGTAGAATTGCATGCCCACCGGGTGCAGGCCGTGGGATTTGAAGAGACGCAGGTAGTATTGGGGTGGACGCAGTTGCATCTCTCGCATGTCTCCTTCGACTGGATCACGGGAGGTGAAGAAATCGAGATAGGCAACGCCACCTGTGCGGCTCGACAGGGCACTCAGCCCTTTTTCGAGTTCGGCTTTCTTGAGGTAGTGAATTACGTCCGATGCAACTACCAGGTCGAAGGTGCGCTGTGGAACGACATTATCAATCTGTGAGAAGGTTCCCTGTACGATACCGCGCGTGCGGCCAAAGCGCTGCACCGCATACTCGCTGGAATCCACACCCATATAGGTGGCGCGCTTTCGCATTCGACGAATGACAGGTTGCCAGCGCGCTTCACCGCAACCTATATCAAGCACAGAACGTAGTGCGCGACCCAGAATGTACTCGGCCATGCTCACCACCATGCTCACGCGCCGCGCACGCTCGGCTGCGCCTACAATTCGGGATCCAGCGCTGTGATACCAGCGCTTGAAATAGCGCTCGTCATATGCCTTCACAGGAAAAACAATATTTTGCCGTCATTCCGGCGCTCAAACGTCACCCCGGCGAAAGCCGGGGCGGAATCCATTTTTGGGTCAACATGGATTCCGGCCTTCGCCGGAATGCCAAGCTCTGTCACCAGCCTTGCCGTTCGCGCAGCCCCGTGATCTGAGCAACGTGATGCCGGGAGTGCCAGGCATACATGGCGAGGACCGCATCGAGTCGGTGTGTCTTGCCGTGCTCGGGGTGCAAATACTCGCGGCTAAAATCCGAACTGTTCATTCCCTGCAAGAGCTTGAGCCAGCGCGCGTGCAGTGAATCGAGAAGTGAAAGCGATACCTGAACAGGCGTACCGCTGACGTCAGGCAGCTCGGCCCATTTCGTCTGGTCATATGGACGTATGGTTGGGGTGTCTTCAGTGAGTGCGAGTTTGAAGCGCACGAATGCATTCATGTGGCTGTCAGGAACATGGTGCACAACCTGCCGGACCGCCCAGCCTCCCTCGCGATATGGAGTGGAAAGTTGCGCTTCGCTCAGCCCCGCGATAGCGTCGCGCATGTTCTGAGGCAGACGCTCTATCTCGGCGATATGAGCGGACAGTTCGGTCGGCGAGACCGTGGTGGGATAGGTGAACCGTCCAACCGGATAACGAAGGCGTTCGAGTTGAGCGTCGTCCAAGAATGAAATCCTCTGTTGAAGTAAGAGACGTCCGCCTCAAATTTAGTGACCGCTTCTACCGGCGCACCCAAACCTGATTACCGCGATTAATATCCGGGAATACACGCTCGGGATCGATCTCAACTTTCACCACAGTGGTGCGGGCCTTCATCTGGACGATGAACCGCCGGGCACCACTGAGCCAGGGATCAACGTTGACTTCCTTGCGCTCAACAGTGCCGTCGCCGTAGGTGATTGCAAGGCGGACTGGCATTGGGGCGAGGCCGAAGTCCTCGATGGTTATTTCGAGATCTGGTCCGCCCTGCGTGACAGTGGTGATTGCCTGGTCCAGAACCCAGGTCTCGAAATACCAGGTGCGCCAGAACCAGGACAGGTCGCGCTTGGACACTTCATTGAATGTGTTCCAGAAATCGAATGGCGTGGGATGTTTGTTGATCCAGCGGCGCCCATATTCGCGATAGGCTTCCATGAACTTCTGCTCGCCGAGCAGGCCACGTAAGGCGACCATGATCGTGGCCTGCTTGTCGTAGCTGGCGACGTTGAATGCTGTTGTGCCGATCGGATATTGATCTCCGTGGCGCATGAGATCCACTTCGCCGTCCGCACGCGCGAGGGTGAGATATCTGTCGCGCGCTAGTGTCTCCAGATCATAGCCCTTGAAGAAGACCCGCATCGCCTGCGCCTGGTTGAATCGGGTGAAGCCTTCGTCCTGCCATGAGTGACGTCGCTCGTCAGATCCGACCTGCATGGGAAACCACATGTGCGCGATCTCGTGTACTGTCACCGAGTAGAGGGTGAGTGTGTCGCGCTGCCCGCCGATGCAGGTCATCATGGGATACTCCATGCCACTGCAGGACACTATTCCGTCCATCACCGTCATGTGGGAGTACGGATATGGCCAGAGATACCCGGAGAGGAAATCGATGGAATGCTGCGCGTACGCCGCCGACTTGTTCCACGCCCATTCGACCTTCTCGGGACGGTAGAATGAATTGATAGCGGTATTGTCGGGCCGGCCATCGCCATTTGCATCGCCCGCGGCAGCGATGGTCGCATCCCATAGGTAATTGGCCGATGTGCCCCATGCGAAATCGCGAACATTCGCTGCCGAATACCGCCATGTGAGCTTGCCATCGGTGCCGCTCATAGTTGCGGTGCCGGCCCCACGGTCAGCGGCTGTCACCACGTTAACAATCGTGCGCGCTGCACGCGCCTGTCGCAGCCGAGTGCGAGTCTGTTCGGATAGCACTTCATTGGGGTTCTGCAATTCACCGGTCGCGCCCACGAGCCAGCCCTCAGGCACGGTGATGGAAACGTCGTAATCGGCGTAGCCCATGTAGAACTCCGCGTTCGACATGTACTGATCGGTCTGCCAGCCGTTCACGTCATCGAACACAGCCAGTTGCGGATACCAGTAGGCCACGAAAAAAACGTCTCCGTCCGTGCCGGTGCGCGGCGCGCCGTCCGACGGCACCACGTAGCTCCAGTCGAATTCGAAGGTCGCGGATGCTTGTGGAGCAAGTGGAGTGGGCAGGGTGATCCACATGACGGTGCCCGCAACGGAGTAGCCGGTGGATGCAGTGTCGGTCACGGGCACCGAACGCATGGTCTGGTTCTGCGCAACAATTCTTCGGAATTCCGTGCCGTTGCCCGCAGGCACAAAACGATTTCTCAGTGCGTTGGGTGCGAAGAGATTGGGATTGATATAGAAGGCAACGCGTCGCAGCGTCTGCGGCGAACGATTCTGATAGGTGATGGTTCCCGTTCCAGTTATCGTGCGCGTGGCAGGTTGCAACTCGGCACGCAGTCGGTACTGCGCGAACTGCGTCCAGTACTTCGCTCCTGGCGCGCCTGTGCGAGTTCGCGTTCCCTTTTCGACGGCGCGAGCGAATGCATCGGTCTCGAAAACCGGATAGGGACGCGGGCGCGCTGGCGGAGCGAGAGTTTGCGCCGGATCCGGCGCTCCCTGCTGTGGTGCAATGCGCGAGGTCGGCAACGCTGCTCCCGTGCTCACCGTTCCTGTTCGGCGCTCGCTACTCGTGTAGCAGGCAAGAACAAGAAACAGAACGGCAATCGTGAAGCCGGACTTGCTCCATGCGACTAACATGGGTTGCCGCTTGCGCGGCAATGACACCCGAAGGTGGAAGGCGGCACTCGTTAACTCCAGAAGCTCAGGTCTACCCGGCGAGTTCTTGCACGGCGCGCACGATATTGCTCACGTCGAGCCCGAGTTCCTTATATATACGGGTGTAGGGGGCGGAAGCGCCAAAGCGATCGATTCCGATCATCACCCCATCGGTACCCACCCACCTGTACCATGACATTGGATGGGCAGCTTCCACCGCTACGCGCTTCGCTTTTCGCGGCAGAACCTTATCGCGATACTCCGTTGGCTGCGCAGCAAAAACCTCGTGACTGGGCATGCTCACGACGCGCACTGCAATACCGTCCGCAGTAAGCTTTTCGTACGCTTCCAGCGCCAGCGACACTTCAGAGCCTGTGGCAATCACAACCACCTTGGGTTTGCCATTCTTCGCGTCCGCCAGGATGTACGCGCCATTGGCCGCGCCGGCCGCCGCCGCGTATTTCGTGCGGTCGATGAAGGGAAGCTTCTGCCGTGTCAACGATAGCGCTACCGGTCCTGTTGCCTTGATTGCAAGACGCCAGGCCTCGACTGTCTCATTTGAATCCGCAGGTCTGAGCACTGTAAGTCCGGGAATGGCCCTGAGCGCTGTGAGCTGCTCGACGGGTTGATGCGTGGGACCATCTTCGCCAAGTCCGATGGAGTCGTGTGTGAAGACATAGATCACATGGCGCTGCATGACTGCAGCAAGCCTCGTGGAGGGACGCATGTAGTCAGCGAAAATGAGGAAGGTTCCGGCAAATGGAATGAGCCCACCGTGCAACGACATTCCGTTCATGATCGCTGCCATGCCATGCTCGCGGATGCCGTAGTGGATATTGCGACCGCCATATCCTTCCGCGCTGATTGCGGGCGAACCCTTGATGGTTGTGTTGTTCGAGCCTGCGAGATCGGCGGAGCCGCCTACAAGCTCGGGAATACGGCTGGCCAGTGCGTTGAGCACCTTGCCGGAAGCGGCACGTGATGCAATTGCACCATCCGCCGCAGTGAAAGTTGGCAACGCTCCTTCCCAGTTTGCCGGAAGCTCACCCGCAAGACGGCGTGTGAACTCGGCATGTTCACGCGCGTGCGCGCGAGAATAATCACTGAAACGCTCCAGCCACGCGGCATTCAGTTCGGTGCCGCGACCGGCTGCTGCGCGGCAGTGCGTCAGAGCATCCTCCGGAACATGGAATGGCTCTGTCGATTGCCATCCCAGCGCCAGCTTGGTGAGACGAACTTCTTCGGCGCCGAGTGGTGCGCCGTGGGCCTCGGCGGTATCGACTTTGTTGGGGCTGCCGAAGGCGATGTGGCTGCGAACGATGATGAGTGAAGGTCGGTCAGTGGTACCCTTTGCCTCGTCGATCGCGGCGTCGAGCTGATCGAGGTCGTTGGCGTCATACACACGTTGAACGTGCCAGCCGTAGGATTCGAATCGAGCAGCGGCGTCATCGCTGTAGCTGATTTCCGTGCTTCCGTCGATTGTGATCCGGTTATCGTCATAGAATCCGATCAGCTTGCCGAGTCTGAGATGTCCAGCGAGCGATGCGACTTCGTGCGAGATCCCCTCCATGAGATCGCCATCGCTGGCAATGAACCAGGTGTGGTGGTCCACGACTGTGTGGTTGTCGCGATTGAAGAGCACGGCGAGATGTGCTTCAGCGAGCGCCATTCCAACCGCATTACCCACTCCCTGTCCCAGGGGGCCAGTGGTCGTTTCCACACCGGGTGTGTGTCCGTACTCTGGATGCCCGGGGGTTTTGCTCCCCCACTGGCGGAAGTTCTTGAGATCATCGAGAGAAAGATCATAACCAGTCAGATGCAGCAGACTATATAGGAGCATGGATGCGTGACCAGCGGAGAGTACGAATCGATCGCGGTCAGGCCAGTGTGGATCGGCGGGATTGTGTTTGAGATGCCTGGTAAAGAGCAGGTAACCGAGTGGCGCGAGTGCCATCGGGGTACCGGGGTGGCCAGAGTCTGCTTGCTGGACCGCATCCATGGAGAGGGTGCGGATGGTGTTGATGCAAAGGGTGTCGAGCGAGATTTGTGCTGAGGTGGTCATGCTGTGGTTAGTGCTAGTGCTAGTGACTGGTGCTAGTCACTGATGGGTGGCGTTGGAAGGTACCTGAAAGCTATCGAGAGATGACTTTCGTCGCATCTATTCACTATTCTTTGGTCCTAAGTTTGGGGATGTTGTGGTGCGAAACCAGAATCCGGGGAAATGTTCATGCGCATAGAATCAGGCGACTTCAGGGTTGCTGAGCGTGCCAGAGTCGATCTCGACAAACGTCCGACAGAGATCCCGCATTTCTACACGTCGAAAAAGGACTACGAAAAGTTAATGGAGAGCCGGGTGAAAGAACTGCGCGATTTGCAGGAAGCTCACTACGCCTCCGATAGATATTCATTGCTTCTCATTTTCCAGGCGATGGACGCCGCTGGGAAAGATGGCGCCATCAAGCATGTAATGTCCGGCGTGAATCCACAGGGTTGCCAGGTGTTCAGCTTCAAGCAGCCGAGCGCAATGGAGCTGGATCACGACTTTCTCTGGCGGACGACGCTGTGTCTGCCTGAGCGGGGGCGGATAGGGATTTTCAACCGCTCATATTATGAAGAGGTACTCATCGCTCGCGTTCACCCGCAGTTTCTCAAGGGACAGATGCTGCCCGATGGGCTGGCGAATGAGAAGACTGTGTGGCAGGGGCGCTATCGCTCCATAGTCGATTTCGAGAATCACCTGTACCGCAGCGGCACCCGCATTCTCAAGTTCTTCCTGCATATCTCCAGCGAGGAGCAACGCAGGCGATTGATTGAACGCATCGATGACCCGCAGGCGAGCTGGAAGGCGAGAGCGGGCGACATTGCCGAGCGTAGCCACTGGAAGGAATACATGGAAGCTTACCAGCAGTGCCTCATCGCAACCAGCACGCAACAGGCGCCCTGGTACATTGTGCCGGCGGACGACAAGCGCAACGCACGATTGATTGTCTCTCAGATTGTCGTAGACACATTCAAGTCGCTTCGGATAAAGCTCCCGACTGTTACTGCGGCGCGACGCAAGGAACTGCAGGCGATGCGCAAACAGCTGCTGAAGTCCTGACCATCCGGGCTGACGCGATGCGCAAGGTGGTGGGGATCGATACGGGCGGGACGTTTACCGATTTCGTGCTCTTCGATGGCGATGAGATCAGGATTCACAAGGAGCCTTCCACTCCCTCCGATCCTTCGCGCGCGGTCCTGAGCGGGTTGCGTCACCTATTGGCTGGCGAGGTGGCTGATGTGATTCATGGTTCCACGGTCGCGACGAATGCATTACTCGAACGCAAGGGAGCGCGCACCGCGCTGGTGACGACGGCCGGCTTTGAAGACGTTCTGGAAATCGGCCGCCAAACGCGCCGTTCGATCTACGATATCAACGTCACCAAAACACCGCCGCTCGTTCCCGCAGAACGCCGGCTCGGCGTCAGCGAGCGAATTGGTCCGCACGGTGAGACTGTGCTGCCGTTGAATACTGACAGCAGGCGGCTGGCCTTCTCGCGCCTAACGGGATTGGCGCCCGAATCTGTTGCGATCTGCCTGTTGCATTCATACGCGAACCCACAGCATGAGCTGATGATTGCGGCCGCGCTGCGCGAGGCACATCCATTGTGGTTCGTGACAGCGTCGCACGAAGTGTTGCCGGAGTTTCGCGAATACGAGCGTTGCAGCACGACTGTCATCAATGCTTACGTTGGCCCGGTGATGCAGCGCTATCTGGGAAATCTGGCAAAGGCACTGGGCGACACACGCGTTTCGATCATGCAATCCAACGGTGGTGTAATGTCGCTGAGGGCTGCTCAGCGCCACGCGGTTCACACTGTCCTTTCCGGGCCGGCCGGCGGCGCCGTAGGTGGATTCGAAAGTGGGAAGCGCGCTGGTTTCTCGAACGTGATCACCTTCGACATGGGTGGCACCAGCACCGATGTAAGTCTCGCGGCCGGATCACTCGGTCTTACGAGCGAGGGAGTAATTGGCGAACTGCCTGTTCGCGTCCCCATCATCGACATTCACACTGTGGGTGCGGGGGGCGGATCGATTGCGTTTCGTGATCCGGGTGGCTCGTTACGTGTGGGACCAGGTAGTGCTGGCGCGCAGCCGGGTCCTATTTGTTACGGGCGGGGAGGCAAGGAGATCACCGTTACCGATGCCAATCTTTTTCTGGGTCGTCTCTCCGCCGATCATTTTCTGGGTGGCGCACAGCGACTGACTGCGGAGCCTGCGAATGCTGCGATCATTAAGTTCGCCGCCGATCTGGGGCTGTCACCCGGTGAAACTGCGGAAGGAATTGTGCGTGTTGTCAATGCAACCATGGAGCGTGCAATTCGTGTGATTTCGCTGGAGCGGGGTCACGATCCTCGCGACTTTGCCCTCGTTTGTTTTGGTGGAGCGGGAGGCATGCACGCAGCGGATCTCGCGCGCAATCTGAGCATTCCGCACGTCGTGGTACCACCTGCGGCAGGCACATTGTCCGCGTTGGGATTGCTGCTGGCGGATTTCGTGCGGGACTATTCGCGCACGCTCCTGGTACAGTTCGATGAATTTGCCAGTTCGACTCTCGAGGGCGCGCTGGACGAACTGCAACGAGTTGCGCGCAACGAGTGTGAAAAGGAGGGAATTGCCTTTGACACACTCACGCTGGCGGCTTCGCTCGACATGCGCTACATGGGGCAGGGGTATGAACTCACAGTTCCCATGAGTCACCGCCCCAACGACGAGTTCAACAGGCTGCATGAACAGCGATATGGATATGCGGATTCGACACGGGTTCTCGAGATTGTGAACATCAGATTGAGGGCATCGGGAGAATCTGACAAGCCTGCGCTCGCCGTCCGGCCCCTGTCCGGTCCCGATTCATCCGGGGCGCATGTGGGTGAAATCTCCATGTTGTTCGACGGAACGGAGCGGCGTGCGCCGATTGTGGATCGTGCATTGCTGCAACCGGGGAACCACGTTGCCGGACCAGCGCTTGTAGTGGAGTACAGCACAACGACGGTGGTGCCGCCGGATTTCACGGCGTCGGTCGATGCGGCCGGCAATCTCATACTCGAGGCGACCGATGTCTGAGTGGGATCCAGTAACTCTCGAGGTTTTCCGGAATCTGTTCTATTCGGCGGCGGAAGAGATGGGAGTCACGCTTTGCCGTACATCGTTCTCGCCCAACATCAAGGAGCGCCGCGACTATTCATGCGCGGTGTTCGATGCAAAGGGGCGCATGGTGGCGCAGGGCGAGCACATGCCGGTGCACCTGGGCTCGATGCCTCTGTCCGTCGAGTATGCGATAGCTGCGGGGCCGATGGAACCGGGTGATATGGTCGCGCTCAACGATCCATTTCGCGGCGGCACGCACCTGCCAGATATCACACTGGTGCAGCCGGTGTTCATGTCCGGTGTGGGTGCACCCGCATTTTACGTTGCCAACCGCGCCCACCATTCCGATGTGGGAGGTATGACTCCGGGCTCGATGCCGCTGTCGCGATCCATCTATCAGGAGGGAATTCGCATTCCGCCCGTCAAACTGGTGCGTCGCGGCGAAATGGTGCGCGACGTACTGGATATCATCCTCGCAAATGTTCGCACGCCGGTGGAGCGTGAGGGAGATCTTACCGCGCAGGTTGCATCGAACCGCACCGGTGCGCGGCGACTGCTGGCGATTGCGGAGAAGTACGGCATCAAAACCACGCGTGACTACATGCGCTACCTGCAAGAGTACGCGGAGCGGATGACGCGTGAGGCTATCGCCGCGATTCCCGACGGCACTTACAGGTTTGAAGATGTGCTTGATGATGACGGCATGGGCAACGGACCTTTGCCGGTTGTGGTGGCCATAACCATAATGGGTGACCGGGCACGTGTGGATTTCACCGGTACCTCACCGCAAACGGCGGGGAGCATCAACGCGATCTATGCGATCACCTTGTCGGCGGTGATGTATTGCTTCCGCATCATTGTTCCATTTCCGATTCCATCCAACTACGGCACCATTCAGCCGCTGGAAGTGATCGCGCCAGATGGCACATTGGTGAACGCACATTTGCCTGCAGCAGTGGCGGGCGGCAACGTTGAAACGTCGCAGCGTATTGTCGACGTGGTGCTGGGCGCGCTCGCGCAGGCGATGCCGGGTCAGATTCCCGCGGCGAGTTACGGGACGATGAGCAATCTGACTCTGGGCGGAACCGACATGCGCAGCGGCACTGAGTTCGCGTATTATGAAACGGTGGCCGGTGGGATGGGTGCTCGTCCTACCGCGAACGGGCTTGATGCGACTCACTGTCACATGACGAACAGTTTGAATACGCCTGTCGAAGCGCTGGAGCATGCGTATCCGTTTCGTGTTGGTTGTTACAAGGTGCGCAGAGGAACAGGTGGCGCGGGGAAATTCCGTGGTGGCGATGGAATTCAACGCGACCTGACGTTGTTGACGGCGGGGCAGATCACGATTCTCAGCGACAGGCGCGTGCATCGTCCGTATGGGTTGCAGGGAGGAGAGGCGGGAGCGGTTGGGCAGAATGTTTTGATACGGCCGGATGGTAGGGAGGAAGAGTTGCCGGGGAAGGCCAGCATGTGGGTGGATGCGGGGACGACTATTAGTGTGCGGACACCGGGCGGGGGTGGTTTCGGCGCGAAGGACGACTAGTGCATCGAGCAAGCAGTAGGAAGACAGCAACGCCGCGGGTCCGGATTCGAATTCTTTCGGAGTCTGTCATCGCGATTGGACCTGGAAAGGCTGATCTCCTCGAAGCAATTGCGGACTCTGGTTCGATCTCAGGAGCGGCGCGCCAGATGCGGATGAGTTATCGGCGCGCGTGGATTCTGGTGGATACGATGAATTCCAGTTTCCGGTCTCCGCTTGTTGCTACCGCGAAGGGTGGGGTGGAGGGCGGTGGCGCGGCGCTAACGGCGCTGGGGCGAAAAGTGCTCGTGCGCTACAGAACGTTATCACGCGCGGTCGAGAAGAACTTCATACCACTGCTCAGGGCAATCGCTCCTCGCGAGTAGTACTGTTTACACATGGCCAACGCTCCAGCGGTTGATAGTCGTGACTCGCGCTGCTTACGCTGCTTGCGCCTCAGCACCTGTGTGATTGGATTACTCGCGTTCGCATCAGGACTGTTCGCGCAGACCAACCTACCAGTTGCGCAGCTCCGCGAGGAGATGCGCATTGTGTCCAACGACTCATCGCTGGGTACTTCGCTCACCGCAGTGATGACCGGAACGGTACTGCGCGACGGTCGCATCCTCACCGTGCATATGCGCGAAGCCGCTGTCCGCGTCTTCGATGCGAACGGCCGTTTTCTCTCGATGCTTGGTCACGTTGGGGACGGCCCCGGTGAGTTTCGCATGCCATATGTGGTAGGAACTGTCGGCGACAGCATCTGGGTATTCGATGCTTCCCGGCGGCGCTACACGCTGTACGGTCCCGACTTCAAATCGTTGGGAAATGCCAATGCACCCCCGCGGGGTCAAATCGCCTGGTTCGGGCTGGGTTCGGCGCGAACCATGATTGCGCGAGGTCCTGGGGACACTGCAAAGGCTGGGATTTTTTCGGCCAACGGCGAACTGATTCGTACTATCGACTTCGAGTTCAAAGGATACAACATCCGTCGATTCGCACTTCACGATCCGGGTGTGGCTGGCACAACCACGGCTGGCAGCGGCCGGGGTCGTGGGGCGAGCACCGCCATAGACTCTTCCACCCTGATGGTTGGATCCCCGCTGGACGTTGCGAACAGTTTGCAGAGGTCTCGTGATGGGCGTGACGTGTTCGCATTCGAGCCAGGTGAAGTGTGGGGCGGAAGACCAGGACAGTTCAGGTTCAGCAGCGTTTCGATCGCAACAGGTCAACTCTCTTCGCCCGTCGTCGTTTCAATGACTGCGCGCCGGGTCTCGCCTGCCGAACGAGACTCACTGATTAACGAACGAGCGAAAGACAACCCGCGAACGGAAGCGGAATACCGCAGGCAGGCGCGGGTTCCCGAGTACTATCCGGCCTATTCGTCAGTGGAGTTGATGGGAGACGGATTGATCTGGATTGCCGAGGATTGGCGGAGGCAGGAGCGCGTTGTGATGGACACAGGCGGTCGGCTGTTGCTTCGGCTGCGACTTCCCACGTCCCTGGTCGTCTTCGCCGCGACACGAACACATGTTTGGGGAGTAGTCCGCGACTCGAACGACCTGCCGATCATTCTGCGTTATCGAATTCTGCCGTAGGCTTAGCGGCGGCGCGATCCGCCGAGTATGCCGCCCAGGACTCCGCGCAGAATCTGCCTGCCCATCGGACTACGGATGGCCCCCTTGGCCACCGATTCTACCACTCCTTGCCGTCGCTTGGTGCCGAGGAGAATATCCATCACTCTGTTGCTCCCGGCTCGTTCAGCGGCTTGCGGTTGCTGCTTGGATTTTGGTGACTGTCGTGGAACCGGCGCGGATTTCGGTGCTGGCGACTCAGCCGGTGCGGCTCGACGGCTCAATATCTCGTGAGCAGATTCGCGATTAACGGGGGAATCGTATTTGCCGCTCACGGGGCTGCGCCCGCGCACTGCTGCGCGCTCTTCCGGAGTAATGGCACCCATGCGACAACGCGGTGGACACATGAGCGTGCGCTCCACCGGCATCGGAATTCCTTTCTCCTGGAGAGTGGAGACCAGGGCCTCGCCCACAGCAAGCTGTGAAATGACCTCGGCAACATTGATCTTGGGATTGGACGCGAATGTCTCGGCGGCGGTGCGCACGGCCTTCTGATCGCGCGGTGTGTATGCGCGCAAAGCGTGCTGAACGCGATTTCCCAGCTGGCCGAGTATTTCTCCGGGGATGTCGTCGGGGAACTGCGAACAGAAGTACACGCCGACTCCTTTGGATCGGATGAGGCGGACGACCTGCTCCACCCGCTGTCTTAGCGATGGAGGAGCATCGTTGAACAGCAGATGGGCCTCATCAAAAATGAATACGAGTTTGGGCTTGTCGAGGTCTCCTATCTCGGGAAGATTCTCGAAGAGCTCTGACAACAGCCAGAGCAGAAAACTCGAATAGAGACGCGGCTTGAGAATCAGTTCGTTCGCCGCAAGAATGTTGATGATTCCCTTGCCGCTCAAGTCGGTGCGCATGATGTCGCTGAGTTCCAGCGCCGGCTCGCCGAAGAACCCTGCGCCGCCTTCGCGTTCCAGCGACAGCAGCGCGCGCTGAATGGCGCCGATCGATTGTTTGCTCACGAGACCGTAGGTGGTGGTGATCTCGTCCTTGCTCTCCGCTACATAAGCGAGGAGCGCGCGAAGGTCGTCGAGATCGAGCAACAACAATCCTTGGTCGTCGGCCAGCTTGAATGCGATCTCGAGCACTCCCGATTGGATGTCATTGAGCTCGAGAATGCGACCCAGCAGGTTGGGACCCATTTCGCTTACAGTCGTGCGCACAGGATGGCCGAGCTTACCCATCAGGTCCCAGAATACAACGGGACTCCCTTCGTTCGAGAATCCCTGCATCCCAATGCGAGCCACCCGCTCGGCCAGTTTTTCGCTGGGCACGCCGGGAAGCGCAAGACCTGCGACGTCGCCCTTCACGTCGGCGAGAAAAACGGGAACGCCGATCCGGGAAAAGCCTTCAGCGATAACGAGCAGCGAAACGGTTTTGCCTGTACCCGTAGCGCCCGCCACGAGACCATGCCGGTTGCCGTATTTGGACAGAAGAAAGACGGGCTGTTCGCCCTTTCCCAGAAGAATCTGATCCATGTGGTGCGAGTGACGAGTGACAGGTGACGAGACTTACGGTGGAATCTACCGCGGCGAGGGATGGAGGAAAATGGATTCCCGCTCCGCGCCTCGCGCGATTACAGAATACTGATTACAGAATACTGAAGTCTGAAGTGTCGTTCATTCAGACTTCAGTATTCAGTCTTCAGCGTTCTGCGTTCCCTCGACTATCTCTGCCACCTGCAACTCGTGATGTCCGACGGGCTCCTCTTCACCTGTCACCACCGAAACATCGGCTTCGTTCTTTCGAATCATCGTCGTGAATGGGGCCACGATTTCCGGGTCGAACATCGTGCCGGCGTTTTCCTCCAGGTAGAGCAGCACCCTTGCCAGTGGCCACGCATCACGGTAAGGACGGTTGGTTCTTAGCGCATCAAACACATCGCACACATGCACGAGATGGCTGGCCTTGTGGCACTGGCGTTCGTACAGAAAACCCGGATACCCACCGCCGTTGAGCATGATGTGGTGCTCGTGCGCGACGATCGCCGCCAGTTCGAGATTATCATCGGACTCGAAAATGATGCGTGCACCATCGGCAGGATGCTTTCGAATGATATCGCGCTCTTCAGTTGTGAGCTTTCCCGGTTTTACCAGCAGTTCCTTCGGAATGCGGACCTTCCCCAGATCGTGCAGGAGCCCCGCAATTCCAAACGCCTGCACATCTCCCGCGCCCATCCCCATGTACTCGGCGAGACCCATCGTAAGCACACTTACGTTGAGAGAATGCGTCGTCGTGTATTGATCGAACTCCTTCAGCTGAAGCAGAGGAAGCACAATCTGGCTGCCGCTGTGCATTGCCACCGCGAGGGAACGCACGACAGCCTCAGCCTCCGCGATGTGGAGATTGCCTCTATCACTGACTTCGTCGTGCAGCCAGCGCATCGCATTGGCCTCGGCGCCGAGGCTGAACGAGAGAGTGGCAGTGACAACTGGCTTCTGAGATTCAGCCTCGCCTCGAATTCCAACTGCGCCAAACTTGATGCCGCTGCTCTGCACCGGACGGACTTCCGCTGTATCGATGAATGCCAGCGTCACCCGTGCCAGTACGTCGAGCAGGAAGACCTCGAAGTCTTCGCGCGAAGTGGTTCCCTGAAACTCGAGGCGCTGAATGCCGGCTGCCGCCAACTTTCTGGACCACTCCCATTCCCTCATTTCGCGCAGTGGCAAATTGCCATACACGACTTCGTCGCCGAGAAAGGTAAAAAGCGGATACTCCGACTCGGATCGCAGATCAATGAGGCCCATGTAAGCTGAATCGATTGCGCGCTCGCGATGCGGATGGCCCTCCTGATACAACGCCATCGCCGCGAGCGCACGAGCGACGCCGCCGAGGAATACCGCAGGAGCGCTCACTTGCTCACTGGACGGCTGATAGCGTCACGAATCTCGGTATCACCGGACGTCGCTGCGCGGGCAATGATGCTGGCGACTTCTGAGTCGGCATGCTTCCCGATCGCAAGCGCGCGCAGCGCAGCCAACATCTCGGGAGACTTGGGGGCAAGACGGGCTTTTCCAAGGAATGACTTGCCGCCATCCACGAGACTGATGAGCGCGCCGAGCGCGGAAGGTGAATTGCTGCGCGACAGCGCGCGTATCGCCAGCACACGCACATCCGACTCGGTGGCGCGGTCAGTCGCCATCCGCTCCACGACGGCGATGAGCGTCGCGGGGATTTCACGTTGCATGCCGTTCAGTCCCAGCCGCACAATTTCGGGATCACTGTCGGAGAGCGCCGCCGCGAGTGCATTGCTGCGTTCGTCTTCATCCTTTATCTGGAGTTTCAGCGCGTACCGTCTTACGCGAGGGTCGGCGTGCGCGGCGAGTGAGCTCACCGAATAGCCGGGGGGCAGTTCTGCTACCTCATCAATCAAAAACAGAATATTTCTGAGCACGTACCAACGTTCATCATCGAGCCGGGTAACCAACGCCGGCACGATCGCGGGTCCAAGCTGCTTCAGCCGGCTTATCAATTGGTATCGTACCGACCGTGACTCGGCGATTTCGAGCGCAGAAAGCAGAGGCTCCGCCGAAGGAATACCAACCAACGCGATCAGACGATCGAGGAGGGCGAAATCCACCTGGTCGCGCTCCAGAGTGATCGAAATACTTGAGGCCGTTCCAATCCATTCTCGCAGGGAGGATGCCGCCGGCCCTTCGGGTGCCTTGTCCAGCAGGTTCAGAATTGTTTCGAACTTACCTGTCGTGAGCAATTGCCTTATTGCTTTCTCGACTCTCGGACCGGAGGAACCAACCTCGATGGCCGTTTGGACAACCCGCTCTTCGTTGTTGCCGTGCTGCGCCGCGATCGCTGTTGCAAAAAGTGGATTTGCGCGGGAGATGCGTTCCAGTGCAGCGCCGTATGCACCAGGGTTGGGATCCTTGAGTTCCCAGTCGGACAAAAGTCGGTATACCTGATCTCGCAGCCCTTTGTCAGCAATGGCTCGCCCGGCAACCACACCGTGCTCCGCGTGAGCCGCCATCTTGGACAGCAACCTCACAAGCGAGTGCGAGATCTGCTGATGTGACGATTCGGCGGCGGCCTTGAGGATTTCCACAACCGCATCCACCGCCATACCATCCGCGGCGTTCTGCACGAAGCGTCGTCGCTGTACATTGTCGCCGCCCATTTGTACAAGTCTTTGCAAAGTTTCGGGACGCAGCTTGCGCACGAGAACGGAGGTCCTGCGACGCAACTCCACAGCGCCGTCGCCTCCAGCGGTGCGAAGTTCATCCGCGATCTGCAGTAAATAACCCACAATTACCTGGTCGTAAGCTTCGCCGCTGGGATGATCATCGATCGCCTTCGCAACTGCACTTGGCTGCATTGGTGGTGCTTCATCGTCGCCGATCTGTCCAGCCATGGCAGCGCGCGCGAGCCCCAGCCAGAGCTGCGCCCCGCGGACACGCTGTCCGCCTGAGCGAGCAGCGTCCTCGCCGGAAGCTGGCTGAGCGTCCGATCCTTCCTCGAGCAGTTCGAGCTTCTCGAATGCGAGTGGATGCAAGCGAGCATGTTGCCATGCCTGCAGATTCGCTTGTGGTCCCAGTCCGAGAGGCTCGCCTTCGCGCTCCGCATCAGCAGAGAGGGTGAGCAACAAGTCCGAGACCTCGACGTCATCGATTCCCTGATAGAAGGTGATGGCGCCGAGATGGTGGCGATGCAATCTGCGGGCAAGGTCGGACAGCACCGAGTGTCTTGAGTCGGTGGCGACGCCTTCAATGATGAGCTGGTCCCTGGCGACGCCGAGTGAAATCGAGGAACGGTCCTGCAGGAGCAATTCAGCGCGGCGCACTACGCCGTGGACAGCAGGGGCGAGCGAGGGATGATCCGACGGGTACATCGCGTGTTTGTGCAGCGCGATCGAAAGTTCGATTAGGAACTCAGAAAGCTCGCGCGTTAGCGTTGCACGTTTGGCGTCGCCAGTCGCGGCGATTGGTCCGGTCATCTCAAGTCCAATGTAATAGGGCTGTGTTCGATTCCAAGCCCTTGGCTGATCTGCACTTATCTGATCAGCATGCTCATCAGGAGGTCACGTGTTGCGTGATCGCTACGTGGTGACGGCCGTCACCATTGCCGAGGTCGGACCCTGCAGAGACCGCTTAACAGGAGCTGATTGATGAGAATCCTACGCGCCATGTTCGACTGCCTGCTCCTAGCAGCAGCTGCATTTTTTATCGTGTTTTATGGACTGGGGTGTGCGGAGTCCAATCCAATTGCTCCCGCGAACGGCGATGATGACACCAATGTGGCGGGGCCATTCCAGCCGCAGGTATACCAGTTTGGCGCGAAGTTCGAGCCTCCGATGGGGCGCGTGGTACACGCTGTAGGACAATGGAAATTGTACAATGAGAAGTATTTCGCGATGCTCGGTTCTGCTCTGCAGCCGGTGTCGGAACTCATCTTCATTCCTATTGCTTAAGGATTTCGATAATTACAGGTAAAAGAAAAAGCTTTGACACGAAGAACACGAAGAAAGGCGAAGGCACGAAGACTCGATGAATCTTCGTGCCTCTGGTTTTCTTCGTGTTCTTCGTGTCGAGGCTCTTCAGCCTGGCGGATACTTGATTCCGAGCTGCTCGAGGTAGGTCTTGTAGCGCGTGGGATCATAGTAGAATTTGCGCATCTGCTCCCGATACTTCCCCATGATTTCAGTATTGAGATGAGTTGCAGGTTTTTCTTCCGGACGCATCAACGGGAAGTACTTCAAGTCTCGTGTCTGCGTTGCGAAATAAGTTTTTGCGTTCGACACCAGTTCGGGCTTGAGCATCAAGTCCAATAGCGTCATCGCCATCACCTTCGCGCCTGCGGTAGCGCCCTTGTGTGCCACCGGCGTTGCCATTGCGATGCCTGAAGCCCAGTTGTGCGCCGGCACTCCGGGAATGTTCGATGGAAAGCGGAGGGTAACAGTCGGCAACGTCCAGGTGACATCGCCGATGTCATCGGAACCGCCTCCTGTCATCGAAGACTCGGGAGTCGGCAATCCCACATTCAACGCAACGCTCGTCGCGAGGCCGCGCGAGCCGAGGCCAAGTCCCTGCTGCACTGCTCTGGCAAAGGTCTGATCGTCCTCGCTCCATTTGGGCGCGCCAACGGCCCTGATATTTTCGTGCATTGCTTCGGCAATCGGCCTGTTGAAATGTTGCGGCCACGCGCTACCGAGTATTCGAACCGATGCCAGTTTGGCTCCTGTCATTTGAGCCGCGCCTGCGGCGATCTCGTTGCCGATCTTCATGAGCTCCTGAGTGCGCGCGGCATCTGTCTCGCGAAAGTAGTACCAGACGGATGCGGTGCCGGGGACCACATTGGGCTGATCGCCACCGTCGGTGACTACATAGTGCGAGCGTTGCTGGTAGCGCAGATGTTCGCGGCGATAGTTCCACGCAATATTCATCAACTCGACTGCATCGAGGGCGCTACGCCCCAGCCAGGGACTTCCAGCCGCGTGCGAGGGTGTGCCCGTGAAACTGAATTCCGCGGAAATTAGCGCGTTGCCGGATGCGTTTCCCCATGAAACTGCCATGTTGCTGCTGACGTGCGAGAAAATCGCGGCGTCAACATCCCTGAACATTCCTTCGCGCACGAAATACGCCTTGGTCGCGACCAGTTCTTCCGCAACGCCGGGCCAGATGTGGATGGTACCGGGAATGCGTTCACGTTCCATGATTCGCTTCACCGCGATCGCCGCGGTGATGTTGAGCGCCTGTCCCGAATTGTGGCCCTCGCCGTGACCCGGTGCGCCCGGGACGATGGGATCGTGGCGCGGAACTCCGGGTTTCTGCGACGACTGCGGAATTCCATCGATGTCGGAGCCGAGCGAGATCACCGGGCTGCCATTGCCCCATGTGGCCCACCAGGCGGTGGGAATGCCGGCGATTCCTTCGCGCACTGTGAATCCGTTTTCGCGCAGGATCTTCACGAGGAACTTTGAGGTTTCCACTTCCTGAAAGCCCAGCTCTCCGAAAGAGAACACCTGGTCGACAACCTGCTGCGTGAAGGTGGCCATGCTGTCGATTTTGGCGCGCACTTCGGTCTTGAATGCCGTGGTACGTGCATCGTCCAGCGGACGCGGAGCCGCGGCGGCAGCTCCAGCGGGCTGCTGGCCGCCAGCTGCGGTTGGCGTGGTCGCAGTGCCGGCAGCGGGTTCCGGTGTTGGTGTTCGCATGGCAGAACAGGAAAGTCCTGCCATGGAAATGAGAAGGAGTGCAATGAGTTTCTGGTGTGACGCTATCATCGTTTTGGGCCGGTGCGGGAAGGCAAATGGAGGCAGTGCTGCAGAGGATATTTGTCCCGCCGGGGACGATAGTCAAGGCGACCCAAAGCAAAGCGCGCCGCAAGTGAATGCACGCACTCGCGACGCGCTGGCCCGGACTCTTGGTTCTCCTGTGGTTTTAGTCCGGGCCGTTACTCTCGATTGCTACCAGATTCGCAGATTCAGTGCGGCCTATAGCGTCAAGTCCCTCAATTGGGAAAAGAAGTGGAGACCGAGCGATATCGCGCTTGGCTGCGGATCTTTGGAGGCCCCGTACTTTCGGGTGCTCAAATTCCACGCAGTCGCCTGCTTGCAGCTGAGTAGCTGCCGCTCGGCCTCCGACCATTATCTGCAGCGAGATCCGTACCGGAATAAGCGAGGTGAAGTGGAGCTGGCGGACACCTACCGGAATGGCCATGCTGATCCATTCAACTGTCATTCCCGCTTCGCGGGAATGACGAGGCCATTTGAAAATGGGTTCCCGCTTTCGCGGGAATGACATCACTTTACAATCGTTGCCTCGACAAGCTTCGCCACCGCGCCGAGCGTTGTTTGCATCGCGTTGAATCCCAGACGGAAATCAGCGTCGGAGAAGGTGACGAAAAGATCTGTGCGCTGATGCCACGTAGGATTGGCTCTTCTTCCTGTTTCATACAGGCGTCTGTTCTCGCGGAGACTTACAGCGGCGACGACGTTCATGAATGGACCCGAATCAGTGTTACTCATCGAGCCGCTCATCACGGCCGGATAGTCGGTCGCGAACATGCGATTGGCTCCGAGGAGCTTTAGTGCAAGAGCAGCCGATTGATCTGCCATCGTCGAGTTCATCTGAAACTCGATGTCGACATCGGCGTCGAGTACCTGGAGGAACTGCACCGGGTTGCCGTGATCCCACAACATCATGTCATGCTGGATCATCCCGAGCCATTTCGGTTCCGGGTATTTCTTTGAACCCGGTGGGTTCTCGATGCCCTGCAACGCCTGGCGCTGTGCAACATAGGCCCGGGCTCCGTTCGTTCCAGTTTCTTCGTTGTTCCAGAGAGCAAAACGGACCGAACGAGTTGTCTGGATATCCGGCGATGCCAGGATGCGAGCAATTTGCATTACCAGAGCGGTGCCGGAGCCGTCGTCGTTAGCGGCTTCTCCGCCGCCACGTCCGTCCATGTGCCCTCCGATGATGTACATCTCCTGCGGAACCGTCGTGCCGACTTTTGTAGCGTAGACCTGTTCGCGTTTGCCTGGTGCGGAGTCGATGTTGCTGCGATAGTCATACGTGATGCGTTCGACGACATAGCCCCAGCTCTTTAGCTGCGCCTCAATCCACAACATGGCGTCCACGTTGCGCTGCGTTCCCTGTTGTCTGTCGCCGAAAAGTGTGAGTCCGCGGACATTTTCCTTGTAAGCATTGAAGTCGAGCCGGCCGACAATCTGTTTGACCATGCTGTCTGCCGCGGTCATGCGAAGTCCGCCGAGCACTCCGTTGGGAATTGCTGGTGCAGCTCCCGCGTCGCGTCCACCGCGTGCGGCGCCCGCGGCTCCCTGTCTGCCTGCTGCCGTGGTATCTCCGCCGCGGCCGGTTCCGCCTCGCGCGCCGGCGCCACCTGCTGCGCCGCCAGTGCCTCCCTGGGCCTGAACATCCACTGCGAAGGTTGCAGAGATGAATGCTGCGATTGCGACGCTTACAGCGGCGGTTCGCAATGCGATGACGATTGAGAGTTTGTTCAATCTGCGCATGGTGCAATCCTCAATAAACGTGAAATGATCATCGTGTGCGACAGCTGAAGCGAACGTAGTACATCGCGGATGCCGATCCGGGGAAAAGCGCCACGGTAAGTTCGGCGCTCCAGGCCACGCCACCGGCATCGATGATGGTGTAGCTAACCCCTGCCCTAACGTACTTCCTGCGCGTTCGTTGCGCCAAAGGGACTCGTCAAAACTCGGCTGCTCCGTAGTCCAGCGAAGACGACACTGGATTCCCGCTCCCCGCCTTCGCGAGGACAGGCTTCGCGGGAATGACGGATGAAAATACTAGCCGGGGGGTAACTCGCCGACAATTGGCAGCGTGACAACAAACTCGCTGCCGAGATCCATTCCGGCGCTTCGTCCGACGACGGTGCCTCCGTGCGCCTCGACAAGCTCGCGAACAACCGCCAATCCAATGCCAAGGCCGCCGCCGTGGAAGGCTCGGGCTCGTGGGCCCTGCACGAAAAGGTCGAATACATGCGGCAATGACTCTGGCGAGATTCCGATACCGTTGTCAGAAACAGTGACCACAGTGGTCTTGTCGAGTATCACCACGGTAAGCCCGATCTCGCCGCCTGCCCGGCTGTACTTCGATGCGTTGTCCAGCAGATTCCTGAAAACCTGGGCAAGACGGATCGGATCGCCCTCGACAGAGAATGGGTTGGGTGGTATCTGCACCACCAGATTCTGATGCCGCGAGGCAATTGCAGGCCGGCTGGTTTCGACTGCCTGATTCAGCAGACCGGTCAGCTCGACAACGCTACGCTCGATGCGGAACTTGCCGGTGCTTACTCGCGATCCGTCGAGGAGATCATCGACCAGCCTTGTCATGTGAGCAACCTGGCGCTCGATGACCACTTTCAGCCGGGCGAGCATCTCCTCATCGGCTCTGGCGTGTTCCAGTAACTCGGCCGCCGTCCGTATCGGGTTCAACGGGTCGCGCAACTCATGCGCCACCATCGCCAGAAACTTTATCTGTCGGTGATGAGCTTCTTCGGCCTGCGCTTCCAGATCCTGCGCGGTCAGCGCCGAAAGAACCAACTGCTCATTGGCTTCCCGCAGATGATGCAGGCGCAGTTCCCTCTCGGGTAGCGTCATCTCGTCGTGTTGGGCCGGCTCGGTCGCTGCCTCGCCGATAAGGTGCAAGTGTTCGCCGTCAGCCGCGAGGTTCTCGGTGTAGAACTCGAATGTGCCGCGTCCACTTCTTTTGGCGCGGTACATCGCATTGTCGGCCCGGTTGATGAGCGTCGCCGTGTCCTCCCCGTCGTTTGGATAGATGCTGATCCCGATGCTCGCCGACAGGCGCACCACATGTCCGCCGATGATACTTGGTGCCGAGAGCGCAGCCAGAATCTTCGCGGCAATCAGAGCAGCATCTGATTCGTGAACCATATCGACCAGAAGCACAAGGAATTCATCGCCGCTGTAGCGGCTGACCGTGTCGGAATCGCGCACGACCGACTCCAGTCGCCGCGCCACGAGTTGCAGTACCTCATCACCAACTGTATGTCCCATCGAGTCGTTGATGCGCTTGAAGAAATCCAGATCGAGAAAGAGCAGCGCGGCGTGCGTTTGATGCCGTCGCGCCATGGCGATTGCGATTTCCATGCGGTCAAGCATTAGAGCGCGATTGGGAGTATCTGTCAAAGCATCGCGCTGGCTCGAGCGGGCCAGGTCGCCGAGGTTATTGACCGCTGTTTCGGCTATCGTCTCTGCCTGGAGCGCCGCGAGCACCAATTGCTCGTTCGCCTCTCTGAGGTCCGCGCCACGTTTCCCGGACAGGTCACGGCGAACGTCCGCCAGGCTGGTGAGCATTCTGGCAAGCTCAGCTCGCACTGCATCCGCCTGTTCGTTGAGCCTTGCAAGTGTACGCGTCGCAGCGGCCACCTGGCGCTTTTGCGGTCGCTCCATCATGGCGACGCTCCGGCGTAGGACTCAGTCATCGTTTACACCGAGCATGGATTCAGCCGGCAGGGTGCGCCTCGTCGGGGATCCGCCGAGCAATCCCTCCTGATCCGCGAGCATCGCGCCGACCTTGATGCCGTCAGCGTCGATGTGAAACAGGTGCAGCCCATTCGAGTGCGCGCTTGCCCTCACCTTCACAACAGCCATCATCCGCTGCAGGCGGCTATCGACCTCGATGTACCGCTGTACAATGATCGCGTCTGTCAGGAACGCGGTACCGTAAGGGCTGAAGCGCAGTTCGGTATAGCGGTCTTCCAACTCGGATGTCATGAGCACCGTGGCGCCGGTACTCGCCAGCGCCGAAACCATCCGCGCCAGCGATTCGCGAAAGTCCTCGCGAAAGGTTGGTGCCAATGACAGCTCGAATCCCGAAAGTGAATCGATGACGACGCGGGTCGCTTTGAGCCGCTTGATTTCCGCAATGAGGAGCAACGCAATCTCATCAACCGAGAGACTCGACACGCGCGTGTCCACCACACCGACACGGCCATCTTCGATGAGGTCTGCCATCGCCTGGCCGCGTGATCTGTTGGGGCGTTGCTCAAACGCAGCGATCACTCCTGTTTCACCAAGACGCGCTCCTTCCGCGAGAAAGGCAGACGCCATGACGCTCTTCCCCGATCCGGATGGGCCCGCGACAAGCAGAGAATATCCTTGCGGCAGTCCGCCTCCCATCATCTCGTCCAGACCGGGCACGCCCATGCTCAAGCGACGGCCCGCCGGCGGCACGGCCCCGTTTTCAGACGTTGCTCCGAGTTGCGGTGGCGCAAATACCTTGAGCCCGGCGGCGCTGATGCGAAAGGTGTGCAGCCCGGGCAATGTGGCTTGCCCACGCATCTTCTTGATTTCCATCTTCCGCACAACAGAGTTACGCTGAACACTCTGGCTCAACCAGATCAAACCATCCGCGAGGGTAAAAATCGGATTGGGGTCGACCTCGCTGAAGTATTCGCCAATCAGGAACGTGGTGGACTGCCAGCTCGTCATCAGTGTACCCAGTTGCTGTACAAAGCGCTGCATGGTGATGAACGAGCTGCCGTTGCTCTCACTGGTGAGGGCCACGGAACGAAAAGAGTCGACAAAAACCAGAGCCGGTCCGTGCTTTTCCACCTCTGCGACAATGCGTTGCAAGACCTTGTCCAGGTCCCCGGTTGCCGTCTCATCGCCAAGGTATATGAACCGGATGGAGTGGTTGACTTTTTCGCTGTCGAAGTATTCGAACTGTTGCTGATAGCGCAGCATCTTGAGCGGCGGCTCACCGAGCACAGTGAAATAAATCGCGGGCCGCTTCTGCGTTGCCATCGCGAACATGATCTGGTGCGCAAGCGTTGTCTTTCCTGAGCCCGGAGGTCCGGCGATGATATTGAACGAGAATTCCGGCAGCCCTCCGCCTAGTACTTCGTCCAGCCCAGCAACACCCGTTTCGAGGCGGTGGATCGTTGCCTTGCGCTTTGTCACGGGGACATCGCCTGCGCGGCATGGCCGCCTGAATGTTTGTCCCAAACGGATCGCAAAAGCCGTTCGGTGAGCGATCCGCCGATCAGACTGGTCAGAAGATCGGAGAATTTCTGAAGCAGCGCCGAAGTCGCAGCGGCGACGTCTTTGCCTGGCTGCTGTGACAGCGCGTTGTGCAACTCTGCAAAGTCGCCTGGCGCGAGAGCGCTATCGTATGCCGCGCCCAGCCAGGGATAGTCGGCGCGTGTGAGGTAAAGGCTTCGTTTATAGAGGGCGGCTACCCCCCGCTCGCCGACAATTGGAGACAGCGCGGCATCAATATCGTGCCATGTCAACACCGCCTTGTCAGCGATCCGGCTCGCATCGCTTTCTTCCGAAGTCAGATGCGCAACAAGCTCGACGATCCGGTTCGCGTCAGTATGCACAATTGCCCCGGACATGGTACGCGCGGCGAACCGGTTCGAGTCCCGCGATGGCCCGGCTGTCCAACGATGGGATGCTGTGGCGCCGAGCGCTACGGTGCTTCATGACCGCTCCTTACCGAGCCTACCAGGACAGCACGCGCCCTGAATCACGCGTCCAATTTGCAGTCGCGCCGATCCCGGTTGCATCGGGAAATTCGGTGCGCCAAGTCACCTAGATTCTCTTGTCAACCTACTGCCGGGTACGTTCGTGTACAAGCTGTGGCGTGCGAGCAAGCGTTCTCGTCAGCTGCTAGTATCGGGCGGTCTAAGTATACTCTGGGCTTCAAGATGACAGTGCTCTCCAACCTGCCAGGAAGTCTTTCCATTCCCGCTGCCTGGATTGGCGCGGAAATGAGCGCAGCTCCAGATAGATGGCGCTGGACGCTGTCGGCGCCAGAACTGGCCGAGCTGGAGCATGCAGCGCGGAACTTTCTTTCAGCACACCGCGATCTCGTCCACCTGAACGCCGAGAACTTCAGCGTGCCTCGACTCCGCGTGAAGCTGGACAAGCTGAGAGAAACGCTTATTCAGGGGATCGGCTTCGAGGTGATCAGTGGACTTCCGGTCGATCGCATGGGTGAAGAAGTGGCGTCAACAGTTTTTTGCGGAATTGGAGCACAGCTCGGACGCGCGCGCTCACAGAACGCCAAAGGTGATCTGCTGGGTCATGTGCGGGACACCGGTGCGGACAGCCGCGATCCCAACACACGCATCTATCAGACAAGCGAACGCCAGACTTTTCACACCGATTCGTCTGATGTTGTCGGGTTGTTGTGTTTGAACGAAGCGCGCGAAGGTGGCGATTCACTGCTGGTGAGCGCGGCAACCATGTACAACGTTATCTGTCGCGATCGTTCCGACTTGCTGGGCTATCTCTTCGGTGAAATTGCGACAGACCGGCGCGGCGAGGTGCCGCCGGGTGAGAAGCCGTTCTTTACCATACCTGTGTTCAACTGGCACGCAGGATTTCTCACCGTCATTTATCAGCGCCAGTACATCGATTCAGCGCAGCGTTTTCCCGAAGCGCCGCGGTTGACCGCGGGGCATGTTGAGGCACTGGATCTCTTCGACAAGCTGGCGAATGATGCGCGGCTCAATTTCAGCATGCGACTCAAGCCTGGAGATATGCAGTTCGTTTACAATCATTCACTGCTGCACGACCGTTCGGCATTTGTTGACTGGCCGGAAGCTGAACGACGCCGGCACATGCTGCGCTTATGGCTTTCCATCCCGGGCGACAGGCCGCTACCGGAGTCTTTCAAGCAGCGCTATGGCAGCATCGAGATTGGCAATCGCGGCGGAATCATTGTGAGATGAGCGGACACTAGCCGCCGGAGACCTTGACCACCGTCCCACCCGTCTCGTGCAACATGCGCGGTTGCTTGAGTGGCTCTCCGGGAACGGCGCGACGTGGCCAGGTGTCGTTCAGGTAGATGCACCAGTCGGGGATGATGAACGTGCCGTCCGGAAGTCTGGCGAAGAGCAGGATTCCACCGGGCTCCGGGTTTCTGAGGCCGGGCTCCACTCCCCTGGCCTGAACTGTGTCGGCCGCTGAATCAATGGTTGCGGTACTGGCTGCTCCCGCGTTTCGCTGCGGCGGCGGAGGAGGCACGATCTGGGTGTAGATGTAGTCGAGTCGCTTCAGCTCATAGGACGTTGAGTCAATCCAGAATACTCCGCGGATGTCATTGATCTTGATTCCCGACACGGGCATGAAGTAGACGCCGATCATTCCCTGATTCGCGCCGTCGCCATGCGAGGCCCAGAAGCAATGCGTCGTTTGAAAGGTCTCATCAAGCAGCACCATTTCATCGGGCGCGCGATAAAGCAGGCTTGGTTCGGAACCTCGCATCCCTTTGAAATCTTCTACGACGTATCCTCTGGATGCGAGCTCTTTGGGAGGTGTGACCTTGAATGGACGTGTTGATCTCCAACTCGAGCTGTCATTTCGCAACACTCTCACCTTGCCCGTCTCTGCATCCGTCATTCGCTGGTACATGATGTAGTCGAAGACGCGCTGCTTGGAATCTCGAACCAGTCGCGTGTTCTCCAGCGCAGTCGTGACCTCCTGCCACACATCGTAAATATTCGCGGTGCCAGTCTGCGTCTTGGCGCAGCTTGTGAATTCCCTAACGCTGACTGCTGCCAGCCTGAATACGATGCGCGTCATGCGCACGCTCACGACGCTGTCGATGCCAGCACGCAGCGAAATCCGTACCGGTTGCAATCCAATTGCGCGCACGAGCAGGGTCAGATCCTTTCGGGGAAGGGCGAGCTGAAAACCGCCGTCGGTGCGAGTAAGCGTGACCGCGGCGGTGTCTTTTCCGGAGAACGCCGAAACGATCGCCGCCCTTACGGGTGCGCCTGCTTCGTCGCGCACAGTGCCCGAGACTCGCTGGGCACCTGATTGCGCAGGCAACATGGGGAGGGCCAGTGCGCACATGGCTGCTGGTACAACGAATCTCATTGCGATGCTCCCTTGCAGGGTAACACGGCCGTGCCCACCTGGCAGCTCCGGGCCAGTGAAAATACGGACTCCTCGACTACACGGCCAGCAGCCAGAAGTTCTGTGTGAGCGTCAGTTTAGCGTCAGCGTCAGTCTTCCTTCCAGGGATTGTTGGCGAACACCGCCAATTCCGGCCAGAGTGCCCGGCGTTCCATCTCGAGCGCGGCCATTATGGTGGCGGCAATATCGTCGGCAAAGAGTTTGTTGGGATTGTTGCGACCCGACTTGCCACCGAAGTTGGTCTGCACTTCTGATGGGCAAACGCAAACTACGCGGATGCTGTGGGGCCGGAGTTCGGCCTGCCAGCACTGGGCGATTCCGCGCACGGCCCACTTGCTTCCTCCGTATGGCGTGCCACCCGCGGCCCCTTTCATTCCGGAAGTGGACGCGATGGTCACTATGTCGCCCTGTCCTTGCTCCTTCATCATGGGTACCACACGGTTGGTGATGTCGACCATTCCGAAAACATTGACGTCGAACATTGCGCGCATGGCGGCGAGATCAACTGCGCCGATTTCAGCGCGATACGCATAGGCTGCGTTGTTGATGAGGACATCGATGCCTCCCATGCGGTCGCGACATAATTGCACGGTGCGCGCATTGTCATCACCACTGGCGACGTCGGCCGCAATTCCGTGCGCGCCGGTTTTGTCTGCGACATTCTGGATGCGTTGCGTGTCACGCCCGGTGAACACCACCTGGTGCCCCGCATTGCGGGCGCGTTCGACCATGGCGGCACCGATGCCCTGGCTGCCACCGGTTACGAGGAAGCGACTTGGTTGCATAACTGAAATACTCCGATGTGGGATGCACTACCTGTCATTCCCGCGAAAGCGGGAACCCAGTGTCGACTTCTCTGGGTTCCCGCTTTCTCGGGAATGACGAGACTAGGAAAACTTGGCGCCGCGCTCTAACAATAGCGCGCGCAACGCCGACCTGTGACAGCGCGATTCATTCTCGCAATAGCAGCCCACTGAGAAGTCTGTTTGATGCGAGAGAGCTGCGAGAAGATCGAGCGTTGCTCGCGTTGCGGGCGAAGCCATCTCTGCGCGGTACTTCTTGATGAAGCGAGCCCACTCGCGATCGTTATTCGCGTTCTGACCGAGCTTGATCGTTTCGGCGGTGGGCGCGAGGGTCGGCAACCAGACATCGTAGAAATCCTTGGATGCGAATTCACTTTTCGCGACGCCGCGAGGGGGACGCCTCACGGTGCCGAGTCGAAGGCCCTCACCGGGTAGGCGGTCAGAGCCGAGCTGGACGATGCGCACGCTCATAATATCCAGCAAACTAGTCGTTTGCCGAGTGTGCCATGCTTGGAATCTGTCACCCGGGTTGGTGCCCGGTGATCTGTGTGTGGCAAGCCTGCTCAGGATGAACGCACACGCAGCCTTGTTCACAGTATGGCTGCCAGCGGGAATGCTAGTCGCGCTCAGCGTGCAGGGCGCCGCCGATATTCGCGTCCACTCTGAGTGGCGGAGTCTTGAGAAGCGCACCGCTTGTACCGGACCCGGCTCGCAATACACCGCTAGCAATTAGCCTCTGCCGTAGGGCGGTGCAATCCGTCACTGCAGTTGGTGACACCAGCCGCGCAACGAGGGTGCCGCGGTTCAGCACATGCACTTCGCCTCCACGGCGAACCACGCGAATGTACTTGGATAGGTGAGCTCTGAACTCTGATATGGAAACACGCTTCATCATCACATATCTAGTCGTGATGCGGGGACGAATCCAGCCCGACCGAGTGCCGTATCGCAAGGAGAAAACCCGTCGCGGCTCACGACATCACTTGCGGTCGGCCTTGCGCAGAGTCAACACTCGCACAGTCTCCACGTCATCGGCGTCAACGAAAACGCCGACGACGTAGTCGTTCCCGATGTCGGTTGGGTGAAATCGTGGCGGAAGGGTTACATCGGTCACCCAGCGACCACTGGCATCAAAAACGCTCCAGCGAGTTGCGGTCGTGCTGCCCCAGTGCGCACGCCACGCCGGTAGCTCGTTCTCGGGTCTGTATTCGTTCACCCAGAGATTGCCAACGCGGTCGCTCTGGATTTCGGCGTGCGCCGGCTGCTGTTCGGCGAATCTCGCACCCGTCACCTCCTCCTGCATCTCCTGGGCTTTCGCACCTGTGAGCCCCAACAGCATTCTTTCCTTCCAGGCTGCGATGTGCGCGGGACGCACTGCTGCAGGAGTCCAACTGCGACGGATGATGCGCGAGAGGACGTTGTCATCAGTGAAGACCTTGATTGAATACTCCTGCGACCAGGCCACAAAGAGGCTGGGCCCGCCAACCTCTGCATATCCCAGCGGCCCAAAGGCGAGGGAGCCGATCGTGGTTGGGGAGGTGAAGGTGATTCCGGTGGGGAAGGGGCCGATCTTTCCCTTCGACTTTCCTTGTGAGTTTGCGAGATGGAAGTTGCTGGAATCGACCCATTGTTTTTCGCTGCCATCGGAAAGCATCGCCGGCTCCATCCCCGGCACCATGAGAAGAGAACCGCTGCTGAAGACGCCGTTTATCACCATGAGAAACTCTTCAATCGGCAGCTGCCGCCATTTGCCTCCATTTGGCGGAATGACCGCGAGGTAGTTGCGACTTCCGTCACTCACCAGGATGCTGTCTGCACTGCCGGGAAAGGCGCGGTACAGGTAGCGAAACTCGTGCGGGCCATCTCCCTCGTTTCCCAGTGTATCCGCAGTTGCACCAGTTTTGTCGAAGATCCGAAGAAGATTCGTGCCGCCATCGGCAACAACAATGCGTCCATCGGTCAGACGGAACGCGCTTTCAACTCTCACGAGTGGGTAGCGCGTGCCATCGATGCGCACGATTGCGGTCGTGTCCACCTGCCATTCCTGATCGCCGGACAACATTGGAGACTTATTGTCGACGATGGTGATGCCGGCGCTGTCTCGGACGCTGCTGGCACCCGCCGTGACCTTCTGGTCACCGCAGGCCAGGCAGCAGAGGAGCGCGGCACAAGTCACGCGGCGGTGGCGTAGCAGGAATTCTGTCATCCCGGCATAAGCCGGGATCCATTTTTTCGAGTCTACGTGGATCCCGGCCTTCGCCGGGATGACAAACGTTTCTTTAAAGCGAGCCACTAGTTTCTTACTATCTGAACGATGCGCACGACAGGTTCGCTTCCGTCAGCGCGCCGGACCTAGCACGCGATTCAAATCCGCGACCACCGCATCCAGATCCTTCTTGAGTACAGCATAGCGCGCGAGCGCATCGCTTCCGGGATGCTGCTCAACGTTGGCTGTCATCCCGCGAAGATAGGTGATGTGCTCCTCCAGCCCTGGCTTGCCGTACCGTACCGGTTCATCGCGAATCTTCGCCGCGATTGCCTGCAGTTTGGT
This sequence comes from uncultured Gemmatimonadales bacterium, assembly GCA_964556695.1. Classification (GTDB taxonomy): domain Bacteria; phylum Gemmatimonadota; class Gemmatimonadetes; order Gemmatimonadales; family Gemmatimonadaceae; genus CAZKXZ01. The sequence continues at coordinate 46,518 of CAZKXZ010000007.1, forward strand.
GAGCGTATCCGCCGCGACTCCAGTTGCACCGCGCAGTCGCGTTTCAGCTTGCATGATTCTGGTGTTGGCAGCGCGAACTGCGTTGTTCAATTCGTTCATGCGCGTGTTGTGCTCGAACAGCACTGCAAGGTCCTGTGCCGTGACGCCTTCGGCTGCCAGTCTCGGATCTACCAGTACCTTGAAGTCCGTCGTGAGAGTTGTGGACCCCACGCTGAGTCGCGCACGATACGAACCCGGAGGCGCGAGCATTCCAGAATTGTGCTGCATTCCCCAGACGAATCTGTTGAGACCGGCCTTGGCGCTCACAGTGTTAGGTGTAACGCCGGTCGCAGATCCACTTCCAACAGCACCACCGCGACCGCCACGTCCGCCGCCACCACCACCACCACCGCCAGCAGCGGCAGCGCCAGCCGCCGCACCGCGTCCTCCGCCTGCACCACCGCGTCCTCCCCCTCCCCCTGCTGGCGCAGCAGCAGCGCCAGCAGGAGCAACAGGTGCATTCGAGTATTTATTCACAGCTGTGCCCTTCTCATCCAGGATCTCGATGGTTATGGGCTCCGTCGTAGCACTGGGGAGGAAATACTCTATTGTCGGACCGTACAAGCCCGGCGCGGTGCGTGTGCGATATCCATCGCGCGGCTTATAAAGATGAACCTGCGACGCACTTTGCTGCGCGGCTCCACCCATCTGCTCGACAGAACTGATGTTGTCGATAATCCAGAAGCCGCGTCCCTGCGTTGCAACTATCAGATCCTTGTTGTGAATCCTGATGTCATTGATCGGTACGTTGGGAAGATTCAACTGGAACGACTGCCAGTTGGCGCCATTGTTGAATGAGACGAACATCCCGAACTCGGTTCCGGCAAACAGCAACCCTTCCCGGTTGGGATCTTCGCGAATCGCGCGTGTGGGCGCGTCGGCCGGAATTCCGTTTTGTCCGTTGGTGAGTTTCGTCCAGTTCCGGCCATAATCATCGGTACGGTAGATGTATGGCGCGTAGTCACCGTGCAGATAGCGATACACCGCATAGTACGCCGATCCTCGACGATGCTTTGATGGCTCGATCCACGCCACGCGACCGCCGAGTGTGAGATCGCGCGGGGTGACATTTGTCCATGATTTGCCGTTGTCGCGCGTGACGAAGAATGGTCCATCATTGGCGCCGGTCCATATCACGCCGGCCTCGAGTGGCGATTCTGCGATCGCGTAGAGAGTGCTGTAGAACTCCTCCCCGGTAACGTCGCGCGTGATCGGCTCACCGCTCGCGCCCTGGCAGCAGGGCGGAAACCAGGTGAGATCAGGACTGATCGTCTCCCAGGTTTTCCCGTAGTCGCGTGTGCGATGCACCTTTTGCGATCCATAGTAGAGAACGTCTGGGTCATGCGGCGACGTGTTCATCGGCGATACGCGCTGGAAGCGGAGGATGAGATCCTTGGCGTCGTTCCCATAGAGAGACTGTCCGCCAACCCAGTATTGCCGCGTCTGTCCCGACTTTGCGAAGAAGACTTCGTACTGTCCCTTGCAGGAACCGTAGATGATATCCGGGCCGCGTGGGTGCGGCAGGATCGGACCAGTTTCACATCCAGGCCCGCCGCGCCTGTCGACTCCCTGCGTGCCGCCGATTGCAAGCGAGGAAATAATTACAGTGTTGTTGTCCTGTTGCGCGCCGTACAGGTTGTAGGGGAATTCATTGTCGGTCCAGATTCCGTAAATCTCCGACGTCGGCTGGTTGCTCTGTGTGCTCCATGTTCGACCACCATCGGTCGACACGTTGGCGCCGCCGTCATTCGCCTGGACCATGATGTTCCCATTGGTGGGATTGATCCAGATATCATGATTGTCGGTATGCGGCGTGGCCATGCGTGTTACCGTAACGCCCGCATCGGTTGACTTGAAGAAAGATTCTGCTCCTGCGTACACGATGTCGGCGTTGGTTGGATCGGCGCCAATTGTTGTGTAGTAGAAGGGGCGCTGGGTGAGTGCCTCTGTGGAATTCACTAGCTGCCATGTTTCACCGCCGTTGTCCGAGCGATACAAACCTCCGCCCGGTGACGCTTCGATGAGAGCGTAGATCCGATTGGGATTCGCTGCGGTGACGGCGAGATTAGCCTTGCCAATGAGATTGCCGGGAAGTCCCTGAGTTACGCGCCTCCATGTCTCGCCCGCATCGGTGCTCTTGTAAAAACCGCCTTCGCGCGACCCGCTGATAATTGTCCACGGCTTGCGCTCGATGCGCGAGATCCACGCGTACAAAGTGTTGGGGTTGCCCGGCATGATCTCGACATCCATCGCGCCGCTGCTGTCGCTGACGAAAAGAGTCTTGCGCCAGTTGCGACCACCGTCGACTGACTTGTAAATGCCGCGCGCGACGCTCTTCTTGAAAATGTCGCCGTTGGCTGCAACCCAGACGATATCGGGATTGGTCGGGTGGATGCGCACTGCACCGATCTGACCAACATCATACAGTCCCGCGAACTGCCAGCTGTTCCCGGCATCGGTGCTCTTGTACACGCCGCGCCCGGTGGAAACATTGCTGCGCACACCATCAGATCCGGTGCCTATGTAGACCGTGTTGGGGTCCGAATCAGCGACGGCAATTGATCCTGTGGAACCGACCGGCACTTTTCCGTCGGTTACAGGAAGCCAGGTGGTGCCGTTGTCGGTTGTCTTGAAAACACCGCCGCTTGCCACGCCCATGTAGAACGTTGTCGGTTGCGTTGGCACTCCCGTTACGGTCGTGACGCGACCACCGATGTTGGGGCCGACATAGCGGTAGCTCAGTCCGCGAAAGAGAGCTGAATCGACAGTACCTGCAGGTCGCGCCTGGGCGGACAGCATCGGTGCGATCGCGAATGTTGTTATCGCAAGCGTGAGTAGGTGGCGTATGGACTTCATTATTGAATTCCTCATTGGTGCGTCGTGCTCGGGCGATCTGGTGACCATAGGTAAAACTGACACCGATTCAGGGTGAGCAGCAAGGCTTTGGATAGCGGATGCTCCGGATGCAAACGGATGCTCCGGACTGACCGCGGAAGGGCAATCTGCAAACGTTCCACTTGAGGACACGGTGCGGCATGAGGTACAGTTCGATTGCGGCGAAGTCTGCTTCGGCTCTCCAGAATAGAGGTAATTGTGCACGGTGAGATGAGAATTGGTGCTCGCGCCAAGAAGCTACGGGTGGGACTGGTGCTCGCAATCATTGCAGCGAGCTGCGGTGGCGACGGTGGAAAGTCAGGCAGCGCCGCCGCCGTAGCCAGGGCCGATAGCAACGGCAGCGTAGGCATGGTTTCCAGTGAGGCGGCCGTGCCCGCGGAAGCTGCCTTCGATCGCTCCTTTGACAATCCGCCCGCGGTGTTCGAACTCGTCAAGGACCTGACGATCGGAAACTCCACCATCCCCCAGGAAATCGTTACGCGTGTCTCAGGGCTCAAGATCAATCGCAAGGGGTTGATCTTCATCATGCAGCCGGAAGACAAGACGATTCGAGTCTTTGATTCGACCGGAAAATTCGTTCGCACGATGGGCCAGGCAGGACAGGGCCCCGGCGAATTCACAGGCTTCGGATTCTTCGGATTCAATCACGATTCGCTCTGGGTAACCGATCCTTCTCAGAATCGAGTGAGTCTCTTCGGAGCGAACGGAATAATTCTGCGCTACCTGGCGACATCGGTGGAACCACCAAGCCCTCAGTACGAGGCAGCTCCACCACTCGCATACCTCGAGAACGGAACAATCCTCGTGAAATTCACGGGATCGCAGGAAGGATCCGGCTCGGACGCGAAGCGGCCAGCTGACCTTGTGATGCGCGCAACGAGCGAAGGGAAGTTGATCGATACCCTTCGCGTGCTCGCCATGTCGTTGAGCAGGGAGATCGAGCCTGGGCGCAACGAAACGGCCGTTAGAGGCGGGAGGGAGATGACGATGAGAATCGGGCCGACCTTCGCGTCGCGTCCGATCAACAGTGCACCTTACCTGGTTGTCGCAGCGGATGGAGCGCAGCTGCTCATCATTTTCCGCGCACCACCTACCAGGGGTGATTCTGCGCAGTTCACTCTCGTGCGCATCGGCGCTGACGGGAAAGTAATATCCGAAGTTGCGTACGGCTACACGCCTCGACCCGTCACGCAGAAACTAATCGACAGTCTCATGCCAATGCCGCCCGACAGTGCTCCAGCGAGGGCCAAGGAGCGCATGAAGTTTCTGCGGGACAACGCGGACATTCCGAAATTTCTGCCACCGGTCAACAGGATGATCATCGGCCGCGATAATACAATCTGGGTGGCGAGTGACTGGGCTGATAAGCGGGAGCGCTGGACGATTATTGGCGAGGACAACAAGGTTGTTGGCAGCGTCGACATGCCCAGGGGATTCCGTGTCATGCAGGTGGACCGTAATCGTGCATGGGGAGTTGAGGCCGACGCGGATTCCATTCCTTACGTTGTGCGGTACCGGATAAAGCCAAGGGGCGGGTAACGGGACCTCAGTGTGACCACTCTTGGGCTGACAGCGCCTCGAACGACGTGAACGTCAACCTCGTGAAAGTGAACTACGTGAAATAAACTGCGTGAAGGTCAACGGCGTGAACGTGAATTACGTGTACAACAAATGCGTGAAAGTGAACGACGTGACCCAAAACGTCGCTTAACAAACGCTGTTGCTGTAAACGCAGTTGACTTTCACACCTTTCATTTCACGTAGTTCACTTTCACGTCGTTGATTTTTCACGCAGTCACTTTCACGAAGTTCCGTCGTCGTTGACCTAAAGAACTCGCCGAACCTGCAGGTGTCGCCCTTGCCGAGGTTCCCGCTTTCGCGGGAATGACAGATGACGTATCGTTCCGATTGGCGATTACTGTCTTCCGATCGACGAAACAGCTGAACTCAACCCTGTTGCCGCGTCTTCAACCAGTTGGGATAATCTCGAAACATGATCAGAAAGCGCGCACGCCTGTTCATCGTCCTGGTAGGTCTGGCAATCTTTGCAGCAGTATCAGCGCAGCCAGCCGCCGTCGCCTACCAAGCGCAGAAACTTCCCGCCTCACTCAGCGATCGTGAATTCTGGGAGCTGACTGAACTGGTCTCGGAGCCCAATGGCACTTTTCAGTCTGACAACTTTCTTTCCAACGAACGCGGCTATCAGATCGTGATTCCGGAACTCATCCGGACTGCGAAAGCAGGGGGCGTGTACCTCGGCGTTGGTCCCGAGCAGAATTTTCCTTACATCATCGCGCTCAACCCGTCGCTCGCTATCATTTTTGATGTGAGGCGCGGCAATCTTCACGAACATCTGCTGTACAAGGCGCTTTTCGAGATGTCGAGTGACCGTGCCGACTTTCTCTCGCGACTTTTTTCGCGTAAGCGTCCCGACGGACTGAATGCGACTTCCTCGGTCACTTCCCTCATGGTAGCGTTTTCGGGTGTTGGGCCAAGTGACTCGCTATATCAGGAGAATCTGAGAGCGGTATCCGACTGGCTCACGAAGAAGCATGGCTTCGCGCTGCACGCGGATGATCTTCCTGGAATCGACTACGTCTACCGAACAGCGTTTTATAACGGCGGCCCCGCGCTTACGTACAACATGGCTGGCCGCGGTGGACGTGGAGGCGGTGGCAGTGGGCGGGGAGGCGGAAACAGTGGAACGTATGCGGACATCCAATCGCTGGACGACGGAACCGGGTTGAATCGAGGGTTCCTCGGCAGCGAAGCGAACTGGCTCAAGATGAAAGACTTTCACACGCGCAACCTTCTCGTCCCGGTTGTCGGTGATTTTGGCGGCCCGCAAGCGATCCGCGCGGTGGGCAAGTATCTGAAAGAGCGTGGCGCTGTGGTGAGTGCGTTCTATCTCTCGAACGTTGAGCAGTATCTCAATCAAGGTGGAACGGAAGGGTTGTTCCTGTGCAACGTCGCTACGTTGCCAATCGATTCGTTGAGCACGTTCATTTACACCGGCGCTGGTCGTTATGGGAGTGGTGGCGGCCGTGGTGGTGGCGGGGGGCTGAACACGACGTTCCTGCGAAAGATGCTTCCTGATACGCAAGGCTGCTGAATCAAGAAAGCAAACTGGAGATTGGATATTGGACATTGGAACGTGGAGACTGACGGGTGACACTTCTCCAATATCCAATGTCCAATATCCAACCTCCAATCTTCTGTTTACACCGGGAATAGCATCTCTCTGTACTTCGGCAGTGGCCACTCGCTATCTGGCAGCTTCAGCTCCAGTGCATCGCAGACGCTTCGGACTGCCGACATCGCATCCGCACCTTCGGTGGTCAGCAACTCGGCCTGCTTGCGCATTTCGTCGTGCATCCCTTCGGCCTTGTCGATCAGTTTCTCCAGCTTGTTGTGAGCCGACTGCAACGCGGTGATCAGTTTCGCGGTATCGTTGGCTTCGGCGACTTGTGGCACCGATTTGAGTCCGGCGGTTTTTGCCTGGGCTGCGGTACGCACGAGAGATCCGTGATAGTCGAGAGCTGCCGGTAGGACCAGTGTGTCGGCGAGTTCCTTCAAGGTGTGGCACTCGATGAGGACATCCTTCACGTAGCGCTCCACGCGCACGTGATAGCGCGACTCGAGTTCGTCCTTCGTGAGGATGCCCATGCCGGTGAGGAGCGCGATGGTCTGTTTGGTTGCGAGCTGGTCCAATGCCTCGGGCGCGCGACGCAGGTTCAGCAGACCGCGCTTCTTTGCTTCCTTCACCCATTCTTCCGAATAGTTGTTGCCTTCGAAGCGCACGGCAGCGGTTTCCTTGAAGATTCCGCGCACAACCTTGAGCACGGCATCTTCCACCTTCTTCGTCTTCTTGAGCTCAGCCTTGACCGCCACGATCATGTCGGAGATTGCTTCGGCGACGGCGGCGTTGAGCAGCGCGACCGGGAAGGCAATTGACTGCGACGATCCGACCGCTCGGAACTCGAACTTTGCACCGGTAAACGCGAATGGTGAAGTTCTGTTGCGGTCGGTGTTGTCCTGCTGAATTTCAGGAAGGCGCGCAATGCCGAGTTTGAGCATTGCCTGTTCTGCATTTGTGGGCGATGTCTTGCCCGCTGCGATGTCCTCGATAACACGGGTGAGCATCTCGCCCATGAAAACGGAAATGATTGCGGGCGGTGCTTCGTTGGCGCCCAGGCGATGTTCATTGCCTGAGGTACCGATTCCCGCGCGTAGAAGGCCCGCATGTTTGTGTACGCCTCGCAGCACCGCTGCGAGGAACACAAGGAAGCGGATGTTCTGATGCGGTGTGCGTCCGGGCTTGAGGAGATTGTCGCCATCGAGCTCGGGGTTGTCGGCCGCGATGGACATGGACCAGTTGCAGTGCTTGCCAGACCCATTGATTCCCGCGAACGGTTTTTCATGCAGCAGTGCCTGCAGGCCGTGACGCAGCGCAACGCGTCGCAGCGTTGCCATGACCATCTGATTGTGATCGACTGCTACATCGGTCTCTTCGTAGCGCGGTGCCATTTCGAACTGGCAGGGCGCGACTTCATTGTGCCGTGTGACAATAGGAACCCCGAGTCTGTACAACTCGTATTCGACTTCAGCGATGCATGCCTGGATGCGCTCGGGAATTCCGCCGAAGTAGTGATCTTCGAGCTGTTGTCCGCGCGGAGGCGGTGCGCCCATCAATGTGCGTCCGCTCATGACGAGGTCGGGGCGCATTGCAAAATGGGCGCGATCGATGAGGAAATATTCCTGCTCGGGTCCGAGTGTCGTGCCTACGCGGAAGACTCCCTTGTCGCCGAGTAGCTCGAGAAGCTGCATGGCTCTTTCCGACAACGCATCGGAACTGCGAAGCAGTGGCGTAAGCTCATCGAGAGCTTCGCCATTGTAGCCGATGTATACGGACGGAATACACAGTGTTTTCACGCCGGCCCATTCCGACAGGAACACGGGGCTCGCAGGGTTCCACGCTGTGTAGCCGCGTGCTTCCCATGTTGCTCTCAGTCCACCCGATGGAAAGCTTGATGCATCGGGCTCGCTTTGTATGAGCTGTGAGGCGCCGAACGCTTCCATCGCCTGGCCGTCGTCGAACGAAAGGAAAGCATCATGTTTTTCGGCGGTGAGTCCGGTTTGCGGCTGGAACCAGTGTGTATAGTGGGTTGCGCCGCGGGCGAGGGCCCATTCCTTGATGGCTTGTGCCACGCGCGGAGCGATTTCGGCATCGAGTTTTTTGCCGTGGCGGATGGCGCCGAGGAGTTTATCGTATGTCGGGCGTGGCAAGGCGTCGCGCATTTGGCGGACGCCAAAAGTATTTTCGCCGAAGTAGGTGGAGGTGTGGGGCAATGCGCCGTTACTCGAGAAGCTTTCTGGAATACGAGGTGAGCGCTCGGCTATATCCTTGATGACAGCCTGGCGCCGGGAAATGGTGCTTTTGGCCATTGTAGCTGGGACCTGTGGTGTAAGGTGGCAGGTGGGAGGGGGAGGGCAAAATGTATCAGCTTACGTGTCAGAAATGCAAATTCTGGCCCGCAGCTTGGTGGTTTTGGCGAGCTCTGGCGGGGGTTGCTGGGTTAGAAGTGTTGGAAATGCAGGAAAAGTGTTACAGGGGCGTAATAATGGCGCAACGGCGGGACCTGCGGGAACCGCGGGAACAGCCCCGGGACTGCGCGTGGGGAACGGCGCCTTGGGGACTGCGCCTGGGGGACTGCGCATAGGGGACGGCGATTGGGGGACTGCGTTTTCTTGACGGCGATTTGGGACTGCGTTGACGGTGGGACTGGAGGTGCTGATTGGCTCGACGACTGCAGGTTTATGAGACGCCGGAGATTACGGTGACTTTTGATCCGGATGTTTGCATCCACTCCGGAGCGTGCTTGCGTGGTCTACCGGAGGTCTTTGACGTCAAGCGTAAAAGGTGGGTGCGGCCTGAGCTGGCGACTGCGGACGAGGTGGCGGCGCAGGTACGGCGTTGTCCATCGGGGGCGTTGCAGTATCGGTTGCCGGGAGACCCTCACGAGGGACCGTAACGGATTTCGCGGGAATGACGGGATCGGTGCTAACCTATGCCGACTTTGTTTCGGTTCCGGTTTTGATTGTCAATTTGAAAACGATGTAGAGAATCAGTCCAGTGACTACTGCGATGCCAAGCTTTCTGGCATCCGCCTGGTTGCTGCTCGTCACCAGCCAGGCGCAGAGCAGAACTGCCGCAACTGAAACCGCGATTCCTCCGAAGTTGCCGCCTGGGACGCTGAATGCTGCAGGCGGAGCATTCGATTTCCGGCGCAGGACCGGGAGTGCAACGCAGGTTGCCGCGTATGTGACCAGGCGAATCAGTGTGCTGATCGTGAGCGCTGTGATAAAAGATCCCTGAAGGGTCAGCACCAGCATCACTGCCGACGACACAAGAATTGCCACATAGGGAGTCTTGTAGCGCGGATGAGTTGCCGCGAACACAGAGGGCAACTGCTTGTTCTCGGCCATCGCGAACAACAATCGCGGGCCCACAAGGACGATCGTATTGAGCGTTCCCGTTATGGAGATGAGTGCCCCGGCCGCGATGATTGAGCCACCGGCTCGTCCCAGGATGTTGTTCGCGGCATCCGCGAGAGGGCGGGGAGAGTCGGCGAGCCCTGGAAGAGTGCCGATGCTCACGATCTGGATGAGCATGTACAGGATTGCCACAATGCCAATGCCGACGAGCAAGGCAAAGGGAGTGTTCTTCTGCGGATCGCGCGCTTCACCCGCAGGTATGACAGCCATTTCAAATCCGCTGAAAGCGAAAACGAGAATGAGAACGGCGGATGAAAAAGATGAAAAAGTGGGAAGTGTCTCGAAGGAGAAATTCGCCGGCGTAATAAAGAAGAAGCCGACTGCGACGAAGAGGCCCAGCGCAAGCAGTTTTCCGACAGTGAAAAAATCTGTGAAGAGAGTGGAGCCGCGCACGCCGCGTATGTTGATAATGGTGAAGGCAGCGACAATCAGACAGATAACAATCGTCCTGGTTGTTCCCGCGACCGCTGCCGGCCAGAAATAGGCGAGGTAATCGAGCGCGCCATTGGTGAGCGCGGCGAATGCCGTGAAGCGCGCCAGCCAAAGGAGCCACCCCATCTGAAATGCGGCCAACGGACCGAACGCTTCGCGTGCATACAGATATGGTCCGCCAGTTGTGCGAAATCGGCTGCTCACTTCCGCAAAACAGAGGATCATCAGGATGACTGCAATGGCACAGACGAGGTAGGCAAGCAGACTCCAGGACCCCGCGACCTTGAACACTCTGCCAGGCAGATTGAAGATCCCCGAGCCGATGATCGCATTCAGGACAAGCGCAACGAGGTCCCATCTGTGAATGCCACGGACGAGTCCTTCTTCGGTTGTCGCCAGCGGAACAGTAGATCCTGACGACATGGCAGAGACAGGCGATGAAGTGTCGCTCACTCCACGTCGTACTCCACTTTCACGTCAAGTGCGGCAACCTTGACGGAACCGAAAATGGGACAACGCCTGCTGAATCCGTCGACAAGTGTTTTCGCCTGTGGGCGATCGATTCCTCTGAGGAGCACCTTGAGGCGCACGGTGTTGAACAGGGTGACGTCAGTGCGGGGCTGGTTATCGCGATCAACAATACCTTCCACGGTGATCGCGGCGTGCAGCAGCGGAATCTTCTCATCCTTCGCAATCACATGCATCAGTTCGACGCCGCATGACGCCACTGCCAGGAGGAAGAGCTCGGGAGGAATCAGCTCCTCTCCAGGACAGCCGTTATAGACGGGCCCATCAACCACAATGTGGTGATTTCGGGCACTGCAAAGCACCCGACCAAATACCGGCGCCGAGCTTGCCTGGACTTCGAAATGTCGGACGTTGGAGGCTGGAGCGGTCACCGGTTGCTCCCATTAAGAATTGATTACAAAGCGTTTGTGCATCTACGAGGATGCTGGCCGTCAGAGTATGTCTATGGCCGGGGCACAACGATAGGGGGACGTGCATGGGTCCAATCGCCATACTCGGCAACGTTTTTCCTTCGCTCGGCGTCCTAATAGGGTACGAGACCCAGGGCAGATCACCAGGCACCGTGCGATGGAACCACCGCCATCGAGCTGCTCGTAGGGCACCGTCGGGCTTAGCGAGAGGATAGCGCGCCCGAAATCGGTCGTAAGCGTCAGAACCCCTTCAACAGGAGTGGCTGTGCGTCTTCGTCGTCTGCTGTTTGTATGTCTTCTCGCCGCCGTTGCCGTGATTGCCCATCCTGGTGGCCTCAGCGCGCAAGGTGGTTCCGATGTAATTCGCGGGCGCATTACGGGCTCTGACAGCCTTCCGCTCGAAGGCGCACGCGTCACGGTGACTTCGATCGTCACGACAATCGCGCGGCCAGCACGGACCGACAAGAACGGTCGCTTCACTGTGATTTTCCCGGGTGCTGACGGCCATTACGTGGTCTCTGTCTCCATGATTGGCTATGTGCTGAAGACTTTTGAGCTGAGGCGAACGGCGGAACAGGACATTCTTGTTGCCGACGCCAACCTGGAGAGGCCGCAACTTGAAGCAGTCATTGTTACCGCCGATGTACGCGGGACAATTCCCCGCAGCGGCATTGTCGCTGACATTGGTGGCACTACGCAGGCGATCGGCGCTGGGCTGCTCCCCGACCAGCAGGGAAATCTTGCTGCAATGGCAGCCACACTGCCTGGCGTGCTGTTGATTCCGGGATTGAATGGTGCCGCTGATGGATTCTCGGTCCTGGGACTGGATCCGAGCGACAACACCATCACGATGAACGGAATGACTTTCAACGGCGGTGATCTGCCTCGTGATGCCGGCATGTCATCCTCGCTGACCACGTCACCGTACGATGTTTCACGCGGCGGATTCAGCGGTGGAGAGCTCGCTCTGCGAACCAGTAGTGGCTCCAACCTGTTACGACAGGGAATGAGCCTGAGGATGGTTCTTCCACAGCTTCAGTGGACCGACTTCGCGTCGCGCTCAACTGGTAGCGAAAGAACCACGCTTTCGTTCAGTGGCGTCATGTCCGGTCCCATGAAGATGAACAGCTCGTTCTACAATGTGTCGGCCCAGTTCGATCGAACAACGAATCCGCTTCAGACGCTTCTCAACACCAATTCGTTCGGCCTGCAATCAAATGGTGTCGCTTCGGATTCAGTTGTGCGCCTGCTGAACGTGCTCGACCAACTCGGTGTACCAGCTACCGGTCGTTCACTGAGCAGCGTTGTAAACGACAAAGCGTCCTTCATCGCCAGCTTCAACTTCAACCCGCCGAGTTCACTCAGAGGTTCGCAGTATGGAATCACGGTGAACGGCAACTGGAATAGCAACGAGCCGACTCAACTCGGGCCCGGCAGCACGAACCTTCCATCGATGGGCGGTGAGTCCAATTCAACGGGCGCCGGAGTGTCGCTGCGTCATACCACGTACCTCAAGGTTTTTCTGAGTGAAACGTCGCTGGGAATGAGTCATTCGCAGTCCCAGTCGTCTCCCTTTGTCACCATGCCTTCGGGTGCCGTTCGTGTGAACTCCGCGTTTGAAGACGGCACCAATACAGTCAAGACTCTCAACTTTGGCGGCAACCAGGCACAGGGCGTCAACAGCAGTTCGATACAGAACAGCGCCAATTTCTCGAACAGCCTTTCCTGGTTCAGCACCAACAACAAGCATCGTCTCAAGCTCGGCACGGAATTGAGCTACAGCTCGAGCAACTCCGACCAAGCCAGCAACTTCCTGGGCACTTTCCGGTTCAATTCTCTGGCGGATCTCGAAGCAGGAATTCCATCGTCGTATTCGCGGCAGCTAAGTGTGCGCCGTGACAACTCGGCGCAACTCACCGGGGGCGTTTCGCTCGGAGATTCCTATCGTCACAGCCCCGACCTCCAGTTCCAGTATGGCTTGCGTGTGGATGGCGGCACCTACTTCAAGAAGCCGGAATACAATCCCGCCGTCGAGAATGAGTTCGGTGTGCGCAATGACTTTGTTCCCAGCCGGCTCTACGTCTCTCCGAGAGTAGGGTTTTCGTGGACGCTGGGGACGGCGCAGCAGCTTGCGGCTTTCGAAGGAGCAGCGCGCGGCCCGCGCGCGATATTGCGTGGTGGTATTTCCGTTCAGCAGAACGCCCTAGGGTCGATCAATTCTGTTGTGAACAACACCGGACTTCCCAATGCAATTCAAACGCTGAACTGCACCGGTCCGGCAGCCCCTGTTCCTGACTGGGACCTTTACATCTCCAATCCGGGTTCAATGCCCGATGAATGTGCCGATGGCTCGCAGGGCACAGTGTTCTCGAACAGCTCGCCGAGCGTGACGTTGTATTCCCGTGACTACAAGAGTCCCAGGAGTTTGCGCACCAATCTGAGCTGGACCGGCGCAATTCTGGACAATCGCTTTGGACTGACTGTCTCTGCCACACATTCACTCAACCTGAACAGGTCCAGCCAGGTTGATCTCAACTTCGATCCCACCCCGAAATTCACGCTCGACGATGAAGATGGCAGGCCCATTTTCGTGCAGACGACGAGCATTGTTCCGACCACAGGCTCAATTGCTTCTCGCGACGCGCGGATATCGCAATCGTTCTCGCGCGTAAACGAGATGCGATCTGACTTGCGCTCCCAAACGGTGCAGCTACAACTCAACCTCAGTCCGCGCCCCACGAATCCGCTGGCGTTATTCAGGCTATCGAGCGTTTCATACACGTTTCAGGATGTGCGCGAACAACAACGCGGCTTCAGCAGTACGGTTGGCAATCCGCTCGACGTGTATTGGTCGCGTGGCAGTTCCACGGCACGCCACCAGTTTGGCTACAACCTGAGTTACACGATCTTCCGTTTTGCGACATTCACATGGGCCGGGAAGTTCAATTCGGGCCGGCCATATACCCCGACCGTATCCGGTGACATAAACGGGGACGGCAGTTCCAACGACCGTCCATTTATTTTCGATCCGGCGAATACATCCGATCCGGCTCTGGCGTCGGCAATGGAGCAACTGCTGACGACGGGATCCAAGGACGCGCGCAACTGTCTGCGCAGGCAGCTGGGGCAGCTTGCCGCTCGCAATAGTTGCCAGAGCGGCTGGACCATGACCGGCGATCTCGGCATCAGGATCGATCCAGCGCGATTGCGGCTGCCACACAGAGCACAGCTCCAGTTCTCGTTCCAGAATCCGATGGGTGGTCTCGACATGCTCGTCAATGGCTCAAGGTCGCCCAAGGGATGGGGACAGAACTCGGCTGACCAGATCGATCCTACCCTTTTCTACGTGCGTGGCTTTGATCCGAACACGCGCACGTTCAAGTATGAAGTCAACCAGCGCTTCGGTGCACCGCGCGAAACGTTCCGCCGCCTGAATGTTGCTACAGGTGTGACCGCGACTCTCAGCATCGATCTTGGGCCGGCGCGGGAGCGCCAGAATCTCACGCAGTTGCTTGCTGAGGGACGCACCACCGGGACCGAGAAGTATCCGGCACAGTTCTTCAGGTCGGACAACGCGGCATCAATACCAAATCCGATCACCACAATCATGCGCCAGCAGGATTCGTTGCGGCTGACGTCAGCCCAGGCAGACAGCATGGCCACCCTGAACCGCAACTTCGCCGTCAGGGCGGATTCGATCTGGGCAGTGGCGGCGGTGTACTTCGACCAGTTGCCCAAGGAGTACAGGGGCGGTGATGCATGGCAGCGCTATCTCACGGCGCGACGTGCGGCGGTGGACATGATGATGGTTCTCGGGCCGCAGATCAGAGCCCTCCTCACTCCCGCTCAGCTGCGAAAGCTTCCCGCTTCGGTGCACAATGCCATGGATCCGCGCTATTTGAACGCGGTGCGCAATGGCACCGGCGTGTACGTCTCCAATTCCAGCGGCATAGCATCAGGCATACCGATCGGATTCGAGTCTGTCGTGTCGGCCGGTGGTGTAATGACGATCGTTCGCTAGTTCAGCTTACCGGAGCAGAATAACCATGTCATCGTTTTCAACCGTAGCTGTTTTAGCGTACCTGATTGGTGCAACCGCTGTTGCGGCGCAGGGTCCACCCGAGCAGAGCACGACTGCTCGCTCAGGGCCACCCATGCGGATACTCGGTCCGGCCATCTCGTTTACTACGGAACCACTCGGTGCGCCGTCGGGAATACGTTCGCTTCCCGGAGGTCGAGTGCTTGTCAATGATGGTAGCAGGCGACGCTTGCTGCTGTTCGATTCAACAATGAAGCTGATCAAGGTTGTCGCTGATTCGGTGTCGAACGTTGCAAGTGCATATGGTCTGATTGCCGGCAGGCTGCTTCCGTACCGGGGGGATTCCTCGCTGCTTCTGGACCGTCAGACGCTGTCCATGCTTGTTATCGATGGAGAAGGAAACATCGTGAAGGTCAGGGCAATTCCTCGCACCGAACATGCGACCTATCTCGCCACGACTTCTATCACCTATGGAAACCCTGGTTTTGATGCACAGGGGCGGCTCATCTATCGCATTTTTGATCCTTCGACGTCGCTGTCGATGGTACTCGGCGGGGGAATAATGGTGCCGACGCAACCCGACTCAGCGCCCGTTCTGCGCATGAATCTGGACACACGCAAGCTCGACACTGCAGGCAAGGTGAAGATTCAGAAGCGGACAACAATTGCCACGCAGTCGCCTACCGGCGGGATTTCCATGAGAACCACAACCAATCCAATGCCTGTGTTGGATGATTGGGCTGTGACTGCGGATGGTTCGCTGGCTCTGTTGCGCCATCGCGATTACTCGATTGACTGGCTGCGTCCGGATGGGCGCTGGGAATCGACGCCGCCGATGCCATTTGACTGGACGCGCATCACGGATGAGAACAAGAAGGCTTTTGTGGATTCGCTGCGAACTCAGCTCGAGAACTCGCGGCGGATGAGCATGGCGCGATACGACTCGATCAATCATGTCTGCTTCGACATGGACCGAACGATGGGACCACCGCTCACCAAAGAGGTTCGCGAGGCTATTAAAGCCAGGAGCGGGCGAGCTGGTGCTGCGGGAGCGCCGATCGCTCCGGTGGCAGCCGCCGACGTCGCTCGCGCCACCGCCGCCACTGCTGTCGCAGGTCGTGGAGCTCCGCCGCCCCCGTCGGGCGCCGCCCCCGCTGCACCTGTAGCCGGGCCGCCTATGCCACCTGTGCAGCCTTGTCCTCCGGGGCCCTATCCGGCTGCGGCAATGATGTTCGGACCACCCCCGAATGTGATTCCATACACAGAGTTGCCGGATTACAAACCGCCCTTTGCTGCGAATTCAATGCGTGCTGATGCGGACGGAAATGTCTGGATCCGGGTGAATCAGATGAAGCCCGTGCCAGGCACGTATCAGTTCGACATTGCCAACAACAAGGGCGAATTGTTCGATCGCATTCAGATGCCGATTGCCCGAACTCTGGTCGGGTTCGGGCCTGGTAACATCGTTTATGTAATCGGGCGCGAGGGGACTACTGTCAGACTCGAGAGGGTGCGCTGGAGATAATCCGTCATTCCCGCGAAAGCGGGAATCCAGTGTCGTCTTCCCTGGATTCCCGCTTTCGCGGGAATGACGAACAATGGTTAGGCCCTTCGCGCTGGGAAGGTCTTCCCGCACTCCGCTGCCGACATCAGTGCCAGCGCCACGAAGGTAAGCGTTCCATTCGCGCAGCCGCCGCTCACACATGTCGGCGCTCCGATTACGAAGAGATTCTCGTGATCGTGCGTGCGTCCCCATTTGTCGGTCACACTCGTTGCAGGGTCATTTCCCATGCGGCAACCACCTGACGGATGATCCTGAAAAGAATCGGGGCGTGCTGACGTGACTGTTCCGCCGCCCGCTCGTGCCAGCCTGTCGAACACGGCGCGAATGCTGTCTTCGGAATGTTGTCTAAGGGCGACTGATTCCGGACTGTCTCTGAACTGAAGCCGGGGATTGGGGTCGCCCCATTCGTTCCTGGCCGATGCATCGAGTGTGAGCGCGCTGTCGCGATCGGGAATTACATCGTAATAGCCACGCACGCGTGCGGTTCCTGTCTGCGTTCGCCGCCGCCAGTCGGACATGATCTCGTCGCCGAGCATTAGTTCGTTGGCGTCGTTGCGCAAGCGGGGACCGCGACTGTTCGCCGATTCCCAGAGACGCAGGTCGTGCCGCAAGTATTTGTCGAGGGGCCCGGGTCGCATGAAATGTTTGGTCACGAGACTGTGCTGCTCGTTCATCCCGGGAAACATTTTCATGGGAAGGGTCACGTATCCGTTGACGTTGCGGTGACCCGCCATGTAGCGACCGACAAGTCCGGAACGATTGGCAATTCCATTGGGGAAACGCGTGCTCGATGAAAGCAGCAGAAGATGCGGACTCCATGCATACCCGGCGGCAACGATGAACATGCGCGCTCGAAACTCCACAGGTGTGCCGGGGCGGTCACGGTCCACCGCGATAGCATGGTCGATTCTTGTGCTGCTCGCATCGGGGACAAGCCTGCGAACAAGAGTGCGCGTGATCAACTGTACGCGGTTGGATCTCCTTAGTGCATCCCAGGTGAAATCGGGTGAATATTTGGCGCCCACCGGACAGATGGGTGAACAGGTATCGTTCCGGCAGCACGCGACGCGCCCTCTGTATTGCACCGAATTCTTCGCCGATGGCTGGCTCCAGAATCGAATGCCTGACTTTTCTCCCCACTCTTTCAGCAGAGTGAGGTTGTAAGTGAGGGGAATCGGCGGCATGGGGAATGGTTTGCCGCGAGGATCGAGAGCAGCGGGCCCTTGCTCGCCGGCCACTCCCATTCTCTCTTCGGCATCCTGATAGTAGGGATCAAGCTCCTCGTAGGATATCGGCCAGTCGGTGCCAACGCCGTAAAGAGATTTTTGCCGGAAATCCTCGGGAGAAAAACGCGGCGTCACACCGCCCCAGTGCATCGCCAGTCCGCCAACCTGCATGGAGCGGGACTGGATTCCTTCCGCTGTAAGGCCGTCGACGTGATCGACTCCCCAGGGCGACTCGCCGTACCTCATCAACCTTTCGCGTTTGGCAGGACGTTCGGCGAGAGGAACGGTATCATTTCCAGCTTCGACTACCACAACAGTTGCATCGCGCTCCGCAGCAATCTTCTCGGCAAACATTGCGGCAGAAATACCGGAGCCAATGATGCAGATGTCACTCTCGACAACGCGTCTCATTGGGCACCCCGTGCGCGCTGCAGCGGTACAGGACGTTGCGCTGAAGTCGCGAGTGGACGACAGCTGTTCTTCCCGATCTGTGCCTCGTAACAGAGATCGGTTGCCTGTGGCGAGGAGTAGAAGGATGCCAGAAGCGCGAGCGCGACATGTGATGCGCCGGCCACATCGCCCGGAATTGCATTTGCCTGCAGCGGCGCGAGTTGCGCGCGTACCAGTGCACGACGTTCAGCGACGCCGAGCGCTGTGAAGGCCTGGTTGTGTGCAGCGCGCGCGTCAGTTTCAAGTGAGCGTAGCTGCGTCGACCAGCGCGGCGCGGGATCTGCGCCTGTCGTCTGAATTCTGGCCGAACCGTACGCGTGATTTCGCTCGGCGCCGGGCAGGTAGTCCCTGATCCATGTCTGCAACTGTGTGGCAGCGTTTCGCATCCCGTCTGTACCAAGTTCCGCTGGCAGGACTGCGCTGGCCAGCGCGAGCAACAGCGGATCGTCCAGGCCCTGGCGCTGCACTGGGAGGAGCATGCCGATGGTGATGCCGTTCGCGAGCGGCACGCTGGCGATCATGAAGCCAAGGAAGGAACGGCGCGTTAGAACCTGCGTGGTGTCTGACATGTGCTGTCCTTGTTGATGCATTCCTCGATCAAGATACGGGTTACATGATCGCAACGACAGGCTGGCTTACTCAACCTCATCGATGGACCGGGGCCAATCTGACTTCAGCAATCGTGAGAGCGCGCGATCGGCCAGTAGCTTGCCACCGGTTTGGCAGCGCGCGCAGTAGTTGGTCTCGTTCGAAGCGTACCGGATTCGCTGGACGGGCGAGTTGCACACGGGACAGGGCAGACGATAGCGGCCGTGGACGGCCATTCCTTCACGGAACGCAGTGACCTTCTCTGGAAATCCTTCACCCGCATCGGCGCGCAGGCGGGCGGTCCATTCGAGCAGAACTTCGCGCGTGGCGTTGAAGAGGCGCTCGATCTCTTCGTCTTTGAGTTTGGTGGTGAGGGTGAGGGGGGAAAGTCTGGCGCGGTGCAGGATTTCGTCGGAGTAGGCATTGCCGATTCCGCTGAAGAGTCGCGGGTCGGTAAGCGATCGCTTGAGCGTGTGGTTTTCGCAGCGCAGCATCTTTGCGAAATCCGATTGCGTTGCATCGAGCACTTCGATTCCGCCGCGGTCGAACTGGGTGAGGTCACTTTCGCCTTTCACGATGTGCAGCGATGCGCGGCGGGTGGAACCTGCTTCTGTCAGCCAGAGGGAACCGTGCGGAAAGTAAAATACCGCGAGCCCAAGTTTACCGGCGATCTTCTTACCTGGTGGGCGCCAGCGGAGGCGGCCGGCAATCATCAGATGAATCACTACGAAGAGATCTCCCTCGACGCCAATCACGATGCGTTTTCCCATTCTGCGCAAGGACACGATCCGCTTTCCCGAGAGTGAGGCTGGGGCGTGATCGACCGAACGGAGAACAAAGGGATTGAGTACGTCGACGCGATCGAGCGTCTCGTTCAGAATGTGAGCAGCGAGACGCTCGAGATAAACGACGATGTCGGGAAGCTCGGGCAATTGGAGAAAGAGATGGAGGAGTGCACGAGGAATCTGCGGTTTCCGGTGCGATTCTCAACCGCCGCCACTTCCGGCTGTCAGAAGACCCGTTTCTCCCAATCGTGCTGCTCCACCTTTTCGCTCTCCGGCTTTTCCGCACCTGCCTTCGCTACGCGTTCAACCTTGCGCGCGATTTCGCGTTCCGGCAGTACTCGAACATCAACGGCCGCTTTCTCGGGATCGAGCCAGATATTCCCTTCATGGACCGTGACACCGTAGATGGCAATTCGCCTCGTCGCGGGGCCCGCGGTCGCCTTGCCGGTGTGTGCATCGAATTGCGAACCATGCCAGGGACATTGAACGGTTCCACAAGCCAGCGTGCCATCAGCCAACGAGCCGCCACGATGGGTGCAGCGATCATCGAACGCGGCGTAGCCATCCTCGGTGCGTGCCAGCACAACACGCTTGTTGCCAACACGCACAAGCTTCATCTGATTGACCCGAAGTTCGCCCTCACGAGCCACCATGACCGGGCTGCCTTTCTCATCCTGCACCCGGAGTTCGGACCATTTGCCAGCATTGGCGTACCGATGATCAACTCCGATCTGGTTGCGGAATGCCAGTGTACCGCCCATCCATGCGCCGCTGCTCAGGAAAACCAGTGCAGTGCCCTCGAGAAGCAGTTGCAGAGTCTGCGGCGGTTGCTGGATGCCTCCACGAATAATCAGTGCGAGCGCGAAGAGAGCGACTGCCGAGAGCATGGCGAGCATGTGCAGTGTTGCTCGTGTCTTGGCGCTGCTCTTCGGCGGTACGGTGAAGAAATAGTCGATCAGTCCTGGTACCGCGGCTGCCAGAGCCGTAATGATCCCTGCCAATGACAGGTACCACCCGGTGGTCCAGAGAGCGGGCGTAGCGGTAGCGACGCCCGCGAGATTTGCGACAAATGCACCTATGAGAAATGCAACTGGAAATGGAATGAGGGCAGGATGAATGGGATGCCCTCTTATGCTTGCAGCGCTGCGCATTGATGCCCCCGAACAGGATATGTGTCCCAGAGGGCCCACTACGCAGAACTCGTTCCGTTCTGTCTTGCGCTCGCGTTCGCTTTCTAGCGATGAGTCCGATCGAGCCCTATGTCGCGAAACGCGGCGGGATCGTCACGCGGCTCCAAATGCGTGAAGATGTTGAGGCCCTGCACGGCAGCGGCAATCCCGGCTTCGATCTCTTCGAGAAGTTCGTGGCCGCGCTGCACACTCCAGTCCCCCGGCACCAGCACATGCACTGAGGCGAATTTGCGCGCGCCGGCCTGCCTCGTTCGCAATGCGTGATACTGTACGTCGCGTGCCGCGTAGCTGTCGAGAACCTTCGTGATGGCGTCGCGCTCCGCTGCCGGGATCGCGGTGTCCATCAGCCCCAGCGTGGAAGCTCGCAGCAGCTTCAAACCGGTGCGCACGATGTTGGCAGCGACCAGCAGTGCGAGCAGGGGATCGAGTCGCTGCCAACCGGTAAGCGAAACGACGATCACTCCGCCGACCACAGCAACCGAGGTCCAGAAGTCGGTCATCAAATGCTGGGCGCCGGCTTCGAGAGTGGCTGAACGATTCTCGCGTCCTGCCGTCAGCAGAACGCGGGCAACAACAAGGTTCACGCAGGTTGCCACAAATGCGACCAGCACTCCTGTGCCGACCATTTCCAGAGGGCGCGGATCGATGAGTCGCGAAATTGCCGCCCACACTATTCCGCCGGCGGACAGAACGATCAGCGCGCCTTCGACACCGCTGGAGAAATACTCGGCCTTGCCATGGCCGTAAGCATGGAGTTCGTCGGGCGGACGCGCGGCGATGGTGAGCATCGCGAGCGCAAGAAACGCAGAGGCGAGATTCACAATCGACTCGAGCGCGTCGGAAAGAAGCCCCACCGAGCCGGTCACATACCACGCCGCGGCCTTGAGCGCGATTGTGAAAAGCGCCGCAGCGATGAGCAACCAGGCAAATCGAACGAGTTTCATCGGCTCATGCTGCAGTCCCCGGAATCCTTTAGCGGATCAGCTGCTCGATCTCCGCCGCGCGGCAGTGTTCCTCGTGTTTGGGATATGCCTTGGCGCAATGAAGGCATTGGTCGCCAAATCCGGTGCGCTTCCAGACGAGATAGTACAGCGCTCGCTGAAGCGCCTGTACACGTTCCTTGAGATCGGCCAGCTCGGTACTGGTGTCAGTCATCGAGTTCTTCATCCTCCGCGCACAAACACAAAACCGCGCGGTGCCTGTATGCCACTCACAATGACATCTTCGATTCCGGTTCCGTCGAGATTGGCGCGTTTGATGAAATGAGCGCGATTGTCGGTCCAGTAGAACTTTCCGGCAACGAGATCGATTTCAATAAACGCAGGGTGCGGGCCGCTGACCGCGATGACATCCTCAAATCCCGAACCATCCAGGTTGGCGCGTCGGATCTTGCCATTGCCGGCGTCGGTCCAGTAGACCTTGCCATTTTTCCTGTCCACCGCAACTCCGTACGGATCCACCAGACCGGTGTCGGCAACAGTCTCGATCATGGAGCCATCGAGATTGGCGCGCAGCACCTTGTTGCTCCCCTTGTCGGTCCAGTAGAGTTTTCCGCCTTCGATATCGAGCGCCATTCCGCGTGGCTCCTGTACGCCAGCGGTGACGACATCGCGCACGCCCGATCCATCCAGCGCACTGCTCTGAATCTTGTGTGTACCGTAGTCGGACCAGTAGAGTCGTGCGTTGCGCGTGTCGAGGAGCAGGCCGTAGAGACTATCGACACCGGTTGTGACGATTGCGACCGCGGACGACCCGTCGAGCTTCGCCTTCATGATCCGCCTGTTGCCGCGCTCCGCCCAGTACATGATACCCGCCGCCGAATCGATGACGAGCCCGCGCGGCGAACTCAAGCCGGTATCGATCAGCACCTTCGGGGCTGAACCATCAAGCGTCGCCACCGAAATGCGGTTGATACTGTCACCACCCTCGGCAAAAAAGATCCGCGCCGGCGGCTGAAGCACTGCGTTGTAAGGTGTGGGCTGAGGCGTGTCGGATCCGGCGCAGCCAGTGCCGAGGGCAACCAGAACCGCGGCGCAAATGCAAAGTTTTTTCATGATGGTCCCGTATCCAAGAGAGCGGCCGAAGGCCGGCAGCGCCGATATCCTTCCGTCGCCTGTTTCAGGTTGAGGATCGACGATGCGTCCAGCTCATGACGCAATCTCAAATCGAGAAAGTCTCCCGATGAATGCTCGCGCTTGGAATCATTGGGGGAACGGCTCTTGTCCAGGAAACGATTTGTGAATGCGCGGCTGGCGCGCCAGAGCGCGTTGCCACAGCGGCGCACATCCACGTTGCTGTTCGATGATGACAGTGCGGCGGCGGGGGCGTAGGCCTCCGTCACTTGCTTTAACAGCGCATCACAGGAGGCAGCCACTTTCCATGCTACCTGTTGCTCGGGTTCACTGGCACCGACAGCGATGAGCCGGGCCAGACGAAGATGCTGGCGGCACGATTCCGCCGCACAGCGGAACAAAGCATCCGCGGCGGAAAACAGAGCCATTTCACCTGCTTCGTTGCGAGCCAGAAGCGCGGTGCCAGCGTCTCTTGATTGCGCGGGCGCTTTGGTTCGCGCCGGCCTGGCCGCTGCCTTGTTGGCCCGGGGAGCGCGGCGGGTTGATTTCTTGCCTGTGCCGCGGCGCGCCGGTTTCACTTTTCTTTCTCGCGGTCGCCGATCGCCTCTCGTCTAACGTTTTCCATGATGCGTGTCAGGTCCGCTTCCGCACGCGCCCGTGCTTCCGGCGTCCAGAGTTCGCGAGCGCTCGCATCACGCAACTGCTCCAACATTTCGTCTATGAGAGCCCGGAACGCGGCGCGCGTGCGCTTGACATCCCATTCCTCTTCTGAATCAGTCACTGGCTGTGTGGTCTCCTCGCGATAGCCGCTATCAGCAAGCTGTTTAAGCAAGTGCGAGAGGCAAGTGTAGTCAAGATTGACGTATGCGGGCGTCCCTGCCGCCACTCTTCACAGCCGAGTCTCTTCGGGTAACATTACTGCTGGTCACGCACAGTCAAAAGTCTGGAGCTTCGAATGAATACGTTCCGAAATCGTGCCTCTTTCGTCGTCGCAGTTCTCATACTCGCCGCGTGTGGTGGGGCAGGCGGAGCCGGCAAGCAGGACGCGGCCAGTTTCATGGACGGTGTGGAGAAGGACCTTCAGAATCAGAGCGTCAGAACATCACAGGCGTCCTGGATCGCGGCCAACTTCATCACTGACGACACTGAAGCAATCTCCGCTGAGTTCCTGACGCGTATTTCAGTCTCGCTGCAGCGCTACGCGCTGGCCGCTCGCAAGTACGACGGTGCGAACCTCTCGCCCGAGCTGGCGCGCAAATTCAAACTCCTCAAACTGGGGCTCACCGCCCCGCCGCCAAGCGACTCAGCCGAAGCGGAGGAGATGACAAAGCTGCAAGTGGGCATGGAAGCGGACTACGGTCGCGGCAAATACTGTCGCCCCGCGAAGCCGCCGGCGAAGGACGAGGAATGTCTCGACATCAACGCAATAACGCGGATCCTGGCGACCAATCGCAACCCGACTGAGCTGCTCGATGTATGGCAGGGATGGCATCGTATTTCTCCACCCATGCGCCCCCGCTTCGCGCGTTTCGTTGAATTGTCGAACAAGGGCGCGAAGGAACTCGGTTTCACAGACCTCGGCGCCATGTGGCGATCCAACTACGACATGACGCCCGAGGAATTCACCAAGGAGCTGGAACGACTCTGGGAGCAGGTCAAGCCACTGTACCTCTCGCTCCATACATA
Organism: uncultured Gemmatimonadales bacterium; assembly: GCA_964556695.1. Classification (GTDB taxonomy): domain Bacteria; phylum Gemmatimonadota; class Gemmatimonadetes; order Gemmatimonadales; family Gemmatimonadaceae; genus CAZKXZ01. Next base: position 70,977 of record CAZKXZ010000007.1, read on the forward strand.
TGTGCGCACGCGCCTCGGGGCAAAGTACGATGCGAGTGTGGTGCCAGCCGACGGACCTATCCCCGCATATCTGCTCGGTAACATGTGGGCGCAGGACTGGTCAAATGTTTTTGATCTCGTCGCACCTCCGGGTCCGGTGAAACGCTACGATCTCACCGAGCTTCTCAAACAGAAAAAAGTGGATGCCATGGGGATGGTTCGTTACGGCGAGGGATTCTTCTCATCGCTGGGATTTGAGAAGCTGCCGGAGACATTCTGGAAGAGATCTCTCTTTGTGAAACCGGCCGATCGCGACGTGGTATGCCATGCGAGCGCCTGGGATCTCGACAACTTCGACGATCTGCGCATCAAGATGTGCATCGAGATAAACGCCGAGGATTTTGTCACGGTGCACCACGAGCTGGGTCACAACTATTATCAGCGGGCTTACAAGGCGCAGCCGTTCATGTTCAAGAATGGCGCGAACGATGGTTTTCATGAAGCAATCGGGGATGCTATCGCTCTTTCGATTACTCCGGAATACCTGAAGCAGCTGGGACTGTTGCAGACGGTGCCTGGCCCCGAAGGCGACATCGGTCTGCTGATGGATCAGGCACTTTCCAAGGTGGCGTTCCTCCCATTCGGTGTGCTCATCGACCAGTGGCGCTGGAAGGTTTTTTCAGGTGAGGTAACACCCGCGAATTACAACAGCGCCTGGTGGGAATTGCGCAGTCGATACCAGGGTGTGTCGCAGCCACCGCGGGCCGGTGCTGGTTCGGAGGAAAATTTTGATCCGGGTGCCAAGTACCATGTGCCCGCCAACGTTCCCTATACGCGCTACTTCCTCGCGGCGGTGTTGCAGTTCCAGTTCCACCGTGAGCTATGCAAGGCGGCGGGATTCACGGGACCGTTGCATCGCTGCTCGATTTATGGAAGCAAGACAGCCGGTGACAAACTCAACGCGATGCTCGTGAAGGGCGCCAGCCAGACATGGCAGGAGACGCTCGCGGCGATGACTGGCAGTCGCGAAATGGATGCGACCGCAATTATCGACTACTTCGCTCCGCTCAAGGCGTGGCTGGACAAACAGAACGAAGGCAAAAAGGTGGGCTGGTAAGCTGCGACCAGCTACTTCTTTTTCGCTGGTTTGCGGGTCGCGCTCTTTTTCTTCGCAGAAGGTGCTGCTTTCTTCTTCGCCGCGCGAACCGGCTTTTTCTTGCTGGGTGCTGCTTTCTTCTTGACGGGTTTCGCCTTGCTGGCCTTCACAGGCTTAGATGGGGCTTTGGGAGCTGCAGCTTTTGCAACAGCGACCTTTTCCGGCGGCGGGGGAACAACAACGATGGGTTCCGAGGGTTGCACCCTCTTGGGCGAGCCCAGAGTGATACTGCCCTTTGGTCGTCCACCCTTGCGCGCGGCCTGACCCTCGGCAATCAGTTTCTCGAACGCGGCCTTGGCTTCCGCGAGTAACCTGGCGTGCGTGGATGTGCGTTCGCGAGTCACGCGCTCTTTTTCAGCCCGGTACAGCGCGCCTGGTGAAAGTCGTTTCATATTTTGAGGAGTTCCGGAGATTAGTCAGCCACGAATATAGTGAATAGTGTTAGTGAGTAGTGACTGGTCACTTCACTACTCACTAACCGCAACGACACTGGATTCCCGCTTTCGCGGGAATGACGACGTCGGCGCGCTATTCACCAATCACTACTCCGACGCAGGCCAGCGGGACCATCGAGTTCACGTATCGTCTTCGTACTCGGCCCGCGCTCGCGCTGCAGTCTTGCTGCCACAACTTCTGTTTCGCGGAGCGCCCGAAGCAGATTCTCACCGGCGAATTTCCTGAGATCCGCTTCGCTCCATCCGCGACGCGACAATTCCGCGAGTAGCGCGGGATAGGTCGCGACATCTTCCAGACCCACAACCACACTGGAAATACCGTCGAAATCACCACCGATTCCGACATGATCAATTCCGGCAACGCGGCGCGTGTGCTCGACATGATCTGCCACCTGCGAAAGTGTGGCGCGGGGGGCGATGTTTGCGCCAAGCCATGAGGCCAGTTCGCGGTGCCGTGCGGCGGAATCGGCTGGGAATCGACGGGCAATGTCCGCGGTAATGTCCGTGCGTTTTTTCTCATGATCGGCAACCGCGGTGGAAACAAAGCCGGGTACAAAGGTGATCATCACAACACCGCCATTGCGTGGCAGCCGGCGCAGAATGGAATCGGGGACATTTCGTACGTGATCGGTGACGCCGCGCGCGGATGAATGCGAAAAAATCACAGGAGCCTGCGCCACATCGAGTGCGTCGCTCATCGTTCCCGGCGAAACATGGGAGAGGTCGACCATCATCCCCATCCGGTTCATCTCGCGCACAACTTCCTTCCCGAACTCGGTGAGCCCGCCATGCTTCGCGGTGTCGGCGGCCGCATCGGCCCAGTCAAGCGTGACATTGTGCGTGAGAGTCATGTAGCGCACGCCCAGCGTGTAATAGGCGCGCAATGCGCCGAGCGAGTTCTCAATTGCATGTCCACCCTCGATACCAAGGAGGGAAGCGACTTTTCCCTCTCCGTATGAGGTCCAGATGTCTGAAGCTGTGTGTGCCCACTTGAGCTGGTCGGGATAGCGCGCGATGACCTGGTGCGCGATATCGATCTGTTCCAGTTGCACACGCGCAAATCCGGAGTCACGCATGTCACCCGGTATGTAGACAGACCAGAACTGTGCGCCAACCATACCGCGGCGCAGCCGCTCGATGTCTGTATGCCCTGTTACCGTTTTGCGCAGGTCGTATCTCCCCACATCGCGCGGTGCGGTGGCGCTCTGCCGGATAACCCATGGGAGATCGTTGTGTCCATCCACCAGAGGAACTGCGCGCAGCACATTGAGCGCGTGCTGCATGTGCTGATCCACCTGCTGCGCTTCTGACTTGGTGAGGATCGCGGTGAGAAGGGCGAGCGTTGCGATCGCTGATTTGTGAGCCGACATGAGACTACTCCCGGCTATCGGGTGAGATTCAGACCCCTGACAATTTTAGCGGTGGTGACGAGCTGTCCCGCGTGACGCTGGGTGTGCTCCCCGCAATGAAACAGGATCGCGAACATCGTGGATGAAATGCGCTTCTTGCCAACTTCGCGATTGTCGAAAAGCGCCGAGCGCGGTGCGTGGCGCATCACTTCGATGGCACTGGCGATCGCGTCGAGGCCGATCCTCTGCATCGTGGTGCTGTCGCGCGGTGGAGTGCCGGAGTCGCGTTCTATCCGTGCGGCGGCGATCTGTTCATCAATCAGTTGTTCGCCACGGGCGTATGTGAGCAGACGGTTGAGGTTGCCTGAGATGTGCTGGAGATGGAATCCGATGGAAGCCGCGTCTCCCGGACGGAGCCAGATCTGCTCGGTGGTCAGGCCTTCGACTGCGGGAGGGATGTCTTCGGCGGATTGCAGCAGCGCATGAACAGCGGGGACCAGTTCCCGGGTGACCCCGGCGACGGGACCAGAAAGCCAAACTTCAGACATTGGGGAAATCTATACAATGGGGACGTGTCCCCCGTGTACCGATAGGGACGGGGGCGAATTGGGACACGGCCGACCTGTCCCCATTGGTACACGAGGGACACGTCCCCAAATCATCTCATTTCGCTGTATGCGATTGGCACGATGTCGCGGTACACGCCCGACCTGTCCCCAATAGTGCACGAGGGACACGTCCCTATTGGTGCACGGTCGAGGTGTCCCCGATTCGGCTACTTGCTGCCGTTCAGCTTGGGAACGAGGATGACCTGACCAGGGTGGATCGTGTTCGTTTTCAGCTTGTTGAGTTCCTGGATCGCGGTCACTGTGGTGTCGTGCTTCATAGCTATCCGCCAAAGGGAATCGCCGCTGCGAACGAGATACGAAACGAGCGCAAGGTCGGGCGATTCGGCGGGACCTGAAGAGGTGGAGCGGGTCTGGGTCTGAGTCTGAGCATTCGCGGCGTTTGTCAGCGCTGCCACATAGTTCGCGTATGTCGCTGGAAAAACCGCAACATGAAAGTGAGCGGGTCGCGACTCGGAGGTCGCTTCGAGTACTCCGGCCTTTTCCAGCTTAAGGAGATTCTCGGTCAGCCACTTCCGACACTTCCCTGAGATGTTCGCCTTTCTCAGGTCAACGGCCATTCCCGTAGGATGCACCGACAGCGGTGACCCATTCCTGAGTTTCATGTCCAGCGGCCGAGTGCCACCTGTCACCACCAGTCGTTCGCCGCACCCGGCACGATACTGTTCAGCAAGCCGCTCGACGAACAGCCTTGCCTCGGACATCACAAAGGGGTACTGCACCTCTGCGTCCAGTTCGTAATCTGAGTTGCCAGTCAAGCGAACCAACTTCCCCGCGTTGACCGCTGCATTCACCGAAGCGCTGGTCTTGAGGAATTCGAAGCCGTTTTGCACAGCAGCCGAATACATGCGGTCAACGCTTTCGGGCGACCCCTTCAGCGATTGCGCATGCAGATTGGACACAACGACTGTTACAAGGGCCGTGGCTATGAGAGCGGCGGTCCCGCTTCTGACCTGAATCATTAAGTTGGCTCGTGGACGCGGTGACCGGACCATTATCGGTCACTGCCTTCGTTTTCTAAACCGCACTCAGCTGCGCGAACGGATCTATATAAGACCTGGGCTAAAAACGGTCAATGGCCCAGATCGGCCAAAATGCCAGAACAGCACAGGCTTCAATTTCAATACGGACAAGGGGGTGTGAAGGTCACGGAAAAGAGTCCTCAAGACGCTCCTTCACAGGCCTCTACCGAGTTCAACCCACGCTTCTCGAGGTACCCTTGATGAAATTCCTCGGCCCTCCAGAATTCGGTAGCAGCCGAGATTTCGGTCACGATGGAACGTCTGTATTTACCCGTCGCCTGCAGGTGGTTCCGCGACGCGATGGCCGCCTCGCGCTGAGCATCATCATAATAGAAGATGGCGGAGCGATATTGAGTCCCGATATCGCGACCCTGCTGGTTGATGGTCGTGGGATTGTGGCCGTTCCAGAAGGCATCGAGCAGGGCTTCGTACGAGACGACGGAGGGATTGAAGTCGACCTGAACAACCTCGGCGTGTCCGGTGGTGTCGGTGCAGACCTCGTCGTAAGTGGGATTCTCGAGGTCGCCTCCCGAATATCCGACTGCGACCTCGACCACGCCGGGAATCTTCTTGAACATCACCTCAACACTCCAGAAGCAGCCGGCGCCGAACAGGGCTCTCTGCGTCACGGGGTGCCGGGGAGAGGTCCGGCTGGACCCGTCCCCCGCGGACCTGTCCCCGAGTGTCGCACGTCGAGGACTTCGCCCGCCACCTCGACGATGCTTTGCAAGCACGGCCTCGGACTCCGCAGAAAGGCGAGCACACCGCCGCCCCGACACATCGTCATCACGGGCATTGTGATGCTCCATCTCGCTATGTACCACTCGCCCGTTGGAACTCTGTCAAACTCCATGCGACCGCCGAGTGATTCGTGCATCGTGAACTGCTGCAGACCTGAATAGCGGTACTCAATCGCCCGGAGCAGAAGCGAATCGCGATGCAACCAGAATGTGCCGCTGATATCGGGTCGATACCGATCCGGCGCCGGCGTGAATGCAATCCCGATCAGCGACTCGAGACCGGGCGGCGACGGCACGAGCGAGAGACAGTGCTGCCCAATGAACGTGTCGTGCAACAACGATTTTTCATCAGGGGCGAAGTAGTGATGCTCGGCACCGCTGGCGACGACGTATCCGTATTCCGCGAGGAAATCCGGTGCCTTTGTGGCAAAGGGACGACCGATCATTCCTTCATATACCGTGCGCTTTTCTTCCTGAACCTTTTCGTGCTTGTCATCCCATGTGCGTCTCACGGTCTCGACATCAAACAACAGGCGATCGTCGTTCACGCTCCACTGGGACACGCGCAGTGCTTTGGTAACCTCGACCCACAATGAAGCGACGCGCTCCGCATCGGGATTTGCCGGGCAACTCGATGCGGCACTCACAGTGACTGTGCCGAGCAGCCTGGGTCGCGTGAAGGAAATGATGCGGATGGATGTCTCTGTGCCGGCAGCGAGTACGAAACGTTCTGACTGGTCTATCGCGCGACCGACCAACTCCCAGCGCAGACGGTACATGCCGGGCTCCGGCGCCTGAATGCGGAAGTATCCGGTCGTGTCGGTGAGCGATGCCGCACGCTCGCGTCCCGTGGTATCCACCAGGATGATAAAAGCGCCACGTATCACGCTGTTGTCCTCCGCCGCGAGAAGACGACCGCGCAGCACCTGAGCGCCGGCGCCCGCGGGGAGCGCGAGCAAAAGCGATATAGCTACTAATCGCATGACCAGACCCCAGAAGGCTGGCCGACGGGGCAGTTTCACAGTGGTACGCTGTACCATTGCAGGGCCCTCGTCAAGGTCCGTCTTTCGCCGGAATGCCAAGAGAGGTAAGATGATCTCGCGGATTCGACCACAACTGACCTGAACTGAAACGAAGGAAATAAGAATGAACAGCACTGACTTGCTGCGACGACTGTCACTTGGAATCACGTTAGCCAGCGCGTTCGCGATGATTGTCGCGTGCTCGGAGCGCACGCCAGCGGAGCTGGTGCTGCGCAATGGCAAGATCGTGACAGTGGACTCAGCGAAGCCTGAGGCGCAGGCGGTGGCGATGGGTGGCGGAAAGATCCTCGCGGTCGGTACCAATGAGGAGATCGACAAATACGTGGGTGACAACACCCAGGTGATCGAGCTTGAAGGGCGACTCGCGATTCCCGGATTCGAAGAAGGGCACGGTCACTTCATGAGAGTGGGCCAGGCAAAAATGCAGCTTGCAGCGGGGCAGCCGAAGAACTGGGATGGGATCGTCAGTATGGTGGGCGATGCGGCAAAGGAAGCGAAGCCCGGTGTCTGGATAGCCGGTCGCGGCTGGCATCAGGAGAAGTGGGACAAAGTCCCAGCTGGCGCGGTGCAGGGGTTTCCAACGCATCAGGAGTTGAGCAAGGTATCGCCAAACAATCCGGTGTTCCTGGTGCACGCGAGCGGCCATGCAGCGTTCGCGAACGCCAAGGCACTCGAGCTGTCCGGCATCTCGCGCGACACAAAGAATCCGGACGGTGGTGAGATCGTCCGTGACAAGCAGGGAAACGCGACGGGCGCCCTGCTGGAAACCGCGCAACGCATCGTTTCCGCGGCCATGACTCGCGCTGATTCCGCACTGGGACCCGATGTTAAAGAAGCGAACGACGCGCGGGCGATTCAACTGGCCAGCGAGGAAGCACTTTCCAAGGGAGTGACATCATTCCACGACGCCGGCTCCAACTTCGCAACGATCGACTTGTTGAAGCGCTTTGCCGAAGAGGGGAAACTTCCCGTCAGGCTTTATGTCATGGTCCGGCGTCAGACGAATGAAGAAATGGATGCAAAGCTGCCGCAGTACAAGATCCTCGGTGCCGGTGACAATCACCTGACCGTTCGATCCATCAAGCGGCAGATCGATGGCGCACTCGGCTCACGCGGTGCGTGGTTGCTGGAACCGTACGCGGATCTGGACTCGAGCAGCGGATTTGTTCTGGAGCCGGTCGCAGAAATAACGCGCACCGCGGAAATCGCGATCAAGCACGGATTCCAGCTCAACACTCATGCGATCGGTGACCGTGGCAACAGGGAAGTGCTGGATATCTACGAGAAGATTTTCAAGGCCAATCCTGACAAGAAAGATTTGCGCTGGAGGATTGAGCATTCGCAACACATCAATCCCGCCGACATTCCAAGGTTTGGTCAGCTGGGTGTGATTGCCGCGATGCAGGGAGTGCACGCGACTTCCGACGCGCCGTGGGTGCTGGTCAGGCTGGGAGCCGACCGCGCCAAATCGGGTGCGTATATGTGGCGCGACCTGATCAAGAGCGGCGCCGTGGTGACAAATGGAACCGATGCACCGGTGGAAGATGTGAGCCCGGTGGCAAGTTTCTACGCTTCAGTCACGCGCAAGATTGCCGATGGCAGCGCGTTCTATCCGGAGCAGAACATGACGCGAGAGGAAGCTCTGCGATCGTACACGATCAACGTGGCCTACTCGGCGTTTCAGGAGGATTTGCTGGGGTCGATCACCGTGGGGAAGCTGGCGGACATTGTAGTGCTGTCGGATGACATCATGACAATTCCCGACAACGAGATTCCCGCGACGAAGGTTGTGTACACAATCGTCGGCGGGAAGGTTCTGTTCAAGGGACAGTGAACTCTGAACTCTGAACTCTGAAGGTGAATTGCTTCGCCTCAGAGTTCAGAGTTCAGAGTTCACTGTTCTGCACTCAACACTTTCTTGAGAACAACCAGCCCCACGGGCTTCACAAGATGCAGGTCGAAACCGGCTTCTTTAGCGCGCCGAACGTCTTCGTCCTGACTCCATCCTGTGACCGCGACCAGTTTTATTTTCTCCCCGCCGGGCTGAGCGCGAACGCGGCGCGCAACTTCATATCCATTGAGTTTGGGAAGGCCGATGTCCAGGAGCATTATACTCGGATGAAAATCGCGAGCTGCGTCAACAGCCTGGAGTCCGTCAAAGGCTGTCTGCACTTCGTGTCCCATGAAGCGCAGCAAGGTTGCAAGGCTGTCAGCTGAATCGAAATTGTCATCGACAACGAGCACGCGCTGCTTGTCGCCAGCCAATTCCTGCTTGCGGGGACGCGCGTCGCCCTGCGCTCCCTGATTCTGACTGCTGTCCAGTGCCGGATGAACTCCCATGCCAATATAACGGGCATGTTTCGTACCGCTTGCAGCCTGAAGCTGAAGTCACCAGCGAGCTCTGGCAAAACAATTGCAATTAGGGATCGTATCCAGAAGTACTTGCGGGGCGTGTCGCACGAATTCAACAGGGAACGGCGGTTGATCTCCAAGAAGCTCAAGGCCAAACTGCGCGCTCTCGCGGACGACACTCCCGGCGAGCGCTTCCAGAATCACTACTACAAAGTGCACGCCAGCGGCGGCAACGTGATCCTGCGCAAGTTCGTGTTTCTCGCTGGCGGCCTGGTTGTGCTTGCGGCCGGCATCTTTTTCCTGCCGGCGCCCGGTCCGGGGATGGTTATCGTGGCCATCGGCGCCGCAATGATCGCCCAGGAATCGCTGGTCGTCGCCAAGTGGCTGGATGCGATCGAGGTGAAGGGACGGAAACTGCTTCCCGTCATCAAGAAAAAGTGGAAGCAGATCCCAGGGCCGGCGAAGGTATCGGCGATTATCGCACTTTTGTTGTGCGCTGCAGGTCTGGTCTATGGATCATACACATTGATCGCGCAGTGGCGGGCGGGTTAACCGGCTGTGTGCTGTCATTCCGGCGAAGGCCGGAATCCAAGTTGACGGCGCAAGATGGACCCCGCCCCGGCTTACGCCGGGGTGACGTTTGTTGGCCGGGGTGACGGGATTAGCTGCTGGCAGCAATTGCTGGGCGATTCCTCAATCGGGCCGATAGCATCCCGATCGCCACGGTGAGCAGCGAACCAATCAGTGAAAACCAGAGCGCATCGACAACGCGCGGCATCCTGCCGAATTGCTGAAGAGCCCAGAGCGTTGTCATGGCAACGAGCGCGACCGACATTCCCAGAATAGCGTCGCTCTGCGTCGCACGTTTCGAAAGCACGCCGAGGAGAAATCCTCCCAGCAGTCCCCCGTACGTGAAAGAAGCGATCTGCAGTGCAATCACGACCACCGGTGTTCCTTGCTGAATGAACTGGAAGCAGATGGCGCCGATGATCAGCGTAATGCCGGCGACAAGGGTGAAGAATTTTCCGGCGCGCAGCATGTGATCGTTGTCGGCGCCGCGTCCGGAAAGCGGGCCGTACAGGTCCAGTGTCATGGCGGACGCAAGAGAATTGATCGCGGACGCTTCCGATGACATCGCCACGGACAGAATCGAGGCGATAACCAGGCCGCTTACCCCCGCGGGCAAACTCTCCAGTATGAAGGTGGGGAAGATCTCGTCAGGTGTAGCGAATGTACGTCCTGCGTAGAACGCATAAAGCGCCATCCCAATGAACAGGAACAGGGTGAACTGAGCAACGATAAATACACCACTCGCTATGATTGCCTTGCGCGCTTCCTTCAGCGACGGACTGGCGAGGAGTCGTTGAACCATGAGCTGGTCCACGCCGTGTGATGCCATCGACAGGAACGCTCCTCCCACGAGCCCGGTGAGGATAAACCTTGCGCTCGCGAAGCCGCCTTCGAAGTGCAGCACTCTGAGTTTGTTTGCCGGGGCGGCGGCTGCGACGACTCCGTTCCATCCATCGGGCACTAGCTGCAGGAGAACAACGAATGCCGCGATCGCGCCGGTAAGGTAGATGGCCAGCTGCAGCACATCGACGTACACGACGGCCTTCAGTCCGCCGAAATAGGTGTAGATGAGGGTCAGCGATCCGGAAATGACTATCGCCTGCCAGTACGGAATTCCAATGATGAGATGAATGGGAATTGCAATCGCGAAGAGACGTACGCTGGACGCTAGTATGCGGGTGACCAGAAAAATGATGGAGGCGAAGCGGCGGGTGAGAGGGCCGAATCTGCGCTCGAGCAACGCGTAGGCCGTCGTTAATTCGCCTTTGAAATAACCCGGAAGAAGAATCACCGCGACTGCAATTCGGCCCAGCAGATATCCAGTGGTGAGCTGGATCATCCAGAGATCGGATGTATACGCGGTTGCGGGCACACTGATGAAAGTGAGCACGCTGGTTTCAGTCGCGACTATGGAAAAGCACACCGCCCACCATGGCATGGCACGGTCAGCGAGAAAATAATCCTTGGAATCTTTTTGTCGCCTGCCGAGCCACGTGCCCCACACCGTAACGCCGACGATGTAGAGAAGGATCAGTGCGATATCAATTGGTGAAAGCGAGCGCATGTGGGGGTGATAGTACGAGTGCACGCGGGAGTGCACAAGCCGAAGTCAGCTACTACTTATCGGTACAGATCGTGCAAAGTGATGCCTCGCACATTCATTGGGCGCTTGACGCCTCGTACGAATTACCGGAGAACTGGAACATGCCTGACAACAGAGACAATCGAGAGACCAAGAAACCTGGCGAAGCGGACGTCGACCCGAGTCGCCGCAGCGGCGGCACGAGTGGCCAAGGCGGACAGAGTGGCCAAGGTGGACAGGGTGCACCAGGTGGACAGAGCGGACAGAGCGGACAGAGTGGAAAGAGTGCACAGGGCGGACAGGGCGGACAGGGCGGACAGGGCGGACAGGGTGGTCAGAGTGCACAGGGTGGACAGCGTGGTCAGAGCGGACAAGGTGGACAGGGCAACCCAGGACGTCAGGGTGGACAAGGCGAACAGAGCGGTCGCAAGCCCGAGCGTGACAAGGATACGATGGGTGATCCCAACAATGAGAATGCTGGCGGACAGAAGGGTGCTCCACCCGCCGGAAAACCGGACGAGGAAGACGAAGGTTCCGAGTTCGACGACAACCGTCGCGACAATCGCGACCGTCACGACTCTCTATAGAGAAAGCGGGAAAGACGCACCAGCCGGGTGCGGTTCAGACCTCGCGTGAATCGGTGTCAGGGACGCCGCGCGCGAGGTCTTCTCGCGCCTGTCGCGCAAGTTTTGCGTAGCGAGCGCGCATGGTTGTTCGGGGTTGGTGTTGATATTGGAGTGTCTATAGCACAATTGTAATTCACAACGCATGCCTGTTTTGGTGCGGTTGGGCCAGGGGGTGTCTGGGTTCGAGTTGTTGAAAGCTTTGAATAAGAAGACATGAAGAACGGCGAAGAGGTGAAGGACCGCACAGCCCAAAGCTGTTGTGGTCCTTCACCTCTTCGCCGTTCTTCATGTCTTCTTATTCAAAGCTTTTTTCATAACTTAAGGCCACGCCAATGTCGGCCACCCCAGGATGAGTTTCTGAATCCGAAAATCACGTTGAAATTCCACGATAAGCCGGTCTTCCCGCGCGGATTTCGCTGTGCCAGTCGCAACTGCGGGCTCAAGCCAACTGCGAAGGATCTGGCGCTCTTCGTCAGCGAAGTTGACGCGGCTGCGGCTGCGGTGTTTACGCGCAATCATTTCCCCGGCGCGCCGATAATTCTGGGGCGCGAGACGATTCGTGGCGGACGGCTGCGCGCGATAGTCGCCAACAGCAAGGTGAGCAACGTTGCTACCGGGGTTGCAGGTCTCGAGAATGCGCGACGGATGGCTGCCGCTGCTGCCGCGGAAACCGGAGTGGGTGCGGACAGGGTGCTGGTCAGTTCCACGGGTGTCATCGGGCTGCAGCTCCCCATCGAAATAATTGAGAAGGGCTTGCGCGGAATGAGCGCAGAGCTGCAATCCGATCCCATGGTTGGTGCGGAAGGGATCATGACCACAGACTCCCATGCGAAAGCGATATCGTGCGCGGTCGGCGATGCGGTGATCACCTGGGTTGCCAAGGGTTCCGGGATGATCGAACCCAACATGGCGACAATGCTTTCCTACATCTTCACCGATGCGGCGGTTGACGCGGCATCGCTTGACCGCTTTCTGCGACGCGCGGTCGATGTTTCGTTCAACATGCTATCTGTGGACAGCGATACCAGCACATCGGACACCTGCGCAATTCTCGCCAATGGAATGGCTGGTACCGTTGACGAAGATGCTTTCGCCGCGGCGCTCACTGCGGGTTGCATTCGCATGACGGAGATTCTGGCGCGCGACGGTGAAGGGGCCAAGCATCTGTTGCGCGCAACTGTACGGGGTGCGGTAGATGTGAAAGAAGCGCGCAAGATCGCAAAGTCCATCGTGAATTCGCCGCTGATCAAGACGATGGTTCACGGTGCTGATCCCAATGTGGGGCGGCTTCTCATGGCTGTCGGGAAGTGCAGCGATTGTACCGTACTCGCCGACAAAACCGATGCCTGGATAAATGGTCAGGCGGTCGTTCGCCAGGGCGTGCGCCTGGGTTTTGATGAGGCTGAAGTTCGCTCGACGCTTGCTCGTGAGGTTGTGGATATTGAAGTGTCGCTCGGCGTCGGCGACAGCGAGGCCACAGCGTACGGGTGCGATTTGTCGAAGGGATATATTGACGAGAATGCGGCTTACTTCTCGAGCTAGTAAAATGGGTTCCGACTTTTGCCGGAATGACAACATTTGCTTGTCATTCCGGCGAAAGCCGGAACCCATGTTCCGGTTCTAGTTGCGCTCCCGCGTAACGTGCCAGGCCAATACGAACGCCGCAACGAGCAACAGTGACGCAAGAATAAAGGGCGCGCCCGGCAAATTCAGCTTCATGTCCATGCTGATGAACCGCGCAAAGGTGTAAGCAAAGAGGAACGGTCCCAACACTCCGGTAAGTCCCATAAGACTGCTGTTCGCACCTTGAAGCTGTCCCTGCTCCGACGGTTGCACACGTTTGGACATCAGGTTCTGCGCCGAAGGACCGAATAGCGCCATCAGTCCGCCTACTGGTACCGCTATCCAGAAAATGTTGCTGCTGGGCGCGAGGCCGTAGAGCGCAAAACCGATCGCACCAAAAAGCAGTCCCGCCAGCATGGATTTTCTTTCGCCGAACTTGTGCACGACGGGACGCACCAGCATCCCCTGCACAAAAATCCCCCAGATTCCGACGCCGGTGAGTGTGAAGCCCACCATCCGCTCATTCCATCCGTACCGGTAAGTCACGTAAAGAACGAACACGCTCGGCAACACGTGATGCGCCAGGAAGTAGAGAACATTTACAGTTGCGATGCCGGCCAGCTCCGGGTGCGACCGCAGGAGTCGGAGCGAGCCGACAGGATTGGCGCGGTGGAGCTGAAAGCGTTGCCTGCTCTCCGGTGGAAGCGACTCGGGCAAAACGAGCAGACCGTACAATCCATTGAGTAGAGTCACACCTGCGGCGAACCAGAAGGGAAGGCGCAAATCGACCGAGCCGAGTAGTCCGCCCACGGCGGGGCCGAGTACGAAACCTGTTCCCCATGCCGCTCCGATTGTACCGAAGCTCGCGGCGCGTTTTTCCGGCGGAGTTACGTCGGCAATGTAAGCGGCCGCTGTGCCCCAGCTCGCCGCCATCATCCCCGATATCACACGTCCCAGAAAGAGCCAGGCGAGAGTGGGCGCGACGGCCATCAGGATGTAGTCGAGCCCCAGTCCGAAGCATGAGAGCAGGATGATGGGGCGGCGGCCGTATTGGTCTGATAGCGCGCCGAGCGCTGGGGAGAAGACGAACTGCATGAGCGCCCACATGGCGCCGAAGATCCCGAACAGCCATGCGGCGTGCGCGGTGTCGCCTGACGTGAATTGCTCGATGAGTCGCGGCAGGACGGGGATGACCAGTCCGAACGCGAGCACATCGAGAACGACGGTAATGAAGATGAATATGACGGCCGCGCGACGTTTTCCCGCGCTCGGCACTGCGATTTCGCTCATTAGTTGGAATTCTAACCCCAACGGGGACACGTCCCCACTTAGAGGAAGCGGGCTCGCTGGGCTGGTGTGGGGAGCAAACATGATTCCGCACCGGCTATTTGGTGACGGTGTCGCGCGATCAGATCGTATACTGCGTCGCGGATCGGGCGCGGGACTACTCGTGCGATCGCGGCCAGTACCCGCCATTTTCCTCCCAGGTAGCGTGCGACCCAAAGGGCGGCGTCGGAACGGATGAGAGCTCGCTCGGAAGTGTCACCAGTGGCTGGTAGATAGAGAATCACCGAGTCCGCGCCCGCGATTAACGGAAAGCGACCCCGGACGTCTGTCCCGAATGTCCCGTCAAGTGTGGCGAAAAACATGGTATGCGAGCTTCTTTCGGCGTCCAACACGAATTGCACGCTACGCGCACAAAACCCACACGTACCGTCATAGAGAAGTACCGGTCTCACCTCAGGTATCACCACGCTCAAGAAATCTCCATTCTCCAGAACCCTCTCCAATATCCACTATCCAACCTCCACTCCCCAATCGGCCCCTGCCCCTCACGGTCCTCAACCCATCGCGCTAGATTCTGCCCTTCGCTGAAGTAAGCAACTGCCGACCGCGCCGTCGCTGACTCCAACGCCGACCCTCGAGAACGCGTATCTCGCAGGACGATCTCTCGCGCTCTCGCAAGCTAAACGCCAATTAGAGCAGCACTTAGACTCTGGAGTCACCACCAAAAATGACTGAAGCAACCAACTCTCTGGTCGACAACGCTCGCGCTCCAGCTTCTGCTCGCGACGCCGCCACGAATCGCTTCATGCCGCTCCTGATATTTCTCTTCATCGGTAGCGGATGTGCCGCGCTGATTTACGAGATTGTCTGGTTCCAGCTGCTCACTCTCAACCTGGGTTCGTCCTCCATATCCATGGGCGTACTGCTCGGGACATTCATGGGTGGCATGTGCCTGGGAAGCTTGCTCCTTCCGAAATATGTATCGAAGAACGAGCATCCTCTCGCCATATACGCAAAGATCGAGTTCGGTATTGGAATCCTGGGACTGGCGGTTCTCTTTTTGTATCCGATAATCGGCGGCGTTTATACGAAGATCGGCGGCCCGGGAATGTTCGGCATAGGCGTGCGTGCAGTCATCGCGGCCATTTGTCTGCTGCCACCAACGTTCCTGATGGGTGCAACACTCCCTGCGATTGCGCGCTGGGTGGAATCGACTCCCAAGGGCGTTTCGTGGCTGGGCTTCTTCTATGGTGGTAACATCGCGGGCGCGGTTCTGGGTTCGCTCCTCGCCGGCTTCGTCCTGCTTCGCTGGTACGACGTACAAACGGCGACGTTTGTGGCTTTTGCGATCAACATTGTAATCGGGTTCGTGGCACTAGCGCTGTCGAAAAGAACGCAGCACACAGCCACCGCTGCGGCGGATGCCAACGCTTCGAGCATCCTGGTCATTCCACCCGGAACGTGGCCCGTGTATGTCACGATCATGCTTTCCGGCCTCACAGCATTGGCCGCGGAAGTAGTGTGGGCGCGACTGCTCGCACTCAACCTAGGTGGAACGACCTATACCTTCTCGCTGATCCTGGGCGGCTTCCTGTTTGGTCTCGGTATCGGAAGCAGCGCCGGATCCGGGTTGGCGCGCAACATACAGAATCCTCGCTTTGCGCTGGGAATTTGTCAGCTGATGATCGTGGGCAGTCTTGCCTGGGCCGCATATCAGCTCACTCAGTCATTACCCAACTGGCCGATTCATCTGGAGTACAGCGTCGCGCCGATTTTTAATTTCCAAATGGATATGGTGCGCTGCCTGTGGGTCGTACTGCCAGGAGCTGTTTTCTGGGGAGCAAGTTTCCCGCTGGCCCTCGCTGCGATTGCTTCTGACAAACAGGATCCGGGACGGCTTGTTGGATCTGTGTACGCTGCGAACACAGTTGGTGCGATTGTAGGCGCTGTGTTTGCCAGCATCCTTGGGATCAAATTGATGGGAACCCAGCATACAACACAGTTGCTCATTGTACTGGCTGGCGTGAGCGCACTGCTGATGCTGGCGTTTTCGATGTCCAGTGAGTCGAGCAAGTTGAAGCTCTCACCGCAGGGCGCATATGTGTCGGTCATCGCGCTGATTCTTGTTGTACTATTTGCGCGAACGGTTCAGCCGGTGCCGGACCTTCTCATTGGCTATGGACGTTATGCCGTAACGTGGCGGGCGTCAGCCGGCGAATTCATCTACAGGGGTGAAGGGATGAACTCGTCGATGGCGGTGTCGCGCACATCCGGCGGGATGCTCAACTATCACAACGCCGGCAAGATTCAGGCGTCCAGCCTTCCGCAGGACATGAGCCTGCAGCGCATGCTTGGCCACCTGACCACACTTTTGTCGCCATCTCCCGACACAGTGCTGGTAATCGGCTGCGGTGCCGGTGTAACTGCCGGTGCGGTGAGCATCGATCCAGGTGTCAAGCGTGAATGGATAGCGGAGATCGAGCCGCTGGTACCGGAGGTTGTGTCGCGCTTCTTCGGTGAATTCAACTTCAATGTTGTGGACAATCCCAAGGTGAAAGTGCAGATCGATGATGCGCGTCACTTCCTGCTCACGTACAAGGGCAAGTGGAACGCAATCACATCGGATCCATTCGATCCCTGGGTGAAGGGCGCCGCCACGCTGTACACGGAAGAATTCTGGAAGGAGGCACGGTCGCGACTCACGCCGGATGGAGTGGTCACCGTGTTCGTACAGCTTTACGAGTCGGGGATGGATGCAGTGAAGAGCGAGATGGCGACATTCTTCAAGGCGTTCCCGAACGGAATCGTCTTTGGCAACACGTACGGTGGCAGCGGTTACGATGTTGTAATGGTGGGATTCAACAACGAGAACGCGCAGATCAATGTCGACGCGGTCCAGCGGAAGTTGGACAGTCCCGAATACCAGGCGGTGGCGCAGTCACTGAGAGAGATCAACGTGTTTTCAGCGGTGGATCTTTTCGCCAAGTTCGCGGCTCAGGGGCCGATGCTCAATGCGTGGCTGGTGAATGCAGAGGTGAACAGAGACCGCAATCTGCGGCTGCAGTACCTCGCCGGCGTTGATCTCAACAAGGATCAGAAGGTGCAGATCTACAGCGAGATCCTTTCGCACAGACAGTATCCGACGAATTTGTTTACGGGCGAGCAGGCTACGCTGGAAGCGTTGCGGATGAAGATGCTATCGCAGTAACTGGTGATTAGTGGGTTTCGTGTGAGTTACAGATTCGGGCTGGTGATAGCAGCGGCTGCCGCGCTCGCAGCTGCTGCTTGCGGCGATAAGACTCCGCCCGTTCTCTATCCGCCGCTGCATCTACTGGAAGAGTTCCGCATCAGGAACCCTTCGGAAGCAGGCTCGCGCGCCAGCATTGTGGGCGCCGCAGTCGATCGGGACAGCTCCATTTACTTGATGGAAGCAACGCGCGTCGAGCTTCTCGTCTTCGATTCCAGCGGACGCTTCCTGCGCAGCATCGGCACGCGCGGAGAAGCGCCTGGTCAATTCCTGATGCTTGGCTCCACCGGCATCATCGGCGATACTGTCTGGGTTTCGGATCCTCGTCAGGGACGCATCACCCTCTTTACGAGAGCGGGAAAGCTGATCAGCACACTCGACAACACTGAAGAGCTTCCACTCGGCGGCGCGAGGAGATACAGTCTCCTCGGAATACTTCCCGACGGCAGTCGGCTGGTTGGTGTAACGCCAAGCGCGATGGAGCCCGATGCACAGTCGGATCGCTCCATTCCATTCCTGCGTGTAAGTCCGCAGAAAAAGGTGGACACTCTCTTTCAGCTCCCGATTCCCGGTACGTTCAGCGTGGTTGCGGGTGTCAACACACGCCTCGTCATGCGTCCCTTCGATGAGCGCCCCATAATTGGGGTGCGGCATGATGGCGGCGCATGGGTTGAAGTGGCGCGCGCGGCGGGAGAATCGGGACCAGCTGCCGCGACGGTCACGCGCTACTCACTGGAACGCGGACGCGAGTGGAGCACTCAGGTGCCACTCACCCCCGTGCCGATCCCCGGGAAGGTGATTGACAGCATCATAGCCGCGGCAGCGATCACGGCCGCGCAGCAAAACGATTTTCGCAAGTGGGTAAACGTGCCGAAGCGATTGCCGCTGGTGACGTCAGCGATGCTTTCCGGCGATGGCACAATCTGGCTGCGCGAAGCGTCACGCGCGGACTCCGCACGCTGGGTGAGACTGGACGCGCAGGGGAAACCCAATGGCCAGCTCGTTCTCCCTCGTGACGTGCTCATCCTTTTCGCCGGCGCATCGCGCATCTGGATGCTGCGCATGGATGGCGACGTGACTAGCGTGGTGAGATACAAAGTGTTGATGTAGGCGGAGCAACTGCGCTAACAGCACCGGAACGGCGCGTGGGGAACTGCGCTTGGGGAGCAGCGCGCGGGGAACGGCGATATGGGGAGAGCGCCTGGGGAAAGGCGCTGATTGAACAACAGCGACTCCAAGAAACGCACGTCCGTGTACGCAGTTGTGTTTTTAGGCAGTTCCCACATCGCATTTCCCCGAGCGCAGCTCCCTTGGCGCATTTCCCGCGGCGCATTTCTTCACGCGCCGTTCCCGGCTGTTCCTTCCAAAGCAGAGCTCAGTACGTCAAAGGTCTGGAAGTTGCACTGTCACAGAATTATTAGTGGAGGTGCAACCATGAAGAAATTCCTGAGAATGCCTGCCGTCGTGTTCGCCAGCCTGCTCACAGTGAGCTCGCTGAGTGTGCCTATCGACGCTCAGACAACGACAAGACGCCCGGTATCCGGGTTCAACGTATTCAGTGTTGAACAAGACGTAGAGATCGGACGACAAAGTGCAGCGGAGGCTGAGCAGCAGCTCAAACTCCTCAATGACCGGAACACCGATGTTTATCTGACCCGCATTGTGCAGAGATTGGCTGCCTATGCGCCCGGTGCGAAGTATCCGTATTCTGTTAAAGCGGTGAACGCAACCGACATCAATGCATTTGCGTTGCCGGGTGGACCGCTGTATGTGAACCGCGGACTCATTACCGCGGCTCGATCAGAAGCGGAACTGGCTGGAGTCATCGCGCATGAGATGTCGCACATTGCATTGCGCCACGGCACCAACCAGGCATCCAAGGCATATCTCGGTCAGGCTGGGCTCAGCCTGCTCGGCGGATTGATCGGCAGCAGATCGACAACGTCACAGGTTGTGACGGCGATCGGTGGTTTCGGACTCAACGCGGCATTTCTCAAGTTCAGTCGCGATGATGAGAGTGACGCCGATGCAGCTGGCGCGCGAATGATGGCGTCGGCGGGATACAATCCTGTTGCGATGGCCGACTTCTTCGCCGTGTTGCGACAGCAACAGGGACGTGATCCCGGCAAAGTGGAAACGTTCTTCAGCAGTCATCCACCGCCGGTAAATCGCGAGGCGCGCATCAGAACGCTGGCCAGCACATTGACCATTGCTCGCACTTCGGAGGTTGGTGGTTTTGCCAACCTCAAGGGCAGACTCACGGGCACCGCTGTAGCAACGGCGCCGACGCAGTATC
Source organism: uncultured Gemmatimonadales bacterium (assembly GCA_964556695.1). Classification (GTDB taxonomy): domain Bacteria; phylum Gemmatimonadota; class Gemmatimonadetes; order Gemmatimonadales; family Gemmatimonadaceae; genus CAZKXZ01. The sequence continues at coordinate 90,870 of CAZKXZ010000007.1, forward strand.
CGGTGACGTCCTCCGCTGCTGGCACGGTGGTAACTACAACGGAAACAATACGTGTGAATGTCCCCGCACCGTCGTCGCGATTCGCGCAATTCCAGCATCGCACGGGGTTCTTCACCGTGCAGTATCCCGACAACTGGCGAAGTTACGCGCCGGCTACGGGCTACGCTGTGTCGATTGCACCGCCGGGAGGAGTAGCCGAAACGAGCGACGGACAGCAAGCGATGGTGTATGGCTTTATTGTGAATCACTACGAGCCGTTTGATGGTGCGACGGAACGGTTGAATCAGAGTTTCCAGCGCAGTTATGCGCCGTTCGAGGACAGAACCAAACCGCGCGGAGCTCTGGAAGACGCCACCGACGATCTGGTGCGTCAGGTACTGCGCTCTAATTCATACCTGAGTACGGAATTCAATTCGGCGAAGGCCGAAGTGATCGATGGGATGAAGGGTTATTCAGTACTCCTGAACGGCCGTTCACCACTGACCAACGAAGATGAGCGCGTGACTCTGTATACACGCGGGCTCACCGATGGTCACGTTGTTTACGCTCTTTGCGTTGCACCAAGTCGCGACGCAACGGTCAGCGATCGAACCTGTTTAAGGATGATGCGCTCGCTGATAATCGACGACAACGCGGCGCATCGCTCGGGCACGCGACCGCCGGCGTAATAATTTCCAGAGAACTTCGAGGAAGGGGCCGTGGGAATCTTCCACGGCCCCTTCTAATTCCCCGGCTCGGTTTCTCGGTGCCTTCGTGCAATGCTCAGGGTGCGAGTTTGTCCGCGTGCATCCTGGCGACGAGTTTGAAGAAGTCCAGGGGCGGATTGCCGTCAACCTTCAGTGTACTTGCAAGTACTTCCTGGCGCAGTGCTGTGCCTTCCGCCCGCTGCCCACTTCGCAGCATCAGATCGGCGCGCAGTGCCTTCGTGAAGAGGTCATTCGGTGGCGCCGCCGCGAGTGCGGTACGCGCAGCTGCCAGATCATTCGCCTGAAGAGCAATCATGGCATTTACTGTGTGCACATTGAGATTGGCTGGGGCCATTGTACTGAACTGCGCCGCCGCGGCGCGTGCCTGAACAAGGTCTCCAGTTCGCGCGAACACGGTTGCCTTGAGCGCATAGTGCAGAGCCGGTAGTGTGGCGCCTGATTCGGATGCCGTCATATGCGCGGCGACTGCAGTGCGATCGCCGAGATACGCCTCGATGGCCGCGGCTCGTTCGTGCAGTTGACTTGTCTGCACCGGCGTGAGGCCGGGAGTCGCCAGTCCCTTCGTGATTTCAGCGAGTGCAGCTTTGCCATCTCCTGTGGCCGCATGTGTCGCTATCACCCACTGCATGAAATTGAATCTGTCGGCTGGCGCGGTAAAGCGTTGCATCGCGCGCGCAAACTCCGTGCGGGCCGCGGTCGCATCGCCCATCATAAGACGAATGGTGCCAAGCTTCATTGGGCCCGCAACGACGTTCGAATCCAGTTGTATCTCCCGCTGTACGTGGGGCAATGCCTCAGCAGGCCTGCGCATCAGTAGCAGGATGTCGGCATACGAGTCGTGGGAGTTGGGATGATTGGGCGCAAGCCTGACGTATTCCTGTACTTCCACCAGCGCAGCGGTAGGATCGGTGGGGAACAGTTGGTAGGCCATCGAGTTGTGTACTGCCGCATGCGTCGGAAACCTCCGCGCGAATTCCCTGCGGAGGGTGATCTGCTCCGGAACTGGTTTCCCCGTCATCTGGGTATTGTGGTACATGAAGTTGATCTCCGGATCGCCCGGGACGAGTGTCGCGGCAGCAGCAAGCAATGGTATCGCCGCTGGTGCGCGACCGGCGGCGTTCTCTCGCCAGTAGAGGGCCAGCAATACCTCAACCGCCGGAGCCGAACTCATTCCTGACATGACGTCGGAGATAGCCTGTGACCGGGCTGCCGCAGTGCCAGCTTGAGAGAAGGCCTGGTACACTCGACCGAGCGCAAACTGCGGATCCAGCCTGACGGCACTGTCGATGGCGCGCTGAATGCGCCTGGCACCGCCGAGATTTGTTTGCTCAAACAGCGCATCACGGAAAAGCGCCTTCGCCTGATCTGACGATGCGCGTGGATCGAGTCGAGCGGGAACTTGTGCGGGTTGTGCAGCCGATTGCGCGTTGACTGGCATTGCATGGAAAGCCAGTGCGACAGTCACGAACAGAAGCGCATGGGATGAGCTGGTCTGGAGCTTTCTGATGCCCATATTCCCTCCTGAGTGTGTTGGAAAAAGTGCATCTACGATACTGAAAGTGGGGAGCGGCGTCCAGACTCAGCTGTAACTGAGGAATCCCACCAAATCCGGCGCACGCCCGGCCGGAACGCGATCAACAGAACCCCCGGATCGGAGCGGGACTCTGCATGCTCAGCGGCGCCACGATTCCTTGATCAGGTCCTGGGTAATCGCGTAAGCGGCTTCAGCTCCCTCTGCCGCGGCGACGACAACCCATTGCACATCGCGTGACGCATCGCCTGCGACATAAAGTCCCGGCACAGTGGTTGATTCGTGGCGTCCTGTGCGTACGGTCCCTTTCTCGTTGAACTCGCAACCCAGCGCACTTGCAAGTGGCGATGCCTGGTGCTGTCCGGTGGTGAAGAAGAGAGCGCGACACTGCAACGGTTCCCCCGACTTGAACACAACACGTTCGAGAATGCCGTCGCTTCCCTCGAGCAATTGCACGGGCTCATCGCGGACAGTGATTCCGTTGCGCGCGAGTGTGGCAGATTGTTCGTCGTCAAGCTCTGTCGGGCCATCTGTGCACAAGACAATGCTCTTTGACCAGCCGAGCATCTCGAGCGAGAGGCCGAAGCCCTTTTCGCCCTTGCCATAGGTCGCGATGGTTTGCTGGCGGAATTCCCAGGCGTCGCAGAAGGGGCAATGGAACACGGTGCAGCCGAACATGTTTTTCAGTCCGGGTAAGTCCGGCATATTATCGACGACGCCAGTAGCAATCAGCAATTTGCGTGAGTGGTATTTGCGGCCATCGGATAGTGTGACTTCGAATCCGTAACTGTCGCAGCGGGCGCCGGCGACCGTAGCTTCCTCAATCCGGACCGTGTCGTACTTCTTGAGATCATCGCGCGCAATCGCCACCAGCTCCTGCGGTGGTATTTGGTCGCGGGTGAGGAATCCGTGCAAATGGCGGGTTGCTGCGTTGCGCGGCTTGCCACTGTCAAAGATCAGCACAGTGCGGCAAGCCCGTGCCAGTATTATCGCCGCACTCAGTCCGGCCGGGCCCGCGCCAACGATTATTACTTCGGAATCGATGGCTGCTGCTGTGTCTGTTGGCATTGTATCGGGAACTGTCGCACCAACCGGGCCAGGGGTGCAGCTTGGGAACTGCGGTGGGGTGGGGTGCGCTTAGGGAAACAGCGGGGAAGAGCCCCGGAACGGCGCGTGGGGAACCGCGCCTGGGGAAGTGCGCCCAGGGGACTGCGCCAAGGGGGAGTGCGAGTCGGGAAGTGCGCAGAGAACAGTGCGAACAGCGAGCCGCGTTTGGAAGTCCGCTGCTTCTTCAAATCAGCGCCTTTCCTCAGCCGCACTCCCCTAACCGCTGTTCAGATGTAAACGCATCTCCCAATGATGCGAATACATGGTGAGCACCCGTATACTCATCTCCAACGGAGCATCAATGGCACTGAAACTCGCTGCAACCATTATCGCACTAGGTGCTGGCAGCACATTGGCTGTCGTTAAGACGCATACCCAGTCGCACACGCAAGACCATTCTGTGCAGGTGCAGCAACACAAGCACAGCAAGGCAATGCACGACTCCGTAATGGCGCATCTGGGGAAGGCGGGTCACGACTCAGTCATGGCCCACCTCGGCCACATTTCGCACGACTCGCTGATGCAGCACATGAGCCGCGCCGATCATGACTCGCTTATGGCGAAAATGGAGCATGACTCGACGCATGTGAGTCTCCACAGAGCTCTGCACGAAAAACTCATGTCGCACCACCGCGCAATCATGGCGCACAAGGATACGAGCCGCCGCTGAAAACCGTTCGGTAGCAGCCAGGTGGCTGGCGATGCGGGCGAAGATGCCGAGCTTGTTGTCGCCACCGGGCGTGGCGATACGGACGCGTTTGCGGTGCTCGTTCGCCGATACATCCGCGCGGCCACGCTCCTCGCCGCGCAGTTGCTCGGCGATCAGGATGATGCTGAGGACATCGTGCAGGTTGCATTCACAATCGTGTTCGAAAGGGCGCGCACCTTCGATCGTGCGCGTCCGTTCACGCCATGGCTCTATGCAATTGTGCGACGGCTGGCGGCGAACAAGCGGGCGCGCGATGCCCGGCGTGCGCGGCTCATGGCGCTCTGGGGACGATGGAGTGGCGGTGTGGCGGCGCCGAGTGAGAGCAGGGCGGATGGTGAGATCGATGCAGAACAGGATGCGGAGACGATGAGACAGGAAATGAATTCACTGTCGCCAATGCAGCGCGCCTGCTTCGAGCTGGTTGCGCTGCGCGGTATTTCCACTCAGGAAGCAGCGGCGATGCATGGGATCAGCGAGTCCACCGTGCGACAGCATGTTTTTCGCGCCCGGCAAGCATTGACGCGCGCGTTGCAGAGCACCTCACATTGAAGGGGTTGCGAGCATGACCGAATTCTTCGATACGAAAAAGATCACAGATGACCAGGAGCACTGGGACTCCCTAGCCGCGCGGGTTGCACAGACAGCAGTTGCGCGCGGCAGGCGTGGAAGTGGATTGGCCACCTTCGCTGCATCGCGAGGCGGTTGGGTTGCGGCAACACTCTTGGTGGGGGTTGCGGTGGGAGTGATGCTGGTTTCGCGGATGGTGTCGGCCGATGGAGCTGTGAGTGAGTGGAACAAGGCGCTAAGGCCAGCCGATAACATCGGCGCTACGATAACCGCTGCGGCAAACCCACCCTCCATTGGTGAACTGCTGCTCAACGCGACTGGAACAGGGAGGCCACGATGAATTCGGACTGGTTCAAAGGGTCGATATTGCTCGCGGCAACGCTGAGTGCAGGGATTGCAATCGGTATCTGGCACGAGAGGACCCATGCGCGCGGCGATTCAACTGGCGATGCAGTTGTGATGCGAACAGGTCACGACCACGTGATGCAGCTGTTGGGTCAATCACTCAAACTCGATTCCACTCAGCGCCAGGCCATTCTTGCAACATTGCATCGGCATCAGGCGCACATCGATTCCGCGTGGGGCGCGCTGCGCCCGCATGTAAATGCAACGATGGACTCAACTCACACGGAGATAATGAACTTGCTGCGCCCGGAGCAGCGCGCGGCTTTCGAGCAGATGATGGTTCACGGGCAAGGTGGTTCGCACCGTCACTAAAGTGAGGTGCCGCAGTATTTGCAATAACTCGCGTCAGCTTCATGCCTCCTGCTACTACATATTGATTCTTCGGGATGGGACGAAGATCACGTCTGGAAGAACATATCGCGACAGGGTTCGAGCACTAATGTCATGACCGGTTTGGCCGTCATTTCCCGCGAAAGCGGGAATCCAGAGAGGACGACACTGGATTCCCGCTTCGCGGGAATGACGGCAACAGGGTTACGACGACTCGGCGAATACGGAATTCAACCTCCGTGTTTGTGCGTGTGTTTGTGGCCTTCATTGGCGCGCATCGCGACATCTTTCTGATATGTTGCGTCGCTGCCGTCTACTGATGGCCAGGCGCTGTTGCGGTCGGGGATGAAGAGTCCGCCTACCAGGGCCATTCCACCACTGCCAATCGCTTCGCCAGTGGTGTTGTTGTATTCGGACGTCACGCGATACAGGTGTCCCGCTTCAATGCGCACGCCGAGTTTCGGAAAACGATTGCTGGGGATCCGCACGATTTTTCCCTCTGCATCCGTCACCGCCGCTGTCGACCACACGACCTTTTTCGCCGTGAGGTCTTCCAGCTTGAGCGAGACTCCAAATTGATGCAGGTGTCCACCCAGCGCGTAAACGCGGCCACTGATTGCAGGGCGTGCCTCGCGTTGCTGCACCGAACGGCCGGCCGGTAGATCGAACTCAGGACCTGTCGCGGGCTCGTTCAGGCCAATGTGAAATGGGAATGCGCGTGCGGGCGTCTTTCCCGACGATGCTGCAGTCATGACCAGGCGCACGCGAATGCGCAGCGCGCCACGCGCAACGCTATCGGGATTGTGCAGCATAGCGGAGATGGAGAGCTTTTCGCCCCGCCGGACCGGGTAACCGTAGGAATCAGGCATGCGCACCGCGCCAGTCTCCATTCCCGCCGCGACGATTCGCAGCATGATGGGCGAGAACAGTTCGCGCTGATCGGGTGAGACGATGGTGATGTGGTGCAGCATGTTGGTTGTCATCACCTTGTCCGCCGAATCGATCACTTCTATTGAATAGCCGTGGATCCAGCCGTCCAGGGGGAAGCTGGTGTCCAGGGCGGTGGTTACTCCTTTGTCGTTGTAGGCGACACCGGCGGGGAGATCCACGCTGGGGAGGAGAATGGTCAGTTCGCGCCGCGCAGTGCTATATGTGCTGCCATTTTCGAAGGCGAGTTCTCCGCTGTTGCGACCCTCGTCCAGGCGGGCCGACTGCAGGGCGCAGCCTGTGAGGAGGAATGCGCTCAAGGCTGAAGCGGACAGGATTTCGCGGATGCGGCTGCTCTGTGCGACTCTCATTGTTGTACCCTCCGTAAGCGTATGGTCGGCGTGGCTGCTAGGCTGATTGCCGACGTAAATCTCTGTTGATTCCCTTCCCTACCACACCATACGCAACCGTATGGTAAAGAGTAACCTAAGGGCCGAAACGAGTGGAGTCAAGGGGAGGTGGCTTTGGAGGGTTGACGGGTCCTTAACCCGGGCGCATTGTTAGGCCGTGAGCAATCGGATTCCGCTTCGCGAACAATTGGAGACAAAGCCATGAGCCCACGTTCCAGCGCCACGCGCTACCTCTTCCTCCTCGCGATAGCAGGCACGGCATGCTCCGTCGCGCTCGCGCGCACCGCCGACGAAACCGAGATCCTCTGGGACAAGTACGGCGTCCCCCACATCTTCGCCACTACGCGCGAGGGGATGTTCCACGCGCACGGATATGCGCAGATGCAGAATCAGGCCAACCTGCTTCTCAGACTCTACGGCGAATCGCGCGGGCGCGCGGCGGAATACTGGGGCACGAGCTACCTCGCACTGGATCGCTGGCTGCAGCTCAATGGAATGCCGGATCGCGCCAAGGAATGGTACGACGCACAGAATCCCACATTCCGGAAGTACATGGACGAATTCGCGCGCGGTATCAATGACTACGCCAAGGCGCACCCGGAGGCGATCACCGATTCGCTTGAGATAGTGCTGCCGGTTACAGGCGTCGACGTAGTGGGACACTCGCTGCGCGTTGTGCACTACGGATACATCGCAACTGCAGGTGGTGCTCAGAGTGCTGGCAACGCCGCGGGGAGATCGGGACGCGGTGGCGGCACGCCAGAATCACAACCGTCGAATGAGGAATTACCGTACGATTTGAATTCCGAAGCAATCCCGGGATCAAACACGTGGACTGTCGGTCCAGCACGCTCCGCCAGTGGCAGCTCGATGCTCATCATCAATCCGCACCTCAACTGGGGTGAGTCGTTCTACCGTTACATGACGGTACACCAGGTGGGCCCCGACTACGATCTCTATGGCGCTCCGCAAGTTGGATTTCCAGTCGCCGTAGTTGGCTTCAACAGGCGCACGGGTTGGGGACGCACCGTAAATACCATCCAGTCGAATTTCTATTACAGGCTCATGGTCGTGGACAGTCAGTATCGTTACGATGGCAAAGTGCGTCCGTTCGAGCGCGCGACAAAGATCCTCAAAGTGAAGCAACCTGGCGGCGCGTTTTCCGCGGAAACGCTCAAGGTACGCCGCAGTGTGCACGGACCTGTTGTCTTCGACAACGGCACCGTGACCCTCGCGATGCGCGTGGCGGGAATCGACCGTCCCAGAATGCTGGAGCAGTGGTTCAAGATGGGCGAGGCGCGCACTCTCAATGAGTTCAGAGATGCCCTCCGCATCGGAGCCGTGCCCATGTGGAACGCGAACTATGCCGACGATCAGGGGCACATCATGCTGGTGCACAACGGCCTCATCGCCCGTCGCGGCAGCAACGATGCATACAATGCCACGACACTCGCGGGTGATACATCCGCGACGCTGTGGACCGACTATCTCACATTCGACGAATTGCCCAAGTCACTCGATCCCGCGTCAGGCTGGAATCAGAATACCAACGAGCCACCCTGGTCGATGACTCTGCCGCCGCTGGATCGCTCCAGGTATCCGGTATTCGTCGCGCCTGCGGGTGAAAATCAGCCTGCCATGCGGACGCTGCGTTCCATCCGCATGATCACCGAGGACCCCAAGATCAGCTTCCAGATGCTCCTCGCGAAAAAACATTCCACGCGCATGGAACTCGCGGACCGCGTTCTCCCCGACCTGATCGAGGCGGCAAAGAAGGGAAGTCCCGCAGCTACGAGAGCCGCGGATGCCATTCGAGTGCTGGAGCGCTGGGATCGCAACACGGATGTGGACAGCCGAGGTGCCGTGTTATTTCAGACATTTGCCACGCGTTATCTCAATCAGGGTCTTGCCGCCAAGATGCGTGTCAAGTACGACATCAACAATCCCAATGCAACAGCGCAGGGTCTGACCGATACTGAAGCTGCGCTGGCCGCGCTTGCGGATGCGGCTGATGAAACGATGCGAACCCATGGTTCGCTCGAGATTCCCTGGGGCGATGTGTATCGCTTTCAGAGCGGCAGCGCCGACCTGCCGGGGAATGGCGGTGCTGGAAACTCAGGACTGTTCCGCACGATAACATTCGGGCGTCGGGTGGGGAACAAGAGTTATGTTTCGCACGGCGAGACCATAGTATGTGCGATTGAGTTCGGTAGGCAACAACAGGCACAGTGCCTGCTCGGCTACGGCAACTCAAGTCAGCCGGGATCGAAGCATCTGGAAGATCAGCTTCCCTTCATGGTGCGTAAGGAACTGCTCCCCGTGTGGCGCGAGCGCAAGGATATTGAGGCAAATCTCGAAGGGCGCAACGTGTTTCAGCGCTAGTGGATTTTGACGGGTTATCAGCAGTACCCGATTGACCCGGGTCCTGGGTAGTGTCAACTTAGTAATTCGCGCAGTTACACCTTCGGGTGTACGCTGCGTTACACCATTCTCGTTTTTGGAGGTACTGTGCGCTTCCGTCATGCTGTCGCAATAGTGGCGTCGTTCGCCGTCGCATTCACCGCGCCGCTTGGTGCGCAACGCACCATCGATCTCAACGCAGAGATGCTGGATCGATTTCTCAAAGCTTACGACCTTGAACAGGCGGAACTGACCAAGGTCGATCCACAGATCAAGGAACTCGACACCAAGATTTCCAAGTTCCGCGATTGCAGGATTGCCTACGAGATTGCCGGAGCGGTGAGCGGCAGCCGACTCGGCGGTCTCGCGGCGAGCATTGCTATGCGTGCCAAGTGCGGCGCGACGAGCGAGGACGGATACGTCCGGGATCGCCAGAGAATCATCGACGGACCTGAGAAAGCTGCGATGACTGCTGGCGGCTTCGCGAAGGTGGATGATTATCGCAATCTCAAGTACGCGCTCATTGGATATCTGCACGGCGGCCGCAGCGGATTTACCAAGCCTGGTCTTGACCTTCTGGCAACGCGCGAGTCGGAGCTCTCAACGAGAATGGGCATCCCGCTCTACTCGTTCAATGCCCCACCAGCTGTAGCTGGCATCGCAATTCCTGGCGTGTGGACAATGGACTACGCTTGGATCTACATCGGCCAGTTGTTCGCCGTGCAGTACATGTCCGGCGCGACGTTGTTCGAGAAGCCATATCAACCGGGCCAGTGGACCAAGTGGGAGATCAAGAGCGCGGACGATCCCAAGGCGAAGGAAACGATGGAGCGCGCATTCATTGGGAAGGCGGCGGACGGATCGGAATGGTGGCGGCACAAGTCGCTGGTCAGCAGCACGCGCGACGGCAAAGAGGTTGTCGACACTGTCATTATAGAAGTTCAGTTCAAGCCGCAGGGCGAATCGATGAAGCAGATTGTGCGTATGCGCGGCAAGCTGCCCGGCAACGCAGAAGCACAGGAAATGATTGTGCCGCAATCGTTCACGGTGCTTCCTCTGTCTGGCGCGTTCCAGATGCGGCCGACGCCGGAGAGCATTGAGGGCGCGACCGTCGGCACCGAAACCGTTGGGTCGTTTACTGGAGCGAAGCATTTGAAGTTCGGCATGGGCGGCGGAAATCTCGAGTGGTGGCTCGCCGACGCGGCACCGGGTGGGTGGGTACGATTCATGGTATCGAGTGGCGGGAAGAGCGCTTATCAGATGGATTTGGTGGGCTCGGGGACCGGGGCGACCAGCGAACTTGGAATAAAGATGTAGTTGCTCACTTCTGACCACTGAGGTCATCCGACCGGAATCCCGGGCGGATGACCTCAGTTTGCAGTTGTCAGTGCGCAGTGATCAGAAGTTGCAGACCTGCGTTTTGTTTCGCGGTGCCGAAACCTTCGGCGGTCCTCATACGTTGCAGTTTCAATAAGCTGGTTCTGACCCCTTGCTGTGAAAGGAGCCTTCCAATGAAACTCGCCTTGGTGTCCCTGATTGGATTGCTGGCCGTCGGTTGCGACCATGTGATGGCCGAACAGGTTACCGGATCTGGTGTTTCCATCACGCAGAAGAGAACCGTTGGATCTTTCCAGTCGATTGATGCATCGGGCGCATTCAATGTCGAAGTTGTCTGCCAGAAAGAGGTAGGGCTGGAGCTTGAGGGCGATGACAATCTTCTGCCGCTGGTGAGAACGGAGGTCCGCGGCGGGACTTTGTACATCGACTCTGAAAAGAATCTCAAGACGCGCAAGGGGATCCGGGTTCGAATCACGGTACCTGATATCGGAAACATTTCATCGTTGGGCGCGAACAGTTTTCTGGTCACGAATATCAAGAATGAAAAACTGACCATCGAGGGCAGTGGCGCTTCGAACATTGACCTGTCGGGCGAAACGGTGGCGCTCCAGCTGGAACTCACCGGTGCGAGCAATGCAGACACGGAGAAACTGATTGCATCGCGAGTAACGATTGAGCTGAGCGGTGCAGGGAAGGCAAGCGTGCACGCGTCGCAGGAGCTGAACGCCACTGTCTCGGGCGCCGCGAGCATCTCTTACACGGGAAATCCCGCGACGGTCAATCGCAGAGTGTCGGGCGTCAGCTCGATTTCAAAAAAGGGCTGAGGACCACAGGAACTGCAAATGGGTTCCGGCTTTCGCCGGAATGACAATCCAAAAGTTGTCATTCCGGCGAAAGCCGGAACCCATTTTATGGCGACTAGCGACCCGGCGCGGTGAGTCGATACAACTTCACGTGCTCAACATCGTCGCTGTCTTTCCAGACGCCCAGTATCCAGCCGTTTCCTATCTGGGAGATTGCGAGGCCGGCGGGAGTGGTGACATCACCGAGCAAGGCACCACTTGAATCGAAGACTGTCCACGTCTGCTGTTCGGTGTTGTCCAGCTCCCGTTCCGGATAGTTCGAGAGGCGCGTGTGTTCCACCCAGAGATTGCCGCGCTGGTCCACATGCAATGTCTGGAAAGCGGGAAGAGTGGGTCGTGCCGGCCTGGTCTTCTGCGATTCAACCGTCGCGACTGAATCTTCCCTGTTTCGCTGAAGACGGAGCAGCAGTTGCACGTAGCGGTCGCGCACCTGATCGTCGACCACTCGATTGGGAAGTGCATAGCGAATGATTCGAGTGGGAAGCATGGGAACAGTCTTCGAGTTGATATCGAATACCTGGATCTCGAACGATTCCGGATTGCCCCAATGCATCCAATTGTCATGCAGTGCGACAGGAGGTGGATTGCGATAGAAGTTCGGGATCCGTTCCACAACAGTTGCGTTGGGATCCTCTTCCTTGTCAATCGTTCTCAGCATGACCATGGTATCGGCGCGAGAGGCATCGGCTGGAATGCGAAAGTAGGGAACACTTACCCAGCGCGTCCCCGGTTTGCCCTCGAGCTGCGCCCACGCGCCGCCTCTAATGATGAACGATCCATCCGGTGCTGCGGCCTGAAAGCTTTTCCACGGATCACCGCTGGACACGATCGCGCGACGGTTACCCCTGATTTCCACCTTGGACGGTGTGTCCGACCACTTGAGATCTGCCCTCCGACCCATGCGACCGGCGGAATCGTAAATCGATACCTGCGTGCGCATACCTCTTGGAATCAGATCGCCAGAAGCCTGCCCGCCCGGCGGGAGACTTCCACCGCTTGACGTACAACATGTGATGAGAAGTGAATCGCCGCGATGCGGAACCATGAGGTGAATGGATTCAACTTCGCCAGGTCCTTCTCCGTAAATGCTCGTCGTCTTGAGATGTCGTCCGGTGGAATCGTAATATCTGAACTTGGGCGGGTGAAACTCGGCAATCACAATTCGCCCATCGCTCAGGCGTGCCGCGCCCTGCACATTGTCGAGCAGATATCCCTCAGCTCCTTCGCGGAGGCCAATGTCCACCGTGGCTGTCGGCGCTACATCGAAGGCGACGTGGGGCTGCCTGGCAGGTAGGGCGTTCTCCACAATCTCGATGCCAAGACTGTCGCGCCGGGTTGCAACCGTTGCGGGAGCGTCGCTGGCGAAGTGGTCGCAGGCCCCGGATATCGCCATCAGCAGCGCTGCAGAGAGAATGCTCATTGCTCGCATTGCCTTAGTATACGCGTCCGTCACTCAACTTCGCCAGCCAAACGGCGTGTTTCCCGCGATTGGACACCGATTCCAAGTTCGCGGGAATGACGGAATTAGTCATCGTGTCCAGACCTACACGAAGATCTCCTTCGGAGCGTGTCCGACTGAACACAGATGCGGCGTTGCCACGCGAGAGCAAATGCGATCGTGATGTTCTAACTCGCGGCCCGCGAGCAACTTTGCGCTGAACCATGTAACCAACGCGCATTTGGCCACAGTATTGCCTCTCTCTCGTGCCAACAACAAACGGCGCCCGGCGCCATGGAGATGCAAATGCTTCGGTCAACCACCCACACTCATGCTACCGTTACCGTCGTCACGGCAGCTCTGATCACCTTCACCGCGGCCTGCTCTTCTGAGAAGGGCGGTAAGAGTGGAGTGGTCATCGATGTAATTCCGACGGCGGAAGCTTCAACTGTGACCACGCCCCCTGCAACCGTGGTTACAACCCCGGTGCCCACCGAGATCACAGTCGCACCAGATGTCACATTCGCCGCAGCGGAATCTGCATACACCTCAAGGAAATATGCCGAAGCGAAGGCGATGTTCGAGGTAATTGCGGAACGCAACCCAGCGAACGGATGGAGCCGCTACATGCTCGCACTCTCCGCGTGGAAATCAGGTGACCGAGGGGCTGCTGAGAGCGCGTTCAATTCTGTGCTCGTGATTGATCCCAAACATCTCAAGAGTCATCTCAATCTCGCGCGTGTGATGATTGAAGATGGGCGGCTCAAGGATGCTCTTGTTCATGCGGAGAAAGTTGTGCAGCTCGACTCCGTGTCGCTGGACGGCTACAGACTTCTGGGACAGATACATGGTGAGCTGAAGAACCTCGAGCTTGCGCTGATCGCTTACAACAAGGCGATCTCGATTCATCCCAAGGATGCGTGGTCGATGAACAACATGGCATTTCTCCTTCTTCAGAATGGCCGTGTGGAAGAAGCACTCGGCCCGTTGGCTCTCGCGACGAGCATTGAGCCGAGGAATGCGATTCTTCAGAATAACCTTGGCATGGCGCTCGAGCTTACGGGTCGCTTCACACAAGCGACAAGCGCATACAAAGTCGCTCTCACATTCGAGAGCGGTTATGAAAAAGCATCGAAGAGCCTGGCGCGGATAGCGGGGCGGGTTGACGATCCCAAGGTTGGGACGATCGATCTCAAGGTGCTCGCGGAGGATTACGCGGTTCGCATCAAGGGTTGATGCTGGTTGCTTGTCATTCCGGCTTTCGCCGGAATGACAAGGCCTCCTGGAAGTAACCTGGGAACCGGTTCCTTCTATGGTATAACATTCGCATGCTTGCCCGCCAGCCGCCTGCCGATTGCTGTGAGTTTTTCGTCGCTCTTCGGCCATACTCCGATTACCAGATCGGATGCGAGCCGGGCCCAGTTCCAGTTTTTCCAGGGCCACTTGAGTAGCTGCGCATAACAACTCCAGCGCACTCCCCGCTTGCGGCAGACCCGGCGGACCAGCAGGAAGAATTCTCCATAGACCCGCCAGTGTGGAAACACGCGTCGCCCCGATTTGCCCGCGGGATCAAACCAGTACGAGCGTTTGTGGAACGTGGTCGCGTGCACCGATCGACCCTGATGTTGCCGCAGAAAAAAGAGCAGCTCCGGAACGATGGCGTAGCGTCCCAGGAGGCCGAGCTCCGCGAGCAGTACCCTGTCTGACGCGATGTACGGGGCATAAAGACGCGTTCTGCGCAGAGCATCTGTGCGCATCAGTGCAAAAACGTCAGTGCAATCGTGATCGGACAGGACCAGATTCGCGAAGCGCACGGAAGCATTGCGAGAGCCAACTTTGTCCAGACCTGAATCTGGTCGCCCGACATCAACTCCGTTCGGGTCGATGTCCGTCACCATGGAGTGGCAGAGTACAGCGGACGGATCGCTGTCCAATACGGCAACACACTTCTCCAGCCACGCCGGCGCCAGCAGATCGTCATACGCGGCCCACTTGAAGTACTCACCATGAGCCAGCTCGACGCACCCGTTGTAATTTGGCGCTGCACCAATGTTGCTGTCCCTTCTCACGTAGTGCACGCGCTCATCGCTCGTGTACCGCTCGCAGATTGCACGCGTCCCGTCAGTCGATGCGTTGTCCACGACAACCAGCTCGAAGTCGCGGAACGTCTGCGCGAGAATCGATTCGATCGCCGCCGCCAGATACCTCTCACCGTTGTATACTGGCAGCCCTATGGTCACGCGGCAGCGATGCCTCGAAGGAACGCGCTCCAGTTCAGGACGAAGTCGTTGCGCAATTGCCCCCACCGCACCGGCCAGAAACCGCGACTGATGGTCACCCGGAACTTCAGTCACCTGCGCATTTCCCGTGAGAAGATCCTCCCAACCCATGAGCGGCGATGGATACACCGCCGCCGACGGCGAAGTTGTTGTGAATAGCAACGCTCGTGCGTCGCAGGGTTGCGGCGCGTAGCGCTGCTCCGCTCGGACATTCGCGTAACGCACGTGGCGTGCTGCGCGGGGAGGATTCAATTGCAGCCGAACAAAACCGTTGTACAGCGTCTGCACGAAGCGATGTTTCAGATTCTCGCCGAAAGCCGCCACTCGACCCCGCAAATAAATCGCGCGCTCGCCGGCTCCCAGTGCCCGCAACTTCGCGGCCTGGAAGCGGGTCCGGCGCGCGCCATGACGCAGGCGTTGAGCCACCCTGGCAAGGAAAGGCGATTGATGCTTCCAGCCTGACTGCAGAAAAGTGTCCACCATTACCAGCAGCGCCACTTCATCCCCACCACGGCGCAGCTGCACAGCCATCTCGTAAGCGACGAAGCCACCGAAGCAATCACCCACGAGGGTGTAGGGACCAGCGGGCTGCCGCGCCCGCATCGCGCGCAAGTAGTCCGTCGCAATCTCTTCCATGGAATACGACCAACGATCCGTGTCCAGATTCCGCGGTGCGAATCCCCATAGCGGCTGGTCGTCACCCAGTTCCGCAGCGAGCCTCGCAAAACCAAGGAAGCTGCCATCCATCGGAGGAAGACAGAAAACGGGACGAGCGCTGCCATGCGGCTGAATGGGCACCATTATGTCTGCATCGTCGTACTGTGCCTGATCCGGGAGCGCTGCATCCATCGCGGCGAGCATTCCGCTGATTGTAGGAGCGGCTATGAAATCCACGACGGCAACCTGACGCTTCAGCGTCTCAGCCACGCGCACCATGAGGATTGTGGCGAGAATGGAATCGCCGCCAATCAGAAAAAAGTCGTCCTCAACACCCACGCTGGGAATATCGAGAACATCCTCCCAGATTCCTGCGAGCTGCCATTCCCTCTCGGTGCGTGGCGCGATGAAGTGAGTTTTCTGCGCACTGACATGACTTCCTGTCGACCCGAGTTGCTCAGCCAAACGGGAGCGCTGAATCTTGCCGGAATGGCCCACTGGGATTGCATCCACAATGTGAATGACACGAGGCACTTTGAAGTCTGCCAGATGTCGCGCCACAAACACGCGCAGCAGCCGTTCCTCCAGCTGCGCTCCCAATTTCGGTACGACCGCGGCGCCCACATCCTCGCCCAGTCGCTGATCCGGCACAGAAAAAACGACAGCCTGCGCCACAGCGGAATGTTTGAGGAGCACCTCTTCGATTTCAGCAGGAGATATCTTCTCGGCGCCGCGACTGATGATCTCTTTTATCCGGCCTGTGAGGAAGATGTAGCCATCGCTGTCGATGTGGCCCGAGTCGCCCGTGCGAAACCAGCCTCGCACCAAGGCAGCTCTATTGGCTTCATCATTTCCTGTGTATCCTGAAATGACTGTTTCACCGCGGATCACTATCTCACCGCGCTCGCCGCGCGGGAGGAGATTTCCGTCAGAATCCGCAACAGCCACTTCCGGACCTGCGGGCAATCCCACCGATCCCGGTTTGCGCGGCAGCGGAGGCAGAGGATTACTCGCAACCTGGTGCGCAGCTTCCGTCATTCCGTAAGCCTCAATCACAGGAACGCGGAAGGTATCTTCGATTGCCTTGAGCAGTGCTGCGTCGAGCGCGGCTGACGCCGAACGCACAAAGCGGAGCGATCCTTTCGGGATGGGAGCGCCAACTGCAGCGGCACGTGCAACGATCGCCTGATGAATCGTCGGCATTGCCGTGTACCAGGTGGGCTGATGCTCAGACAACCACGAGAGGAATTGCGGCGCGAGAAATCCTGGGGTGCATACGACGCTGGCTCCCGCAGCGAGCGAGGAAAGCAGTGCTGCGACGAGCCCGTGGATGTGGAACAAGGGCATCACGTTGAGACAACGATCCGATGTTGTCAGTTGCAGCGCAGCCACGGTGTTCTGCGCCGAGTGACAGAGATTGGAGTGCGTGAGCGAAACCTTCTTGGGCCGGGCTGTGGTGCCGGAGGTGTGCAGGATGAGCGCAATGTCTGATGGTCGAGCGAAGGTGTGTTGTGCGCGACCGCTGTTACTGTGCCCGGGTGTTGTGAAGAGAAGAGGTCCGGACGCCGGCACAGCAGTTTCGATGATGGGAATCGAGCGGGCCAGAGCGACATCGCGTGCGCTGCTTTCAGCATCTTTCTCAAGGATGACGGCGCGCGGTTTGAGGTCGTCGAAATAGAACTCGAATTCCCTCGCGGAATACGCAGGATTGAGAGGCGCTGCAACCGCGCTGGCGCTGACCCCAAGAAAGCTTAACGCCATCTCGGGACCATTCGGGAGAATTATTGCAACACTATCCTGCGGGGCAACCTGCATTTCGCGCAGCAGGTCGCGAGTCTTGCAAAGGTGCTCGAAGAGTTGCCCATAACTGATCGGACTGCGCCCTGCTGAGAGTATTGCCGGTGCATCGGGTGAGCGGTCAGCCCAGCGGGAGATGATATCCGCAATGGTCATCGCAGCGTTACTCAACGGACGGGTGTCGTTCGGGCTGGTCACTCGAGAATGATGCGGGAGGCCAGTGGCATCCCGCCAGTATTCTTCGCGCGTCCCTCTCGGAAAAGAGTCAGCGGCGCATTGAAGGCAAGCTCTGTGTGCCGCCCACTACTCAGGGCATTCTCCTGCAGCCCGGAATCGCGGCTGGAAGCGCCAGTGGTTGTCGCCCCACGCGAACGAGTTGCGCACCATGAGATCGATCCCTACCGTCGTCGTTCCGCCTGCGATCACATCGAGTGGGCAAATTGGAACGATGGATGTCCAGCCGCCGCCGGGTGGCTCGATTGTAATGATTGTGCCATCGTGCAATACGCCCCGTACTGCAGTTATGACCACCACGACCTGATCGTAGAGTCCGATCGGGAGTGCGCCGTCGGGAAGTTGTATCGTCTTGCCGCCCTCGATCTGCACCACGTCAACAGTGATCGGAAGGGGCATGTCCAGGTTGACCAACAGGCCGTCGAGGTTTCTTACAAGAATGCTCGACAGAGTTATGTTGGCCGCGTGGAACCAGCGGGACGGTCGGTCGTGGTCATCATCATCGTCGTCATCGTCATCGCGCAACACATCATCCGATCCAGCAGCAGTTGAGCCGCAGTTGCGCCGGCCAGATTGGCCGAGGCGTTAACTCCAGCGTTGCCAGAAAGGAAGACCCTTACCCGCCCCTGATTGGGCCCAAGCAATCCATCATTGCTGCATGCTGCCAGTGTCAGCATTGCGAATAGCGTAGCCAAAGCGCTTGCGAATTTGCGAGTAGTCATGCGACCTCCAACTAGAGAACAACGTCTGATTGACAGCCAGGTCTGGGAGGACTCGATGCCTTCCGTTTCCAAATGGCGGGCAAGAATTGCACCGCTCGTGCACGGTAGCGATGACACCGGCGCCTCTGGCGGTTGAGGCGCACGCTGTGCATGACTTTGCACGCCAGACCGGGCTTACCTGCGCAGTTTCTCCGGTGCAGATTGGAGTCATGGCTTCTCAAATGCGCACGAGACGTGAGGGGCGCACTCCGGTGAACGGTTCTCCGACACCCTTTGTAGTGCAGAATCATGCGACGACGGAAATCCACTTTCTACGATAACCCCGGCGTCCGCAAAAGGGCGCGACAGGAAGTGGAGCAAGATCGCAGCAAGGCTGCGCCGCTTGAGTCGTCCACAACGAAGGGCGCCGAGAGTGCCGACGCGGCCAGAGTGAGCCACGGTAATGCCTGGCCTGTCCAGACCATTGTGGTGCTTGTGGCCCTCCCCATTGCGTTGTTGCTGCCCATCGCTCGCGCGATCGGTATTGTCGGATGGCCGTGGGCGCTGGTGCTCGCACCATTCACACTCGCCGGCGTTGTCTTTTCTGGAATATATGTGCTCACCGTGTTCGCTCGTTTCTTTGAGCCGGCGCGGCGCATGCTCTACGGCCAGACTGACGACGGCGCCGGGGCCACAGCGCCACCCGAACAGCTCGAGCCGCCGCTTGCCGCCGACGCCATTGGCGAACACATACTTGTTGAGCATCCCGAGTTGCTCGCCGCGCTATGCCTCGGCTTCCGCAAGATGCGGTTCCTGCCGGTGATACTCGGCCGGTCCGTCACCGATCCGTGGGGCATATACGCAAGTGCACTGACTGCATCCTCAATGGAGCTGGAACAGCTGCACATTATCGCAAGAAAGCACACAGAGGCATTTGCCAGTTCTCCGCGAATGAACAAGAGAGGCAGACAGTCCGATTCTGAGGTAGCGCGGCATGCCGTCGAGGCCTTCAGACAGTGCGCGGAAAAGTCCGGCAAGAGGGGCATCTCCATTGATTGCACTTTCGAACATGTAGTCGCCATTTACGGGTCACGCGTGCCGAGCCGTGACGCACATCTCAAGAGCGTTGCACCACGCGTGCGAGCGCTGCTGGAGCGAGAGTATCCACAGATACGGACCGCAAGTCTCGCCGATGGAACTCATGTGAAGTACAGCGAGTGGCAGAAGCAGGCCGCGCAAGACCGGAAGGAACTGGTACACGAGCGCAAGGAGCACGAGCGTGTTCGGCGCAATGTTGACGAGATGACGCGCGAGATGGCAGATACACGCTCGCAGATGGAGACCTTGCGTGCGTCCGTTGAAACGGCCCGCAATGAAGCGCGAGCGGCGGCGCGCACGGAGCAAGCGCAGTGGCTGGAGGAGTTTCGTGCGGCAATGGAACGCACTCATGCAGAGGACGTGCGCCAGGTGCAGCGTCTGAACGTGGAGGTGGAGAAAAATGCCGCGTTGATAGAAGCGCTCACAGCGGAACGTGATGAACTGGAACGCGCGCTATTCAGCGAGGGAGCGGAGGATGAGGACGAGGCCTTGCCGGACGGTCAGGCGCTCGCCGGATTGCGCGTGTTGCTGGTGGGCGGCGACGACCGGCAGGCCAAACCGGTGCGGGAACTTGCCGAGTCGTTCGGCGTGCAGATGGTGCACGACGACAGTCTGAACGCGGTACAGCTTGTGGCGTCGACGGATATTGTCGTCTTCTGGATCCGATATCTGCGTCACCCCAAGTATTACGCAGTGCGGCGCGAATGCCGAGTTCGCGGGGCGAGGCACTGTTACTGGATGCGCACTTCACCTGCGAGTCTGGTATCGCTGCTTTCGAGGACGCGAGGAAATGATGGAACACTCACCGGCTGACCGCTGCGGTCCACTTGAAGTCGGAGGACTATCGTCGCTGATTTGGAGGCGGACTTTCCGTTCTGCTTCGTGAGAGAAGGCGAAGGCCACCGCTGATATGCTGCAGCGATCCTCCGCCCAGCACTCCACCAAGGGTGATGTCCGCGCGTTTCCCGATCGGGAGCGAGAACTCGCCTCTCGCGGCCAGGACAAGTCGATCCGTGTCTCGATTCTCCCATATCCGCGGTATTGCGAGTGCGAAGTTTCCCGCGGGCCTGGCGGAGCGATCGGGATTTCCAAATCCCATTCCCAGGCTGCTCATCGGAATCTGTCCAGGAATGTTGACAGTCAAATAGTCGAACTGCATGTAGACGTTTTCCGCCTCATGAACTCGGAGGCGAAAGGATGGTTCCAGGCGGCTGCGTCCACCGGGGCGTGGAAATGAGATTACACCCGCCTGTATTCCGATTGCGGGCCACTCCGGGCCCTGCCTTGCAAACTGAGTTCCGATGAGTGCACCAATGACGTATCCATCAAACGGTGCCGCGAAGCTGGGCACATCGTCAGGGCCCGCGAGAAAACGGCGTGGCGGACCGACGGCAGTGTTGATGTTTCCTGCCATCACAGTTGCATGGAGTTTGCCGCCGGGAGAGATGTATTCGGCGATCCCGCTCAGAGTGCTGTGCTCAACACGTCTGTCCCATGTCTTGTCGAAGCAGACGAAGAGCCTCTGGGTGAAGTCGCCTGTTCCATAGCCAAGTGCGAGGGAGAGTTGACCTGCATCATCGCGCTGCATGGTGATTGGTGCGATCTGGAATGCTGCGATTGTGAGCACGCCTCCCCAGTTGCGGATGCGGCCAGCGCATAGTTTGACAAACCTTGCTAATACGCTATTCATGGCTTGGGTAGGAGGAATACTCGATGGCCGTTGGGAACGCGCCGATGAGGACCAGACTCATGCCTTCTAATACAGGGACGAATTCGGGCTGGCGATCATGCACATTCATGCACATGCCTGTTGTAGTTCAGTGATAATGTCCCCTTGATAGTTCATTAGAAATGTCCCCTTCA
>CAZKXZ010000008.1:0-108597 GCA_964556695.1 uncultured Gemmatimonadales bacterium
AGCCGGTGGCGGTGGCGGTGGCGGCGGCGGCGGTGGCGGAGGTGGTGGTGGAGTCGGCGCTGGTGTCTACAGCGTCACTCTCACCGTTGGCGGAAGAGCAGTTGGCACCCAGCGGTTCAACGTACTGGAGGACACCTGGTTCAAGATTGGCGGCTGGTGATACGCGGATGCTCCGGATTTTGAGGAGCGGAAGCTAGAGATCAGAAAAAGATGCTCCGGACTGATCGAAGCGAGTTTCAATTAGAACTCGCTCCGATCAGTCCGGAGTGTTTTTTTTCGGGCTCGAATATTCACCTGTCAGTCCGGAGCATCCGCTATCCCCGGTAGTGTCTCTTGCTGAAATCCCAACCAAACCAGTTGTACAGTTTGGTGAGCACGCGGTGTTTGCGTTCGCGCCGCGTGAGTTTGTGCGCGGGGTTCAGTTCGAAATTCCACTCCGCTTCAGTCTCGAGCCACTCCTTCATTACTCGTGGGTGCTTACCGGTGAAGGGTCCCAGCGCTTTGGGATCGACGTTGCCGTAGTTGAATGTCTTCGGTGGTTCCTGGTCCCAGTAGCGATAAATGCGGTCGTATTTCTCCAGCATTCTCGCGCTGGAGCGCACGTGGCCGTAGTGGTAGATGTATGCGCCCGTGTGCGCGGCGCGCGGGTAGCGTCCTCGTCGAGATTTCGGAGTAATCAGCCAGTACAGTCCATCGGGTGCGTAGCTGCGAACAGTGTTCCGTATTACGCGCACCTCATTACGGCATAGTGCTCCTGAGATGAACGCCTGATCAGGGCGGCCGTAGAGGTGGTGGTAGTGAAAAGCGAGCGCTTCCACCCTGGGATTGTTGAGGTGGCGCTGCATGGACGCGCGTATACGCTCGAGATCATTCTCGTGCAGGACCTCGTCACCCTCGAGGTAAAACGCCCAGTCGCCGGTGCAACTGTATTGCGCAATCATTTTTTGCTGCGCGTACACGAAGCCGCCCTCGTGCATGCCTTCGTTCCAGTGTGTGCGAATGGTCCTGATTTTGGGGTCACCAATCGCAGCCACGCGCTCGTACGTGTCATCGTCGCTATACCCGACGTTGACCACGTATTCGTCGACGAGTGGGAGCAGTGACAGAATGGACTCCACAAATGGATAGCCCATCACCGAGCAGTTCCTCACGAAAGTAAAGCCGCTGATCTTCATGAGGTGGCGAGTTTGTCGAGTGAGTCCGGATGCGGCGCAGTCGCGAGACGCTGCAGGGCTGCGAGCGCAGTTTCCAGTCCGTTGGAGATTCCCGCGCCGGCCAGTTGGCGCGCGATTGTTGCGCGGCGCGAGTCATCATCAAGAAGCGTGAGTGCCTGATGTGCGAGATGTTCGCTGTTCAGTTCCGCTCGCACAGCCAGTCCGGCGGCAACACACTGCTCAATCCTGTAGGCCTGATCGCCCGCGATTGCGACCGCAAGGCAGGGTCGCTGACAACAAATAGTCTGCAACAGCGTATCGCCGCCATTGGAAATGACCAGACGTGCGTTTCGAATGAGTGCGGCAAGTTCGGTCATTGGCATACGGGGCGCAAAGTGCAGTAGCGCGACTTGATTATCAGTTTCGTTCGCGGACGCAACTCCCACGAGTATCGTGGACAGTCCCCGCATTGCGATGCGGCGTGAGGCGTCCGCTACAATCTGCGGGGCATCCTCCGCACCCGGGTGATCACTGCCGCCACCTGGTACCACCAGCACATAGTCGCCCGAACGCACGTTGAATCGTGCGAGCATTGTCTGGTCAAGCGCCGTGTCCGCAGGAGGGAGTATCGTGTCGAGGAAACGAATAACTGGACGACCGAGTATCCGCAGCTTGGCCGCCTCGATTGCGCCGATCCTGCCCGCAATGAATTCCGGCCAGGCAATCCAGTGTTCGTCGAGGAGCCTCATCCAGCGCACGCGAAAAGCCCGGCGGCGCTGCCGCTGACGCGAGCTTACAAATACAAGTCGCGCACCACAGCGCGCCGCAGCGCGGAGCTGCGCTGTACGTCCGGCGTTGTCGAAGATGATTACTGTCGGCCGGAAATCGCGAATGATTTGTACGACTTCCTTTGTGTGAAATGTCGGTGACGCCGGCAACAGCGTGCTCGGGAACGGGGTTCCCGCGGAATATGGCGCGGCGCCGCTGAGCGCGAAGTGGATCTGCGCCTCAGGCCATCGCGACGCGACCGCGGAGGCAATCGCGAGCGATCGCGCGTATTCCCCCATGCCGCGCGGTCCGGAGACCGGTACGAAGAGTAGCCGCATGCGAGAATCTTCAGCGATCGTGGTCATCTCAGGCCGAGAATATATCGCTTGCGGCTCTCCCGAGCGCCGTGTGATGACAGCTTCGCGGATGTCGTGGACATGCATCGTAACTACGGAGCGGGGACTGCGTGACGGGGAACTGCGGGTCCGGGAGAGGCGGAACGTGAACGACGGCTGCGGGAACAGCGATTCAAGGCGCCGCTATCCGCAGTCCCCACAACCGCAGTCCCCAACACGCCGTTCCCGGACCCGCAGTTCCCGTGCACGCAGTCCCCGCTCCGCTGTCGTTTCTTCCGCAGCAGGCCATTTCGCGCGGACCACTGTAAGCTTCAGAGAATCGAACAGACAACTTGTGGGCGGTACAATCGAAGCTACGGCCATGATGAAACGAAAACCCGCCGCTCCTGCGGCGCGCGAGCAGCAGAGCACCAGCAAATCAGTTGAAGACCTTGTTCTTGCGAGTCCTGAAATTGTCGCGCCGGAATTCAGTTCGCTCGGTCTGGATCCCGAACTCTTGCGCGCGATTGTAGACGCGGGATACACCGTGCCCACGCCTATACAGGTGCAGGCCATACCCATCGCGCTCGAGGGCCGCGACATCATGGGGCTGGCACAGACCGGCACCGGAAAAACCGCGGCATTCACTCTTCCCATCGTGCAGCGTTTGATGGGCGGGCCGTCGCGCACCCGCGCACTCATTCTCACACCTACTCGCGAGCTCTGCGTTCAAGTGGAGGAGAGCTTCCGCAAATATGGGAAGTTTTCGGGGCTGGGCGTTATTGCGATCTACGGCGGAGTGGGTTTCGAACCGCAAACGAAAGCGCTCAAACATGGCGTAGATGTGGTTGTTGCAACTCCCGGACGTCTCCTCGATCACATGGAAAAGCGGCACGGCAACTTTGACAATCTCGAAGTGCTCGTGCTCGACGAGGCGGACCGGATGCTCGACATGGGCTTCGCGCCCCAGATCAACAAGGTCGTCTCGCAGGTGCCGCGCTTCAGGCAGACACTTCTGTTCAGCGCGACAATGCCTGACACCGTCGAGGCACTGGCGCGCAAATATCTGCGCCGGCCCATTGTAGTGCAGGTTGGCCGCCGCACTCAGGCGGTGAGCACCGTGACGCACGCAGTGTATCCGGTGCCGCGCGACAAGAAGAGCGCATTGCTTGCTACACTGGTGCGCGTCGCAGGAATGGACTCTGTGCTTGTTTTCTGCAGAACCAAAGCGGGCGCCGATCGCGTGGTGCGGCACCTGAAGCACGAGGGGATCGAGGCGATCGCTCTGCACGCCGACAAGACGCAGTCGGAGCGTGAACGCGCCCTGGAAGCCTTCCGTGAGGCGCGCGTGCAGGTTCTGGTTGCAACCGACATTGCGCAGCGCGGCCTGGACATCAGCGGCATCACCCACGTGATCAACTACGATGTGCCGCAGCAACCAGAGGACTACGTGCACCGCATCGGCCGCACCGGGCGAGCGCTCGCCACGGGAGACGCGTACACCTTCATGGCTCCCGACGAGATTGCGATGGTGCGCACGATTGAGCGCGTAATTGGCACTCAGATTCCCCGAACATCCGTCCCGGGATTCGACTTCGGTACCACGGCACCCACCACCTAGAAGCGGCGATTGCTATCCGCGATAGCGCACTCGCCCCAACCTTGAAATCACGACCGTATCCATCGCGCTCCCCCGCGCGATCACAATGCTCTGATTCGCCGCCCCATACCCGTGACCCATTGGGTCGTAGGACATGGAATCGCGATTGGAACGAATTTTTACTCCGTGCGCGTCACCAACCAGTCGCACCAGCAATGTGTCCGCTCCGGTCGCGACGGTCACGGACTGTCGCGCAGAGTCCACGTGCACGGCCGCGTAGACCGAGCGCGTAAGGGCGACCGTCCTTGCCAGGGCGAAGGCGCCTGTTACATCGGCCGCGGCGCCGCGTACCGCGATTGTGTTTACAGCGCCATTTATGCGCGGCAGCGCCAGCGCAGAGAGCAACGACATTACTCCCAGCACCACCAGTAGCTGCATTAGTGTGAAGCCTCGATGCATGTTTCCTCCTGCGGCAGGCGATAATACACTCGCTCTGTCGCGGGTGCGTCATCATTTTCCATCGCGCATCATCGAAAGTCTGCGTTAGTCAAAACCACAACGCCCGGACCGGCCCATCCGTAGCTAAATTGCAATTGTACGAGCAACCGGAGCCATCAATGCCATCCGACAAACCCCGAATTATCCCGGCCGCGGCGCGCCAGCGCGCGGGCGCGCTTGATCAGAATCGTTTTTCCCGGGGGCTAAGGCTTGCCGCGCTTTTCGCCCTGACCGTCGCCTCCCTCGCATCGTGCATTGTTCCATTCGACACCGGAGCCAACGCCGCGGCCATGGCGTTGGATGAGATGGACAACCTTTCGTACTCGTTGCAAATGGAGAATGCACAGCTCCAGGTGCAGATCGACTCTCTTTCCCTGCGCTTGCGGAAGACCGATAGCCTGCTGCGCTGGGTAGCCAACCTTACCGGGAATCCGATTCCGGAAGAGATCGTGTGGTCGACGTTCCCGGTCCTTCCCACAACGCCGCCTGATACGGGAATGGCCACGACGACAACAAGGCCGCCACCGGACACTGCAACCAAACCCAAGCCGCCCCCAGTCTGACAGCGTCCCTCACCCAACATCATGCGAATTGCAATATCCACCGGCGGTGGTGATGCGCCGGGGCTCAACGCGGTCATCCGCGCTGCAACCCTCAGTGCCATCAACATGGGCTGGGAAGTACTCGGCATCATCCGCGGATACGCCGGGCTCCTCGGTGAGGACGAGATCATTGTGCTTGACCGTGCCAAGGTTCGCGGCATTGGGCATTTGGGCGGCACCATTCTGCGCACAACCAACCGGGGAAACCCCCTCAAGTATCCCAAGCGTCGCGATGACGGATCGGTGTACGAAGTGGACCGCTCGGATGAGGTTATCGCGCGCGTCGCGGAGCTTGGGATCGATGGGCTCATCTCCATTGGTGGGGATGGATCGCTGGCAATCGCGCTGGATCTTTGCAACAAGGGTATGCGCATTGTTGGCGTGCCGAAGACGATCGACAATGATGTCAGCGGCACCATCACAACCTTTGGTTTTGATACGGCGGTCACCACCGCTCTCGAGGCGATCGACAAGCTGCACACCACTGCCGAGAGTCATGATCGTGTGATGGTCCTCGAAGTGATGGGCCGGCAGGCTGGCTTCATCGCACTGCATTCCGGTCTTGCCGGGACTGCCGACGTCATTCTCATTCCCGAGATTCCCTTCGATATCGCCAAGGTCTGCGAGAAAGTAATGGCGCGTGACAAGGCCGGGCGCCGGTTCTCAATAGTTGTTTGCGCCGAGGGAGCCTTCCCGAAGGGAGGTGAACAATCCACTATTGAGACCGCTGTTGCGGGAAGCGCGCCACGCTTTGGTGGGATTGCCGAGGTGGTCGCGGGTCAGATACAGGAGCGCACTGGGAAAGAGTGCCGCTCACTGGTGCTGGGCCATCTACAGCGCGGGGGTCAGCCGACTGGCTACGATCGTTTGCTAGCTACGCGGTTTGGTGGTGCGGCGGTTCGGGCGGTGAAGGAGGAGAAGTGGGGGCAGATGGTGGCCCTGCAGTCACCACACATTGTTACAGTACCCATATCGGAGGCGATAGCCACTCCTAAACGGGTGGAGCCCGCTCACGACATTGTGTTGACGGCACGAGCAACGGGGATATCGTTCGGAGACTGATGAATCGGAGACCTCCATCAGCGTCACCCCGGCGAAGGCCGGGGTCCAATTTGGTTCAACATGGATTCCGGCTTTCGCCGGAATGACGGCGTGTGTGCAATGAGCTCGATTCGGGAACGACTGGGTCTTTCGGTGGTAGACTAAAGCAGGATGCGACGTTCAGTGATTGGGGTTCTTGTAGCTATGACGTTTCTCGTCCTTTCCTCGCCGGCCGGTGCGCAAACCGGCAGGACAGGAGGAGGGGGCGGCTCTACGGCGGATACGGTGCCTAAGTCGGCAATGCCACCCGCCGGGATGTGTCGCGTCTGGATAACCGGGGTCAAGCCGGCTCAGCAGAGCGCTGTGACAGACTGTGCAACAGCGGTTCGCAATGTGCCTCCCAATGGCCGCGTCATTTGGGGAGATACGGCCGCGAAGGCCAAGCCACCCGTGGTTCCGCCCGGTGGCAAGGTTCCGCCTCCGGGAACGAAAACCAATCCCATCAAGGTCCTTCCTCCTCCGCCAAAACCGCCGCCGGAAAGCGACACGCTCGCGCTGCCACGGACTTGGTAGTTAATCCGGCCGCGCTTTCCGCAGCCGCCAGTCCCAAATGAGGACCGTTTTCGATCGCACGCTCCCGCCTGATCGCGAGGCTTTTCTTGCATCGGAACCGCTATCGGGACGAGTAATCGTGATCGCACCCACGCGCGCGGCGTGCGAAACAATTGAATTGGCGCTGGGCCTGAGAATCGACACCGTGCTTGAGCGCGAGCATGGGGCCGAGATCCGATCGCTGGCCGCCTCGGGGAAGGGATTCGGAATCGTCGCCGGCACGGGGACTGGCAAGACCCTTTCCGTGCGCCCAATTGCAGAGGAAATCCTGCGAGCGCCCCTCAGGACCGGAGTGGTCAACAGAGAGAGAGAGGCGACGCCGGAGACTCCGCAATGGAATGTCATCATCGTGACCACCGGTATTGCGCGCCGCTGGTTTCAGGATGGCGATATTGTCGCTCGCGACACACTGATTGTCGACGAAATACACCAGACCTCAGCTGAGCTGGAACTCTGTCTTGCGCTGGGCAAACGTGTCGGGTGCCGATTCATCTGGCTGTCCGCCACCGTTGATCCAGCCTTCTACTCGGAGTATCTGAATTCCGCAGCAGTTCTCGAGAGCACCTCGTTCGATCCCGAACGCGCCGCAACGGTGAAGATCGTGCGCAAGGAACCACTGGAGTTCATGGACGACAAGTTCCTGCGGCATGTGCACAAGGGACGGAGAGGGGTTGGCGTTTTTCTGCCCACGCGCGCACAGGTGGAGGAAGTAGCGCGGCACGTAGGCGTGTTGTCGCCGCGGATAACAACTGCGCACTATCACGGCGGCGAGCCCATTCGTGTCATCCGTCCCTTTCTTGAAGAGGGAGTGCGCAAGCCATATGTACTTTCCATGACAGCGGCGGGACAGAGCGCGCTCAATGTGAAAGGGCTGGACACTGTCATCATCGACGATGCGCGCTTCTCGAATCTCATTGATCGCGGACGCAACGTGCTGACGCGATTGCATCTGGGTGCCAACGAGATTCTCCAGATGGCTGGTCGCGTACACGGTCGCGTTGAGGACGGACGCGTGTTCATACTCTCCGATCGCGACATCGATTTTCATTCTTTGCGTCCCACGGCTCCCGAGTTTCAGTTAGCCGGTGATTCGGAGCGAGTTGCAATCACTTGCGCCGATCTCGGTGTGCGAGCCGACGAGTTGGATCTTCCGGTCCCCCTGGACAAGCAGTCGTATCGCGCAGCGTTGGCATTGCTCGAGTCTCGCGGGCTTATTGAGAACGATCGTCTCTCCGCGTACGGCAAGGCAGTGGAGGCTCTTCCCGTCGACAGACCTTGGGCGGAACTGCTGGTAAACTGCGACGACGAGCTGCTCCCGTATCTCGCGGTCATGAGTTCCATCGAATCGTTGCACAGGATGACGAGAGAGGAGCGCGATCTCGAGGGGGTGATCGTGCCGGGGAGTGATCACCTGACCGCTTACAGCATGTACGCTGAAGCGTATCGGGAGGCGGGATATATCGGTGAGGTATATGGTCTCCCGCGGCATCTTTTTCGGGAAGAACAACTGGAGCGCTGGGCGGACCGTCGCGGCGCGCTGATGAAATCAATCGAGGACGCGGCGCTTGCATCGGCGAGTGTGTTCCGCAGTCTGGGCGTTCCACTTCCGACAAAGATGCCCTGGGCGCGCGATGAGGCGCGACACGCATTCACCGATCTTCTCGCCCGCTACATGCCATTCGATCTCGTCATCGACGAAGAGACGCGGGATGGAAGCGAGGCAAGGGTGTCGCGTGGCAGCGTCTGCGGAAGTTGGGGCGCGATTGCCGGCGAGATCCGCTATTTCGCCGGACGCGACGGATCACCGCGTGCAGCGATCGAGGGAACTCAGGTACCCGCCGATCTGATACGCAAATACGCAACACGGAAAGAAGCACGCCCGGTTTACCTCCCGGACGAACGCAATGGCCCTCTGCGTCTGGAGCGCACGCTCGATTATTTCGGATTTGAACTGGAGCGCGAGAGCGAGCGCATCGATGTCTTTCCCGAGGAACATGCCGCGTCCATTAGGCACGCCCTGGCTGAATCGGCGGCGCGATTTGAGGCGCGCCACCATGCGGTACGCCGTAATCGCGAGGTGGTGGAGCTGGTTCGCGAAATCCATCGGCGCTCCGGGGGCCAGACGCCGCGATTGGGAACGGCCGAACTGGCTGCGTTGTATGCGAAGCAACTTGCGGGAATCCGCAGCCTTGAAGAATTCCGTGCTGCCTCGTTGCCGTTGCATGTATCGGACTTCGTCACGCAGGAGGAGAGGGACCGCTATATGGCGCTTCCCTCCGAAGCTGTCGTGCGCGAGCGCAACGTGCCGATAGAATACGATATTGAGTGGGACGGAGCCGCTGGTGCGGCTAATGCGACTCCGGTGCCGGTGGCGCGGCTGCGTTTGCCGGAAAAACTGGCGCGGGGGCTGGTAGAGGATGAACTTCCAGAGTTGGATCGCCCGCTGAGATTTGTGGTCCCTCGTGGTCAGAGGGGTGCGGTACGCGCGGCGAGCCTCGAGGAGTTGCACGATTTGTTGGAGCAACCTTGGATGCCGGATGAGCTGTCGCACGCGAGGGAAGAGCGCTCGCGGCGAGGGCATCATGTGGAGAAGGGGAAGGGAAAGAGAGCGGGGATGCGAGGCAATCGATCGCGTGATCGGCATCAGAAACGAAACCGTCGGCCGCGTTGATGACACACTCCGTCATTCCCGCGAAGCGGGAATCCAGCGTCGTCGCGCCTTAGCGGAATGACGGGCCACTACAAGAGGATGCTTAAATGAGCGAAACGAGAATGAGACATCGCGCGCTGTTGTTCGTCGCTCTTGCCCTTATTGTCCCCCCGGTGCTGCTGCGTGCGCAGGGTGTTTCGGCGGCGTCGGGTGCGCTCACAGCGCGCTTACCGGCCGATCCCGCGGTGCGGGTTGGAGTTCTGGACAACGGCATGCGCTACTACGTGCGCGCCAACAGCCGTCCCGAAAAACGGGCAGAGCTGCGCCTGGTGCTCAATGTCGGCTCGATACTCGAAGACGATGACCAGAAGGGACTGGCGCATTTCGTTGAGCACATGGCCTTCAACGGCACGCGCAATTTTTCCAAGAGCGCGATCGTTGATTTCCTGGAATTGTCTGGAATGCGCTTCGGCGCCGATGTAAATGCGTCCACCGGCTTTGATGAAACAGTGTACATGCTGCAGCTCCCCACCGACTCGGCCGCGATCATGTCTCGCGGAATGCAGGTGCTGGAGGACTGGGCACAGGGGGTGTCATTCGATTCGGCTGAAGTGGAAAAGGAGCGTAGTGTTGTTATCGAAGAATGGCGCGCGGGGCGCGGCGCAGGTTCGCGCATTCGCGACAAGCAGCTTCCTGTGTTGCTGAAGGATTCCCGCTATGCTGTGCGGCTGCCAATTGGAGATGAGAATTCGCTGCGCACCTTTACACACGCGGCGCTCAAGCGGTTCTATCGCGACTGGTACCGGCCCGACCTGATGGCCATCGTCGCCGTCGGAGATTTTGACGCGGCCGACATGGAGCGCCAGATCCGGGAGCGATTCGCGCGAATTCCGCGTGCAGCCCTGCCACGCCCGCGCGTGGCAGCACCGGTGCCCGATCATGATGCCACACTGGTGGTATCCACCACGGATCCCGAAGAGACGTCAACCAACCTGACCGTCTTTTTCAAACGGGAGATGCGCCAGGGAAACACCTTTGGAGAGTATCGCCGCCAGATCGTGGAAGCTCTCTTCGACCAGATATTGAATGAGCGTTATTACGAGATTGCGGTGAAGCCGGATGCTCCATATGTGGCTGCGTATGGGGGACAGGGCGGTCTGGTGCGCACAAAGGAAGCCTTCACAGTGGGCGTGGAGGTGAAAGATGGTGGCGTGGAAAAGGGACTGCTAGCTGCGCTCACCGAGACCGAACGACTGGAGCGTTTTGGTTTCACATCCACCGAACTGTCGCGCGCGCAAGCGAACATGTTGCGCGGCATGGAGCAGGCTTTCGCGGAGCGTGACAAAACCAATTCCGGTGCGTTTGCTTCGGAGTACGTGCGCGCATTCCTGCAGGATGAACCATTTCCTGGGATCGCCTTCGAGTATGACCTGTACAAGCGCTTCGTGCCGGAGATTACGGTCGCCGAGCTGAACACACTGGCGAAGGAGCTGCTCCCGAACAAGAATCGCGTGATCATGGTGACAGGCCCACAGCGCAGCGCTTCACCTCTGCCGTCCGATGCGCAGCTGCTTGCGCAATTCGCCGCGGCCGACGGGGCGCAGCTGACGGCATTTGTCGACAACGTTACGAATGATGCGATGATTCCGGTTCCGCCCACTCCGGGACGCGTCGTAACGACGAACACTATTGTGCCACTGGGTGTGACGGAGTGGCGACTCTCGAATGGCGCGCGAGTGATTCTCAAGCCCACGGACTTCAAGGCGGATGAGATTCATCTGAGCGCTTTCAGCCCGGGCGGCAGCTCACTGGCATCCGACCGCGATGCATTCGTTCTGGAGAGCGCAGGGCTGGCCATCGATGTTGGTGGAGTGGGCGCCTTCGATCAGGTTGCGCTCGAGAAACGTCTGGCCGGCAAGGCGGCGAGCGCATCGCCATTTATTGATGCACTGGAAGAAGGCATCAGCGGCTCGGCATCGCCCAAGGATGTGGAGACGATGTTCGAGCTTGTGTATCTGTATTTCACCGCGCCGCGCAGGGACAGCGCTGCGTTCGAAGCATTCAGACAATCGGCTCGGGCAATGTTGGAGCACGCCAGTGCCGATCCCGGTCGCGCGTTTTCAGACACGATCTCGCGCGTCATGACCAACTATCATCCGCGCATTCGGCTGGTCAATTCGAGGATGATCGACTCCCTGGATCTGAATCGCTCGATGGCGTTTTATCGCGACCGGTTCGCCGACGCTGGTGATTTCACATTCCTTATCGTTGGCAACTTTTCACCCGATTCGATCAGACCGCTGGTGGAGCGCTACATCGCAAGTCTGCCTGCGACAGGCCGTCAGGAAACCTGGAAAGACAACGGCGTGCGACCGCCTACGGGTGTCGTGAAGAAGGAAGTGCGTCGCGGTCTGGAGCCCAAGGGCGAGACCACGATTTATTTCTCGGGTCCGGTGGAATATTCGCGCGCGAATCGTTTCGCTCTCGCGACGTTGTCGGAGGTGCTCAGCATTCGCTTGCGCGAGGTGCTGCGCGAAGACCTCGGCGGCACGTACAGTGTGAATGCGTCGGGCTCCGCAGGTCGCGATCCCTGGCAGAACTACACCTTCAACGTTGCCTTTGGTTCGGCACCGGACAAGGTCAACAAACTTGTAGATGCGGTTTTCGCGGAGATCGACTCACTCAAGGCGAATGGTGCGAAGCAGGTGGACATCGACAAGGTGAAGGAGACCTTGCGGCGTTCGTACGAGACGAATCTCAAGCAGAACGGATTCTGGATGGGCCAGTTGTCCGCTTATTACCGCCTCGGCGAAGATCCGCGGCAGATTCTAACTTATCCCGCGGTTTTGGAGACGCTCACGCCGGAGTTGGTGAAGCAGGCCGCGGTGAAGTTTCTGCGAAAGGACAATTACATCCAGGTGACGCTGCTGCCAGAGCGCTAACTGCACTCTGGGGACAGCCGGGACGTGCACTTTGGGGACCACACAAGCTGACAAATAAGTGATTGCCGTGTCCCCAAAGTGCACGCCCCGACTGTCCCCGCAAGAGTTAAAGTTCGCGCCGATCCAAAGTGCACGCCCCGGCTCTTACGCCTCTTCCCAATAGATATCGCTGGCTCCTGGTTGTTCAAGGAACAGGGCTGCCACGATCGGGTCCTGCTCCACGACGTTGACGAACCGTTCGAAGTCGGAATAGTCGAGCGTCCAGAACTCGCGTTCGGCTGGTGGTTCGCGATTTACAAAGTGGAAATCGCAGATCACAGCGCCGACTGGTGTCAGCTCTTCGCTCTCTGGGTCAGCGACTTGGCGGACAAGGTAAAGACGCGTGTTGCGCCACGGGTCCACGGTGACCTGAATACTCACACCGGGATCGCGATGGTCCGTTGCGGCGCGAACGTATTCCTTGAACGCGAGCCAGCCGCGCCACGGGTCCAGAGCATCGGGCTCGAGTCCGTGCGAAGCGAGGATTGCAAGGAATGCCAGGAGTTGGTTGCCGCCAGCCATGATTGACTCCGTCGTTTGCGTTTCGTAGCTGACTTACGCGGTTGCTTGTGGCCAGGTGACATGGGGACAGGTACGCGGGGACTGTCCCCGCCGGACCTGTCCCCGGCGGACCTGTCCCCGGCGGACCTGTCCCCGGCGGACCTGTCCCCACTGAGAATCCGTTTGGGCGCGCGACGTATGACTCATCGGTCATACGATTGCTTCTAAACATGCCCATGGAGAGCCTGATATGCCGATGTTAGAATGTATTAACACATTGCTGACATTCAAGTTACCATAGTTTCCCAGCCATATGTTGAAATTAGGACCGTATGGTCCTATTATCCATGCTTATGAGCGACAGGCGCACTTTGATTCTTGATGCCGCGGCGGAAATTATCGCCGAAAGGGGATTCAACCAGACATCGGTTGATGACGTGATCCGGCGCGCCGGTCTGTGTGGAAAGAGCCATTTCTATCACTACTTCCGCTCCAAAGAGGAGCTGGGCTACGCGGTACTCGACAGACGCTTTGAGAGTTTTGCGGAGAGTGGATTGTCGGTGCTTCGCGATCCCATGATCGATCCGCTCGAACGCCTTTTCCGCTTCATCGATTCCTCGGTTGAGTTGCAGGCGAAAAAGGGATGCAAAGGCGGCTCTGTTTTCGGCGGCCTGGCGGCGGAACTGGCTGACACGCATGAGGGATTTCGCGAGCGGATTGACGCCGTTTTCCAGCGCTGGTCGGAACACATACAGGCTCTGCTCTGGGAATTGCGTCCTCGACTTCGCGCGGACGCCGATGCTGAACGGCTGGCCCGGTTCATCATCGCATCGCTCGAGGGGGCTCTGCTGATGTCGCGCGTCTCGCGCGAGATATGCGTGATGGAAGGGATCGCGGTCGATCTCAAGCGGTTTGTATCAATGCATCTGACTGAAAATGTTGGTGGGGAGCGTGCTGGTGCGGTTAATCTCTCGTGAGCGGGGTGACGTTTCTGTGCAAGACAAGGGCGGGAAAGGGGAGGGCAAAAAGGTGAACATGACGGTCACGACGAATCGTGAGCTCGAAGAGCGGCACAAATTCGAGAGCGAGATGCTTACCCATCTCGACGCTCTGTATGCGTTCGCACTCAAGCTGTCACAGGCGCGCGATGATGCCGATGATCTCGTGTCGGAGACGGTCGTGCGCGCTCTGGAGAAATGGCGCCAGTACGAGCCCGGCACAAATCTGCGCGCATGGCTCTTCACGATTCTCTATCACAGCTTCGTCAGCAGAAAGCGCCGGGTGGAAAAGCGCGAGGTGCATCCTTCGGATGACAGAGAGGGATGGTCCGCATTCGACGTCGTTGGCGAAACCGATCCCGAGGGGAAGTTCTTCGATTCGTTCATCGACGACGAGATTTCGCGCGCGATTGACGAACTGCCCGATGAATATCGCGGGGCCGTGATCCTCAGCGACATTCACGAAATGCGGTACGCTGAGATTGCCGAGATTCTTGGCGTTCCAGAGGGAACGGTGAAGTCGCGGTTGTTCCGGGCGCGCAGGATTCTACAGAAGAAGCTTTTGGATTATGCGGTGGAAATGGGGTACGTGAAGCGTTCTGCGGCGTAGCACTCTGCGCCGGTCACAGCGCTGTGCGCACTTCTGAGCACTGAGCACCGTTCACTTCAAACTGATGGCATCCGACCGGGATCCCAAGTCGGATGCCATCAGTTTTGAAGTAGTCAGTGTTCAGTGGTGAGAAGTTGCAGACCTGCGAACCACACTTGGCTACTACTTCTTCCGAGGCTCGATCCGAGCCAAGCGCGCCAGTTCCTTGTGGATTCGCGCCACCCTCTCCACCTGACCCTTCGCCGGAAAGCGCTCATAGAATCCCTCGGCGCGGAATGAGCGCGAATTCTCGTTCCAAGGCGACAGTCGGCGCTCCCACCGGTGCACCCGTCCCTCGACCGGTTCGGTGTCAGTCGCAGCGAGATCCGCACAAACTCGAATCATGGCCTTGAGCGTCACCGAGCTGGTAACGAAATACGAAGGATTTCCCCATGCCTCGCCCCAGGCTTTCTCTGATGCCTTGAGGAAATCGCGCACCACCGCATAGAACTTCTCGGCGTGGCGCTGATCGGTTCCCCTGCGCTCGATCTTTTTCCAGTCGCTGCTCACCCAGCGGTGGATCTCGTTGAACAGCTCTGCCTGCAGAATCCACTTCTCCTGTTTGCTGCGGCCGCCCAGCCGGTTGATACGATAGCGCAACGGGCTGTCTCCGGAGCTGTAGAGAAGATCGACTATGCGCGCCGAGAATTTCTTGTCGAGCGATGCCCACGAGACTTTTTCGTAGAGGTCGACG
Organism: uncultured Gemmatimonadales bacterium; assembly: GCA_964556695.1. GTDB lineage: Bacteria > Gemmatimonadota > Gemmatimonadetes > Gemmatimonadales > Gemmatimonadaceae > CAZKXZ01. The sequence continues at coordinate 15,084 of CAZKXZ010000008.1, forward strand.
AGATGGCTGCGATTAATACGCGTGGGAGTTGAATTGATGATGACGAACATCTCCGTAGCGAAATCCTCGCTCTTGCCATCGAAGATCACGCACGGCACATGTATGGAGGCAGCTTCGTTGGGGCGCTCCTTGCGATAAAACTCCAGTGCGGCCAGTCGGTGCTGCCCATCAATGATGAGGAATTTTCCGCGCGGTGCCTGCAAATCGCCCACATTGTCGAACTTCCCGACTGGCTCGAATGAGAGACGCTCACTCGTGAACAGCAGCACCGCACCAGGAATGGGCGGCTGACTCACTGCCGTCTCGTAGAAATTCTTGATCGCGCGCACTTTCGCTTTGGAGAGTTGCCGCTGAAAGGCCGCTTCCGAGCGTTCGATCCTGGAGATGAAGCTCGCGATTTCATCGCCCTCGGTCGGTGCTTCAGGAGTGATCTGTTCGCCATCGCCGTAGAAGCGGCTGATGAAACGGACCTTGTTAAGAAGATCGTCAGCCGGATAGGCGACGAAGTAGTAAACGCTGTCTTTTTGCCGGACCTGCGTAGCAAGCACTGGTTGTACCTCCTACAGGGGTTGAGCCGAAACTAGCTACCTCACCAGATATCGCCGATGGTGTACCCCTCGGGAAAGGGATCGGTCGGGTCCAGCAGGTACGTCGCCTTACCGGTAATCCATCCCTGACCGCTCAGCGTCGGAATCACAGCGTCGTAGCTGCCCAACTTGGTGGTTTCCACCAGTCGACCGGTGAAAGTGGTGCCCAGGATACCCTCGTGCACGAAATCGGTGCCGAGGGACAGTTTGCCCTTGGCATGCAGTGTTGCCATTTTCGCGCAGGTACCGGTGCCGCATGGGGACCTGTCGATTGCACCCACCCATGTGGAAGGCTTGTCCCAATCAACCTCGCCGGTTGAGACGACGACTGCGTTCTTCGTTCGACCCCCCGCATTCGTGGGGTGCAGTGACAGCTGCGAGATTGTCACTCCGTTGAACTGCGGTTGCTCCGGATGCACGACAGGGAGCTGCTCTCTGGTCGCTGCCTTCACGAGCTCGCCGATGCGCACGATGTCGCGACCCTCGTCCGGCGTCAGGCGCAGGCCGAACTGCGATGCGTCTGCGATCGAATACCACATTCCGCCGTACGCTACATCGACGGTGACGCTGCCGAGTGTGGGAACATCAACCGTGGCGTCGAGATGCGCTGCGAATGCGGGGACGTTGCGAAAGGTCACGCGCGTGACCTTGCCGTTGGCGCAGTCCGCACGAACGACAACGAGGCCTGCCGGTGTTTCCAATTTCAGCTCGGTGACCGGCTCCTTCATTGGGAGAATTCCAGTCTCGAGCAAAACTGTCGTTACGCAGATCGTGTTTGTGCCCGACATCCCCGGGTATTCGACCTGCTCCATGATGACAAACCCGGCATCGGCCTCAGGATGCGACGTTGGCAAAAGCAGATTGCAATTTGCCGCGGGATAGCCACGGGGTTCGCGCAGCATGAGCTTGCGCAGTCCGTCCGCGTTATCTCGCAGCCAGCACATCTTGTCGAACATCGATTTGCCAGGAACATCGGCAACCCCGCCAACAATGACGCGTCCATGTTCTCCGCACGCATGGGCGTCGACGGCCTGAATCCCTTTGGCAATGTTCATGCTGAAGAGTATGGAGGCCAGGGAATGCGAACAAGAAATTGGCGATGCCATAGTCTCGTCATTCCGGCGCAAGCCGGAATCCATGTTGCAGGGACAATGGATTCCGGCGTTCGCCGGAATGACGAAAGAATGCATCGCCACAAGAGGCGGAGTGCCGGCAGCTTGGCTACCTTCTGAGGAACATGAGCGATCAAGATGCAGCCCTGACGGGCCCCGACCTCGCCCTTGGCATTGCGATCGCCGAGCTAGCCGACGGTGCGATGCTGCTCGGCCACGCGAACGGCAAACCGGTGCTTCTCGCACGCAACAGCGAGGAGTTTTTCGCCACCAGCGCGAACTGCACCCATTACGGCGGCCTTCTGACAGACGGTCTCCTTGTCGGCGAGACGGTGCGTTGCCCTCTCCATCACGCTTGTTTCAGCCTGCGAACTGGCGAAGCGCTCCGCGCTCCTGCGCTCAATCCGATCGCCTGTTGGGATGTTGAACTTCGCGAGGGGAAAGTGTTTGTTGTGCGCGAGCGCGAGGCAGTCGATGGTGCGACTCCACTTGCGGCTCCCGCGTCAACGGGATCGGGCGCAGGGAAGAAGTCTCCCTCCTCCATCGTGATCGTTGGCGGTGGAGCGGCCGGGAATGCGGCAGCAGAAATGCTGCGACGCCGTGGATATGACGGACCGCTCACAGTGATCTCGGCAGACGACTCGCTGCCATACGACCGTCCCAATTTATCGAAGGACTACCTTGCGGGTTCGGCTCCCGAAGAATGGATTCCGCTGCGCCCAGCTGATTTTTACAATGAGCACAAGATCGCGGTTCTTTCGCGCTCCCGCGCGCAATCTCTGGATCTGCAGCGCCGTGAAGTAGTCTGTGATGATCGTACGCGCGTGCCGTTCGACCGCTTGCTTCTCGCCACGGGCGCGGACCCTATTCGACTGACGTTGCCCGGCGCGGATAGCGCGCACGTGCACTATCTGAGAACACTCACTGACGCGCGCGCCTTGATCGCGCGCATCTCCACGGCAAAGCAGGCGGTTGTGATTGGGGCGAGCTTCATCGGTCTGGAAGTAGCTGCGTCATTGCGCGCGCGTGGGTTGGATGTGCACGTGGTCGCACCGGAGGAGCAGCCTCTGGTGAAGATTATGGGACCAGATTTGGGTGCGTACATCCGCCGACTTCACGAAGAGAAAGGTGTCGTTTTTCATCTCGGCACAACCGTGGCCTCGATTGCCGCGACGAAGGTCACACTTGCGAACGGTGACACGGTGCCAGCGGACATTGTCGCAGTCGGTATCGGCGTGCGTCCTGCATTAGCGCTCGCCGAGAGCGCCGGGCTGGCGATTGACCGCGGTCTGGTGGTGAACGAGTACCTCGAGACGGGCGTGCCCGGGGTCTATGCGGCGGGTGATATTGCGCGCTGGCCCGATGTGCACAGCGGTGAGCGCATTCGCGTGGAGCACTGGGTGGTAGCTGAACGTCAGGGTCAGACCGCAGCGCACAACATGCTGTCAGACGGTTCAGCAGGGACGCGCGAACGTTTCGATGCGGTTCCGTTTTTCTGGAGCATGCACTACGATGCCGTGATCCGGTACGTCGGACACGCGGAGCGCTGGGACTCAATAGAGGTGGACGGCGATATTTCCGCGGGGGATGCTAAGGTTTCGTTCATCGCAGGGGGCAGGACGCTTGCTGTGGCGACGCTTGGTCGTGACCAGGAGAGTTTGCGGGCAGAACTTTTAATGGAGCGCGAGTAGACAGAGGACGTACTCGTCACCCGTCATTTTACCACAGAGGTCACAGAGGTCACAGAGGAAGCACTCTGTGACCTCTGTGGCCTCTGTGGTAAGAATGACGGGTGCCCCCCTATCAAAAGGGGGGAAGCAAGTGCTTCTGTACTTTACCCATCGGCGTTCGCGGCAACGATGCAACACGCATGAACGCGCGCGGGACCTTGAACGGCGCAAGTTGTTTGCGGCAGAACGAATCGAGTTCCGAAAGATCGAACTCCGCATCGGTTACCACATATGCGACTGGAACCTCACCCCGCAACGCGTCTGGTGCACCGGCAACTGCTGCTTCCCTCACTCGTGAATCTTCGAGCAACAGCTCTTCGATTTCGCGGGGGTATACGTTATGGCCACCCGATATGATCATGTCGCCGCGCCTGCCGCGCAGCGTGTAATGGCCGTCGCTGGAGCGAGTGGCGACGTCACCGGTGCGGAAGAATTCACGCACGAACGCGCTGTCCGTTGCTGACTGGTTGCGCCAGTAGCCGGTGAAGAGATGTGGCGACTTGAGCGCCACCTCACCAACTTCTCCCTCGGTCACGTCAGCACCATCCTCCGATAGAAGTCGAACCTCCACGCCTGGGAAGGGATGACCGACGCTGCCAGGCCGACGTTCTCCGTCGTACGGATTGGTCGTGATCATCAGTGCTTCGCTCATTCCGTAGCGCTCGAGAATCACGTGCCCAAATTTCTTTTCGAACGCGTTAAGGACATGCGCGGGAAGGGGAGCGGAACCGGAAACAAAGAGACGAATGGTGCGGCCGATGTCGCTGGCGAGAGGATCGGGAATTACTTCCGGGTCAATCATCCTCACGTAAATCGTGGGTACGCCAAAAAACAGTGTTGGGCGGAATTCGCGGAACAGCGCGGCTGCTTCGCGATGGTCGAAGCGCGGCGCAAGTCGCATCAGGCATCCGCTCAGGAGCCACGAGTGAATTCCATTGGCCAGGCCGTGTACGTGGAAGAGCGGCAGTACAGCCAGGTAGCGGTCGTCTTCGCTAATGTGCCAGGCGGAAACGACATTACGAGCGTTGGCGGCCAGGCTGTTGTGCGACAATACCGCACCCTTGGATGTGCCTGTGGTGCCGGATGTGTAAATGATCATCGCCGCGGCAGCGCCATCGACATCCACTGTAACTCGCGACGAACGTTGTTGCTCGGCGCGCGCAGCGAGATCATCAAGTCGCCAGATCGGAACGCCCGAGGGATACATTGGTACGCCGCCTTCGTCGCGCGGGGCGACGAGTGCACTCGGATCAGCATCCTGAATTACGTGCCGCAACTCGCGCTCGCGGTACGCGGGGTTCACGGGAACGTAGATCACACCCAGCCGCATGCATGCGAGGAAGATGTCGATCACTTCGACGCAGTTGGGAATGTGCAGGCAGAGGCGATCGCCGGCGGTTAATCCCCGCGCCGCCAATTCATGAGCCATGCGATTGGCGCGTGCCTCGACCTCCTCGAACTCAAGTGACCTGATGGTGCCAGCAGCATCACTGTATTCGAGCGCGTTCCGCTCTGGTCTGCCCAGTAGGGAGTGATCAAAGAGTTCGGTGAGATTCATCGGGATTGGAATCCTAAGCAATTCCGTCATTCCCGCGAAGCGGGAATCCATTCCCGCCTTCGCGGGAATGACGTCTTGACTGGATTCCCGCTTGCGCGGCATGACGGCATTCGGAGAACCGTGAGTCACCTCTTGCAATCCCTGCCTTGTACCGAGCATTGTTGTACAAATCCCCACTGTTTCCAGGAGTACAGGTGCACAAGCGAGCTTTGCTGATCGGAGCGATCATTGTTTTCTGCGCTGGCGCGGTGCAGGTGCAGCAAATACAACCGTCGAAAACCCTGAAGCGCGCGCCGAAGGCGATGTCGGCGATCAAGGAGGCCGATCTCAAACGTGATCTCTACCTGTTCGCCGGTGACTCAATGCGCGGGCGCGAGGCTGGCACGCTCGATGAAATGCGAGCATCGGCGTGGATTGCGGAGCAGCTCACGAGAATTGGAGTAAAGCCAGCCGGCGATAACGGCACGATGTTCCAATGGTGGAATTTGCGCCGGCAACGGTTGTCTGCTGGAAGCACGGTGCGCATCGGCGATCGTGCTTTCGCAATGTGGACGGAGGTTGCGGCAACCCAGAACAGCGTCGCCGACGTATCAGCACCTACGGTGTGGGCGGGCGATGGAAGCGACACGACGATTGACGTCCGCGGCAAGGTTGCGATTGCGCAGCTCAGGGCGCCAGCGACGATGGGACGGGAAACTTCCGTGAATTCCCCGGAGTATCGCTATGCGAGACGGGCGCTGCAGCTTCAGGGTCCGCAATTGACCGGGCGCGGCGCGGTTGGCGTCATCTTCGTTGCGGACACCACTGCAGACAAGGCGTTCAGCGGGGTTGGCAATATCACTGCTCGCGGGAGCTATGCAGTTGAAAACCCGGCTCGCGCCGCAGGTGCAGGACCAGGATCGGGTGGTGCAGCAGCGGGTCAAGGTCGCGCCGCCGGTGGAGGACAAGGACGTGGAGGAGGTAACGCACCCGTGCCTGTGCTTCTGGTGCGCAGGGCGATGCTGAATGAAATCCGCTCGCTGGCAGGACAGCCGGCCACGATCCGCATCCATCGCGAGATCTTCAGCTATCCATCGGTGAATGTTGTGGGCATTGTGCCCGGCACAGATCCGGCGCTTCGCGACGAATACGTGCTCTTCAGCAGCCATCAGGATCATGATGGAGTTCGATACGAGGTGGCGGGCGACTCCATCTGGAACGGCGCCGATGACAACGGTACAACGAGTGTTGCTCTGCTGGCCATCGCGCGCGCTTTCGTCGCGCAGCCCGGACGGCGCTCGGCACTGTTTGTCTACCATGGTGCTGAGGAAAGAGGATTGCACGGCTCCAATTATCACTCAAGAAACCCGGTTGTGCCGCTGGAGAAGATTGTTGCGGTACTCAATGGCGACATGCTGGGGCGCAACAGCAACGACAGCGCGTCAATCATGGGAGTGCAGCCACCGCACAGAAATTCGTCGGAACTTGTTGCCATGGCATTCGAGGCAAACAATCTCACCGGCAAGTTCTCTCTCGATTCCATCTGGGACAGGCCCAATCATCCCGAAGGCTGGTATTTCAGGAGTGATCATGCGCCCTATGCGCGACTCAACATTCCTGCGCTTTTCTATTCAAGCAATCTGCATCCGGATTATCACACCCCGCGCGACGGACCAGAGACGATCAACTATCCCAAGCTCACGCGCATGACACAGTGGATGTACGTAACCGGATGGATCGTTGCCAATACGACGAAGAGGCCTGGAGTTGATCCAGGGTTTCGGCTGGAGAGGTGATGGGCAACCTGCGATTCTGCTGCGGCTAGAGCTCTATTTGCGCGCCTAGTTCCACGACTCTGTTTGGCGGAAGTTTGAAGAACGATGTTGCGGCGCGTTCGTTTCGCGCCATCGCGCCGAATAGAATGCTGCGCCAGCGTGGCATCGTCTGCTTCTTGCCTCGCACAATCGTCTCGCGACCCAGAAAATATGTTGCTTCGAGGGGCTTGAAGCTGAGGCCCGCGACTTCGACCTGGGCGAGTGCGACTGGCAGGTCCACATCCTCCATGAAGCCGTAGTGAAGCACTATCTGGTACACGCCGTGTCCGAGCAGAGTCACGTTCGCTCGGCTCGCGGCATGGACATGAGGAGTGTTGTCAGTGATCACTGAGAGAAAAACCACTTTCTCGTGCAGTGCCTTGTTGTGTTTGAGGTTGTGCAGCAATGCGGGGGGAGCGGCGTCGGGCTCACGGTACATGAATACCGCGGTGCCCGGGACGCGCGGCGGTGGGTTGAGGCTCAGGCTCTGAACGAAAAGTTCACTGGAAATCGTTCGCTCCTTCATGCGAGCTGCGAGAACCATCCTTCCCCGCTTCCATGTGGTCATAAGAATGAAGACCAGCAAACCAACTACGAGCGGGAACCAGCCTCCCTGCGGAATCTTGAGCAGATTCGCGAAAAGGAAGGCGAGGTCGATGGTGAGGAATACTCCCGTCACGGCGATCGCCTTCCAGGCACGCCATTTCCAGATCTCCCGTGCAACGAAGTAGAAGAGAACTGTAGTGATAGTCATCGTCATGGTCACGGCCACACCATATGCAGCTGTGAGATCGGATGATGTCTTGAAGGCGAGCACGAGGCCGATGCACGCGAGCATCAGCGCCCAGTTAACCGCAGGAATGTAGATCTGACCGTATTGTGCGGCGGAGGTGTGCTCGATGCGAACGCGCGGGCTGTATCCGAGTTGCACTGCTTGCATCGTCAGCGAAAACGCGCCGGATATGAGCGCCTGCGATGCGATTACCGTCGCGGCGGTAGCGAGTAGCACCATGGGCAGCATGAAGACGATGGACTGCGGTACCATGAGATAGAATGGATTGGCCACGGCTGAGGGATCGCGGATCACCAGCGCGCCCTGACCGAAGTAGTTGAGCAGCAGTGCTGGGAGGACGACGGTGAACCACATGAGCCGAATTGGTCGGCGACCGAGATGCCCCATGTCGGCGTACAGCGCTTCTCCTCCCGTAACAACGAGGAAAACCGATCCCATGACGAGAAACGCGCCGAATCCGTTGCGCACAAAAAAACTTATAGCGTGATGCGGACTGACGGCAGACAATACTTCGGGATAGCGTGCGATCTGTACGATCCCCAGTAACGCAATTACGGCGAACCAGAGCAGCGTGACCGGTCCGAAGAGTTGTCCAACTCCCGCAGTGCCGCGCTTCTGGATCATGAAGAGCGCCGCCAGAATCGCAACGGTGATTGGAATTACGAGGTGCGCCAGCGCCGGCGTAAGCACTTCGATCCCTTCAACGGCGCTGAGTACAGAGATCGCTGGCGTGATCACTCCGTCACCGTAAAGCAACGAGGTGCCGAACAATCCCAGTCCGATCAACCACCACTTGCCGCGCTCCAGTGCGCCCGTTGGCGTCACGAGCGCCGTGAGTGCCAGAATTCCGCCCTCGCCGTGATGGTCTGCGCGCAGAATGAAGACGAGGTACTTGACCGAGATGACGAGGATCAGCGACCAGAAGATGAGAGACAATACGCCCAGAACGTTGGGAACAAGTGCCGCAGCCACTCCATGTTCTTCGGCAAGGGATTCGCGCAGTGCGTACAGTGGGCTCGTGCCGATATCACCGTAGACAATGCCGAGTGCTGTGAGCGAGAGGATTCGCATTCGTTCGCTGCCAACGCTCTGGTCGGGAGCTTCGGCAACAGGTTGAATCGCTGTTGCGCTCATTCTTTTCTCATGTGCTGGTCGCTCTCCAGGAAATGCGAAACGCCGTTGCTGGTGCCCAATACTCTAGGCCGCACGGCGTGAAAAACGCATCAATTTCAGGGGGAAGAGCGCTAAGATTTCGTTAAGATTCTTCAGTCACTTCTGATAACTGTGCACTGATCACTTCAAACTGATGGCATCCGCCCGGGATTCCGGTCGGATGCCATCAGTTTTTCGTGGACGGTGCTCAGTGTTCAGGAGTGCGGCGGAACGGCGGACGGTATTTGGGAGAGGTCGACCGCGGGGAGGTGCAGCGCGAATACGCTCCCACCTTCGTCTCGGCGTGAATAGGTGAGCCGTCCTCCTTGAGCGTTAGCCAGACGGCGCGCTATGGAGAGGCCGAGTCCTGCACCGCCCACGTCGGGGGCAGCGCCGGGCGAGCGATAGAACGGTTCGAATATCCTTTCGAGTTCAGACGCCGGAATTCCCTCGCCATGGTCAGCAATTCTCACCACCAATTCCTGTCCTTCCCGAGTAGCGTCAACATGAACAGGAGTAAGCGGAGGAGAAAACTTCGCTGCATTTTCGACCAGGTTGGAAAGGATTCGCAGTGAGTGCACCAGGTCGAATCGGCCAACAAGCAGCGGTTCAGCAGGCGAGAGAGTGATCTCGAGTTTGCGAGGATGCAGTGCCGGTTCCATCCGCTCCGCCAACGCTCCCAGCAGATCGTCGATGGCATTGAGCTCCGGTCGAACGACAAGTGCACCAGCATTCATGCGCGAAAGGTCCAGCATGTCAGTCACGATCCGGTTCAATCTGTCGGCTTCCTGTTCGATGATTTCGGATCTCTCGTCGCCCAGCGCGCCAAGGTCGTGAGCAAGTGCCTTGATAGTGGTAAGTGGGGTGCGCAGGTCATGCGACACAGCCGCGAGAAGAGAATCCTTATCAGCCCGCTCCTGCGCTAGCCTGGCTTTCTCCTCTGAGCGGTACAGCAGTTGTGCTGCAACAACACTCGTGATCAGGAAGACAATCAGGAGGAGCCAGTCGTGGGGATCGGCGAGAGAGAATGTGTAGTACGGAGGAAGGAGCAGTAGGTTGAAAACGATGAACGCTGCAGCTGCGAGGCACAAGCCGAGTGTTCGTCCTCCCGATGCGCTGCCTCCCATGACAACCAGCAGCAGGATCAGTGACATGTCCGCCTTGTCGAGATGCGCGCGCAGAAGCAGCATGCCGACAACAGTTGCTGCGAGAACGAGGCTCCACAGCGCTGCCGTTTGAAATGTCTTCGCGTTCACTTGCCCTCAGCTTTCGGCAGGGGGAACGACGAAGCGGTAACCTACACCGGGTTCTGTGACAATCAGACGGGGACGCACCGGATCGTCCTCGATCTTGCGCCTCAGGTGCGCGATGTGCACGCGCAAATATGACTGTGCATCACCAGCCGATTGTCCGCGCCACACTTCCGCGAAGAGTTTCTGGTGGGTTAGGGTTCTGCCCGCACGCGTCACCAGAACCTGAAGCAGTTCCCACTCTATGGGTGTGAGGTGCACAAGAGCGCCGCGGACTGAAACGGTGCGAGCAGCGAGGTCCACTACGAGAGTGCCGCAGGTAATTACAGAATTGCCGTGCAAGTCGGTGTCTCTCGCGGCGCGACGCAACAGTGCACGAACACGCGCCTGCAGCTCCACGGTGCTGAATGGTTTGGTCACATAGTCATCGGCGCCGGCGTCGAGGAGTGCGACTTTTTCGTCGTCCGAGTAGCGGGCGGAGAGGACGAGAATGGGAGCCTGCGTCCAGCCGCGCAGATCGCGGCACACCGCGAGTCCGTCCATGTCGGGAAGACCGAGGTCCAGGAGGATGACGTCGGGTGCGCCCGCTGCGGCGAGGTCCAACCCCTCCTGCCCACTGGACGCTTCGAGGACACGAGCGCCGATCGATCCAAAGATGTTCTTTGCGGCGCGCCTGATCTGTGGCTCGTCGTCGACTATCAGCAGTGTAAAGGGCTGCACAATCGCTGTTGGCCGGAGCTGTCAGCTCGCGGCCACCTGCGGCTCGCGTCGCGCTGTGGCCATGGAAGCGCTGTCCTTCATCACGGCTCGCTCGGGCCCGCTGCGCCCGGCACGCTTTCTGAATCGAGCGGCCTTCGCCCGGTTTCCGCAGGTCGCCATGTCGCACCAGCGTCTGCTGCGATTGCGTGTGCCATCGTGGAAGACACGCTTGCAACCATTGCCACTGCAGCGTCGCACTCTTCCCAATTCGTCCTGAATGAGTGCGTCGGCAGCCGATTCCACAACCGGAATCATTAGCCCCGCGAACGCGTCACCCACAGGCACAAAGCTGCGCGCGTATCCTCCGTCAATGCGCCACTCGATCCGTCGCGTTCCGGCACTTCGTCCCAGCACGCGATTGATTTCGGCTACGACATCCATGCGCACGTGCAGCGCGTTCGCTCCCTTTTCTGCGAGGAGACGCAACGCATCGCGCACGCGGCGTGCGTCGACAAGAGCAGCAGCCGCTCCCGTAGGTTGTTGTTGCGCGCGACGGCGAATTCCGCTGGAACGCTCGCCGTCCACTACGCCAGCGGCCTCCATCCATAAGAGGAACGAGTCGAAGTCGCGCAGCGCATCTGCCGCACCCGACACCAGGCATGCGTCTGTGTTAACGAAGTCGAGCCAGAGTCGCTCGCCCACGAACGGAAACAGAGCGCTCGAGCGGTCAGCCCCTGGATTCTCGGTCGATGAAGTGAATTGATTCATGGGAGGGGTGATAGCATATCCCAGCAGGGAGCGTGTCGCAAGATCACGCTCTTGCTCATTTGTCGAGAGCGGCGATATTACCTTACGGGGAGTGAGCAAGCGCCCATTCACCATTTCCGAATACGTGCGCTGGGGAGATGTTGATCTCGCCGGCATAATCTGCTATGGCGCGTACATCAGGTTTTTCGAGCTCGCCGAAACCGAGCTATTCCGTGCTGCGCGGCTGCCAATTGGTGAGATGTTCGAGCGCTATGACATGTGGCTGCCCAGAAAAGTGATGCACACGGAGTTTCATTCGCCCGCTGCTCTCGACGAACAGCTCAAGGTGGTGTCGTACATCAGCCACGTGGGGACGACCTCGCTAACGATCAATTTTGATGTGCTCAGCGGCGACGGCAAAACATTGCACGCCACGGCGCATCAGGTGCTCGTTTGTGTAGGCCGCGCGAATCTCAGGAAGAGACCTTTGCCGGTGGAGGTAGTAGCCGCGCTCGAGCCTTTCAGGATGTCGCCGGCCGAGGCGCGCACATTGGCGAGCACCAGTGAGAGCGTGGCGTGACTACACCCGCTGATTCCACATATTTCCGCAAGGGCTTCGGGCTCAGGTCCGATGTGCAGGGGATGCTCTCGTCCGACTATGACGGTGAGCTGGTCGATCTCCTGCGAGCCAACGACAATACTCTGGTCGCGGGCGACCTCACGATCCGCCTGGCGCGTGAGTTCGGGTTCTGCTATGGCGTGGAACGCGCCGTTGACTATGCGTATCAAACGCGCGCGAAATTCCCCGGACGTCGCGTCTTCCTCGCCGGTGAAATCATCCACAATCCCCATGTGAACCGCAGACTTGGTGATATGGGCGTCGAGATCCTCGTGCCGGAGAATGGCTTGTTCGACTACTCGGTGGTGAAGCCCGAAGATGTCGTCATTCTCCCCGCTTTTGGTGTGACGGTATCCGATTTCGAGAGACTGCGGGCCATCGGATGCACTGTCGTGGATACAACGTGCGGGTCAGTGCTCAACGTCTGGAAACGGGTGGAATCGTATGGCCGTGACGGACTGACGGCGCTCATTCACGGGAAGCATTATCACGAGGAAACGCGCGCCACAGCGTCGCAGCTGGCGCGTTTCCCCGGTGGAAAGTACATCGTTGTCCGCGACATGGATGAGGCACGAATTGTCTGTGATTTCATCGCGGGCAAGGTTGAGCGCGAGGAGTTCTTGTCTCGCTTCGCCCAGAGTGCGTCACCGGGATTCGATCCGGAGAGCGATCTGCGTCGCATTGGTGTCGCGAATCAGACCACGATGCTGGCGCGCGAGTCGCTCGCGATTGGAGAGGAAGTCGGCAAGACGCTCGAGCTGGTCCACGGCAAGGAATACCGCGAAGCCAACTTCCGCACCTTCGACACTATTTGCAGCGCCACGCAGGACAGGCAGGACGCTGTCAAGGAACTCTTGAAGGAGCCGCTGGATCTCATGCTTGTGGTGGGGGGATTCAACTCGAGTAACACGATCTCGCTGGCGATGCTCTGCGCTGAGGCGGTTCGCACGTATCACATCGAGGATTCAGCCTCTATCGACATAGAGCACGGAATCATTCACCACCGGTCGATTGGCTTGAAGCACGACGAGCTTTCGACAACTGAATGGCTGCCGGCGGGGCCGGTGCGCGTTGGGCTTACTGCCGGGGCGAGTACGCCCAATAACAAGATTGGTGAGACCGTTGCGGCGCTGCTCAGGATCAGAGAAAAATCCAGTCCGTGAGATCAGTTCCGCTGCACTTCTGATCACTGAGCACCGTTCACTGCACACTGAGGTCATCCGACCGGAATCCAGGACGGATGACCTCAGTTTGCAGTTGTCAGTGTTCAGTGGTCAGAAGTTGCAGACCTGCCCGCAAATTGACTTCTAGGATCCGGATCCCTTACCGCACAGCGCAGCAAACTGCGCCGAAGCATTACACCGACCAAGCCGCTGCGCTTCCCCCGGCTGTTTCGCTGGACTCGCCGCCGGCGCGATTGTGCTCGCTGCGGCAGATGCGGTTCGGGCACTGTTGTTCCACCGCGCGCGATAACCCCGCACGTCGATGTGCGCGAATGGTCCACTCGGCCCTGTCGCGTGATATTTGCCCAGTCCTCCGACCATATCGGGATACTTGAGTTCGACGCGCTCTACTGCCTGCAACACAATGTCCAGGTCGCGCGTGTCAACGCGGCGATCGCGATTGAGATCATCCATGCGACCATCGCGGTCATTGTCTATGATGATGTCCGCACCGTCGCCGAACTGGTGCCTGCTGTCGCGCGCGCCACCCTCCGACCCGATTCCATAAAGATTGTGGTAGGGCGTTCTGAATCCCGACAACACACGCACACTCTGTACGAGAACCCCGTGTCTTTGCAGATCTGAGATCACGAGCTCCAGCTTGTCGAGGAGCGGTTCCTGGAGAACGATGTATTTGGGCCAGCTCGTCTGCTTGTCCTTCGTAATGAAATCACGCAGCACGAAATGTTCGGATACTCTCGTCAGTTCGTTCGCCTTGTTGACCTCGATGAACCCAATCGGGTTTTCGTACCCGTCAGCCCGCACGCGGCGCAGCTCACCGGGCCAGTAACCAACCAGGTATGTGCCGACCCTGTCGCCGAACTTCTGGCGGAAGGGAACAAGTGAGACAAAACTGAAGACGCTGTTGCTATTTCCGCCCGGAAGCGCGACTGCATTGACGCTGGGCCTGTTGCCCAGTAACGGATTGATTCTGGGATATGACTCTGACAGCGGCCCAGGGACGAAACGTGCGAGGAGTTTGCCGCTCTCTCCGCGGAGCGAGTCGGCAATCAACATTTCCAGATCTCTGTTGGGCGGAATCGCCATCACAAACGCGGGCGTGAGCTCGATGCGTGAGGATCTCGATGTCCACGCCGCGGCGACGCGCAGGTCAAATGTCAGCGCGACGAGAAATGCGATTCCGCACGCGACGTAGCCTGTGAACAGGCGCACGCGTGGAGACACTTTCTCGAGCTGGGAAGCAAGCAAATCGCGCAGGGGTCTGGACCGGGAAATCGGGACGGAAGGAGCTGCTATCTGTGTTTGTGGACGAGCGGAGTACGCGACTCGTCAGCACCCGTTTCCCTGCCAAAATTTCAATGTGTTACCCAGCAACGACTTGCCGATGTGGGGACACGTCCCCAGGCGCGTAACTTGTTGTCAGGCCTAACGCCGGCTACTAGCCGGCGGTGCGGTAGCCGTCTTCGATTTTCTTGAGGCGCGCCTGGATTTCCGCTTCGGGCAACCAGCGGCCGTTCACCATCACGCCGGTGCGATTGGCCACATTTGCAACATTGGTGAGAGGGTTGGCTTCGAGCAGAATTAGATCCGCGCGTTTTCCTGGCGCTACAGTCCCTGACTCGCTCAGCAGTCCCAGATGCGACGCAACATTGAATGTTCCGCTGCGCAGAATCTGGTAGGGAGTCATGCCTGCTACCGCCATCGCTTTCATTTCGATGTGAATCGAAAACCCCGGCACGCTCATGCGCTGCGGTGAGTCGGTGCCCAGGAGAATCGTGACACCCGCATCGCTCAGTGCTTTGAGAATGCCGTTTCGCAGCGACTTCCACGCAGCGTATCCCTCCAACGGAATACGCGGCGTTTTCATGTCGCGGTACCATGCATCAACAGTGAATTGCGGCATGTACTTGAGATCTGGTCGCGGGCCCAGGCCTGCGGAGTCAGGCGGAACGTATAGCAATTCCCAGAGCGGCATCGTGGGCACCACCGCCACTCCAGCGCGACGCGTTGCTTCTGCCACCGCGAGGAGGCGCACCGCAGTTTCATTGCCCGTCCTGCGCGACGCAGGAACCAACTGCAGGCGAGCCGCAGGAAAATCAGGAGCCTGAACTGCTTCCATATAGTTGTCCAGATGATCGATCGTAGCCTGACCTGCATCGAGCGCGTGCCAGAGCCCAACTGCATCGGGAACATGACCAGCGAACGGAATGTTCAGACGCTTTGCGGTCGCGGCGATGGTGTCGTACACATCCGGGGCAAGTCCTTCCTGAATCTTGAGGAGATCAAATCCCATCTCCTTCTGGCGCTGAACCACCAGGCGCGCCGAGTCGACGTTGGGCGCGCTCCGAACATTGGGGCTGAGCTGCGGGCCAGCAGGGAAAAAACGAGGGCCGAGTAATTCACCGGCTGCAATCTGGCGCCGCATTTCAATGTGAAAGGGTCCACCTTGCATGCCGCGTAGCGTTGTGATGCCGTTGGCGACGTAAAGCAACAGCGTGTTGTTGGAGGAGATTCCGTCTGCGGTCGGCACGTGTCCGTGCATCTCGGCGAGACCAGGCATCAAATACTTGCCACGCCCATCGATTCGCTGGGCATCAGCAGGCACCGTGGTGCCCGATGCAGCACCCATTGCGACAATCTTTCCGGCGCGCACGACGACGGTCTGATTTGCGAGAACCCTGTTGCTGTCCATCGGTACCACATTCACGTCGACAAAGGCAAAGGTTCCCTGCGGCGGAATCTGCTGCCTGGTGACCGGTGCGTTTTGCGCCGGTAATGTGGACACCAGAACAAGAACAAGAACAAGGGCAAGACCGCGGCCCAGGATGTTGATGAGCGTTCGATTCGCTACCAGCATACGATTCTCCAAATTGTGTGAACGTGCTGCTGTGGCGCAGCCTAGCGGCCGTTTCGCACGCGCACAAGGGAAGCCGGGTCGTCCGTCACCACGCCGCTCACCCCCGCATTCCAGAGCTTGAGGGCAGTGCCAGTGTCGTTCTCGACCCACGTATGAACAGTGATTGACTTGCCCGACGCGGCCCGCAATACCGGCCCAATGGACAAGGGCAGTCCCCAGTAACGCCGCGGCATGAACACAGCTTCGAAATCAAAGTGGCGTGGCGAAAGTCTCATTGCAGCGCGCAAATACATCGAAAACAGTTCCGGTCGCGAAGCGCCAGTGCTGAGTCCCGCGGAGCGTAGCAGAGTGACAGAGTTGGGATCGAACGACGCCAGCACAACCCTGCCGGAAGCGTCAAGTTCGCTGACAATTTCGATCACTCGCTTCTGGGCTGCCGCCGCCTTGATCTCAATGACAAATGGTATTGAAGGAAACTGGCGCAGAGCCTCGACAAGAGTCGGAATGCGAATGTCCTGCTCTCTGTACGGATGCGTCAGGCCAGCATCGCGAGTGAATCGCGCACCGGCGTCGAGCTCACGCAGCTCCGCCAGCGACTTTGCAGCCACAAGCCCCGTTCCATTTGTTGTTCTGTCAACCGTTGGGTCGTGGATGACCACGACCTCTCCATCCGCGGTCAGATGCACGTCAATCTCAACGGCATCAGCTCCGGCTTCGACTGCCTGTTGCAACGACGGCAGAGTATTCTCGGGTGCGAACATCGCGTTGCCGCGATGTCCGATCACCAGCCTATTATCTGGCTGCAGCAGCGGGTGCTGCACCCGTGCCTCTAGAACGTGATTTGAAACCGCCCCATTGCCAGTCGCCCCATGCTCGGCACTCCAATGAACGTCGGCTTCTTGTTGTCCAGAATGTTGGTCACCGACAGCCCGAAAAGCATGTTGCGTTTGCCGGGGATCCGATAGCTGGCGGTCAGATCAAGAAACGCATTCACGGGGACCTTACCCTGATACACGCCGGAACTCACGGGGAATGTATTGGCGTACCTGACGCGCAAGTCGGTGTTGAATCCAAGGTTTTCGTCGCGGAAGCCTACCGTGAGAGTTCCCTTGTTGTCCGCGGCGTTGAGCGAAAGTGGCTCAATGCCCTCGCCGAAAACATCCGGAAAGAAATCCTCGCTCACCCACGAATACGTCCCCGCGACTGAGAAGTGATTGGTGAGTTTGTAGTCAAAGGCGAGGTCGATTCCGTAAAGATCGACGTCGTCCCGCACCTGGTAGTAAGAGAAGAGAACGTCGGAGTTCGTTGCGAACTCGTGATCGGGAACCACGGTTCCAAGCGGTACCAGTGTGAGGCCTCCCGACAGGGCACCCGCGATTACTGCGGCCTGTGCGGCGCCGACCACTGGTGTGAGTTGGGTGGTCAGATACGCGCCCAGCGTTGCGGGCGTAATGAAAACACTGGGACTGATGTTGCTGGCCGGTCCCGTGAAGTTGTGGCGCCTCTGGAACCACACGTCGGCAGCGAGGTAACCCTTCGTCGAGATATCGCCCTTGTATCCCAGCTCGATAACATCGTAGCGCTCCGGTGCCAGTGCAGCAAAGTCATTCCACGTCGATGTGACGGGCTGAAAACCAACTGACGGAACTACAACCTGGAGGCGCCCTCCAACCTGCTGGTCGGTGGGAGTGAGACCGCCCAGAAACGCCATTATCTGGCCTGCCTGCATTGCTCCAACTTGCGCGGTCAATTGCTGCTGCAGCGCAGGACCCGCGACGGCGAGGCCGGCGCGATAGAGATCGGTTCCCCCCGCATTTACATAAGTGGTGGGTGTGGCATTAAATGGCGATTTCATGCAAAGGCCTTGAGTTCCCTGTGCACAATCACGCCGATATGTGAATCCGTCCTTGTTGCCCAGCGCGCGGGCGAAGTAGGGCAGCCGAGGATCAAGGCGCTGCAACTGAAAGTCGAGGAAGAACGCGAAGTTTGCCGGTGTGAACTGCGCGCGATTGTAGGTCAGCCTGAAGGCGCGCGCCGTATCGGGCATGAACACGATGCCCACGCGGGGTGCCAGCAACTGGTCGTCAACAACGCTCTGGTAATCGGTGCGCAACGCTGCGACGAGATCGAATTTCGGCGACAGCTGGGTGCGCGAATGAACATAGGCGCCGTACTCGGTTACATTGTCGTCGCTCTCATAGCGCCCGTTGATCGTGCCTTTCGTTTGCGGGTCTGTCTTGATGTAGTCGACGCCGAAAATCAGCTGCTCGCTCGGTGTCACTTCCCATCTCTGCTGCACCTGAAAGGCATGGATGCGGGAGTTGTCGACGATGGGATTGCCTGTGCGGAGAAAGAATGTGCCGCGGGTGTCGAGACTGTCGCTGTTGCCGGCGTTGCTGAAATTGGTGAACGCTTGTGCGAACAGTCCCTTGTGGGTCGCACGGAACTGAACGTGGCTGTACACCCAGTTGTGCCCCTGCACGGCGCCATTGGGACTCGTGAGTTCAATTCCATTTCCAAGCTGGGATTGGCCGTAGGAAGCAGTCAGCTTCGTGTCGCTGCCGAGGTCGCGGTAGTCGACCCGCAGCTCTCCCGCGGAGCGATCGACTTTGTAGTCGCGCGATATCGGCGTTGGAACCCGTGGTTGTCCCGGAGCCGAGGGCCGTAAACCTGTACCAGTTTCCGCCGAGTCGACATAGTGAAAATCTGTTCCCGTCATCTTCTCGAACGACAACTTGATTCCGAGCTTGTTGGCGAGGACAGCTGCGGCGCGCACACTACCCTTGAATATTCCGCGGTCGCCGGCTTCAACGGACAGAGTGGTGCCTCTTGAATCAAAGGGCGACTTGGTGAAAACGGCGAGCACTCCGTTGGCACTGTTGGGTCCGTACAATGCGGACGCGGGGCCAAGTATGGTCTCTACACGCTCGATATCGTCGTTTGTGACTGTGAACAACGCCGGTACGTTGACGCGCAGTGACGGAACGGAAGCAAAGCGATTGTCCACAAGCATTAGCATCGCGCCTGAAAAGGCGTTGTTGAAACCACGTGCAACGATGTTGCTTTGAACCAATCCGCCCCTTGATATGTGAACGCCCGGCGCGCCGTCCAGGTGATCCGGTACTGTGAGGCTGGGGCGCTGTTCGATGGCTCTTTGCCCTACGACGTGAACAGAGACCGGAGTGCGCACTACGGTTTCTTCAGTCCGGGTGCCCCCAACTACAATCTGGTCGCTCAGCCGGGGCACGGATTGAATCATCTGTGCACCCTGGATAGCCGGGATCCCAGATGCCACTTGTACTCCCAGCGCACGAACGGGTGAATAACCGATGCGGGTGAAGAGCAATGAGTATGTGCCCGGAGCAACGTTGCCGATGCGAAACTGGCCGTCCTCGTTGGTAATGGCGCTGTCCAGAGCAACACCGGTGCTGGAAGTCAGGACAACACGAGTGCTCGAGAGGCGGGCGCCGCTTGTGGCGTCAGTGACTGTGCCAGTTATTGATGACGTTTGTGCCAGTGCTGGCAGGGGCAGCGCCACGGCGACCAGCAGAACAAGACCGATTACTCTCGCAAACTGGAGCATGCTCAAATCCCCCGCATGAGTTGGGTGGCACTGCGTTCATGGCTTGATGATAGGGGGTTGTGAACTGCTTTGCTAACGCTGGATGCCTGCCTCCAACAGGACCAGGCCAGATGCGGTGATGGTTATCTCTTCGTCCGCGATGGAGGTGCTGTAGTCGATGGCAATGTGGGTGGGGTAGCCGTACTGGCGATCGTAGGTCACCAGCAACGACGCAGCGCGTACGTTGAGCGCTTCATCGATCAAATGGAAGAGATCATCTACCGTGCCCCAGATTGATGCGAGCTCCGTTGACACCGGCAAATTGTCGTCGAGCCGCCGCCGTTCGGTGACGAGCCCGTTGCGCACACTGATCCGTACCGCGGCAATCGCATCGGTTGTGCAGAAGCAGAGGCGCTGTTGCACGTAGGAGTAGCTGGCACCGCCGTTCAGCTGCCAATTGCGCCAGCTGCGTTCCAGTTCAGCGCGCTCGCGCTCCGGACCCGGCTCGAGGAGATCGCACGACGACAGGAACGCTGGCAGCAGAATGATGCGCAGCAGGAGACCTGCTCGCCGCAGAGGGCTCGCCGGGATGTGTGAGGGATTCATTTGCATAGACCGACCTCGCCACGCGGCCTCTGGTCACCGTGTAGCGTGGAAGCGGCAGGATCAGAACCCGGAGAGCCGAGTGATCCGACCGCGTGTTCCCACCGCCCAGCCAGCCCGCGGCGAGGCAAAGCCGACCGACCAATAGTTCAAGTTGTCGATCGTCAGCCAGCTGGCGCCATCATCGCGGGAATACACTGCACCCGCCGGTCCCACCGCCACGACGGTCGCGGGGTTGGAAGCGGGGATGTACACACCGCCCCACACGCCGCTTGTCAAAGGCGGTCGCGCGCGTGTTACCCACGTGTTGCCGGCATCGCGCGTTGTCGCCGCGAGTATATCGGTCGGCTGCCCGCCAGCGCCACCCGCAAGCACCATCCCATTGTTTGCATCGCGAAAACTCACCGACTGCGGACCCGATCCACTTCGTACCGTCACGGGCAAGGTATCGACCGTCCATGTCTGGCCGTAGTTGGCGGTGTGCAATATTCGCCCGTGTTGCGGATTGCTCATCACGATCCATGCGTGCCCGCCGGGTCGCGTGACAAGACAGGTTCCGCTGGCGGCGAAGCTTCCTTCGCCGTCCTGAGCGGCAGGGAGTGTCGTCACATGATTGTGATTCCAGTTGGCACCGCCATCGAAAGTCGCGAGGATCATAATCTGACCATCCATGGAGTCGCCGATCAGGATACCGCGATCCCGATCCCAGAAATCCATGCAGTCAAAGAACTCGCGCGGTTCTTTGTTCATGAACTGCAGCGTCCAGCGCTGGCCGCCATCCGTTGTCTTGTAGATGCGCGACTGTTCGCCGTTTCCAATGCTCAACAGATACGCGGTATTTGCATCGACACCGTGGACATCACGGAACTGCAGTGAATCAGCGCCGGCGACTCGTCCCGTTTGCCACGCGGTTCCGCCATTGGTGGTGCGCAGCCAGGTGCCCGAGGCACCGCTCACCCACACGACGCTGTCATTCACCGGACTCACGGCGATAAGCAGTGCAGTGGTGCCACTCGTCTGCTCAGTTCTCACGATCTGCTGCTGACCTTGCGCGCCAACCAGAAGCGCGCAGCATGCCATCCAGATTGGAACTCCAATTCGTCGCTTTAACCGGTCACCCATTGTGAGACTCCTCTCAGCAGCTGCAACTATAGTGTTGCGCCCCGGTTCACGTCCAGAACGCCTTCCAGAAAATTGCGTTAATCGCAGGATTTAGGGAACGAGCATCGCACAATTCATCGGAATCAATGGAGTGCGTTTGTTTCTCGCGGAGGCCCGGAGGAGGCGGAGGAGGATACGAACCTGCTGCTAGCACTGATGTTACTCGGAGTTCTCCGCCTTCTCCGCTACTCCGCGAGAAAAACAGCTGAACAATGAGAGTCAGCGTCACCCGGGCGTCAGCGCCGACCGGTCACCGACCGGATCTGTCATTTCCGCACTCTCCGCTATAAAACAAAAGCTGTCGCACAGAATCTACGCTTTGGAGCGATCTGAACTGCGGCGCGGTGACACAACGCACGCGCACAACGTGACGCTCACACATCCGGTGACCGCGGCGCGCGACACGGGGGTCGCCCTCATGACCTCGGAAGTGAGGAATCATGTCGCGCCACGCAAGAGTTCTCTTAACATTGTTCGTGATCGTTGCCAGCGGCGAAGCAGTCGCACAGCACCGCTCATCCACGCAGCTCTCGTTGAGCGCGGGGAGCGCAACGGACATCACTGGAATCACTTCGCGCGCGGCGAGCATCTCTCCTTCGCTCTCGCTCGTGCTGTCGCCACGCGTTTCGGTCGCGCTGGCCGCGAGCGGAACTCACTTCAACGGTGGTGCGTGGTCGGCGCTGGCGGGTGCGGCAGCGGTGGCACGCCATCCAATGGGGCCGTTCGCAATTACGCTCGACGCAAGATCCTCTTTCACGGAAACATCGTACGATCGTTCGTACCTCACAGCTGATCTCGTTCCCTCAGTCGAAGCGCGCTGGCGCAGTGTGAATGTTTTCATCGGCGGCCACGCGAGCAGCGCGACGAATTGGATTTCGCCAGCGCGACAACAGACTCCGACCTTACCGGGGCCGCTTAACCCTCCATTGCCCCATGCGAACGAACACCGGCAAGCAAGTTCTAGTTGGGGAAAGGCGGTGGTGTATGGTGCGAGTCTGCGCGTTCCTGCGGGCGATCGCACTGCTCTCTCGCTTGGCATCAGGGAAGAGCGCGGACGAGTAGCGGCTGCAGCACAGGTGGATCGGATTGCTACCGCGACACTGTCGCATGGGGCAATCTCGCTGGCCGGCAGTCTTGGGAGCAGAGAAACAGACGGCGACCGAACACCAACTGGAAAGGCGTCAGTCTCACTGGCTGTTACACCCGCAACTTCGTTCGACATAGCAGCAGGCAAGTTCGGCGCTAACCGGCTCACCGGTGCGACTGAAGGACGATTCGCAAATGCAGGATTCTCGATTCGACTCGGCGGCGGCGAGCGAGGGTTGCCGAGGCCCTCTGGCGTTCCGGCGTTGGAACGAGGAATGACGCGTCTCTCGATCGCGGCGCGCGATGCGCGCAGCGTCGAAATCGCTGGTGATTTTACCAAGTGGGTTCCTACATCTACACAACGCTCCACAAACGGAGTGTGGTTTGTGGATCTGCGAATACCGCTGGGACGTTATCGCTACGCGTTTCGGATTGATGGCAAAGAGTGGCGAACACCAGAAGGTGCAGTAACCGCCGATGATGGTTTCGGCGGCAGGTCGGCCTTGCTGACGGTAGAGAAGTCCGTCACAGGCCGCGGTATCAGGTAGCTCACTTACAAGGAGGAAAGATGAAAAGTCTCAAACTCATGCTGGCAATCTGTACGCTCCCAGCCGCGCTCCTGGCACAGCAGGCCGCGACTGGACAGGATTCGACGGCTACACGTTCACGCACGACAGTCGAAGCGAAATCGCAGGGCAGCATCAACGCCGCGATTCCGGGTTCACTGTCAGCGGACGGTCGGGCCGATCTGGAGGTAGTTCTCCAGAAGGCGCGTGAGCATGCGCTTCCGGTGCAGGCGATTCAGAACCGTGTCGCCGAAGGCCTCGCCAAGGGCGCCAGCGAAGCACAGATCATATTGGCCGCGAGTGCACTCGAAGCGCGTCTCGAGGCTTCACAGCGCGCCATGGTGCGGGCTGGACGCGAGCAGCCAACTGCCGATGAAGTGCAGGGTGGCGCGGGTGCGATGGAACGTGGCGCGACCGAAGCACAGATAAGAGTGCTCGTCGAGCACACACCATCCGATCGATCGCTTGTTGTGGCGTTCGATGTGTTGTCGGCGCTTGCTGCCGATGGCAGACCCGTCGGACAAGCCCTCGCGCAAATCCAGGGAAAGTTGGATTCGCGCGCCAATGACGCAGCGATCATTTCCCTCACGGGAAGTGTGAACGCGCATGGCAACGCGGCATCAAATGGCAATGGTGCGCAGCCCGCAGCCGGGTCGTCCGGCAGTCCTCAAAGTGCATCGCAGGGCGCTGCGCAGGTTGGCGCCTCAGTAGCAGGAACGGTCGGCGCTGTGATCAGACGATAGTCTCGATCGCACCACTCTCTGTAGGCTTACAAAGAGCCCCGGCCCGGTGAATACCGGCGCCGGGGCTCACTGCGTTCGGGGCGCACTGGGTCCCTTGGCTGAGCGTTGCCCCAACGTGTGCAGGCGGCTTGCCGCGACGAAGGTATGGTAGTATGGTAATAGTATGGCACGAACGACCAAAATGACTTTCACCCTTGATGATGCCACCGCGCAGCGCATCGATCGCACCGCACTGCGCATGGGCCTTCCCAAGAGTGGCGTAGTGCGCGAAGCGATTGCCGAGTATGCGGCGCGCGTCGGACAGCTCAGCGAGAGCGAGCGCCAGCGAATGCTGCAGGTATTTGACAGCGTCGTTGCCCGGGTTCCCAAGCGGTCCGCAGCCAGTGTGGATCGGGAAATTGCCGTGTTGCGACGTGCCAGGCGGGAGGGAGGCCGACGCAGTGCAGTGAGGCGAAAGAAGTGATCCTTCTCGATACTTCCGCGCTCATCGATGCCCTCACTGGACCACGGCGCTCAGCGCCCGCGCTGCGCCGCGCGATCGAACGGGGAGAGCGCGTGGTTGTCGCGAGCCTCGTCCTCTACGAATGGCTCCGCGGACCGCGCCTGCCTGCGGAGTTGGCAGCTCAGGAGGCGCTGTTTCCGTCTGAGTCGTCGCCGGGATTCGGGGCTGAAGAGGCCGCGCGCGCGGCGGAGATATATCGATCGGTACGAGCTCCGAGAGGGCGCGAGATCGATATCGCCATCGCCTCCTGTGCTATCATACTCGATGCTACCCTCTGGACTCTGAATGTGCGGGACTTTCAGGACATTCCCGGGGTGCAGGTATCGCGACCTGAATAGTCCCGTTCTGGCAGGCGACGCGAGATAGCCGTAGAATAGTCCGGGTTGCTTATCGGACTTAACGGCGGAGAACCACCCTCTCCAGGCGCTGAACGGTGCACCTGCTGGAACAGCTGCAATCTGCGTTGGGCCACACCTACTCCATCGAGCGTGAACTGGGCGGCGGTGGAATGTCGCGCGTATTCGTTGCCGAGGAAATCACACTCAGGCGCAAAGTTGTCATCAAGGTCCTTTCCCCGGACCTTGCCGAAGCCATGTCATCCGATCGCTTCAGGCGTGAGATCGCCCTCGCGGCGAGGCTGCAGCATCCTCATATCGTTCCGCTCTACGCTGCGAGCGTCGTGGATGGACTCCCGTACTACACGATGCCCTTCGTAGAGGGACGTTCGCTCAAGGATGAACTGGACAAGGGCGAACTTCCCATCGCGCACGCGCTCGCGATTTTGCAGGACGTTGCCAGCGCGCTCGCGCACGCGCATTCAAAGGGTGTCATCCATCGCGATATCAAACCGGGAAATGTGTTGCTCGCAGAAAATGCCGCATCGGTCACCGACTTCGGCATTGCGAAGGCGCTCACTGATTCCGTGCAAGTGACGCATGCTCTCACAGGTACGGGAGTATCGCTCGGCACGCCAGCGTACATGGCACCGGAACAGGCAGCTGCTGACCCGCAGTCGGACCATCGTGCCGACATCTACTCATTTGGCGTGCTCGCCTACGAGATGCTCTGCGGTCACACACCTTTCGCCGGTCGCTCACCGCAGCAGATGATTGCGGCCAATGCGATAGAGGAACCACCACGACTCTTGCTCAAGCGCCGCACGATTCCTCCCGCGCTGGACGCGATCGTTCACAACTGTCTCGCCAAGAGTCCCGCCGACCGCCCGCAAAGTGTGGCCGCCCTGCTTCATTCACTGCAGCACCCTGACACGGTGAAGCCGGCGCGACGCGCACCGCACCTGGCAGTTGTCCTCGCGGGAGTTGCAGTCGTTGCATTGTCGCTCGCCGGCGGAATCGTATGGAAGTACAATGCCGCCAGAGCAGTGTTTCGGCCTGATCACGTGGCGGTCGCTCCATTTACTGACCACACCAATAATCCCGCGCTGGCGCAGTTTGGCCCCTACGTGTCGGAGGTAATAAGGAGCGGGCTGACGAATCTCCGGCAATTGAAACCGGTGTTGTCCTTGACTGCGCTCAACGATTGGCGCCTCGCCGCGCTCTCGTCGGATTCGAAGAGCGTTGTTCGTGAATTCGCGAGGCGCACGAAGTCGCGGAACGTAGTCGTGGGAACTTTCTCCATGCGGCCGGGAACCGACACCATTGTGTTCAGTACCCAGATCGTGAACGCGCTTACTGGTGACGTGTGGCCGGCAATGCCCGAGATTGTGGTGTCTCTCGAAAAACGTGAGGAGGGCGCGCAGTCAGTGCGCAAGAGCGTGGCAGAAAAATTCAGGCAGGAGCAGAACAGGGCCGTGATCGGATTGAGCTCTCTCCCGCCGAAGCTGGCTGCCTACGACTATTTCCTGGGTGGGGTGGACAAGTTTGTCAAGGATTCACACGAGGCGTCAATCAAACTGCTGACACGAGCGAGTCAGATCGACCCCGAGTTCATCGTCACGTACGCATATCTCGCGCACGCTTTCATCGACCTGGGGCGCTGGAAATCTGCCGATTCGTGTGTGCAGATTCTGGACTCGCTGGCGAGCAGGAATGAAACCCTCGTGGAAAAGGACATCGCGCGCGCCATGACCGCCGCAGTCGGCGGTAATTGGGCAGAGGAGATGAACGCGTGGGAGCGACTTACCGCCACCGACCCTTCGTTTGTGGGTGTCTACAGAAGGGGAGTTTCGGCGCTGGCCTCGAACCGGCCCCGCGAGGCGATCACCATCTTCAGATCGATCGGCGACGAGTATGTCGAGAAGGGTTGGCCATCGTACTGGCTCTTTCTGGGAGTGGCACATCACGTTCTGAAACAGTACAGCGAGGAGGAAGATGCAATTCGTCTCGGGCTGAAGAGGGAAGAAGGTGTGCGAGAACTCATTGATGCCGAGGCGGCGGTCCTTGGCGCTCGCGGAAATGCAAAAGCTCTCGACGCGCTATTCGATTCGGTGGCAGCGTCGTGGCTGTCCACGTCACGAATTACTCCACTTGAAGTTGCGGTTACCGGAGCGGCAGAACTCGAGGTGCATGATCACGCGTTCGATGCGCAGAAGTTGCTCGAGAAGGGACGCGCCTGGACCTTCGATGGGGCATCGAGGGGTGTGCGTGCCGCAAAGTCCGGCCCACTGGCCATCGCGCGACTGATGTTTCACACCAGACATCTCGATTCCGCTCGCGCAATCCTGGCGCCGCTGGAAGGCGCCTCCTTCGATGCAGGCTCGCATCCGGACTCCGTACGTACCGAGTCTCTCGGATGGCTTGGGGTGATTGCAGTCGTGCAAAACGACACGGTGGAAGCGCGACGAATCATGGCACTGCTGGGCGCGGACAACAGGCAGTACACGCGTGGTCATCCGCACTACGCGATGGCGCGCGTTCAGGCCAGCCTTGGAGAAAAGGAGAAGGCGGTCGAGTCGATACACAGAGCTCTGGACCTGGGCGTGCGTTTCGGAATTGACATGCATCGCGATCCGGCGTTTGCAGGGCTGCGCGGGTTCCCACCTTTCGAACAGATAGTTCAGCCGCGGAGTTAGCGCGACGCAGGGCGTCACTGCAACTTCAATTCTTCAATCGGTACCCGGAACTCGGGACTGGTAGTCTTGTCACGAAAGACAAGCTGCACATAAACGCCTTCCGCATCGTGTGGCAGTACGATGTTCCAGAGCTTGGCGAACTCGCGACCGCGCGGATACTTGTTGGCAAGCGCAGCGCTCATGGCCAGCGTGTTCTTCACATCGTCGCCGAGTCTTCCCGGCCGCGTTCCGAATTTGATTTCCTCAACTGCTGACCAATCGCCCAGGTAACCGCGAGTCATGCGCCCGTGAGCCTGCCAGTCGGGCCTGCAACCGATTGCCGGACCTTTGCTCAGGAAACTGACCTCCTGCCTTTCCAGCGCCGATGTAATCTGGCTCGCCTTGCGCCGCGCCTCCTGATCCTGCGATGTGCGCGCACTCGCGAGCGACGTCGCGTTGAAGTCAAAGCCAGCACGCGCGCATTTCACGAGCGCATGCAGATCCGAAAGCAGACTGGCCTTCATCGTCGCGAGGACAAGTGTTGCAGCGTCGCCGGTTGCATATTTGAACGGCCCGATCACATCGCCGTTCTGCATTCTCAGTTCCAGTCGAATCGTTTTTCCTGTAGGAAGTCCTTCAAATCGGAAGCCCTTGTTGGGTCGCGTACTGGCGCCGAGTATGGCAGCGGGGAGAAAGCCACCATCGTCGAAAGAATACATGACAGCCGCGGTACCCGGCGGAGCGTCCGGTGTGAAGCGAACGCTGTCGTGACTCAGAGTGAATCCCGCGAAGAGGAGCGGTGCGGTGACATTTGCGGGTGATTCGATCGCGACGAGGTTGAGTCCCAGAGTTCTCCCGTCTTCCGGTTGAATGCGCGCCGGCTGAATTGCACTCGATGTTCCGTCGTAGAAATCGAGGCGCGCAAAGATCGAGTCGCCGCCAGGCTTGACGGGGATGTAGTCGACGACGTACTGGCTGGCGATTTCGCGTAGCGCTGCTTCGCTGCTTGTCGCGGGCGGAATAACGATGTCGATCGTGCGTTCCAGTCTGTCGCGCGACTCACCGAAGCTGACTCGCTTGACACCAGCGAACCAATTGCGCATGCGGGGAAGGGAACAGAGGCCTTCGGAGCATTGCATCCACTGCGCATCGTTGAGGGCTCGTTGCTTGTACGGCTCGCGCAGCGCGTTGATCACGGCACCCGCGCTGGCCGTGGCATTCGTGTTTGCGGAATCAGAGCTGTTAGTGGGTGCGCCAATGGTTTGCGACGATGGGCCCGAAGGAGCCGGCGGGCCACCGCCCGGGGGGTATCTGCCGCCGAGGCCACGCGGTGCACCTGTGCCGCCAGCATCGCGGTCCTGATCCAGCAACGCCTTGCCACCGAGTACGATGATGGCCGCGGCCGCGGCAACCGCGACTGCCGTGGCGCCCCAGCGCGCGGCACGGTGCCGATAGGCGCGCAGGCGAACTTTCCATGAGGGCTTCGTCTGCGTCGAAAACCCCGACAGATCTTTCGCCAGGCGATCAACCTGTTCAGTAAAGCGCGAGCCCCACGCGTCGATCCAGTGTGTCGCCGAGATGAACAGCTCGAGTCCCGGCGCCGGCAATACTTCCTCAATGCGCACCGGGAATATCGGCTTCTGCTTGCTTACTCCGCGCTCGACTTCGCGCCGCACGAACGGTGAATCGTTGGCCGCTTCCGACAAAACCACAACCATGCAGCGAGACCTGTCGATGCCCCGCACAATTTCATCCGCATATTCGTATCCAGCCCGGATATCGCGCGGCGCCATCCAGCAGCGAAACCCCTTCGCCTCCAGACTGGCACAAATCTCCTCCGCCCGCTCCTTGTTCTTGGTAGCGTAGCTGATGAAAGCAGCGAAGGAAGTCTCAGTGTCCATCATTAATCACGCGCCAATTCATTGTCCAACATGCAATATCCAATCTCCATTTCTGTCTCAGTGCGGCTCCCGAAGGAACATCGATATCGAATGCCACTCAAGCACTTCCTGCAAGAGCTTCTCCTCTGTCTCAACAGCGATGCGCGAGAGTCCGGACCAGGTGCGCGTCATGCGCAATCTGTTAGCGGTCTCCTTGAGCATTGCCAGCATATCGTGATAGCGCACGGCGCGACGCATGTAGTCCTCAGCAACAATCAATGACAATATCGCCGCGCTAGCGAGTGGCAGAAGCATGGTAAGAAGCTCGAGAATCGAGTGCGTCATTCCCGCCTGGTTCAGGAATGACATTACCAGTGCAATGGTCCCTGTCAATATTGCTGCCAAGGTTCCCAGTGTCGCGAGCTTGCGCAAGCGACTGAACAGCGGTGCTACAACGCGGTAGTTCTTTTCGAAGTATGCGATTTGAGCCGCCACGCGGAGCTGCAGGTAGTCATCGCGCGCCTTTGTGAGATCGCTGACGGTGCGGCGATCGAGGTACCATGCCATGCTAAGGCTGCGATATAACGATGCCAGCCCCGGCACGGGAAGCCGCGGGAGTGCGGCGCCGCGTCGATGCACATGCCAGAGTGCGAGGAACGAACGGCACAGCTCCGCTGCCATACGACTCTTGAGCCATTCGTGGTGCACATGCTTCATGCGGAACGCCATCGCGAGAGCAATCACCAGCAACAAGAGCTCGATACTTGCGTAGACGTTCTTAAGAAGCCCTTCCCAGTGCAGGATCAGCGGAGTGACCGCGAAGGCTTCCGCCGTAAGATGCAGGAGAATGATTCTCAAGAAACTTGGTCGCTGCTTTGTTGCAGCTTTGTCCATCGTTTGGTGTTGTCGCAGGACGGCTTCGTGAGAGCCTGCGTCGAGTGGCGGCGTTTCGCCGCTCTTTGGCACAAGATTGTCGAAGCGCTCGGTGGTGAGCATTCCCGTTACAGGATCGACTATCGCGATAGGACGGCCAAGAGCGCGCGCGTATTCGACAACATCGGCAGTGCCACCAACACCCTTTGCGCTGGCGCCATTCCACAGTGTGATGAGGACATCGGATCTGTCCACGGTGAGCACGCCGCACTCGAGGTACGAGTCGTCGTCGGAGTCTGTCGTGGGCAATTCTTCGACTACAAATGCCTTCTCGATCAGTGTGCGCGCGATCTCCCATTGAGCCGCGCCCACGGTTTTCGCAAAGCGGTCGCGCTCAAATGGAAGGAGCACCGAAAACGGGATCCCGCGTTCGCCCACTTCGGCGACAAAGATTGTGTCCCCGCCCGGCGCTATCGAGGATATTGCGGCTGCCGGCGAACGACGGGCGACAACTGCGTCCAGCGCGGCGCGAATACCTTTTTTCGCCGTGTCGGAATCGGCCAGGTCGCGATGTCCGCTAAAACCGATGATCGTCCATTCTGGCAGCATCGCGCGATGTCTATCGTCGGCCTTGAGGTTATCGAGTGACCGCTGCCCATTTCGGGCTGGTTAGCGGCGTTCCCAACTGTACCGCACCGGCCAATTACGTTCAAGAAGCACCGCGGGAGTTGGCGGTGACCCTGCAGCTACCCCCGGGGGTCTGCACTAATGTCATCAGCCAGGTAAATGACAGTGCCTTCAGATTCCAGGCTAAGCGCCGCAGCAAGACTCATTTCCGTTTTCATGACGATTCTCGTCATTGCCTCGTGCGGTGATGAGGTCACATTTCCCGCCGGAGTGCAGCTCGCCGCAGGTACGTGGGGTGGCGAGAACGCGGCATTGATAGTGCATGACGAGGGTGCGCACGCGCATGTCGGTTGCACACTCGGCGACATCAAGGGATTTGTCGAGATAGATGGGTCCGGGCGCTTTGATGTGGAAGGCAGCTACGTGTTGCGCGCCTATCCCATTCAGTTCGGCCCGTCGCTACCGGCGCGATACGCGGGCAGGGTGACGGGCAGATTTCTGGCTCTCACGATTACCGTGAACGACACGGTAGAGCATCGCACAGTTGTGCTGGGTCCGGTCATCCTTCAGCACGGGCGCGATCCGAATATGGGGCCGTGTCCGATTTGTCGGATGACGGTTATCGAGGGGAGGACGGTGTTGCTGAAGTGACTAGTGGGCTGTAACGCTTGAATGTTTAGTGTGGCCCGGGCCACCCAACTCTCGAGGGAATAGTCGCTTCATTTAGCATTCGGTCGTTAAAGTCCACGAGTCCGGCATCGGTGGCATGAGACGGTCCATCTTCACGAGGTGCAGTGGCTGAGGTTTATTGTGCGGAGTTTGGTGTGACTCGGAACTGCGTGGTGAGTGGTGCGTTCGGGGTGATTTGTGGGCGGTGTGAGGTTGATGGCGAAGACGCCGAGGGCAACTGACCCCACTCCGTCCCTCCCCACCCCGAACAACTTTCAGAAACGCCAAACCCCAAACGCAGTTTCGAAACACACCGAACTCTCCACAAAGCACTCCGACCCCGGCACCTCGTGTAGATGAACTATCTCATGCCGTAGATGCCTGGTTTTCAGGAGTCGGTAATCCAGTGTCGTCCTCTCTGGATTCCGACTTGCGGCGGAATGACGCATATTGTGTCCATGCCCCTCACAGTTTTTTCGTCCTCCTTTCACCACAATGAATCGATCCCGGCGCAATTCACTTGCGACGGCGCTGACATCGCACCTCAGATCAGCTGGTCCGGAGCTCCTTCTGGCACGCGGTCGTTCGCTCTCATTGTGGATGATCCCGATGCACCGGATCCGGCAGCGCCGAAGATGATCTATGTGCACTGGGTGCTCTACAATATTCCGGCAGCGGTGACAGACATTGTAGAGGGCACCACGTCGAGCAATCTGCCGCAGGGCACTCTCGAGGGAAAGAACGACTGGAATCGCACTGGCTACGGAGGGCCCTGTCCACCAATCGGGCGGCACCGGTACTTTTTCCGCGTGTATGCGCTTGATTGCGAGCTGGCCCAGCTCGTTCCGCCGACGCGCGCCGAACTTGATGCATCCATGAAAGGGCATGTGCTGGCGACCGGCGCGTTGATGGGAACCTACAGGAGATAACACACCATGCTGCGCTTTGTCGTACTGATATCGCTGCTCCTGACACTGCCGGCCGCCGCGCAAGAGCGAGTCGTGCGATTCGGCAAGCTTGTTGACGGTACAGGTCGCGTCGTTACCGACGCTGTCGTTGTCATTAATGCGGACACCATCGTTCGCGTAGGCAGTGGGGACGCGGCGCTTCCTCGCGGTGCAGCGGTGACGGACCTGCGGCCGTTCACGGGAATTCCGGGGATGATCGATGTGCATACGCACATGACTTACTCGCGTGAAAAACCGACTACGGTGCCCGTGGGATCGCCCACGCCTCTCAATGCCTTGTCCGGGGAAGTGGCCAGCCGCCAAGCAGCCGCGGCGCGCACACCCGCGCAACAGTTGGCAGGCATGGTGGCCAATGCCATGCGCACGCTCGAGACGGGGGTAACAACGGTGCGCGATCTCGGCGCATCTAACTACACCGACATTGCTCTGCGTGATTCCATCAACCGCGGAGCGGTTCCGGGGCCGAGAATGTTCGTTGCTGGTTATGGATTGTCCAAGGACAGGGCTGCGACTGGTGGCGATCGGGCGGCGACTGCGGGAATTCCGCCGCCGACGACATCGGCAACATTGCGAGGTCGCATCGGCGACGTGACACACATCGCACCTGCTATCAAGGCACAGGTGGACGCAGGTGCGGACTGGATAAAGATGTATGGATCCACGGGCAGCTATGCGAACGTGACCGGTACACAGACTTTCACCTTCGAGGAAATGCGCGCGGCAGTGGATGCCGCGCGCAGCAGCGGAAAGAAGATCGCGATTCACTCATATGGTCCCGACGGGGCGCGCGACGCGACTCGTGCCGGCGCAGAATCCGTGGAGCACGCGACAGATCTTGATGACGCAACGATCGCTGAAATGGCAAGGCGTGGGACCTTCTATGTACCCACCATCGACCACAACCGATTCTACGCGGAAAACGCTCCGGAATTGCGCTACTCGACGGAGCAGGTGGCAGCTCTCAATGCCTTTCGTGCCCGCAACCTGGAGAGTGCGAAGCGAGCATTCAAGGCCGGTGTGAAGTTCGCAATGGGTTCCGATGCTGTGTACTGGATGTTTGGAGAAAACACGCGCGAACTTAGTTGGTTCGTGAAAGCCGGTATGACCCCCGCGCAGGCGCTTGCGGCAGCAACAGCGGGTGGAGCGGAGCTACTGGGAATGAGCAACAAACTCGGCAAGGTCGCGGCGGGCTTCTATGCCGATATCGTCGCGGTGGAGGGCGATCCGCTCGCAGACATTGACGTCGTCATCAGCAAAGTTAGATGGGTGATGAAGGGCGGCCGGGTAGTTGTGGATAAGAAATAGCCCTCGGGGCCGCAGCGAGCAACAATCTTCAAGCCACCAGACGCCTGCTGAGTTTCAGCCATCGAATTACGGCCCATGCTGTGACGATAATGATGGTACAAGCGGCAAGCACTGTGACACGCGTGCGTTCCGTGGAGATTGAAGAGAAGTGAGATGTCTCGAGAAGTAGTAGTACCATCGCCGTTAATGACCACGCGGTAACCGTCCCGTACTCCTTCAGAATCACGCGCTTCCAGTTGAACGCCATCCCTTCCAATCCTGCACGTAAACGCGAAGGCCTGGGAATCCAGCGCGGAACGTCATTGCAATACGCGTCGTAGCCGGGACCGAACTTCGTGCGCAGATACTCTTCCTCGGCGGCAACAATTGAGATGTAGAGGAAGAGATAGAACGGTACCGCCAGGGCGTACATGAGGGGACTGTTCCAGACAAGGATCAGGCCGAAGTAGATGAGAAGATTCCCAAGGTAGAGCGGGTTTCTCGATGCGGCAAAGAAGCCGGCAGTTACAAGGTCCTCTGCATAAACCTTGCGGGCCTTTCCACCGCGGATGATGTACGCGAAGCCTATGACCGCGATGCGCAGGGCCTGACCGGACGCGGACACAAGAATTCCCGCCAGGTCGAGCCATTTGTCGAGCGCGGCGCTGCCATATGGTTGGTGCGCGCGTGTGATGAGCAGCAGCGCAACGAACACCAGCGGCGACGCGGCGTCGCGGTATCGGAAGAGAAAACTCCCGCAACGGACAAGAAACGCGTTGCGGCTATGTGAAGTGCCGGTCACTTGACCGCGATCATTCCACAGAAGTTGTACCAGCGGAACCAGGTCTGAACCTTGGTGAACCCGCATTTGCGGAAGAGAGCCTCATTCTCCTCCAGGCGGTACGGAATCAGAACATTCTCGAGCGCCTCGCGCTTGTTGGCGATTTCCAGTTCGGAGTATCCATGCCGGCGTTTCATATCGTAGTAGTACTTGATGAACAGGCGGTTGAAGAGCGTGTCGCCTTCTGTAAGCTTTTCGACAACGATCATGGCGCCCTGGGGATGCAGACCGTTGGCGATGGACTGAACCACGCGTTCCCGGTGCAGCGGGCGAACGAATTGCAAGGTGAGCGTGACAATTACAACCGACGCGTTCTGGATCTTGATCTCTTCGTTCAGATCCTGAAGTACCAGATCGCGCTGTCTGCTGGATCCGATCAACTCCAGTTTCTGGCGCGCCTTGGCGAGCATCTCGTCGGAGTTGTCCATTCCAATGAAATGCACTCCGGGATCGATCACGGGTTCGAGTGCAATGAGCGTGGTGCCTGTCGCGCAACCAAGATCGTACAGGTTGGTGCCGGGGACAGCGAAATCGGCGCAGAGTTCCGTGGTCATGCGCTGGATTTCATCGTAGAAGGGAACGGACCGGCTGACCATGTCGTCAAAAACGCCGGCGGTCTTGGCGTCGAAGGTAAAATCTCCCGCGCGCTTCACGGGCTCGTTGAAAATCCTGTCCACCGGTGCAGCAGATTGCGCGTGAGCGGGGGCGCCGTTTTGCGGGACTGCTGCTGTTATTTCTGGCTTGATTCCCATTGCTCACGCTCCTGGGCGAGGCTCATGTCACTCGCTTGTTGAAGTCGATCGCCGACACAGTCAGCACAAAAATATAGTTGTACCGGAGGCGGCGACTGCGCAACCGCTAACTGCGAAGCGGGAACGGCGTCCACGGGAACGTCGGGCGCGAGAACGGCGGTAGCGGGGACAGCGGCGGTTGGAACGGCGATTCAAAGCGCTGCTATCCGCTGTCCCAACTACCGCAGTTCCCCGAACCGCTGTTCCCGAACGCGCCGTACCCGTGAACGCCGTTCCCGCTCCGCAGTAGCCGTCGGGCTGGAGTTGACGCCACGATACCAAAGTGATATCATTCCGGTATCACTCTATCGGAGCCCACCCTTATGATCCGCGAAGTCGATTTCAAGGCCACGCCTGGCCTGATGGTTCTTCTCCTTCTCATTGTTGGTGAAATCGTGTCCATTTTCCTGCTTCTTGCCGCGGCCAGCGAAGAGATTAAGGGGGGATGGGCCCTGCTTGCGATCGTGGTGCTGCTCGTATGCTCGATCTCTTTCAAGGGGATTTTCATCGTCAACCCCAACGATGCAAAAGTGATCACTCTTTTCGGTCGCTATGTCGGCACCGAGAAGAGGTCGGGGCTCTGGTTTGCCAACCCGTTCACGATGCGCACCCGGATTTCACTGCGCGTGCGCAACTTCGAAACGACGAAGCTCAAGGTGAACGACGCCAACTCCAATCCCATCGAGATTGGCGCGATCGTGGTGTGGAACGTCGTCGAAACCGCGGAGGCTTCGTTCGAGGTCGATAACTACGAGGAGTACGTGCGAGTGCAGAGCGAGGCCGCGCTGCGCACCCTGGCAACTCACTACCCGTACGATTCCCACGAGGAAGGCGGCATCGCGCTCTCGACGCACATCGACGAAGTATCAGGACGTCTGGCGGATGCTCTCAAGGACCGGCTGCACAAGGCAGGGGTCGCTGTCATTGAAGCGCGTATCAGCCACCTCGCCTATGCCTCCGAGATTGCCGCCGCAATGCTGAGGCGACAGCAGGCCAGCGCGATAATCGCCGCGCGCAAGAAGATTGTCGAGGGAGCTGTTGGCATGGTTGA
Source organism: uncultured Gemmatimonadales bacterium (assembly GCA_964556695.1). Classification (GTDB taxonomy): domain Bacteria; phylum Gemmatimonadota; class Gemmatimonadetes; order Gemmatimonadales; family Gemmatimonadaceae; genus CAZKXZ01. The sequence goes on from CAZKXZ010000008.1 coordinate 51,382, forward strand.
ACACGCGCTGCAACTCCTCAGTGCCGGACAAATCGTGCATCTGGACGAGGAGAGAAAGGCCCAGATGGTGTCGAACCTCCTTGTGGTACTCTGTTCCGATCATGATGCCCAGCCGATTGTCAACACTGGCACGATATATCAATGAGAAATGAGCGACAGAGGTAGCGTCATGCTCATGGTGTGGCGGTCGCATGCGTAAGGCCTTCCTGCTTCGCATCGATCCGGATGTGCTGGACGACGTACAACGCTGGGCGAACGACGATCTGCGCAGCCTCAACGCGCAGATCGAGTTCATCCTGCGGCGCGCGCTCGCCGATGCGGGGCGGGCGTCGCGCGCGGGGAAGCGCAAGAGCGAGAAGGAGGGGAAGAGGACAGACTGACTGCTCGCAGGGCACTCTCCCCGTCATTCCGGCGAAAGCCGGAATCCATGTTAGAAGAAAATGGATTCCGGCTTTCGCCGGAATGACGAGAATGTGTCGCGACTGGACTATTTTTCATCTGTGCCGAATCCAACGCCCCCCTCCAATCCCTCCGCCACCCGCGACGTACGCGTATCGAGTTTTGAACCGCTCGATTCGCCGCGCGCGGTACTCGGCGATCTTCCCATCGATGCGGTATCGCGGGAGACAGTTACCCGGGCTCGACATGACCTGCGAGAAGCGCTCGCCGGACGTGACGGGCGGGTTGTAGTCATCTCGGGTCCCTGCTCCATCCATGATCCAGACAGCGCGATCGAATACGCGCAACGTCTCGCGGCGCTGCGCAAAGAAGTGGGAGAGCGCTTCATCCTCATCATGCGCACTTACTTCGAGAAGCCGCGCACAACCATCGGCTGGAAGGGATTGATCTACGATCCCGATCGCGATGAATCACACGACATGAATCGTGGGTTGCGCGATGCGCGGCGAATTCTTCTGACAATCAATTCGCTGGGACTGCCGTGCGCCACGGAGTTTCTCGATCCCATCGTGCCGCAGTACACTGCAGATCTCGTAGCATGGGCCGCGATCGGGGCGCGAACAACAGAGAGCCAGACGCATCGCCAGATGGCCAGCGGCCTTTCGATGCCCGTGGGATTCAAGAATGCAACGGATGGAAGTCTGCAGGGCGCGCTCGATGCCATGCTTGCCGCCACTCACGCCCAGTCTTTCCTTGGGATCGATCCCGATGGCAAAACGAGTATCGTGCGCACGCGCGGCAACCCCGACGTGCATGTGATCCTCCGCGGAGGCAATCGCACTTCCAACTATTCCAGATCACATGTCGCCGCCGTGAAGGCGGAGCTGCTGGAGCGCATGACCACTGCGAGACCTGTGATGGTTGATTGCAGCCACGGGAACAGCGCCAAGGATTTTCGGAAACAGTCTCCGGTGTTTCGCGATGTGATTGAGCAGGTGTCGGATGACGGCGCGCAGTCCGGGATAATTGGACTGATGCTCGAGAGTCATCTTGTCGAAGGCCGTCAGGATATGGGCGACAATCTGGTTTACGGTCAGTCGATCACCGATTCATGCATCGGCTGGGAGCTGACCGAGGAACTTCTGCGCGAAGGCGCCGCCGCGTTGCGCTAGGGACACTTGTGGTGTTACCTCGGGGTCACTCGCAAAACTGTTGACCGCGCGCAACATCCCGCTGCAGCACACCACACGACGCCTCATCACACGACGCGGCCAGAGTCAACTCCCACAATGATTTCCGAAGGGCACGCGATATGCCCATGCTGCGTGTGCGACAGTTCGGCGGAATCTGTAATTGCAGCTGGAAACACCCCCCGTCAGCCGGTCGTCTCCTAACTGGAATGTTGTGATGTTGGCCGGGGTCACTCTTCGGAATCGAAGACCGCTCCGTTGACGCAATCGAGGAATCAAGCGTGGCTCAAAACAGAAAAGGCGTAACGCTCACGGAATTGATGGTCGTGATCGTGGTGATGGGGATCATGCTCGGAATCGGCGTGCCCCGCTTTCACACCATGGCCGAGCGCTCCGGTGTCGACGCGGCGCGGGATCAGGTGCTGAGTGCGATCAATCTCGCGCGCAGAACTGCTGTGCGCAGAGGGGCGACAGCGACTTTCAACGCCAGCGCGAACCAGATCTGGGTGACGGTGGATTCATCGGGCACCCAGGTTGACGTGCTTCGCAAAATCGAGCTTCTCACGAATTACAAAGTTGCGTTGGCCACCACCGGCAACGCTGCAGCAATTGCATACAACACACGCGGCCTTGCCAGCAACGCCGATGGCACAATTGCCCTCACGCGCGGCAGCAAGTCTGCGTCCATTTGCATCACGAAGCTGGGAGCCGCGCTGCGGCTGGCGTGCCCGGCATGATGCCGATCCAATACCAAAACGGGGTCACTATGCAGGTAAATGAACAGGCAAACCAGTGCCAGCAGATTGCCTCTGCTGACGCAGAATGCGATACGAGTTACGGACCACGCGCCAGCAGGGCGGGCTTCACGATTGTGGAGCTTCTTGTGGCTGTCGTGATCCTGGCGATCGGCGTTCTCGGACTCGCGGGCACCTCCGCCGTGGTCCTGCAACAGATGACCGGGGGAAATAGTCAGCTGCTTGGCTCACAGATGGCCGCCTCGCGTTTCGAGAAGATGGCCGGCAGAAATTGTACCGGCTTCGCGACGTCTGGCACCAGATACTCCAGGGGTGTCACCGAAACGTGGAGCTACGCGGCCAGTGACAACGGGACGATGATCGCCACTGTGTCGCTTGCAATACAGGGACGCACTCAGCCAGAGCAATACCAGACGGTGATCGCGTGCTTCTAAAAATGCGCCACCGCAACGGCCTGTCAGCGTTCGCAAGCGAACGCCGCGCCGGATTCTCCCTGATCGAGTTACTGATCACGATGGTCATGCTCAGCATCGTGGGTGGACTTGTAGTCAACACGATCGCGCGGCAGCAGAGATTCTATCGCGGCGCCAGTGAGATCATGGACGTCCGGTTCCAGATGCGTTCAGCCATCGACATTCTCTCAGCGGAACTGCGCGGAATCTCGGCGTCGGGCGGAGACATATACGCCGGCACCATGACGTCCACCGATATTCAGTTCCGATCGAATTTCGGGACCTCAATTGCATGCCGTATGCTGCCACTGTCGAATCAGGTCTACCTTCCGCCCAATAGCGATCTCGCTGCGGGGAACAGGCTTTCCTTCCTTGGCAAGCAACCGGTCGCAGGCAATGGCATCTTCATACTCGACGAGGGTGCCAGCGAAGCCAACAGCGACGATATCTGGCAGCTCCGGAACATCACTGCCGTTGCCAATGCTGTGAACCCGTGCACGGGTACGACATTTACCGGCGCGGGAGATGTGACGAAGACAGGGCTGCTGATCACCTTTGATGCCGCACTACCTGTCACCGTCCTGGATGGAGCAACCGTGCGGCTGGTTCAGCGCGTTCGCTACGGCATCTATCAGGCTTCCGATGCCAAGTGGTATCTGGGCTACTGCGAGTCGGCCGATCTCAATACCGTATGCGCGACCTTGCAGCCTGCGGCCGGGCCATACCAACCCAGTGCTGCATCAAGTGCGAGCGGTTTGAGCTTCTACTACTACAACGAAAGTGGGGCTATCACGACTGATCGCCTTCTGGTCTCCCGCATAGATGTCGCCATACGCGGGATCAGCGGCAACTGGGTGTCGCGCAGCGGCAAAGCAGCAACCAATTATTTCTCTGATACAAGCAGGGTAGTGGTGGGCGTCCGCAACAGGAGATGAAAAAGTGCAAATGAACAGAACTGACAGGCGGGGAATGGCGCTTGCAATGTCCATCCTCGCAATCGTGATAATCGGCGCGCTGGTCGCCGGCGGCCACTACATGTCGACATCGACGTACAAGGGTGGCCGCACAAGCCTGGTGCAAGCGCGCTCGTTCAGCGCCGCGGAATACGGGCAGAATGAAACGCTGCGGCAGTGGTGGACCGTCAGTGCAACCTCGCTTGCGATTGGAGCGACGTCCCCAAACATCAGTTATACATCGTACGGTGGTGCAACATCGGCTGTTCGCGTGACGAGGTTGCAGCAGAATCTCTTCTCGATCGTTTCGGATGGCGGCGCCGGTTCTGCCGCTGTCTCGGGCGATTCCCGCAGACGCACTGGTCTAATGGTTCGCATGGAGATACCGGTTCTCGACATGCTCGGCGCTCTCACAACGCGCGGAGCGTCCAAGGTCGGCGGCAGTTCATTCATTGACGGAAATGATTATGTGCCCCCTGGGATGACCTGCGGACCCGCAAAACCGGCCAAGCCCGGACTCGTCATCAACGACACTAATCTCGTATCGTACTCGGGATGCAACGCCCAGAGCTGCCTCGCGGGGGACCCCAAGTTGCAGCAGAATCCTGCAGCCGGCGACGATTCAACGTACTTCGACTACGGCGATATGGGATGGGACGACCTGAAAGCGCGGGCGAATAAGACGGCTGTCGGCACCGTGAACGGTCTCGGTCCCATCGTCTCAGGTACAACCTGTGTGACGAGCAACATATCAAACTGGGGCGATCCTGAAAATGGCGGACCATGCAGGGGTTATTTCCCAATCGTGTATGCTCCCGGCGATCTGAAGGTTACCGGTGGATACGGCCAGGGCATTCTTCTGGTAGAGGGTGATCTTGAGGTACAGGGAGGAGCGCGCTTCTACGGGCCTGTGATCATTAAGGGCACGTTGAAGACAGCAGGAACCGGTGGTCACTTCAACGGCGGCGTGCTCGCCGCAAACGTTGAACTGGATCAGAACAGCGTACTTGGAAACGCAGTCATTCAATACTCCAGTTGCGCGATTGCGAACGCACTGATCGGAATCTCGCTTCCCAAGAGAGTTCTGGAGCGGGCCTGGGCCGATCTGTATTAATGGAAATTGGAAATTGGATATTGGGAATTGAGTTGGCGATTGCATAGATGAAAAAAGCCGGGGACAGAGAGATCTGTCCCCGGCTTTTCTTCTGCTGCGAATTGTTATCCCGGCGGAAGTGCGTCAATGTATTCTGCCATGCGCTTGCGCAGCGCCTCGTTGGGCATGCGACCGACTCCGCCGCCTATGTTGTCTGCCATGTGTGTGGCCTGACTGGTTGCAGGAGTTACCACCGTGACCGCTGGATGGCTCGCTGCATACTTGATGAAGAATTGCGCCCAAGTTGACGCATCGAATTCCTTCGCCCAGTCTGGCAACGTCTTCCCGGCGACGCGCTGCCAGAGGCGGGAACGGCCGAAGGGAGCGTATACCAGTACGCCAATCTTACGCTGCGCTGCAAGGGGCAGCATTGTGTTTTCAACTTCGCGGTTGTCCACTGCGTAATCGACCCCGATGAAATCGATCGGTTCATTGCGCATGATCTGCTCGCACTGCTCATACTGATTGGCGTTGGTGGTTGTAACGCCGATGTATCGAACACGCCCCTGCTGCTTGAATTCCTTCAGCACTGCGAGTTGTGTGGGAACATCGCCGAGGTTGTGCACCTGGATAAGATCAATCTTCGGGATCCTGAATTTGGTGAAGGAAGATTCAATCTGTGCCTTGGCGGCTGCGGGATCTGCGGCACCTCTCCCGCCGGCGACGTTGACCTTGGTGGCCCAGAAAATCTTGCTCGCGATGCCGAGTTCGTTGGCGATGTTTCCTGCGACCTGCTCCGAGGCACCATAGCCCGGTGCCGTGTCGAAGACCCGGGCGCCCTTTTCGACCATCGTCCGCAGAACTTCTTTGAGTGCGGTGACATCCTCCCGCCTGGCGACCGATGAGAATGTAGCGGCGCTGCCCAGCCCAACCACGGGGACCATCTCCCCCGTGGACGGAATAGCGCGCTGAACAATTTGACCCTGCTCGAGTGCTTCAAGCAGGCGGGGACTGAGCGAGAGCGTTGCACCTGCTCCCAGAGTAATTCCCAACCACTCGCGGCGACTGACCATGTTCTCCTCCCTGCGGGTTCCCAAATAGTACGCACGCTGACATGGGAACGATGTATGAGGGGCGCGAGGATTTCAACAGCCAGCTATCCGGTTTTCGACTCCATGGCGACCACGGCCGCGCGATTGACCAGGATGCGAATGTTGTTGCTGTCGGGGTCGACCGGCATGATGTAGAAAAAAGGCTTGTTGGGAGGGTAGCGATTTGTGAGTCCAACTATCGCTTCCTTGTCAGCGAAGCGCACGGTAATTGGCGAGGATCCCTTCAAGCGTGAGTCATCGGCGTCTGTGCTGCCAGCGTCATTGCGCGCCGCGTCGCCGTCAAGCGACCTCACAAAAAAAAGTGCCTTGAGGTCTTTGAGCTTGACCTCCTCGGTTTTGCCTTCGGCTGACCGGACGTGGAACGACGAACGCTTTGGGTCCACATCGAGACTGCTTCCTTTCAGCACGCGACCGGAGAGGAAGCGCGCGACGATTTTGTTATTCATGTTTCAGGATAGGATTCTCTGGTTTCAGGGAGCGCGCCGAGGGATTGCGCGTCAGTGTGCAGCTTTGGCAGCATGTGTTCACGATCCAGACCGTGTCTCTTATTGACGCTTAGCGCGCGACCCGGTTACGCAGAATTCCCACTCCCTCCACTTCGACCTCCACAACGTCGCCTGGCTGCATTGGTTTCGTCGTACCAGGAGTGCCAGTGAAGATGACGTCACCCGGCTCCAGGGTGACATACTTGCTCACGTAGCTGACGATTGTGTGGAAGTTGAACAGCAGATCGCTGGTGCGTTGCGACTGCACCACTGTTCCGTTGAGCCGGGTCTGCAACAGCAGATCATTGTAACTGAGTCCCGTGACGATGACGGGGCCCAGTGGCCCGAATGTGTCGGAGCCCTTGGCGCGGAGCCACTGCAGGTCCCTGGCCTGCCATACGCGCTCACTCACATCGTTGCCCGCGGTGATGCCGAAGATGTAGTCGCCAGCTGAAGCGACGGGGACCTTCTTCGCCAGCTTGCCGATCACGATTACAACCTCTCCCTCGTAATGCACGTCGCTGGCATCAGCCGGGTAAATAATGTTTTCCTCATGTGCGATGATAGATGTGGTTACCTTCGCAAATAATCCCGGCTCCGCGGCCGGCGCCTGCGCGCCAACGTGCGTCTGATAGTTGAATCCCACCGCGATGACTTTTTTCGGCACGCAGGGCGCGAGGACCTTTACCTCGGACAACTTCACCACTTTCCCAGTGGGCGCGGGGGTGGGCGTGGCGAAAAGATCGCCAGCGAGAACCTGGATGCTGTTGTCGGCATCCAGGATTCCATAGGAAGTTGCCCCGTTCGACTGAAAGCGAACGTATCTCGTGATCGACATTGCGATGATTGCGATTAACGGTTCTTGAGCAGGTCGCGGATTTCAGTGAGCAGCACTTCTTCGCGCGGCGGGGCAGCCGGAATGGATGGTGCTGCTTCTTCCTTGCGCTTCATCCTGTTGATCGCCTTGATCATCATGAAGATGACAATGGCGATGATGAGGAAGTCCAATACGGTCTGGAGGAACATGCCGTAGTTGATGCTGGCCGGAAACACCATGAGGTTCGGATCCTTGGGGTCCGGGACTCCGGTTCCCAATCCGACTTTCAGTTCCGAGAACTTGACGCCGCCAATGAGATAACCGACTGGTGGCATCACAACATCGTTAACCACCGACGTGACGATCTTTCCGAATGCCGCGCCGATGATGATACCGACGGCCAGGTCGACAACATTTCCCTTAACCGCGAATTCCCTGAATTCTTTGATCATGCCCATGGCAGCATCCTCGATTCGTGGTTCATCTTCGGCGGCTGAGCTGCCGTTTGACGGTGGAATCATACGGCAACCCGGGTTTCTCCGCGAGGGGAGGGCGAGGGTGAAGACTTTGAGACTGTGGACTGCGAAACACATTGACTGCGAAACACATTGGCTGCGAAACACATTGGCTGCGAAACACATTAGCAGCGAAACGCATTAACGGCGAAACGCACTAACGGCGAAACGCATTAACGGCGAAACACATCAACCGCGAAGGACACAAAGCGCGAAAACCTCGCTGTTTGTGAGTCTCGCTGTTTGTGAGTTTCGCTGTTAGTGAGTCTCGCTGTTAGTGAGTCTCGCTGTTAGTGTTTTTCGCAGTTAATGTGTTTCGCAGTTAGCAGTTTCCCACAGCTAGTGGAAATCGTGCCTTCCCGCCCACTCCGCTCCCACGTCCCCGGACAGCGCCCGAAATACTTCCCCCTTCAGATTCACCACGCGTTGCTCAATCTGCAATGTTCCGCGCACGAGCAGTAAGGGACTGGTTGCAATCAGCAATGCATCGCGCTCGTAACGCTGCGGTGTAACCACAACATTCACCATCCCCGTTTCATCCTCGAGCGTTAGAAAAACAAATCCCTTCGCCGTCCCCGGGCGCTGACGACAAATGACCAGACCTGCTGTGGCCACTCGAGCGCCATCGCGACTTGCGTGAAGCTCACTTGCTGTGAGAACACCATTCGGTTCCAGCAGTTTGCGCATGTGTTTCATGGGATGACCGTTGAGCGACAATCCAGTGATGCGATAATCGGCTTCGGTGATCTGCACCTGTGTCATGGCCGGCAGATTTCGTGGTACTCCGCGTTCTCGCATGGGCGCAAGCGGGCCGGCCTCACCGCGGATTGTCTCGAGCATTTTCCATAACGCGGCTCTGCGCTTTTTCATGTCCGGCTCATCGGGCAGCGTGGAGTCGAACGCACCTGCTTCCGCGAGCAGTCTGAGTGCGCGGCGATCGAGTCCCGATCGCCGCACTGTGTCTGCTATCGATTCGAATGGACCGTCGGCGAGCGCATTCTGCAGTTGATCGCGCGCGCGTGCGCCGAGTCCGCGCACAACTCTGAGGCCCAGTCGCACAGCGGGCGGTTTGGCGCGAGCATGCCCCATTTTTGTCATTCCCGCGGAAGCGGGAACCCATTCTTGTCCAACATGGGTTCCCGCTTTCGCGGGAATGACAGGGTGGGATGTGCTCTCCAGTGTTGAATCCCAGACCGAACAAGTGAGATCCACTGGACGCACCTCCACGCCGTGGCGCCTTGCATCCTCTATGAGAGTGCCGGCAGAATAAAAGCCCATCGGCTGTGCGTTCAGAATTGCAGCGGTGAATTCGGGCGCGTAGTAGTGCCGCAGATATGCCGATGCATATACGATGAGCGCGAAACTCGCCGCATGGCTCTCGGGAAATCCATAATCCGCGAAAGCATTGATCTGGTTGTAAATGCGGAGCGCTGTCTCTTCAGGAATGCCATTCTTCTGCATCCCCTGAACCAGCTTCTCGCAAATGGCCGCCATCCTTTCACGCGATCGTTTGTGTCCCATTGCCTTGCGCAGCGTGTCAGCCTCTCCCGGTGTGAACCCCGCTGCGGCAATCGCCACCTGCATCCCCTGTTCCTGAAAGAGGGGAATGCCGAGTGTGCGTTTGAGCGCGTGCTCCAGCGATGGATGCGGATAGTCCACTTTTTCGGTGCCCGCTCTGCGCCTGAGATACGGATGCACCATATCCCCCTGAATGGGACCGGGACGTATCAGTGCAACCTCCACAACGAGATCGTAAAAACAGCGCGGCTTGAGACGCGGCAATGTGTTCATCTGCGCGCGACTCTCGATCTGAAAAACTCCAATCGTGTCGCCGGCGCACATGTCGTCGTACACAGCCTGGTCGGCCATGTCGAGTTGTCCCAGATCGATCGACACACCACGCGTCTGCCTGATGCACACGAGACAATCCTGAATAAGCGTAAGCATGCCGAGTCCCAGCAGATCGATCTTCACAAGCGCCACAGGATCAAGATCATCTTTCTCCCACTGGATCACCGTGCGATCCGGCATCGACGCAGGTTCAATGGGCACAATGGTCGATAGTGGTTCCTCCGTGAGAATGAATCCTCCAACATGAATGGAGCGATGCCGGGGAAGGCTGCGCAGACCGTCAACGACTCCGGCCAGCACTTTCACCCTGCGATCATTGGGATCGAGTCCTCCCATGTCGGGAGTGTCGAGCGCCAGCCTGTCTGCCTGCTCAACAGAAAAGCCAAGCACACGAGCCGTATCGCGCAGCGCCGATTTGCGGCGATAGGTGATCTGCTCGCACACCATTGCCGCGTGATCGCGCCCATATCGCTGATACACATACTGAAGAACCTTCTCGCGGTCGCGATGCGCGAAGTCGATGTCGATGTCCGGCGCCTCGCGCCGCTCCTCGCTGAGAAAACGTTCGAAGAGAAGCTCCATGCGAATGGGATCGACCGCGGTGATTCCCAGGCAATAACAGATCGCGGAGTTGGCGGCCGATCCTCTCCCCTGGCAGAGCACACCTTCGCGGTGCGCGAAACGGACAATGTCCCACACGATGAGGAAATATCCGGCAAGACCGAGCCGCGCGATCATGTCCAGTTCATGCGCGATTTGTTTTTCGTGTTTGTCGGATCGCTTGTCACCCCAGCGTTCGCGCGCGCCCTGTTCCACCAGTCGCGCCAGATATTCATCGGCTGTGATCCCCGGAGGCAGAGGAAAAGCCGGGAGGGTGGGTTGCAGATGAGTCATGCGGAATTCACAGCGCTCCGCGATTGCGAGAGTAGCAATGATTCCCTCGGGGGCATGCTGCCACCGGCGCAGCATCTGCTCAGGCGACTTGAGGTACCACTCACCACTGGGCCTGAGCCGGGTGCCCATTTCATCCAGGTTGCGTTCGTGTTTCAGAGCGCAGAGGACATCGTGTATGATGCGCGCCTTGGGCGATGCATAATGCACATCGTTGGTGACAGCCCAGGGAATGTCGAGCGAATGCGCCAGCGGGATGAGACGCGCGACGATCTCGCGTTCCTGGGGGAGGTGATGATCCCAGCACTCGATTGCAACGCGATGTTCGAAAATATCCAGCAGCACCGCCGCGGCTTCGGTGGCTGCTCTCATGTCGCCGCGTGCAACGAGCGCCGGCACCCAGCCGCGCGGACATCCGGTGAGCGCAAACAGTCCCTGCGCATGGCGCGCCAGCATATCGAGAGTGACAGAAGGCTGGCCGCGATCGCAGTCCATGCGCGCGCGTGTGATCAGCGTCGAGAGATTGCCGTAGCCAACACGGCTTTCTGCGAGCAGCACTAGATGGGAGAACTGAAATTGGAGAGCGGAAATTGGAGAGTGGAGAGTGGAGAGCGGGGTTCTTACTGTCAGCTCGGCGCCTATTATGGCGTTCATTCCGACTGCTCTCGCGGCCTCCGAGAAGCGGACTACACCGCCGAGTTCATCGTGGTCGGTGAGCGCGAGCGAGTGATAACCGAGGGAATGAGCGCGCTCCACGAGTGTCTCTGGATTGGAAGCGCCATCCAGAAGGGAAAGGCCCGAATGACAATGCAGCTCGACGTAGGTGGGCATCTTGGTACGGCGATAACCTACCGAACAAATACCGAAGATGACAGTCTGATATTGGGACCAGTGCCTAACGAGCGTTCGCTCTCCCGCCGCACTTCTGACCACTGAACACCGTCCACTGCCGACTGAGGTCATCCGACCGGAATCCCGGGCGGATGACCTCAGTTAGCAGTGGTCAGTGAACAGTGATCAGAAGTTGCAAACCTGCGCTACGCCGCTTCAGCGGCTCTAGCCCCCGCCGGCGGCCGCGTTGGGTCATTCTCCGGTACGCCGCCCAGTATGGCGGCTACCGCGACGTGAGAGGTCACGTTGGCTGTCGTCTTGAACATGTCGGGGATGGCGTCCACGGCGATCAGTACCCCGGCTCCCACTGCCGGTATTCCCAAACCGGGCAATAGGGGAGCGAGCAGAAAAAGGCTGGCACTGGGGATGCCTGGTACCGAAAAACTCAGGAACACCGACAAGACAACAACCTGCAGCAGTTGCGGCAGGCCAATCTCAACGCCATACAGCTTGGCCAGAAAAAGAACTCCAACCACCCAGGCCATTGGGACGTTCACCCTGAATACCGAGACTGCCAGTGGCAGCGCGAATCCGGTAATCGGTTCAGGCGAGCCAAGATGATCGCGCGCTCCGGTAACGATCGCCGGAAGCGCCGCAAGCGATGAACGTGAGCTCAGCGCGATTCCCTGCGCCGGCGCTGCTGCAGCAAAAAAACGCTTGATGGGAACGCCGCAAATAATGCGAACCGCCGGATAAAGCAGCAGCGTATAGATAATCAGCACCCCCGAGAGCACCGCGATGTAGTAGACGAGCGCTGTAGCCGCGCTCGCGCCCATGTTCATACCGAGTCCCAGCGCGAGGGCAAAGATTCCGATTGGGGCGACCACAAGAACCCAGCGCACCAGCACCATCATTGCATCGCCGAGCGCGCGGAAGAACGCGACGATTGGTTCCCGCTTCGCCTCGGTCAGTTTTGTAAGTGCGACCGAAAACAGGAGAGCGAACACTACCAACGGCAGCATGGCAGCATCTGCAGCGGCCCTTATCGGATTCACCGGCACGATGTCTACGATCCGTTGCATGACCGAAGGCACCGACTGATTCTCGGTAACCCTGTCGGTGGCCGCAATTGCACGCAGACGCTCGGCTACATCCGCTGGAATCTCGAGACCACTCATCGCTGGCTGCGAGAGAACCACTGACAGCGCGGCACCTGCAAACAGCATCACCAGGAAAATCGGCAGGATGCGTTTGCCAAGTTGTCCAATGCGTGACACGTCGCTGGAACCAGCAACCCCATTGATTATCAGCGCGAGCACCAGCGGCACGACGGTCATCCGTATCGCGTTCGTCCACATGGTGCCCAGCGGCAGAATCCCCTGCGCGATGGAACTGAGCAGGTCGTTTCCGGAAGATTGTACCAGGGTCCCGAGCACGAGACCAAAGACAAGGGCGAGCAGAACTCGCGCTGATTGAGCCATGATTACTGGGGCAGCGCCATCGCGATGAGCGTTGTTGTCCGTACGGAACTGACCCAGAAGAGCACGTACTGCTTGCCCTGGTACATGTACGTCATCGGATTGCTACTGATCGTCGACGGCACGTCAATGTCGCGAATCATCGTGCCCGTGGCCTTGTCGATGACATGCAGTTTCGCCATGCCGCCTGATCCCTCTCCCTGGAAAAGCAATGTCTTCGTAAGGAGAAGTACGGGACGCGCAGTACTTCCCGTGCGCGGAATCGTCAGTCCTGCGAGCGCCGGATTGTTCTTGATGCGATCGGGTGTATCGCCTGCGGCCACGGTCCATTTCAGCGTTCCAATGTTCAGATCAAGAGCGGTGACCCTGCCCCAGGGTGGTTTGATGAGCGGCAGCCCCTGGATGCTCGGCACTCTGGCTCCGCCGCCACCGATGTAGTTCATATCCGATCGCGGCGCTCCGGGTCGCAGCGACAGCACGTTGGGATTGGTAAATGAACCCACGTAGAGCATGCCGGTCTCCGGATCGAATGCTCCATGTTCCCAATTCGCGCCGCCGACAGAGTTGGGCAACGATAGAGTTCCCAGCTTGCCGTCAGGACCATTGGGTACGGATGGCGGCAAATATAGACCGCCAGTACGGAAAGGCTTGATCGCTTCGATTGCCTCGGCGCGCAGCGCTGGCGTGAAGTCGATGAGATCATCGACACTCACACCCTGTCTGTCGAACGGTGGCGGCTTGGTGGGAAATGGCTGCGTGGGCGCGGTCTTTTCCCCTGGAACATCGGACTGTGGGACTGGGCGCTCTTCGATTGGCCAGACTGGCGCGCCAGTGACGCGATCGAGCACGTATGTGAATGCCTGCTTCGTTATCTGCGCAACGGCTTCGATGCGACGACCACCTACCGTGATGTCAATGAGAATCGGTGCAGTGGGATTGTCGTAGTCCCAGATGTCGTGGTGCACGGTCTGGTAATGCCAGATTCTTTTTCCAGTGCGAACATCCAGGCACACGATGGAGGTGGAAAAGAGATTATTGCCGGGGCGGTGACCACCGTAGTAGTCACCGGTTGCGGCTTCCACGGGGAGGTAGAGATAGCCTCGCCTTTCATCGAGTGTGAGCGGTGCCCACGCTCCCACATTGCCTGTGTACTTCCACGACTCGTTTTCCCAGGTGTCGAGGCCGAACTCACCTTCAACCGGAATCGTGCTAAAGCGCCAGAGCAACTTGCCAGTGACCGCATCAAATGCCATCACGCGCCCGGGAACGTTCTTCATTGATGGTGGTGCTGTGCCGACCTCCAGTGCCGGGCCAATCACCACAATGTTCTCGAAGACCAGCGGCGGTGAACTGTTTCCGATTACCGCGGAGTCGACATTGAGCTCCACTCCAATCTGTGCCTTGAGGTCGACGACGCCGGCATTACCGAACGTCGGGATCTGCGTACCGGTTTTTGCGTCGAGTGCGACGAGCTGGAATCCAGGAGTGACGGTGAAGATCCTGTCGCCATTGCCTCCGCTGCCATTCCAATAGGAAACGCCACGTCCCGAGTTGCCTCGCGGAGCCACGCGCAAACGCACGCCTTCATCCATCGACCAGACCCACTTCGCCGTACCGGTAGCGGGATCTGCCGCGATCACGGCGCGATTGGGACCGCCGGTGAAATAAAGCGTTCCGTTGACCATGATCGGCGTGTTTTCACTCTTCCCCTCGTTGCGAACCGTCGTGCCGTCGGCCGTCCAGGTCCAGGCTGTCGCGAGCTGCGCCACATTGTCCTTGTTGATCTGGCTGAGCGGCGAGTATCGCGTACTGGCAAGGTCGCGGTGGTAATGACGCCACTCGCCATCGGCAGCATTCTGCTGTCGCGGGCTGAACGGTGTCGGCGCGGCGATGGCAAACAGCGCGATGGCAACCGGCAATAGGCGATGCAGCGTCATGTCATGGTCCTGGCAAGCGTTTGCCTAATCTTAGCAGTGACTAGTGACTGGTGACTAGTGAAAGGCAACTTGGGTTGCCGCTTTCGCGGCAATGACACCCGTCTACTTGGTTGCCGCATTCGCGGCAATGACACCCGTATTGTCATTCCGGCGAAAGCCGGAACCCATGTTCCGGTGCTATCCGGAACTCTCAGGACCCTGTGGCTACCGCCTCGTCGAACTCGGATTCCAGGAGCAACATTACCCCGGCCGCATCAACCGGATGGCCGAAGAGGAAGCCTTGGCCACTGTCGCATCCGAGGAGGCGCAATTGCGCCTTCTGCTGCGAGTCTTCCACGCCTTCCGCAACCGATTTCAATCCCAGCATGTCTGCGAGTGCGATGATCGTTCGCACCAGTGCTGTTTCGTTGGGGCCGCGCAGCAACGCATCGGTGAATGAGCGATCGATCTTGAGCACGTCCACGGGGAACTGCTGCAGATAGGACAGCGATGAGTAGCCGGTGCCGAAATCATCGATTGCGAGTCGCACGCCGAGCTGCTTCAGTTCATTGAGCCGTGCGAGCGTTTGCTCCGTCTCGTGCATGATTACAGTCTCGGTGATTTCGAGCAGCAAACACTCGGGCGCAAGACCCGACTGGTTCAGTGCAAACGCAACCTCTGCGGTGAGTTCTTCCTGCTGTATCTGCTTGCCCGAAAGATTCACCGTGATGGTCACTGGAGTTGCACCGGGTCGGGCGTTCCATTCTGCGGCTTGCTTGCACGCGGTGCCCAGTACCCAGCGACCCAGGGGAAGTATGACCCCGCACTCTTCAGCGACGGGAATGAATGTGTTGGGAGCCACGGGGCCGCGTCGCGGGTGTGTCCAGCGCAGCAATGCCTCAAAGGCCATTATCCGACCTGATGCAAGATCGACAATTGGCTGGTACAGAAGCTTGAGCTGGTCCTGCTGAATTGCCTCGCGGAGATCGGCTTCAAGTGTGACCCTGTTCATCAGCGAGGCATGCATCTCGGGGTCAAAGTGCAGCCATCCGCCTCGGCATCGTCCCTTCGCCTCGTACATGGCCAAGTCCGCATTGCGCAGAAGGACATCGGGGCTCTCATGCCCCGTGCTCGATGCAATTCCAAGACTCGCACCGACTGTGACCATGCGGCCGTTGCCCGTTTCAATCGGTCGGCGTAGCGCGCTGACAATGCGATCGGCTACGATATCAGGCCCGCCCCCTGAATGTACTGGCTCCAGCAAAACAGCGAATTCATCGCCACCAAGACGCGCGACTGTGTCGCATCCGCGCGTTGCACTCAGCAATCGCTCGGCCACAGCGCGCAGCAACCGGTCGCCAGCCGCATGTCCCTGCGTGTCATTGACGGTCTTGAAGTTGTCCAGATCCAGAAAGAGCACCGCGATGGCTTCCGCCTCGCCTTTGCGACGCGCAAGTGCATGCTCGACTCGATTGCGGAAGAGCACGCGATTGGCGAGCTCCGTGAGCGGATCGTGAAAAGCTTGATGCAGCAACTGTGCTTCCAGCGTTTTTCGTTCTGTGGCATCGCCGACCATCGCTACGAGACGACGTGACTTGCTGTCCTCGGTGGATGACACGGTGACAGACCCCCACGCGACTTCTCCGTCAGGTCGAACAAAGCGGAGTTCCGCCGTTGCGTTGGCGCGCGTTCCATCGGCCACACCTTCGAGAATGGCGCTCGCCCCTCCAACATCCTCGGCAGATGCGAAGTTGGAAAGTTTTTTCCCTCGCAACGCGTCGGACGGTGCGCCGAGGAATCGCGCGAACGCGCCATTCGTCTCGAGGATCGCGGAGCCGGAATCGAGAACCGCGATGCCTACGGCTGCGTGTTCGAAGATCGCGCGGAATCTCCCCTCGGAAGCGCGCATGGATTCGACAGATCGTCGCAAGGTGCGCTCGTTCCACGTTGTTGCGTACATCACGACGATTCCGGCCACGCCGAGCAGCACCACCTTGGCTGCTTCGTCGAGGAGAGTGGTTCCCGACACGCTCACGGAATGGAGCGGATTTTCCAGCACTGCGAGTCTACCGGTACCGGTAAAGAACCAGGCGATCGCGGCGTATTGCACCGTAGCGACGAGGGCAGCCAGACCGGCGCGGCGGGGCGAACTGGTGATGGCGCGGCCCGCGAGAATGATGAAGTACGCAGCCCAGATGGGTGATTTGACTGCGAGGTCGGGGGTGCCGAAAAGGCCGTAGCCCAGGAGCAGGGCGGTGACGGCTGTGATATCCAGAAATGGATTCACGAAGGAGAGGAGCTCCGATGGTGCGGGATTCCGGTGCACCAGCAGGTGTTGGCCTACCGACCAGACCAGCATCGGGGTCAGGACTCCCACATTGACCAGATTGAGTTCCAGCGGCAGGGCCGATCCCCAGGCGGCTGCGATGACCGCCAGGACCCCGATAACCCCCATCCGCACGAAGTTGACTATGCGCTCAGCGGAAGCGTATTGCGCGTCAAGCACCGCCTTGGTCGCGGCGTCAAATGCGGAAATGGTACTCGGTGTTTCGATGGGCATTTATGGTGGTCTTTCGCGCCGCAGCGGTGTGGTAATCCTTGAACAAGGACGCTGCCAGAAATGCTTCAGTCACGGGGGTTTGGGGTACCCCGGATATGGCTATTTTGGCGTCACTTTTCGCGACGCGGGAGCAGTGATTTCGTAACACGAAATTCCGGCCTGGAGCCGGAATTGGCGCCGGCGCTAGCCGCCAGCGCCCTCGAGCGAGGCCGTGCGTGACGCGGCAGCCGTGCCCTTCTCTCGATTGGCCGTCATGAGCATTGTGATCGCCGCATAGGTGACGACGCAGATCACGACCACCTTTACCCACGTCATATTGAGGGCCTGGAAGAACTTGAACGCCAACGGAACCGAAATGATTCCCGGCAGCGCCATCGCCAGCATCGACGGAGCATGATACGCCCGCGCCTTAATGAACTGAACGACTGCCACCGGCATCAGGAACGCGCACGCACCCATCATGATCGGATAGCCAGACTTGTCATTCATTCCGAGAAGCGTGACGAGAATCAGGCATGGTGCATAGAGGCCAATTCCGAGCGTCATCAGCGCTCCAAGCCCAAACAGACCAACCATGCCAATAATCCAGCGGGTGCCCTCCAGACCAGTAGTCCCAACTTCCAATGAGTGGAAGACCGTGAGACGAATGAGCATGATCGTCGCGGCCGCAAGAAGACATATTCCCATTCCCAACTGAATCTTCCGGCGGTTCCATTTCGAGACGACGCCCGCACCCAGCCAAGCGCCGAGGATTGCTGCAATGATCAAGGAAATGAGAGTCCGGGGATCGACTTCAACGGGAGGCACAGTGACGCCCAGTGCGCTCACGCCGTGGATGGTGACATAGGCCTGAATCATCGTCGGAATCACATAGCCGACGTTCAGCGAACCCGGGATCTTCTCATCCGGAATCAGGCCGAAGAACCGCACCATGGACGTCGTCGTCGCGTACGAGCCGACTCCCAGAGTGTCGAAGAAGTTCGCGATGAAGCTTACGAGCGCTAGCAGGGGCTTTGGCGCCAGCGATTTTCCGTCCTTCGCATCGCGAGCCAATCCCTTGATGAACACGTAGAGGTACCCGGCGGCGAACACGCCTAGAGCGACGAGCAGTACGCTGATTG
This sequence comes from uncultured Gemmatimonadales bacterium, assembly GCA_964556695.1. Lineage (GTDB taxonomy): Bacteria > Gemmatimonadota > Gemmatimonadetes > Gemmatimonadales > Gemmatimonadaceae > CAZKXZ01. Next base: position 69,801 of record CAZKXZ010000008.1, read on the forward strand.
GGTTCATCGGATGCCTAGCTAAGGGGTAGGGGGCGAGTCGTGGCGAAAGATACTAGTAGCCAATTGCCAAGAGAGCAATAACTACGGAATGGAGAGGGGAGATTGAATATTGGAAAATGAATTGCCAATTGCCAATGCATTGTCCAATATCCACTCTCCACTCTCCAATTCTATTTCGCCCGTCCCTTGAACCCCTCGGCGAGCATCTGAACCTTGTACGCCGCCCCGTTGCCGACGATGTAGAGTGTCTTCTTGCCTGGTCCCGCAAAAGCGATGTTCTGCGGTTGTCGTGATACTGGGATGATGCCTAGCGCTTTGCCATCGGGACTGAAGACTTGCACTCCTACCTTGGTGGCGGAGTAAACGCGCCCCTGACTGTCAATGGCCAGACCATCCGCGCCACTTACTACCGCGCCTTTTTCATCGGTAGTCACGCCAGCGTATGCAGCGAAGTTGCGGCGGTTTGCGAGAGTTCCGTCCGACTTGATATCGAACGCCAGCAGATTGGGTCCCCACATGTTGTTGACGAAGAGAACCTTTTCGTCCCGGCTCAACTGAATTCCATTGGGGCGCTCGATTCCTTCCGCGACCTTGACTGCTTTGTTGCTGCCGGGCGCGATGTAGTAGACCGTCGGTGGAAGCGTTCCCTCTGGTACCGGCGTGACTGTCGCAAAATCGCTGAAATAGATTCCGCCATTGGCGGCGAGGACCATATCGTTGGGCCGCGCGAATGGTTTGCCGTCCGCGTTGTCGGCCAGCACCTTCTCGCTTCCTGCAGGAAAGATGATTCCGATCTTCATGCTGCCGGGAGTTGTTTGCACCGAGATCAGCTGCCCGGCCTTGTCAAAGGCGAGTGCGTTCGAGCCATTGGTGTTTTCCAGGAACGACGTGACGTTGCCGGCACTGTCGATCCGGTTGATGCGGTTCGCGCGCGTCTCGGTGAAGAGAAAACTTCCGTCGGGATGCGCGATCGGGCCTTCGGTGCCGTTGAAGCCCTCTTTTATCACGCTGACCTTGGTGCCGGCGGCTACAACGCCGGTGATTTCCGGAGCAACGGTGTCGGTTGCAGGTGGAAGTGGCGGTGGCGTGACGGGCGCTGGCCTTGCCGTGCTGTCAGCAGGCTTGGCCTTGTCTGCCGAACCGGTGCACGCAGCCAGGAGGCCGACGAGAATGAGGGAGATTGTTCGGGACCTGACTTCTGCCGCGTGCAAATGCATATGGTGCCTCTGAGGTTGGCTTACGGACATTCCGTGCGAGAACTAGATTGACTTTGAGTTGAGCATTGCGCTGCCAGGCGCGAATGTCAAATGTCACAGGGGAGGAGTCCATGACAGATGTGATTACACGGCGCGAGCTGATGAAGAAAAGTGCGGCGTTTGCTTCGTTGGCCGCTATGGGAGGCTGGGACTGGGCGTTGCCTTCTCTGCAACAGGCGGAGGAAGTGATTGCCTGGACCGACGTACCGGCCAACTTCAATCCTGCGCGTGCGCTTGACTCGCGCACGTTGCGCAAGGAGACGTTCATCACGCCGACAGCAGATTTCTATCTGGTTCAGCATTACGGCACGGCGACGATCGATCCCGCGACTTACAAACTCCGCCTCACAGGGCTCTTCGCCACACCAATGGAGCTGACGCTCGCGGAACTCAAGCGCAGGCCGCGCGTCGAGACAGTTGTTGGATTTGAATGCGGCGGGAACAACCCCACTTCGTTGAACCGGCTCGCGGGGAACGCGCGCTGGGCTGGAACAAGTCTCAGGGCACTGCTGCGCGAAGCGGCGCCGCTGCCGCACGCCAGAGAAATCGTTTTCTTCGGCGCCGATAAGGGGATGGAGACGGTGACGCACGGCCGCAGCGGTCCGCAGGAAGTTGAACAACACTTCGGTCGCAGTCTCACGCTCGAAGATGCCGTGCGACCTGAGGTGCTCATAGCATGGGAAATGAATGGAGAGCCACTCACACCAATTCACGGCTTCCCGGTGCGTTTGATCGTTCCAGGATGGTATGGTGTCGCCAATGTGAAATGGATGGACCACATTCACGCGCAGGACAGTCGCTACGTCGGCCGCTTCATGTCGCGCGACTATGTGACGCTCATGGGGCAGACCGTTGCCGACCAGGTGATATGGAATGAGACCCTGGTGTCGCGTATTCGAGTGAAGTCGATGGTGGCGAGACTCACACGGACGGGAAGCAAGTACTCAGCATTGGGATTCGCGTTGAGTGGGCACGCACCATTACGCTCCGTCGAAGTGCGCCTGGATAACGGGCCATGGCAGCGTGCCACACTCGACCCGATGAATACGGAATTCTCGTGGAAGTTCTTCTCACACGAGTGGACCGGACTCGCAGCCGGTGAACACACGATTGTCTCGCGTGCCACGGATGCGAATGGAGTGGTGCAGCCGGAGCAGTCGGCGCTGGATACAAAGAAGACCTCGTGGGAAAACAACGGGCAGTTTGTAAGAAAGTTCACTGTGTGAAGGTTTGCATACCCTCGTCATTCCGGCGAAAGCCGGAATCCATGGTAACTGTCAACATGGATTCCGGCTTTCGCCGGAATGACGGAAAAGAGTGTGGAGGTCGGCGATGAAAGTGGTACGATATATCTTGTGCGCTGCCGGTTGCCTCTGTGTCGCTGTTACTGGAGTTGGCGCACAGAACCGTGGCGATGCGACTGCGGCAGCTTCCGCTCGCAAACCGCTGACGGATGCCGACTACGGCAAATGGGAAGGCCTGGGCAATGGCACTCTCTCTCCTGACGGCAAATGGCTCTCGTATTCCATCACACGGGCAAGTGGCGGCAGCGAGTTGCGATATCGCACAATCGCAGAAGACTCAGTCCGCGTCGTGCGCGGTGGTTCAGGTGCAGTGTTCACTGAGAATGGTCGCTGGCTGATCTACACCGTGAATCCCGCAGCAGAGTCGGGAGGAGCAGGTGGTGGACGTGGCGATGCCGGGGGTCGCGGTGGCAGGGGCGCAGCAGCTCCGGCACCGGCGCCCGCTGCGAACGTTCAGCGAAATCGCATCGTGATCAACGATCTGCGCGCCGGCACGTCCACGACGCTGCCAGACATTCAGGCCTTCAACGTGAGCAGCGATGAAGAGTACATCGCGCTGCGTCGCTATCCGCCCACGGGTCGTCAGAGCCGCGGAGCGGAACTCGTGGTGCGCAAGCTCGATGGCGGAGGGGAGCTCACGCTGGGGAGTGTGGCCGATTACGCGTGGAGTCCCAACGGTGCCACTCTGGCCATGACGATCGATGTTGAGGGGCGCACGGGGAATGGCGTGCAGCTCTTCAATGCGGCGACAGGTGCAATGAAGTCGCTCGATGCGAGCGACAGTCGCTATTCCAATCTTGTCTGGCGGGCAAAGAGCAATGATCTTGCCGCGTTCCGCACTCGCAACGACACCGCGTTCGCGGACACGAGCATGGTTATCATCGCATGGCGTGGAGCTCTGGCGCCGGATGCTCGTCCCACGATCTTCGACTTCGCGACGGATCGTTCCTTTCCCGCGGGCATGCGTGTCGCGCCATACCGCGCGTTTACATGGCGTGAAGATGGCGGCGCAATCTTTTTCGGAATCGGCGCGCGCATCCCGAAACCACCGCAGCCCTCGCGCGGCGGGAATAGTGCTGGTGCCAGCGCTAGTGCCGGTGGTGCTGCGGTACAGCCGGCCAATGTGCAGGTCTGGCATTGGAAAGATGTAAGACAGAATCCTGCTCAGGCGCTGCAGGCCGCACAGGATCGCACCCGTACTTCGCTCGCCGTGTGGCACATCGCATCCAACAAGTTCGCACGCCTTGCAGATGATTCGCTCGATGCGGTGCTGCTTTCACCCAACCAGACGGCGGCCCTTGTCACCGATGATGCGCCGTACGAGCGTGAAGCAATGTTCGGCAGGCCGTGGCGCGACGTCTATCGCATTGACCTCAGCGATGGCAGGCGCGAAAAAATCATTACGCGAATCGCAAATACACCGCGGTTGAGCCCCGAGGGGCGCTACGCGCTGTACAGTAGCGGGGGCCACTGGTGGATGATGGACCTCACCACAAAGGCAAAAAGCAATCTCACGCTCAAGATCAAGAACACTTTCATGAACATGGAGGACGATCATCCTGTAGCCGAACGGCAACCATACGGCGCGGCTGGATGGACCATTGGAGAAAAGTCCGTCATTCTCTATGACCGGCACGATCTCTGGCAGGTGAGTTTCGATGGAACAACTGCTTTGCGCCTGACGAAGGGCAGAGAAGATTCGACCGTATACAGACGCATCTTCCTCGATCCCGAGCAGCGCCACATTGATTTGTCGAAACCGATCCTGCTCACCGCGAGCGGCGAATGGAGCAAGAAGAGCGGTTATGCGAGAATCACTGCCGGTAAACCCGTTGAACGGCTCGTGTGGCTGGATAAGAGTGTGACCGCGCTCGAAAAGGCAACGAAGGCCGAGGTGTATCTGTATCAGACCCAGACGTATGAAGACTCACCCAACTTCTTTGTTGCCGGGCCGGCCCTCCGGGATGCGAAGCAGATGACTCGCACGAACGCGTTTCAGAGTGAGCATGCATGGGGGCGGCAGGAACTCTTCACATACACAACGAAAGCCGGACTGAAGCTGCAGGCCATGCTCACCTATCCGGCTGGATACGAGCCTGGGAAGAAGTACCCCATGGTTGTGTACTTCTACGAAAAGCTCTCACAAGGATTCCATCAGTACGTGGCGCCGAGTGCGACCTCCTTGTACAACACGCAGGTGTTCAGCCAGGCAGGATACTTCGTCTTGCGCCCCGATATCACATTCCGCCCTCGCGATCCTGGCGTGTCGGCGCTGGAATGCGTGACCGCCGCGGTTCAGACGGCAATCGCGAAAGCTGGAGGCGGCGGTGCGGTTGACCCGAAGCGGGTCGGGTCCATGGGACATTCCTGGGGCGGATATCAGTCCGCATTTTTCGCAGCGCATGGCAAGGGCATTTTCGCGGCGGCAATTGCCGGCGCACCGCTCACTGATCTTGTGAGTTTCTACGGTTACACGTCGGGCAACAGCGGTTCTGCCGAGACAGGACATTTCGAAGTTGGCCAGGAACGCATGCAGGTGCCTTTGTGGGAAGATCCGCAGGCATACATCCGCAACTCGACCGTGTTTGCTGTGGACAAACTGGACGTACCTCTCCTGCTTGAAGAAGGCGCTGACGATGGCAATGTGAATCCTTTCCAGAGCCAGGAGCTGTACAACTTCGCGCGCAGGCTGGGGAAGAATGTGGTGTACCTCGTGTACCCGGGCGAGAATCACAACCTGGCGCAGCGCAACAATCAGATCGACTATCGCACGCGACAACTCGAATGGTTCGATCACTATCTCAAGGGAAATCCGGCGGCCAAGTGGATCACGGATGGTGAGTCGTATCAGGAGCGACAGAAGCTTTTGCAGTCCGGCAGGGGAGGAGGAGCCGGAGGAGAGATGTGATTCCGACGACGTACCTGTTATCATTGGGAATAAGTGTTCGCTAAGATCGGAGTTATCGTCGCCTCTGCCGCTATTGTTGCGGCGCTGCTTGTCGCGCGGCACAATTCGCGGGCGAGTTTGTCGCCCGATACCGAAACTGTTCTTTCCGGCGACGTGACATCGCAGCTCGCCTCGGGGGCCGTGGTCGACACGGCGGTATTTGCGGGTGGCTGCTTTTGGGGAATCGAGGCAGTATTCGAACACATCAAGGGAGTGGAATCTTCGGTTTCTGGTTATGCTGGTGGCACGGTGACCGATCCGACGTACGAGGCGGTGACCACTGGACGAACGGGTCACGCAGAGGCGGTGCGGGTTGTGTTCGATCGCGGTCTGGTATCGTACGATCAACTGCTCAAGGTGTTCTTCTCGGTAGCGCACAATCCCACGGAACTGAACCGACAGGGACCGGATGTAGGGACGCAATACCGGTCCGCGATTTTCTTTCGCGATGAGTTGCAGAAGAACGCCGTGACGGCGTACATCGCGCACCTTACCAAGACAAAGGCCTTCAAGTCAAAGATTGTGACTCAGGTCGCGCCGCTAACGGTGTTCTACATGGCCGAGAAGTATCATCAGGATTATATGGCGCACAATCCTGGTTCGATGTACATCATCATCAACGACGCCCCCAAAGTTGAAGCGTTGAGGGTGAAGTTTCCGGAGTTGTACCGCGAGCGGTAGTAGTCCGTTGTAGCGAACGTTGAGTAGACCTGGTCGCCGCGAGTCCGGATGGCTTGAGAGAGTCCATCTACACGAGGTGCTGGGGTCGGAGTCGCTGGTGGGGAGTGGGATGTGTCCCGGAACAGCGTTGTCTGTTTTGTGTGGGGCGTTGGAGGTAACAGCTACTCCCACCCGCCGCTCGTCACAAACCACGCATCACAAACCACTCCTCAGAATCCACGCAGTGTCGGCACACACAAAACCCTCCACAAAGAACTCCGACCTCGGCACCTCGCTGCGATGCACTGTCTCATGCCATGGGAATCGGGACAGCGGGATGCTGCAATGCTACGGTGGCCGCTAGTCGCTGGGGCAGGTCTGCAACTTCTGACCACTGAACACTGTTCACTTCACACTGATGGCATGCGACCGTGATCGCCGGGCGGATGCCATCAGTTTGCCGTGGTCAATGATCGGTGGTCAGAAGTTGCAAACCTGCGCAAAAGTCCTCCTTCCGGAGTTTCCACACCTTAGCCCATACCCTATCCCCCGGCATTATGCTATCTCTCATCGCACCCGATTTCACACATCAGCAGGGGAGTTCTACTAGTGTCCACCACTCGTTATTCGTCGCGACTTGCGGGGCTGGTACTCTGCATTTCCGCGTCATTCGCCAGCGCGGCGCACGCTCAACAGCTCAACAAATACGGCAATCCCTTCAAACATCCGCCGGCACCCACGACCGCGGCGATTACAGCGGAAGAGCTGCGAACGCGACTCTACATTTTCGCCGACGATTCCATGACGGGGAGGGCAGTCGGCCGAATCGGGAATATGAAGGGAACCAACTACATCGCTGCCGAACTGCGAAAGCTGGGGCTGGAGCCTGCGGGCGATAGCGGGACGTTCTTCCAGCGAATGCCGTACATGCAACGCAAATTCACCGACAAGTCCACGTTGAGTGTGAATGGCCGTGCGCTCGTCTTCAATACTGATTTTGTGCCGATTCCGGGTGCCCGGGCGCCGCGGGCAATCACCGGCGTGCAGGTCATTTACGGCGGAGTTGATGGTGGCGCGATGATTTCGGCGGCGCAGGCTGCCGGGAAATTCGTGATAGTCACCGCAGCCCCTGCAACGGCTCCCCCGCCTGCCGGAGGCCGCGGTGGTGCTGGCGGTGGTGGTGGTGGCGGTGGAAGAGGGGGAGGTGGCGGCGGAGGTGGAAGCAATGTCGGCACGATCGCCGCCAATTACCCTGATGCTGTCGCGGTAGCACTGGTAAATCTTGATGCACTCGCACCTGTCGCTCGGCTTGCGCTTAACGATCCTCCGGCCACGCAGGCGGGTGGACGCGGAGGTGGTGGCGGACGTGGCGGTGCCGCTGGCGGTCAGAACCTCATCGTCACCAACGAAAAGGGTGGCATAGCAATCGTGAATTCCGGCAGGCTGGTTTCCGGCACGCTCCCGCAAGGGCAGTCAGCGGCAGATGTGCAGCGCGCCGCCGATGAGGCGCGCCAGGTTGCGGCCATCACCCAGGCTGGAACTGCGGTGCGACGCGACTCGCTGTCGGCTACCGCGCGTGCGCTTGCGTCCGCTGGAGCCAGGACCGGCACATTCACGTTTTACGGCGAAACCATGCAGCTCGACAGCGCGCAGATTTCCGCGCTTTCTGCTGCGCCGGGTGGCGGTCGCGGTACGGGTGGAGGGGGTGGCGGAGGCCGCGGTACAGGTGGTGGCGCTGGGGGTGGAGCCGTTGCTGCAGGCGGTGCTGCGGCCGGAGCGGGACGTGGCGGAGCGGCTGCTGGTGGTGGTGCTCCTGGGAGAGGGGCAGGGGCTGGGGCAGGTGGTGCCCTCACGGGCGAGCCTCCAACAGCAACATTCCGCATCACCACTGCTGCGGCAACACGGCTACTTGGGAAGAACATCGCAAGAGCCACAGCCGGTGATGTTGGCGGTACGGTCAACGCCAATCTCGATTTCCAGGAAGTGCTCACCGACTACGGTCGCAATGTCGTGGCGATTATTCGGGGGAGTGACCCTGCGCTGCGCGGACAGTACGTATCGATTGGTGCACACAATGATCACACCTTCTATAACGGTCCGTCCGCCGATCACGATTCACTGAAGGCGATAAACGATGCGCGCATCAAGCTGCGCATGGGCAACGAACTGCGCGCGCTGGATAACGCGCAGAATGCGTCCATCAGGGTCAATATGGATTCGGTCCGCAGAGCCAATCCTGTTCCGCGTCTCGATTCGATAAACAATGGAGCCGACGATGACGGGTCCGGTTCGATGGCCGTTCTGGAAATTGCGGAAGCCATTGCTTTGATGCCGGCGAAGCCCAGACGCTCGATCCTCTTCGTCTGGCACACAGGCGAAGAGGCGGGTCTCCTCGGATCCGCGTTTTACGCCGCCAATCCAACGGTGCCGCTGGATTCCATCGTCGCGAATATCAACCTGGACATGGTCGGGCGCGGTCGCGCAGAAGACATGATTGGCGGTGGACCCACCTATCTCGGCTCGGTTGGCTCCAGACGGTTGTCCGTCGACGTTCAGCGCACCATGCTCGCGGTGAATGCGCGGCAGCCAACCCCGCTCAACATCGACTATCGTTTCGATGATCCCACGTTGGGTGTTGCAACGGATGGCAGGCAGGCGATCTGGTCGGGATATCAGAACATCTATGGGCGCAGCGATCACGCAAACTACGCCAACAAGTGCATCCCGATCGTTTTCTTCTTCACGGGTTTGCACGGCGACTATCACCAGCGTACGGATGAGCCCCAGTACATCGACTACCCGCACTACTCGCTGAGCACGAGTTACGTGCGCGACCTGCTCGTCGAAATAGGCAACCGCCCCATGCGTCCGCAGCTGGACAACGTGTGCATTAGAAGGTAGGACCTGGAGGCAGTTCGCTCCACACGAAAACGCCGCCGGTGATCAGTTCACCGGCGGCGTTTTCTTTTTTGAAGCTCACTGCATTGTCACGGGGGCGGCTTGGTGGTCCTCGGTATCGCGGTTCGGCCCGTCGATCCGCTCGAGCTGGATCCGCCGCTGGTCGACCCAGTGCTGCTGGATCCACTGCCGCTCGATCCCGAACTTCCACTGGTGCTTGATCCTGTCGTCTTGCTGGATCCACCGCTCACCGTATTTGTTGACGCGCCGCTGCCACCACGAGTGTAGCCCTGTCCGTTCACGACTCTTCCGTGCGGCTCCGCAGGGGGCTGGCCAACGGTACTTCCGTCCCTCACGATTATGATGACAGGTGTGTAATTGGAGTAATAGCGATTGCCGTAGCGGTTGTATCCGTACGGGCTGAAGTACGACGAGCGATACATCCCACCGCGATAGTATGGATCGTAGCGAGAGAACGGGTCATAGTAGAATGGATCGTAATAGTCATTGTACATGACGCCCGATCCGTAGCCTGCCGTCTGCTGTGCATTCTGAACAGGCTGCGCCGAGTGGTCAACACTGAAAACTTCGGGATAAGCGAGAGCTACGAGCAGATCTGTAACTGCTGGTGAGACCCCCGCTTTCGAGAGTCGCAGCAGCTCCTTGCCATCGATATTGATTTCCTGATGCGCCTCAACCATCCACGCTTCTACAGTCGCGCCGTCAACGTTCTTCGAAGCATCTATTACGTCGGCTGAAGTCACCGGTGCGCTCGCTGCAATCCTGGCCGCTCTGGCCGCCATGCTGTTCGAGCCGAGTGCGCTGGTGATCTCGGCAGGCACTTCACTAAGGTCCTGCACTTCGGCGTACCGCACTACGCGGACACTCTTCTGTCCGGCAACCGTTACTGCCTGCACATTGAGCCATTCATTGTCGGCCAGGATTGTTATCACGCTGCTCGCCGATCGCTTGTTGCCCCCTTCGCAGGTTTGCTCAACACGCAAATAGACGCGCTCACCATTGGCTGACCATGATGCTCGCTCGGTACCGACGCATCCACCTTCGCTGCGTGGAATTGCTTCGCCGGTTGCCGCGATCTGTGTGCGCTGCACAACGCGCCCGCTATCGATCGTGGCGAACTGTGCGGAGCTGAGGTTGCTGCCCGGAACGATGCAAACGATTTGCGGAGTCGCCACAGCCGCAGCAATCATTGCACTATCAACGGGACGCCAGCACCCCTGGAATGCCAGCCAGCGCGCACCCGATTGCTGAGTGTCCAATGGCGCCGTGAAAAACATGGCGCCGAGAGCGAACGGTAGCACCGATTTCCTGAACATGGTTGTAATCCTCTGTCAGAAACGAACGAAGAAGCCAGCTTTTATTGTGGTGCCCGAAAGATCAATGTTGTCGAAACCGATAAAATCATTTGTGTGTTCACCACGCGCCCACATGCGCCGAACTTCTGTAGTGATGCCGAAGCGTGTGTTCAATGATACGTCCATGCCGGCGCCGACGTAACTCATCAGTGCGGTACTCCCACTTGTGAACTCGTCGCTGAACACCGAAAAGTCCTCAAAATCCACCCAGTCGCCCTGCTGCTCGAAACTATACCTGATCAAACCAATGCCGCCAGCCACGAATGGAGCAAACCGGCTGGGAACCCAGGCCAGTAGCCCGACGGACTGTCCTGTCGGAATGATATAGCCCTTCATGCCGAGCATGATGGGCATGCGTGTGAAACTGGTCGTCTGCTCGATGGGCAGGTTATCGTTGTCCACCCAATCGCGGAACTCCGAGCGGTGGGTCGAATTCGCATAATCAAAACCGAGGGTGATGGCGAGTCGCGAATTCACTGCGGCCGAGAGCTCAAGACCGCCCTCGAAGGCGCTGAAGTCCCCCCGTTCAAGGGTGAGGTTCTCGGTGGTGAAGTCGAAAATGCTGCTTCTTGTGCGAGCATTCGCGAAGCCGCCATGCACGAGCAACTGCCCATATGAACGCCTGAAAAGAAATCCGTCGCCGGTTGCTTGCGCATCTGCTTGCGACAAAGGGGTTCCGACAGCGCCGCCTGCGAAGATCAGAGCGATGAGCCCGAGGCGCGCGCGCTGCGCAATGCTGATATTCCCGCCACGTCCATCCGTCATCGGGTGCGCCTCCGCACGAGTGTTCAGCTACTACGACAAAGCAATAGCTGAGCCGGATACCGCGAACTTGCTGGACCGTCGACAGTGCAGCTTTGCGATGCAGGGATCGTTCCCCGAAAAGCGGCGCTAAGTCCAGCTACTGTACAGCTTAACCTGTTCGCAGGTGAGCGCCATAGCTGGGCTGAAAACGGAGCATTGGAGGCGGCTACGCCTACCTGACTCTCCGCACTGTCGCCCGCGGTGGACAATACCATGTGTCCCCGCTGGGACAAATGACCGGGGGAGACAGCGAAACCGTCGCCGCCTCCCCCTTTATGAAACCGGCAATGCTTCTACGGGTTGATAATCACGTAGCGCCACAACCGTTGAACTTCCGTCGGATTGGCTCGGACATACTTCCCGATTTCGCGATCAAACTGCTCCTTCGACGTCCAGGGACGATACTCCGCAAACTCGCGCTTCCAACGAGTCGTGCCCACTCCGATACTCGCAAAGGTGTCCATGATTGGAACAGTGAAAGTATTCAATTCGATGGGAATGAAGAGATATTGCTCCAGCCGCGTGGCCTCAGCGGCGCTGGTGCTCTTGGCGATTTCCGTTTGGAACTGTTCGAATGTCTTCCACGGTCGTCCCGCCTTGAGTGCCCTCAGCTTGTTGGCGTCGACACCTGGGATGAGCATGAACTCAGCGTCCGTACCCCGATTTACATCGACATGTACAAACATTTTTGCGTAGAGCTCGGTGCGCTGCGGCCTCGTCAGGGTCTTGGTTCCAAGAATGCTGTCGAGCGCGACAACACTCAGGATTGGCCGCGCGGTCTTAAGTGCCTGAACGATATCGGCGTTCATGCGAGGAAGGGCGAGCATCGTGCTGTCTGCCGCAACGTTCGGTTCCAACAAGCCCTGCTGGCGTCCGAGCTGTGCTGACGCAGGTGTACTCGCTGCCAGAGAGATTGCGCAGAGTGCTGCGATGCCGAGTGAAAATGCCTTCGGTTTTCTCACGTTTTGTTCCTCCCGCTGATTGTTTCCTGCTCTTCGCCCTTACCGCTCAATCGCGGATGACGATATGTGAATGCCAACCCAATTAGCGCCAGCTGCACCATTGTTCCTGGCGCAAGGGCCGGTATGGCGCCCTGCATTGCTTCGGCGTATAACTCGCGCCCCGCCAGCGACGGATTAGACTCGCCTGCGTCGCGGACGTTAGCGATGAAATGGCGCGCGACTCCAATTCCACCACTTATCAGGCACAGTAAAAGTATACCCTGAAGAGTCCGAATGGATGCCGCACTCTTTGTCGCGACGTAGAATGCCAAGGCAAGCAGTATCATCCCGTTGAGGACAACCGGAATCAGCTGCCAGAAGCCTTCCGTGTGTCTGAGCAGCAACAACTCGGCTTCGGTTCCCGCAACCCCAATAAACAGTATCAGCAGGAGCGCCTGCCGAATCAGTTCAAGGGTGGACTTCGGCCAAGCCATCAGCATTCCGGTCTGTTAGGGTCTTTGTCTGGGATCTGTCACAGCTTGTAACTTACGATGGCGGTGCAACTTTGTTAATCCATTTTTGTCATTCCGGCTTTCGCCGGAATGACGAACTATGGACGCCGTCCCTCGCTCGCTAACACCAGTCTCGGCGCTGCGTCTTACATTGCGCCTGTCCCCTGAATTGACTATGAATCGTCCCCTCACACTTCTGTTGTTACTCCTTGGACTGACACTCACCCGCGCCGCCGGTGCGCAGGTGATACGCGGAACCGTGGAGGACTCAACCGGAATGCCGCTCAACGATGTGCGCGTGAGTGTGATTGCCGCGACCTCCGATAGCGTCATTCGTGAGGCACGGTCGGGGAACGCGGGTGATTTCTCCATCAACGCGGGCCGCGGCGGGAAATACCGTGTGAGACTCAACCGCATCGGATACGCGCAGCAGACGAGCAATGTCATCGACCTTCTGCCGCTGCAGATAGTGACGCTCCGTCTCAAAATGGTAATTGCGGTGCAGCTACTGACGACCGTAACGGTTGTGGAACGTCGCAACGTCACCCTTAACGAGCTCATGTCCGCATCGGGTTTTGACCTGCGTCAGAACAAATACCCGATGAACGCGCTGGACGCCGAACAGTTGGAGGCCGAGGGTGGCCAAACGCTCGAGGCGCTGTTCTGGATTGGGCGGCTGCCTGGTGTGTCCATCGTTGACGACACGCTCGGCCATTCGCTCCGAATGACGAACGTCGTGAGCGGCGCGCGCGGCTACTGTTTTCCTGAGGTGTATCTTGACGCGCGCTTGCTCAGCGCAGAGGCAACGTCAGCGGAGGCCGCCCTGGCATTTATTGGCGGGCTGCAGACAAACATGCTTCATGGACTCGAGGTATATCGCGGTCAACAGCTTCCGCCGCCGAGTCTGGCGGGGCAGTTCGGAACGCAGAGTGATGTCAAACCCTGCGGTGTTGTGGCTGTGTGGACGAAGGCTGCTCGTGAGCGCGCACTGACTGCCGAACGGGCAAAGGGCGACGGTTCAATACAAGTCGTCCGAGGCAAGGTGATCGACTTCGATACGGGCAGGCCGATCCCGAATGCCGTGCTAACTCTTAAGTCTGAGATGGGCGCAGATCTGGAAAAGCCTGTTACCGCGGATAGCAATGGTGTTTTTTCGATTCACACAAGACAGTATCAGCGCCTGAAGATCGGTGCGGTGGGTGGGGGTTACGTTGATCTGGTCACTCCTGCACTTGCCGTGGAGCTGGAGGAGATGCTCACGGTCGATGTAATTCTCTCCACACATCATCGGCCGATTGCTCCCGTCGCGCTGAGGGCGCGCGAGCTTGCTCGTCTTTATTCCGCTACCGACAGCAGAGGAATCGGTTTCCGCCGCCGCCGCGGAATAGCGGGAACGTTTTTCGATGCGGCGGAAATCTCAAAGTCCGGTGCGCGCACCCTGGCGGAACTGGTGCGGCAGATTCCAAATGTGAGTGACGCGGCGGGGGGTCCCGACGCTGAAGCGATCATGTTCAGGATGCCGCCGCCAGCACCGGCTCCCAGGGCGGCTGCGATTGCAGCGGGTGTGACTACATCCTGCAAACCGATGTATTTCCTGAACGGCGAACTGCAACGCGAGCCCGATAATACGGTGCGGCCGCTGATGCTCTCCCAGCTTTACGCTGTGGAGGTGTATCCGCTGGCGAGCGAGGTGCCGTACATCTATCGTATGGGCAGTACGGGTTGCGGAATTCTTGGAGTGTGGACGAAAGACGTTGTGAAGTGACCGATCAGTCGGTCACTTGTTTTCGTCGCGAATTCGCCGACCACTGCGCATCGCGGCCTGGCGCAAAACCTCTTCTTCGAGCGGCGTGGCGATCGGCGGCCCATCGCTGATTTCGGCGGCGGTGCGCACGACCCAACGGAAGATCGAAAAAGAGATCCACATGAAGAACACGCCTGTAGCGATGTAATCGATTCCCATGGCCAGTAGACGCGCACAAAGTGGAGGAGTAATAGTGTGAGATACGGTCCAGTCATTTCGGCATTTCTGATCGTCGTTGCAAAAAGGCTGATTTCAGATGGACGAGGCCTGAACCACGAGCAACGATAGACAAAGACGATAGACGATAGGATCACGCGGTGCCTTTCCTATCGTCTATCGTCTTTCGTCTATCGTTGCTCGTGGATCACGCCTCGTCTATCCAAAATCAGCTGTTACGCCTGCCGACGAGTAACGCCCCTCGTTACGGAGCAATAACGTTGCTGATCTGCAAATCAAACCCATGCGGCGTCGTTGTGTGGTAGCTCTTGTATCGAGCGACGTGGATGTCCTGACTGCCGCCGGTGTCGACACGCGCTGACAGATTGCGCTTCTGTAGCTCCGCCAGGACCTTGTCCGGATCAAAATCCGCGATCCCGAAAGAGATGTGGCCCATCGATGCGTTGCGAACCAGCGGCGCTGGCGCTGCCGGTGGTCCACCGCGACCGGCCGTATCAGCGCCGGCGCCACGTCCGCGACCTGCTGTCAGACCACCGGGAGCATTCGCATTTCCACCGCGGATGATCAAGCCACCAATCGTCGGTGAAATCTCCGGTGAATTCTGGCTTCCCTCATCTGCTCCTGGTTGCCACCCCAGAAGCGCAGCGTAGAATGCTGTGCTTTCCTTGTAGCTGGTTACGCCAAATGAGATGTGGTCCAGCCACAGTGTCTTCCAGCCAGTTGCCTCAAAGGGCAGTGGCACTGTGTGCTGAGCTGTTGCGGGAGTCGTGCGGCGATTGCGCTTGTTGCCGTTGCTGATCTGGCAATCAAAGCCATCCGGATCTTTCACATGGAAACTGCGGAAGTCGTTGCCGACATGATCAGCCACTGGATTGAGGCCGCGCGCTTTGAGTGCCGCCTCCACCTTCGCTGTGTCCCACGGCTCGATGCCCCAGCAGAAGTTGTCCCAGACATGTCGACGCCCACCGCCGCGACCGCGTCCGCCCCCTCCTCCTCCTCCTCCTGCGCGCCCTGCACCTGCAGCCCGACCAGCGGTGTCGCCAGCTGCCGCTGCAGCCACGGGTGGTGGCGGTGGCGGCACCGGGTAGCCTCCCCGGATAATTGCGCCGCCCAAATCGCCCATGTCCATTACGGCTTTTGTGCCATCATCGCTTCGCAGTTTCCATCCCATTAGCGCGGTGTAGTAGGCAGCTTCAGCCTTGTAGTCCACAACCTGCAATGAGAAGTGGTCCAGCAATACCGTCTTCCACCCTGTGGGTTCGAATGGCGGCTTGAAAGGCATGGTGTCGCACCGCGGAGTTCCGGCGTCCGCGCCACCGCAGTTCCCCTGACCAAATGCACGCATCGGAGCGGCAACCGCAGCCAGGCCCAGCGCCTGCAAAAGTTGGCGGCGCGTCAGCAAGCCGCTGTCGAAACTGTTGAACAGATTAGTCAGCCGGTCTTCCATGGGTTACTCCTCCGACGGTTTATTCGCAGATCGTTGATCCCTACGGTTGGAAAATGCCGCTGAGCAGTGACAACGGCAAGACGCATCAGCTGCAGGGAGTGTTCTCCAGATTACTGGCGCGGGAATGACGGAAGTGGTACAAATTTGAAGCCGCGGGTAGTGTCATTTTACACGCGATCGCCGCTTGCCAGACGCATAAAGCCCAAGGCCAATCAGATTTGCAGCGACAATCAGCCCCACGATTTTCAGCGCGAACATGGTGCGGCTACCCACCGGAATGATTGGCAGAACTGATAGTCCGACATAGAGCAGCGTCATCAGAAGCCCCGACGCCGCGCACAGCTTTACCCACAGTGGCACGGTGACGCCTGCGCGCTTGAGTCCAAAAAGTGGCACCGCGAACATCGCCAGATAGGTGAGCCCGTAGAAAATTCCAGCGGAGTTCCACAACAGTTGAAACGCTTCCTGCTTGCCCACTCCGATGAGTCCCAGTGAGCTGATCACGAAAGTCGTTGCGCCCACAAAGAGAATCGAGTTGACAGGCGTCCTGTATTTCCCACTCAGTCTGGTGAACCACGATGGCAGGAGATTGTCCCACCCGGCCACCATTGGAAGTCGGCTACTGCCGCCAAAGTTCACACTCGCTTGCGCAAAACGGATTGCAAGCATGGCGCTGAGTACAATCGGTGCAATGGCAGCCGCAGCGCCCAGTGTACCAAATCCTTTCGTGAGCAGCTGGGGAATCGGTGCTATGAGGTCGATGTCGTTCATCGGAATCACGCCAAGCACCGAACTGGTACCGAGTATGAACATGAGCACGATAATCGGCGCGGCCACGATGGTAGCCTTCGTAATGCTGCGCACCGGATCGCGGCACTCGCCCGCGTGAATCGCGACGTATTCAAATCCACCGAACGCGCCAAACCCCATCTTGCCGAGCAGGTTGAGGCTCATCAGAGATATCACGGGCGTTGCGGTTTGCAGTGGATGGTATTCCGCAATGGTACCGTTGGAAACAAGCACCCAGGGAAGCACTATGATCATCGCGAAGATGATGAGCATGAGGATGCCGCCCACGTTGTGTACCCAGCGGCCAACGCGCAATCCGATGACAGTCAGCCATACCAGCGCACCTACAACCACTGCTGTAGTCGCACAAATCGCCGCACTACCCGACATGAATTCGGCTACGCGCGGCCCGAAGATGTAGCCCAGATACTGCGTGAACTGCAGTCCCACGTTCGTCATGTTCAGAATCGCAAAGACCCAGAGGTTCCACGCGGTAATGAACCCCGCCGTCTCGTTGAAGCCGAGCTTCGCCCACTGGTAAAGCCCTCCTTCGAGAGGCATTACCTTGTTGAGCCACACCGCAACGCCCGCGGACGGGAGGTAAAAAAACGCGACGGCAATCAGCCAGAATATGACGTGCGCTGGTCCCTGCTTTGCCGCTACGCCAACCCATTGCAGTCCGACTATGAAAAGGATTTGCGCGAACACCAGGTCGCGAAGCGAAAGATCCTTGCGCAGTTCCCGGCTGCGTTCCTGAACAGCGGCTTCCTGTTTTCCCAGCGCGGTTGAGGTCACCGTGACTCCGGAGGCGCGGGATCCAATCGTGCCGCCGAGAGTGCGCCACTGACGCCTGGATCGATGCGGACTCGTGACTGCGCTCCGACCACGCGAGCTGATGCGTGGCCGGTCGCGAGCACGAAAAGCAAGATCCCAAGGCGCCGGCGCGGAGATGGCACGCGGTTAAGAGATTACACCGCTGCCATACGCGCAATGGGGACTAGAAAGTGATGTCGAAGTTTCCGGTAGCAGTGCGAGTACCGGTCGCACCTGATCCAGATTCTGCAACGAGGCTCAGGTTGAAACTTCCGGCCGCACGGTTAGCCGTCAGCGTCGTAAAAGTGATTGTCCCGCTGCCACCGACTCCTGTGCCGGCCACCCAGTGTAGCGATCCCTCGAAGTAGAGGGCGTTGTTCCCCGGGGTTTGCGCGATAGTGACTGCGCCCGCCCCAGTTGCAAAGACCCCGAAAGCCAAACTACGACCCTGCGCGTCGGCCGATGACACAACAGTGAATCCGCTGTTTGAGACTACAGTGACGGCCAACGGCACAAATGCGGCTCCATTGACGGAACCACTGAAACTTCCGTTTACCAGGTTGCCATTGTCGCCTGGGTCAGTTGAGTCCTTGCCACAAGCGGTGGCGAAAAGAAGTAGGGATGCTGCGAGTGCGTAGAATCGGCGCATGAGAGCTCCTGGTGAGGGATTTGCGATTAGGTGCCGCCGCTGAATGTACTCTGGCGGGCAGGAAACCACTCAGCTTTGCGCGCTAGTGCGACCGTTCTGATCGCTTATTCAGCATCTCCTTGGAGTCGATAACCATGAACGATTCGGCGTCGTGCATGCGGCCGACGGCGAAGAAATTCGCCGGAAGGTCACGAACAAGTGCCACCGGCTTGTGAGGGTCAGAACGCTGTGTAGCCGCGCCATCATTCCTGGGGCTCCACCGTCCGTATCCATCCATGCCCGCTCTCAAGTCTGTCTTGCGTCTCGACATCGATTCTCCCTCTCGCGTTCGCGAAGTTTTTACCCCGATCCAGCGAAGCCAATCCCTTTCGTAACCAGTTGGGTTGGCAGCTGATCGCGACTGTCCTTCCAAGCGGTGATTTACGGCAAAGTTCGTTCCAGTCCGGTCGTTTTGCCTGAGCGAGCCCTCGCGCCCGGGGCGCGGGGCGATAGATTTGCGAGGGAGTCATCAGGCCACCAAACCGCAGAGAATCTCATGAAACAGTTCCCACCATCCCTCGTCGCAATCGCGCTCGCCGGCCCGCTCCTCGCGTTGGCCACTAATCGGGCGCAATCACAGGAGCCCTCGGGTTGGCGCGTTCGGGTTCCCTCCCAACAGGTTGCGCAACCCGCTCCCAATACGCTTACGCCCGAAGAGGTGAAGGAAGGGTGGAAGTTGTTGTTCGATGGCAAGACAACAACGGGTTGGCGCGGTTACAAGCTCACCACCATGCCGCCCGAGTGGATGGCCATGGATGGCACCCTCATGAAATCGCTGCGCACCACAGACATTGTAACGGTTGACAAATACGCGGACTTTGAGCTCTCGTTCGAGTGGAAGGTGGCGTCCGCGGGGAACGCCGGCGTTTTCTATCGCGCCACCGAGGAATACAATCGTGTGTATTGGAGCACGCTTGAGTATCAGCTGGCGGACGACGCCCTCACCCCGGACAGCAGGAATCCACTGACTTCCGCGGGCTCGATCTACGGCTTTTATCCTTCCACCAAGGGTATCGCGAAGGCGGCGAACGAATGGAACGTGGCCCGCATCGTTGCCAAGGGTGCCCACGTGGAGCACTGGCTCAACGGCGTGAAACTGGCCGAGGCGGAATTGTGGTCGCCGGAATTCGACGCCAAGTATCAGGCGAGCAAATTCAAACCGTATCCGAATTTCGCGCGGGCGACGTCGGGATTCATTGCCATCCAGGGCGATCACAATGGTCAGTTGTCGTTGCGGAATATCAAGATCAGGGAATTGAAGTAGCCTGTGCACATGACGGGGAAATAGCCGCCACACCTCTGGCCCAGGCGCTCCGGGGAGTCTATCCTCTACGCAACACTCCACCGGAGAACTTGATGAATCGTTCAGCCACGATGGTCCTCTGTTGCGCACTGTCGTTCATCGCGGGCGCGGGTCTCATGTGGACACAGCAGCGTGATGGCCCGGCTGCTGTTGCCGATCGGCCGGGTGCGGGCGCGATCGTGCCGGCGGATCAGCAGACAGCAACAGTCACGCGCCGCGAACCACAGGTTGAAAACGAATTCGTGCGTTCGTGGAAGTCGATAATCATGCCCAACCAGCCCCTCGCACTGCATCGCCACGAGAATGGCCGCGTGCTCATCGCGCTGACCGGTGGCCCGCTCAACGTGGTGGACAAAGACGGGAAGATTCTCAAGACATACAACTGGGAACGCGGCAAGGCGTATTGGCTCGATGCCGACCCGCCGGGCGAGATGCACGCGGATGTGAACACGACTGGCATCCCCATCGAAGTGATCGTCGTGGAATTGCAGAAGGGGAAATAGCCTGCGATGAATGTGACAATTGACTTGCGGGCGTGTATTGCGACGGTGCTCCTTGGTGCAGCTGGTGTCTTTAGCTCAGCGTGCGGGGACGGCGGCGATGCTGACCTCATCATTACCAACGGTGCCGTGTATACGCTCAACTGGCCGGAACCGGCTGTCGATGGCACTCCTGCACCAGGCGCCCCATTCACTCGCGACTCCGGTTGGCACGCCGACGCACAGGCAGTCGCGGTGCGTGACGGTCGCGTCGTTTTCGTGGGCACCAACGAAAAGGCTCTTCGGCATCGTGGTGACAGTACGCGTGTGATCGACGCGAAGGGCGGTGCAGTACTCCCTGGACTTGTCGACGCACACGTCCATCTCGCGAACCTCGGCGCCTCATTAATGCGTGTTGACCTGGTTGGTGTGGCAACAGAGGAGGAAGCGATTCGTCGTGTGGTCGAACGAGCGGCGAACACGCCTGCGGGGGAGTGGATTGTGGGTTACGGATGGGACGAGGGCGCCTGGGCCAACAAGTATCCGAACATGAAACTGCTCAGCGAGCGCGTGCCCAATCATCCGGTGTGGCTGGCTGGGTTGCACAGCTTTGCCGGGTGGGGAAACAGACTCGCCTTTGAGCGCGCTGCAATCACTGCAGCGACGTCCGCTCCCGCGGGCGGCGAGATCCGTCGCGATGCTTCGGGTGCGGCGACCGGAATTCTCCTGAACAATGCTGTGCGCCTCCTGGAAGGCGCGATTCCCAAGCCGACTGAAAGCGAAATGGATGCGCGCATGACGGCGGCGCTGGATGCAATGGCGCACAGTGGCTACACCGCAGTGACCGATGGCAATACTGACGAGGAGATGCTGGCGTCGCTCAAAAGGCTTGCAGCCGCGGACCGCCTGCCAATTCGCGTTTCTGTGCTGCTCGCCTCAAGCGACCTCCCACTTGTGCAGCACCTGCTGGAACGCGGCAGCGACACGTCACGCGCCGCGATGTTGCGCATTGCGGGTGTGAAGGCATTCTACGATGGAGCGCTCGGGTCGCGAGGTGCACTTCTGTTCGAGGACTATTCCGATCGCGCCGGACACCGCGGTCGCGGCGGTGAGGATATCGGCTTCAATGAGATTATCCTCGGCAAAGCGATCGCTCGCGGTTATCAGGTGGCAATCCACGCAATCGGTGATGCGGGCAACCGCAGCGCGCTGAACTTTTTCGAGCGGGTGTTCGCGAGCGATCCCGCATTTCGCGATGGCAGGCACCGAATTGAGCACGCGCAGGTATTGGCGCTCAAGGATATTCCGCGCTTTGCGCAGCTCGGCATCATAGCATCCATGCAGCCAGGTCACGCCATTGAGGACAAAGCCTGGGCCGAGGATCGCGTGGGCGCCGAGCGCATCCGCGGAGCTTACGCGTGGCGCGCGCTGCGCAAGTCTGGTGCGACAATGTTGTTCAGCTCAGATATGCCCGGGTCCAGCTATGACTTTTACTACATGCTTCACGCGGCAGTTACGAGGCAGGATGCCGAACTCAAACCAGACGGCGGGTGGTTTCCTGAAGAGCGCGTGACCCCGGAAGAAGCGGTTCGCGGCTATACGACATGGGCCGCGTTTGCGTCATTCACAGAGAAAGAGCTCGGCGTCATCGCGCCAGGAAGGTGGGCCGATATCACGGTTGTGGATCGCGATCCATTTGTCGTCGGGTCGAAGGAACCTCACAAGTTGCTGGGCGGACGCGCGACGGCGACGATTGTTGGCGGCCGGGTCGTGTATCAGGCGCAGTGATTTCTGGTGGGGTAGGCGAGAAAAAGGGGCGCCGATTGGGCGCCCCTTTTTTTTCGAAGATCAGGCCCCTTACGGGCGCCTGCCGCCTCCACCCAAACGTCCCGGCAAACCTCCGGGAAGTCTCGGGCGATGGCTCTCCAACCACGCCCGCTGCGCGTCGGTCAACAGCGCCAGAATCGCCAGGTGCAGAGCGCGCACATCGGCGCGTAGCGCCTCAAAGATCGGCCTGCCAGCAATCAGAATCGCATGCACCTCTTCACGAGTTGCACCCGCTTCGCGTGCAGCACGGGCCTGGTCAAAGAGCGCCTTGAGTGCATCGAGCTCCGCCTGATGGTCCGCCCTGAAATCAGCGCGGAGGGCCTCAATGGCCGCGCGTTGTTCAGCCGTCAACTGCAGCTCCACCGGCAATTGCCGAGCGCCCGTCCTTCCATCGAACGGTCGAGGTCCCTGCGGACCCAGCGTCCCTTCGAGTGCCGCCCCTGCCTCGCCGTACGCCACCAGCGCGTAGTCAGTGTCGTCCGCGCTTGTTGTTGGTCCCGTTGCGTCGTTACAGCCAGCAAGCATCGTCGCGGCCACAAGCAGGCCGCCCGCCATCCAGACTCGCATAATTCTCTTCTCCCATCCCATTGAAGTGAATGACATCGTGCATTGGGTCGGCGTACGCTCGCGACCACGCATATACGACGCACCGGTGCCGCTGGTGTTAATTCCCCGTTTGGCCGGCCGCTCTACCACCGCCAGAGTGGCGCAAGCAACATAGCCTAATTGCCTGAGCTACCAAAGGCTATTTTGAACCATGCCCGCCACCACGCCCACCCTGACTCCAGCCCAGCGCGTCGCCTTCGACCGCGCAATGACTGCGCTCGAAACAACCGCGGTCGCCGCGGTGTCGGCCGTGCCAGGAGGATTCGGGCGAACCACCGTTCTGCGTGCAATGCATGATACGCTGGGCGGAACTTTTGTGGGAATGCGCGAGGTGCTCGAGGCCAGCGCAGAAGCGCATCCGCTTGCCATCGATGAAACGGTGCACGCACTGCTCACGCGCGCGCTCGGCGCCGCCGACACGGTAATTGTAGACGACCTGCATCTGCTGGGCTATGCGACGGCCTTTCATCAGTTCTATCCTCGAGGTCAACTGCTTGCCGGCGTGATCTCCTCAGTAATTGCGCTCGCGCAAGCGGCTGGCAAACGCATTGTCTTCGGCGCCGAAAGGCAAACGCGACTCATGCTGCTCGGTGGCGTCGACTGCGGCATCATCCCCGATTTTGCGGTCGAGGATTTCGCGCTGGTCTGCGGCGGATACCTGTCTGCGGAGAACCACAAGCGTGTCGACTACACGCGCGTCCACCGCTTCGCTCCCAAACTCAACGCCCGCCAACTGCGGCGCACATGTGAAGAGCTGAGTCGCGATAACACCCCGATCGACACGGAGCGCTTCGTTGCTCATGTCGCTGCGCATCATTTAGCCAGCAACGTTCGCATTGCCGAAGTACAGGACGTCGAACTGTCTGATCTTCGCGGAATGGACGACATGATTCAGGCACTCGAAGCCGGAATCGTATTTCCCCTCGAACACATCGAACTCGCCGAGAAGCTCAAGTTGCGTCCCAAGCGCGGCGTTCTGATCGCGGGTCCACCGGGGACGGGCAAGACCAGTGTTGGTCGCGCACTTGCACAGCGTTTGCGCGGGAAGTTTTTCCTCCTGGATGGGACGGTGATTTCGGGATATCGGGAATTCTTCGAGCGCGTGCAGCAGGTCTTTGCCCTCGCAAAACAGAGTGCGCCTGCGATCATCTTCATCGATGACAGCGACGTGATCTTCGAGGCCAACAACGAGACGGGGTTCTATCGCTACCTGCTCACAATGCTCGACGGTTTGGAGACGGAGAGTGCCGGTCAGGTGTGCGTGATGATGACGGCGATGGACGTGGGTAATCTGCCACCCGCACTCGTGCGGTCAGGGCGCATAGAACTCTGGCTCGAAACGCGGCTTCCCGACGCGAATGCACGGGGGCAAATACTCGGCGATCGTTGTGCGGAACTGCCGCCGTCACTGGGTACAGTCGCTGTCGGGCAGCTGACCGAACTTACAGATGGAATGAGTGGTGCCGATCTGAAACGGATGGTGGAAGACGGCAAACTTCTCTATGCGTACGACGTGGCGCGCGAGCTCCCCACGAAGCCGATCACCGAGTACATGGTGGCCGCGATGGAAACCGTGCGGGCGAACAAGGAGCGCTACGCAAACGCTGAGGCTCGAGCGAGAGCCCCTTCGCGCCCGCAACGTCCCCCGCAGTTCTTCGTGCCGATGGACGGATCGAACGGTCCCTGAGGTCCTGCATCGCCACGAGGTTGGGTGCCTACTCTCCCGACCAGGGCGCGCGGGTTCCTGAACCAGTCGATCCGAACGCCGCAACCGCGCGCCGAAAATCGTCGCTACCGTACACTAGCGATATGAGGTCCTGGTCTGCGGGCAGATTAGCGCGTCTGAGTCGCGCCACTGCGATCTTCGTTGCCCGCAATGTGAGCGGGGAGTGCGCCAGCAACTTCTCCGTCATGCCCGCGAGCGTTTGATCCAGGCTTCCGTCCTCACATAATTCCGCAACGAAACCAGCGGCATGCGCCTCGGCTGCATCGAACAATCGCGCGCGCAACAACATGTCGAGCGTTCGCGCCGGACCAAGGTGTCCAACCAATAATGATATGCTGTTCATCGAGAGACAGTTGCCGAGTGTTCTCGCGATAGGAACGCCAAACCTGGCGGACCGCGTTGCGATGCGAAAATCGCACACAGCCGCAATGGTCAGTCCGCCGCCGAGACAGAAGCCTTCCACCGCGGCAATGGTAGGGACACTGACATCTTCGACCCGGTTGACGACGCGCGTGAGCCGCTTCTCGTACGCGATGCCATCGTCACCATCGTGAAAGTTGCGGAAGACTGTGATATCGGTACCGGATGCGAATGCCTTTCCACCGGCGCCGCGCAAAACCATCAACTTCACATCGTCGTCGCGATCAGACATTTCGCATGCGTCGAGAAGCGCGTCATACATCTCGAATGTCATGGCGTTGTGCTGCGCCGGACGGTCGAAGGTGACCGTCAGCACCGGCCCATCGCGACTCACTCGCAGGTCGCTGGTCATGATGCCTCCACGGCCACGCGCGCCGCGATGAGCGCATCGACTTCGGCATCGCTGTAGCCCACATCGCGCAACACCTCGCGCGTGTGTGCGCCGAGCGACGGGCCCGCGGCACCGCGCCGCGGCGGATTGCGCGAGAGGCGTAGCGGAGATCCAATCTGTCGAACTGCGCCGGCCTTGGGGTGATTCGCATCCCAGAAGAAATCACGAGCGGCGAGGTGTTCATTGTTGAACACATCGCCGTAGTTGGCGATGGGAGCGCAGGGAACGCCCTCAGACTCCAGATGTTGCATCAACTCGGCGCCGGTCAGCATCGCAGTCTTCTCCTCGATGAGATGTATCAATTCCTCACGCCGGTCGTAGCGGCTGGACGAAGTGCTGAAGCGCGGGTCATTCTCCAGATGTGGTAGGTCCAGCGCTGCGCAGAGACCTGCCCATGTCTTCGGCGTTACAGCGCCGAGGGTAACCCAACCATCTGCGGCACGAACGGCCTGATATGGTGCCGCGCTCTGATGCGCCGAACCGAGTGCGCGGCCGATCTCACCCGTGGCAAAGAATCGCCCGGCCTCCCAGATAGCGAGCGACGCCGCTGATTCGAGGAGCGAGACATCAATGTATTGGCCGGCGCCGCTGTGGTCACGCTCACGCAGCGCAGCAGTAACTCCAAGAGCGACGTAGAGAGCGCACACAAGATCGCAAATTGGAACGCCAACCTTTGCTGGTGGTCCTTCAGGTGAGCCGGTGATGCTCATCAGCCCGCCACGAGCCTGGGCCATGATGTCCATCGCAGGCAGGTTCGCGAGCGGACCATCCTGCCCGAAGCCCGAGGCAGATGCGTAAATGATATCCGGATTCACAGCGCGAACATCATCATACGACAAGCCGAGTGCGCGCATCGCACCGGGCCGGAGGTTTTCAATGATGACGTCGGCGCTCGCGGCGATTTGCAGAAATGCTTTTTTTCCATCGGGGGATTTCAGGTCAAGCACCACAGATCGTTTCAGGCGATTGAGTCGCATGAACGTGGAGTTCTCGCCGTTGATGAGATCTCCTGATACACGCACCGGCTCACCTTCCGGGCTCTCGACTTTGATCACGTCAGCGCCGAGGTCCGCGAGCTGTAGCGCTGCAAATGGCGCCGCCATGAAGACGCCGACCTCGATTACGCGCAGGCCATCGAGTGTGCCCGTCGTCACGTGCTGTGTACCGTCATAGCCAACCGGGAACGACAAGCAGCAGCCATGTCGCGAGTGGCGCAACAGCCACCATGGTGAAACCCCACTGCATCAGTCTGCGGAAAACAAAAGGACGTTGCTCTTCTGCAGAGTTGGCGACAACCAGCGAGCCGCTGGTGGAGAAGGGACTGGAGTCGACCACCGACGCAGAGATGGCGAGTGCGGCGATCAGGCCAACAGCGCCCACCTCCGAACTCTGAAGGAATGGTACGGCAAGGGGAATGAGAGCGCCGAGTATGCCGGTCGTGGAGGCGAACGCGGAGACGACACCGCCTACATAGCAGATAAACAATGCAGCTACCATGGCGCTGCCCATGCCCGCGGCTTCTTTTCCGAGGAAATCGATCGTTCCGAGGCCCTCCATCAGACTTACATAGGTCACGATTCCGCAAACGAGAAGAACGGTGGGCCACGCGATCTGACTGACGGCACCCTTTGCGCCGCGCGGGTCAGCTGCTGATAACAATACGGCGACGACAAACGCGGAGAAACCGACATCAAGACGGAAGAAGAGGGCGCCGATTGCAAGTGTCAGCAGACATATGATGGTCAGCACACGCGGAAGGTTTAGTCGTTCGGCCGCCGCCGTTGTCGCTCCAGCAGATTGCGCGATTGGCGCAGCGGAGTTTGTCGCGATTTCCGATTGAGCAACAGAGCGTCCCTGGTTGCGGAAAACGACGTAGCTGATCGCGGCCAGCAGGATGTTGAATGCGAATGACGCACCAAACAGTATGAGCGGGTTACCCTCGAGGTTATTGCGCTCCACAACTCCGTTGGTAATTGTCCCGAAGATCCCGATTGGTGAAAAGCTCCCCGCGGTCGCACCGTTCACGATCATGAGACCAACCAGCACCGGGCTCAATCCGTGGCGCATTGCGAGGCCAATGCCGAGCGGTGCGATCATCGCAACAGCCGCGGGAGCGACAGCACCAACTCCTGTGAGCAACGCGGTCACAAGGAAGAGGATCCAGGGAAGGAGCGCAACGCGCCCCCCTACCGATCGCACCGCAGCGCTAATAAGCCAATCGAGGGTACCATTGTTCTTCGCAATGGCAAACAGGTAAGTGACACCCGCGAGCACGACGAACAGGTCGCCCGGAAAACCGGATGCAATCTGGTCCACCTTTTCGCGGAAGGTGCCTTCGAGCACAAACATGCCGAGTACGAACGCGGCCGCGAGGGAGAGAGCGCCCATGTGAATGGGCAACATGGTGGCGATGAGGAAGATCGCGCACAGAACGAGTATCGATACAACTTCGACTGACATGCGCGGCCTCCTGGGCTCGGAGGAATTGTAGTTTCGGATGGCGCGTTTGTGTAGTTGGCCTCTGTGGGAACCCAAATTGCAGTTGTCAGATCTGGGTTCATCGCGGAATTTGGGGAGCGAGCTCGCACAATTCATCCGAATCGATGGGTTGCGTTTGTTTCTCGCGGAGGGGCGGAGGAGGCGGAGAAGGACCCCGGGTCCCAGCTCCCTGTGAATCAGAATCGCCTGGTTTATGATCGCGTTGGTTATTTCGTCAAGACCGACACGCTACGTCTGAGGTTCTGATTTTCTTTCATGGTCGGTAGTTCTCCGCCTTCTCCGCTACTCCGCGAGAAAAAGAGTTGAACCATGAGAGTCAGCGTCACCTGGGCGTCAGCGCTGACCGGTCACCGGCCGGACCTGTTGTTTTCCCCATATTCCGCGATGAACCCAAATCAGACAAAACCGGAGGTAACAATGATTCGATTGCGCTACCAGCTGCTGGTTCTCGCCTTTGCCCTGGCTTGCAGCCCGGCACCTGGTCGTGTTCCTGATACTGATACGACACCAGCTGCAACCATCCAGTCCGCGCCGAGGTCTATCGATGGCGCCTGGACGCTTACCTCACTCGGCGACAGCAACAATGTTCGCGGTGCCGGAGATCGTGCTATCACTCTGATAGTGAAGAGCGACAGTACGCGGGTTGGAGGGTTCGCGGGGTGCAATCAATATGGTGGCCCTTATACTGTTGCAGGTGACAGCATCAAATTCGGTGCCTTGTTTTCGACGAAGATGGCGTGCCCTGGATGGCCGATGGAGCTGGAGACGAGGTACCTCGCCGCGCTGTCCGACGCGGTAACGTTCAGCGTGACAGATTCAAACCTCGTGTTCAATCGGCGGTCCGGAGCGGCGTTGCGCTTCAGTCGCTGACTCGGGCTGGATTCAGGGGCGGTCCGGCATTGCAAGTCGTGAGACAATGAATTACCAATCACACGACTGTGCCGGCGACGGTGCCCAACTACACGACCCAAATGAGACGACGAGATTTTCTCACTGCCTCCGCCGCGGCGGCGGCATTGCTGACGACGCGAAGAGCGTGGGCTGGTACTGGCCGCGGTAGTTCTGCGATGTGGGAACCGAGGTCGCAGCCAATGGCGCAGCAGGCAGCGCATGACGATCGCTTCGAAACCGTGTGCGCACTCGTTGCGCGCAAGATGGAAGAGTACCGGATACCGGGGGTCGCGTTCGGGGTGAGGAAAGACGGGCGGACACTTCTTCGCAGCTTCGGAGTTTGCAATGTTGATGATCCACAGCCCGTCACAACTGAAACCGTTTTCTCTCTTGCGTCGATTTCGAAGACCGTTGCGGCAACTGCAATCATGCGCCTCGTTGAGCAGGGACGCATGGAGCTGGACGCGCCGGTGCAGCGTTACATCACCAATTTCCGCATTCAGGATGATGCGGCGAGCCGCGCGGTCACCGTCAGACAATTGCTCACGCACTCACCAGGCTGGGAAGGACAGCTCACCGGAGCTGACCGTGGGCTGGCGAGCCTGGAGTTCTTCGTCGACACGGTCATGCCTCCGCTGCCGTTGCTTGCACCACCCGGCACGGTGTGGAGTTACAACAACGCGGGGTTCACCGTAGCCGGCCGTGCAATCGAAGTCGTCACGGGCAGGGATATCCACACTGCGTTGCGGGAGCTGGTTTTTGGCCCGCTCGAAATGGCGCGTTCATTCACGCGCATGGCGGACGTGGTTACCTATCGTTTCGCACAGGGTCACAGTGCTGGTGCGGGCGGCGCGCCTCAGCTGGTTCGACCCTTCGCCCTCAGCTCGAGTGTAACGGCGGGCGGAGTAGCGATGAGCATCGCGGATATTCTGAGTTATGCTGAATTTCACCTGGGCGAGGCAACCGGCGCGCGTGCGAGCGTTCTTACCCGCGCTTCAATAGAAGCAATGCGGGTCTCGCAACTCAGGAAAGCGCCGACGCAGGATGCAATCGGAATATCATGGCATCTGCGTCCCATTGGTGGTGTGATGACTCTGATGCATGGCGGAACAGCGGGGGCGGGTCATCGGCTGTTGCTCGAGCTGGTTCCGGAGCGCAGGCTGGCGTTCTCGATTCTTACCAACCACGCCGATGGCTGGCGGCTGGTGCAGGACGTTGAACGTGCCACGCTCAAGACCTACGAAAGTCTCGAACTGGCGCCGAGCCAGCCGATTGTGCACCGCGGCATCAACGAGGCGATGACGGGTCACGCACGTGCGCTGGCCGCGCAGCCCGATCCACTTCCATATGCCGGCACCTACCGTCGTACTCCAGGCGCAACGACGATGGTGCGCGCCGAGAATGGTTCCGTCGTCGTCGGCGGAGGTACGGGCACCGGAACACGGCTCGTGTTCTATGGTCCCGATGTCGCCTACGCCGCTGCAAGTGGTGGTGGGGGTGCATACGAAGGGTCGCCGTATGAATTCGTGCGGTTGCCGAATGGGGAGATTGGATGGATTCGAATCAATGGTCGTGTTGCGCGAAGAGACCCATGACTGAACTGGCGACAACAGTCTGCCATCGAACGCGTTGATCGATGACGGATAGGGAACCTGTGAGGCAGAAGGGAGTCACGCGTCGGTCTGTACTTTTCGCTGGCGCCGCAGCCGCGGCAGCGCTCGCAGGCGGCGCGGCGTTTCGGTACAGCAGGCGGCTGGATGGTAGTAACAGTATTTATCCGTCCGCCGCAGCGTCGCAACAGAAGTTGCCTGTCGTGAATGGAATGCCGATGCGACCGTTCGGTAGCACCGGAATGCTTGTCTCCGAAGTCGGCTTTGGTGCATGGGCCATCGGCGGGACCAGCTATGGTGCCGTGCCGCGGCAGGATGCACTGTATGCGCTGGCAAAAGCGGAAGAGCAGGGATGCAACTTTGTCGACACAGCGCAGGTCTATGGCGCATCAGAAGAAATACTCGGCGAGTTTCTCCCCGGACGCAGATCGCGCTGGGTGCTCGCGACGAAGTACAAACCCAGACCGGCCGGACTGACGGCAACGGTTGAAGAGCAGCTGGTCAGGATGCGTACGGACGTAATCGACTTCTACCAGTTCCACTGGTATCCCCGCGGAGCGGATGAGGCTCTGTTCGAAGAGATGGTTCGACTCAAACAGTCTGGAAAGGTGCGTTTTGTCGGTATTTCCCTGAGCACCAGGGAGGAGATTGACGACGCGCTGGCGCGGCCGGATATCGACGGCATCCAGCTCGCATTCAGTTTGCTGGAACCTGATCCCTTTCTGGCGCGCGTTAGAACCATTCGCGAACATCGCAAGGCGATCATCATCCGTTCGGCGCTGCGCGACGGATTCCTCACGGGAAAATTCAAGCGCGACGCGACATTTCCGGATACCGCTGACCATCGCCACTTACTGCCGCCCGAGGAAATCGCAAAGACTGTCGACACGGTTGAACGATTCCGCTTTCTGGAGCGTGAGGCGGGTTCGATGGTGGAGGCAGCGGCCGGCTATCCGCTCAGCTTTCCGGAAGTCTCCACAGTAATTCTCGGGACGAAAAACGCCTCGCAGGCTGCGTCCAACTTTGGTGACGTGCCGGGCACCCGACTTTCTCGGACAACCCTTGTCGGGATCAGCGACCTGCAATTCGAAATTGGTGTCGGTAGCCGCATTTACCGCACACTGCGCAAGCTGGGTATTGCCTGACTGGCACTGGCCTGGGCGCCCCTTTTTGCATCGGCAACGGGCGTGGCGACCTGCGTTCGATCGCCACGCCCAGGTAACCTGAGACGGCTCAGCGACCCATCAGTTCTGCGGCGACTTCTTCCAGCCGATCGTAACTGATCGCGGCACCACGTTCCATTCCGGAATTGAGAACCATGTCGCGAACCTCGATCGACGGATAAGAGGCTGTAAGCGTGAGTCGCGTCTTCCCCTTTTCGTCCGTGAGCACAGCGGTGCACATGGATGAACTGTCTGGAAACGGCTCGTAGATCTCGGTAAAAACCAGTCGTTCAGGTGGCATGATTTCGCTGTACACGCCGTAGAAGGTGACCGTTTCGCCATTCGGCATGCGACTGGTGTAGCGGTAGGCGCCGCCCACTCGCAGATCGATCTCGCATACCGGAACAGTGTAGCCGTCGTCCAGGATGCCCCACCAGCGTTTGACATGCTCGGGCTTCGTCAACGCCTCGAAGACAAGATGACGAGGCGCATCGAAGACACGAGTGATCCGGATCTCGTTGTCCGATGGGGTTGTGACTTTGAAGGTGTGGCTATTTGCTGCGCTTCTTACGGGCATTTTTCGTCTCCTTCGTTTGTAGTTCCTGTAGGTAAGTGTCAAGTCGATCGAGGCGTTGTTCCCAGATCGCGCGATAGCGTTCGGCCCATTCGGCCACCTGTTTGATGGGTGCGGCTTTGATGCGGCAGGGCCGCCACTGTGCGTCGCGCCCGCGGGCGATGAGTCCCGCGCGTTCCAGAACGCGCAAATGTTTCGAGACGGCCGGCATGCTCATCGCGAACGGTTTGGCCAGTTCGGTGACGGATCGCTCGCCCGAGGCGAGCCGCGCGAGGATAGCCCGCCGAGTGGGGTCGGCCAGGGCCGCGAATGTAGTGCTCAGTTGGTCTGCTGACATTTGTATTAAACCAGTAGGTTACTTAACCGAGAAGTTAAATACAATCGCGCGGCCTGTCAATCCCTGTCGCCGTCAATCTCGCGAAAGCCCGCGCGCCGGGCCAAGGTTGTCATTCCGGCGAAAGCCGGAACCCATGTTCCGCTGTTATCAGGAAGAAGAACCCATGACGTTAGATTCCCCACATGACTTCCTACAATCACACGCAGCGCGGGATGGCCTGGGTTCTTGTCATCGGATGTGGGGCTCCACTGGTAGTCCTGCTGGTACTCTATCGCAGTGGCGAGGTTGGTGTCGGGGCAACGCTTGCCACCGTTCTGACCATGGTTTTTGTCTGCGCGCTGCTCTGGCTCATGGGCTCACTTACGGTCACGGTCGCTGACAACGTTTTGTCGTTCTATTTCGGCCCCGGAGTGATTCGCAAACGCATTCGGATCGGCGACATCACAAGTGTCAAGGCCGTGCGCAATCCCTGGTATCACGGATGGGGCATTCGCCTCACTCCAACTGGCTGGCTATACAATGTCGCGGGGTTCGATGCCGTTGAGGTAAGAATGCGCAACGGCCACTCGCTTCGCATCGGTACCGATGAACCGGGCGCGCTGCTCGCGGCGATCGAAAAGGCGAGAGCGCGCTAGACCTCGCTCACTTCTTCACTGCTGCTGGTGGTGGCGGTGGGAGCGGGTCAGTCGAGTGGAACATCAAATGGGTATAGGGCCAGGATCCGTCGGCCTGCTTGCGATGCACTTCGAGAAACGTTCCCTTTTCTGTCATCGGTGTGCCGTCAGGCAGCACTACTGACTGGCTGTACGTTCCACGCGTGTAGGCGACGTCTCCGCGCCCGTCTACCTCCTCGACATTGGCCACCAGGCTGTTGACCTTGGGAAATGTCTTTGCCCACGCAACCACTGCGGCGCGTCCCTTGAGCGGAGCGAGATTCGGCGGTGAGAATACCACGTCTTCGGCAAGTGTCGCACCCCACGCATCCCAGTCATTGGCGTTCGCGTGCTTGACGTAAGTGTCTATCACAGCGCGAACAGCTGTCTTGTCAGCTTCGGATAAACCCGGCGCGGTGGCCGCGCATGCGGTCAACGTGAAAAGAAATGCAATTGCGGCGACAAACTTGCTTGACGGGGACATCGCAGCCTCCTCTTCGGTTGTGAATAGCGCATCCAAGATATGAGGCCAGCCGAACTGAACCGCAAGCTGGGTGGACTCAATCGCTTGCGCATTCACAGGTGCGGCTGAGCAGCGTAGTGCGTTACCGAATTCGAAGATCGTAGCTTTCGGTAATACCACCATACCTAATCCTGCACGAAAAAAGCACCGCGCGCGTACTTTCGATGGCAGTGTCGCCGAGGGTATGTTGTATTGTGTCGGCTTCGCAATTATGAGGAGAGGCCGGTGCCGGTTACAGCAAGACTTTCGCGCAGGTTCTACGATCAGCTCGGCGAAGATACCGCCGAGGAATTGGTGAACTGGTTCAACATGGTGGACGAGACCTACAGAACGCAGCTCAGAGAGCTGAACGAACTCAATTTCGCGCGCTTCGATGCCAAGATGGAGCAGCGGCTGGCAGAGCTGCGGACTGATTTGAGTGAGCACAAAGCCGACTTGATGCGCTGGATGTTCGGGCTCTGGGCCACGCAAATGCTCGCTCTCGTCGGCGTCATCCTTGCGGTCTTGCTCAAACCATAGTCCGGCCTGGCTCCAATGTGGTGCGACGGTCACGCCTGATAAGCGGCTGCGCCTCCAACATAAGTGCGAACGATCTGAATGTCCTTGATTTTGTCCGCATTCACCGTGTGCGGATCATCCGCAAGCACAACGAAGTCGGCAAGTTTCCCCTCGGTGATGGATCCCTTGAGAGATTCCTCGCGCGACGCGTAGGCCCCGTTGATGGTGTTGACCCTGATCGCGTCCTCCACGCTGATGCGCTGGTTCGCTCCCCACGTAGTTCCATCCCAGCCGGTGCGCGTGACCATCCCTTGAATTCCCATCAACGGAGCAAAGGGCCCGGGACTGAAATCCGATCCTGCTGCCGCCTTGATGCCGGCGTCCAGCAGCGTGCGAAACGCCATGCACCGTTTCATTAGTTCTTCGCCGTAAAACGGGAACTTGTCGCTGTTGTAGTACGCATAGGTAGTGAACATCGCGGGCACCGCGTCCAGCGCCTTCATGCGACGCACAAGACTGTCGTTAACGAGAGTGCAGTGCGTGATCTTGGGACGCGCATCGACCCGAGGGAAGAGCTGTTGCGCGCGTTCGAATGCAGTGAGGTACATGTCGATCGCGACATCTCCGTTCGCATGACAGTTCACCTGAATTCCAGCGCGATGCACGCGTTCAACCCATGCGTTGAGCGTCTCTTGAGTCTCTGTGACGTTGCCTTTGTACGACGGCGTGACGTTGGGATAGGGAGTACTGAGCGCCATCGTGCGTTCCGAGAAGGAACCGTCAACCGTGTGCTCTGAGGTGGCGCCGAGTTTGATCCACTCGTCGCCGAATCCGGTTTTGATTCCTCCGGAGATCATCGAGTCGAGCAGGCCGCCGCTTACCTCGTAGCTCACTCTGTGCAGCAATTCGCCCCGAGCGCGCACATCCTGGAGCGCGGCCAGATCGCCGCCCGAGTGATGCACACTGGTGAGCCCATAGCGTACGAACTGCTTCGAGATATGCGCGAGCCCGTCGCGAGCCCGCTTTTCGCGTTCCTGCGGGGTCACGGTGTTACGCCGTCCCGCGCCACTGAGCGCGCCGGTCGCACGATCTGTCACCCGTCCGTTGAGTTCACCGTTGGCATCCTTGTCGAACGTGCCGCCGGCGGGATTGGGCGTGTCCTTCGTGACACGAGCGAGCTCAAAGGCTTTGCTGTTGTAGAAGGAAGTGTGACCACCGCGATGCCGCACGACAACAGGATGCTCGGTAGATACCTGATCAAGATCCTTGTTGGTGAGCGGACGTTTGTCCTTGAGCTTCGTGTCGTCGTGGAAATATCCCTCGACCCAGGTTCCCGGCGGGAGGTCGCGCGCCCGCGCGCGCAGTTTTTCGATGATGCTTGCAATCGTAACGAATTCGACCTCGAAGGGATTGCCGACTAGAACCTCGTAAAGCAACGTCGTTCCGCCCGCGTGATTGTGACAATCTGTGAAGCCGGGAACGACTGTCATCCCCTTTGCGTCAAATGTTTGCGTGCCCTTTCCGCTGAGCGCCTTGATGTCAGCCGACTTCCCTATGGCAACAAAGCGTCCGCCCTTCGTTGCGAATGCTTCGGCGCGCGGCGTGGACGGGTCCATTGTGTAGACCTTTGCGTTGATCACCACGAGGTCGGGGTCCACTGCCATTGCGCGCGGAGCGGGAACAAAATGAGTCTCACGAAGCCAAGGCGGTGTAAAGGCGCCCACCGCGCCGGCTGTTGTGAGGCCCATGAATTCGCGGCGGCTGTGACGATCGCTCATAAACCCTCCCTCAATGTTCGGTCTCGCGGGAATGACGGGTGCGGTATAATGACCGAATGTACCGGTGACCCTTGGGGGCGCAAGGAGTTACTGGATCGGCGGCCTGCGCAGATGCCATTCGGTCGCGCGCTGATACGCATCTGCCACCCGCAGTACGGTGGCTTCGTCGAAACGACGACCGATGATTTGCAAACCAATCGGCAAACCATTCTGTGTGAATCCGCAAGGAATGGACGCAGCAGGGTGACCGGTGGCGTTGAAGAAACGCGTGTACCGAAGCAGCAGTGGCCGAACCCCTTGCGACTCGCCGTTGAGGGTCACCGTATCAACTCCTACCGGCGTTGCGGCAATCGGCGTCGCGGGCGCAAGCAGCACATCGACCGTGGACAGCAGTCCATCCACCTCCGCGCGCATCATCGTTCGCGCACGCATTGCGTCCACATAATCAGCGCCGGAGAAGAACGCGCCCACCGCGAGTCTCTCGCGAATGGTGGGGCTGTATTCGGCCCAGCGCGTCATCAGCCACTCCCTGTGATATGCGAACGCCTCTGCGCCGATCACTGCACCCGTTGCACCGAGGGCGAGCGTCGCGGTGGAACAGTTGGCATCGGTCACGGTCGCGCCGAGCGATGCGAGTGTCGCCGAAGCTGTCTCGATCGCCGCACGCGGCTCGGGTCCTGACGAGTCAAGAAAACTGGCGCGCAACATTCCCACTCGAAGTCCACTGATGTCGCCAGTGAGCGCTTGCACGTAGTCCGGGACTCGCTCCATCGACGACGTAGGATCGTTCGGATCGTGACCGGCGATTATTCCCAGCATGAGCGCGCAATCCGCCGCGCTCCTGCACATGGGGCCGATATGATCGAGCGACCATGCGAGCGGCACAGCGCCGGCGCGGCTTACACGACCATATGTAGGCTTGATTCCGCTCAGCCCGCACAGTGAAGCTGGAATGCGAATCGATCCACCAGTATCGCTGCCGAGTGCACCTGCGCATAGCGCGGCAGCTACGGCTGCGGCGCTCCCGGACGACGATCCACCGCAGATGCGATGCATGTCAGAGTCCCAGGGATTCCACGTCGTGCCGTAGTGATCGTTGATGCCCTCAGGACCATATGCGAATTCGTGCAGATTTGTCTTCCCCAGTGTGATCGCTCCCGCGTCGCGCAGTCGTGTGACGACCGTCGCGTCTGCATCAGGCACGAAGTCCGCGAGAATCGGAGAGCCCGCTGTCGTACGCGTTCCTCGCGTGTAAATCAGATCCTTCAATGCGATCGGAACACCGTGCATTGCGCCCAGCGACTTGCTGCGCGGCGTCATCACTTCCTTTTCGGCTACACGCGCCGCGGCGATTGCCTGGTCAGCGGTGACGGTGATGAACGCACGCAGTTTGGTATCGAGCGCCTCAACACGATCGAGATATGCGCGCACCACTTCCACAGGCGACAGCTCGCGACGGCGAATCATCGCTGCCAACTCCGACATGGGCGCCCAGATGAACTCCAGCCCGATATTACTCAAGGTGCGGCGCTCGGCGCGATTGGCTGAGTGTCGCGCCGGATTTCATCGCGTACAGGCTCGAGGAGTGCCAGTGCGTTCTGTACTAGAGGAAGGATGCGCTCGATCTCTTCCTCGGTTAGCTCGAGACCGCGCGACCGCGCGAGGGCCCTGAACGTGACCGGAGAAAACTCTTGCATAGGGCGAGGATAGTCGGTCATCTGCCCGTTGACAACGCCAGGCGAAGCACCTGTGATTTGCACAAGTGTTCTGGCGCGAGGATAGCCCTTTCAGCAGATTTGGCATCATCAAGTTGCGCGACCACTGATCAATCCGTCACCGGAGCAATAATGGGGAAGGGGGAAGCCTGAAGGTCGCAAGTCTGGAAGCCATCGTCCGGGCGTTGAACGAAGCTGATGTACGTTTCATTCTTGTTGGCGGACTGGCAGTCAATGCATATGGATACGGGCGTGCTACAGTTGACGTGGATCTTGTTGTGCAACTGACCCCGGCGTCTATTCGCCTGGTTTTCGCGGCACTTGCCGGCCTTGGCTACGCTCCACGGGTTCCCGTTAGCGCTGCGGCATTCGCTGATCCCGCACAGCGCAGCCGCTGGATTGAGGAGAAGGGCATGCAGGTCCTGAACTTTCATAGCGACCTACACCGGGAGACGCCTGTGGACATCTTCGTTCGCGAGCCCTTTGATTTCGTGCAGGAGTACGAGCGCGCTTCAGTGGAAGAGATCGCAAAAGGGGTCACCCTGCGCGTTGTAAGCCTCGGGAGCCTTCTCCGACTGAAACGAGAAGCGGGGCGGCCGCAGGACCTTGCGGACATCGCTGAGCTGCGCGCATTGCACCCGGGGCAAACCGATGAGTGATCCGATCGACTGGAACCTGACGACGTTCGAGGGCAACCGTTTGCGTCAGAACAGGGAGTTCATGGCGCTCTCGTTTCGCGAGAAGATGATTCGGATCGAGGAATTGTGTGACGTTTCCGAGTTGTTCAAAAAAGGGAATCTGTCACGCAGCCGGCCAGCCTGAGGCTAAAGTCACAAGTCAGTAGCTCAAGGCGGTCGAAGATGCGGCAGGTCCTGCACCTGGGGCCGGTAAGTGTGCAAGAAGCCCAGGCACGGGCGTCGTACACTAGATGTGCATCCCGTAGTCTACCGGGTGCGCTCGTTAACCGAAAACCAGGAGTTCTGATGCAGCGCGCCTTGGCCTTTTTGCTGGCACTCACGATTGCAATCCCAGCCGTCTCAAGCGGTCAGGATGTTGTAATCAGAGGGCGGGTTACCGACGCCGCATCCGGGGCGCCGCTCAAGGGCGCCATTGTAAGGGTGTTCAACACCACGATCGGCGCAAGTTCGAACGACTCCGGAGTTTTCTCCATCACGTGGCGCCGGACGAGTCGTGCGGACAGCGTTGTTGAGCTGCAGGCGCAAAACCTGGGATACACCGATCAGCGGCGCACCGTGCGAATCAATGGGGCTCAGGTTAGTGCTGACTTTGCACTTCGCGCCCTTCCAGCACAGAACGTCGTCGCGGCTCTCACGCGAGCACAAGGCAGCTTCGCTGCGGCCGGAGCCGTCGCTGGTCGCGGTGCCGGC
>CAZKXZ010000009.1:0-107946 GCA_964556695.1 uncultured Gemmatimonadales bacterium
GAGCTGCGGTGCTGTCTGCGGCCCCACCGCGACCGGCGCCGCCACGACCACCACCGCCGGCCGAGTACATCGCAACGAGATCGGCGAGGGCGATGTTGTACTGCTTGGCTTTGGCCTGCACGTAATAATCGAACGCCGCCGCAGATTCCGGACTGAAACTGCCGCCGGGTTCAGGCGGGGGGGCCGTCATCTCGTGCATCTTCGCGCCAAGGTCCTTGAGTTTGCCGATGAACGCCGCCATGTCGGCGTTGGCGTTCGCACCCGCCCGATTCCCGATTCGAAGGCCGGACAGGTCGATGTCGTGATTGAAGTGGAACGGCATGGTTAGCGTGCCGGGATCCTTCTCATCGGCGCCATGAATCACGTTGAACACCATCGCCGCGTCCATCTGTGTGCGCGTCATGGGACCAACGCGATCCTGCGACCAGCCGAGCACCATGCCGCCATGACGGCTGACGCTGCCGAACGTCGGCCGGAGTGCGCTGATGCCATTGGCGGATGCCGGTGAGACGATCGAGCCCGACGTCTCCGTGCCGATTCCGAACGCGACGCCCGCACCCGCCGTCGCAGAGCCGGGACCTGCCGACGAGCCGCTCGCCCCGCCGCCGTTCCACGGATTCCTCGTCTGGCGCTCGCCATCCCACCAACCGTCACCCTGCGCGAACTGGCCCGTCGCAAGCTTGGCGATGAGCACCGCACCGGCGTCGCGAAGCCGCACATACACCTCGGAATCGACATCGATGATGCGATCCGCGAAGTCTTTGGCTCCCCAGGTGGTCGGCGTACCCTTCACCGCAAACAGGTCCTTGATGCCCCACGGAATGCCGTGCAACGGGCCGCGATACTTGCCTGCTCTGAGCTCCTGGTCCATCTGCGCAGCGTAGGCGAGTCCTTTCTCCTCGAGGATCGTGACCGCCCAGAGCAGCTGCGGCTGGTACTTCTTCAAGCGCTCGAGATAGATCTTCGTGAGGCGCGTCGACGTCAGCTTCCCTGCTTTGATCGCCGCGGCAAGCCGGTGTGCGGGAAGGAACGCGATCTCCTCGTCGGTCGCGGGCAGGTTGCCTTTCCACGGCTCGATGTAGAACGCGCCTTTCTTGTTGGACCAGACGAATTGCTGACGTTCAAAGGCGGCGGCGCCCTTCTCACGGAGCGTCTTGTCGAACAGCGCACCGTTGCCGCCCGGATACGCCATGAACGTCCACGCGATGTTCTCCATCCCGTCAAGCGGCGTCTGCGGCGCGCCGCCTCCCTGCCCGCGTCCACCACCGCGTCCCGGCGCAGCCGTGCTGTCACCGCCGGCGCCGCCACGAGCCTGCGCGAGCACATTCGAGCCGAAGCCGAACGTGGTCGCCGCCGCAGCGGCAAGGGACATGAACATGAATGTTCGTCGATCGACATCACTCTTGAATTCCATCTGTTCAGCAGTCTGCTCGACAGCTTTCTGCTCTTCATCTAGCAGATCGAGCTCATTGAAAAAGTTCATGAATCTCTCCCGGGGGTTGCGCCGAAGGTCGGCGGGATGACTCAGATTTACGGTGAAAACGGGGTTGGCGCAACATCCCTGCAGCCCGCCCGTCGCGAACCGCCTTTTGCGTCCCGCTGTATGTGCACCGCTGTATGTGTACCGCTGTCTGCGCACCGCTTATTCTGCAGATCAGCCTACTTGCGCCCCTTCCCTCGCCCGATGCTGATCACGTGATCAAGGCTATAACGTCCCGGCCCCAGAAAGAAAAGCCCCGCAAAAAGAAACGCGTTCTTCATCGCGTGCGCCGGCGAACCCTGTCCCGAAACCATATGATTGGTCGTTGCAACAATCATGGTGATGGCGAGTGCCGCGGAAGCGGGACGAAAAAAGAGTCCCAGCGCAATGCATATTCCACCCGCCAGTTCCGCGGCCATCGCCGCCGCACCCCACCACTCGAGACCAAAATTGATGCCGAGGTTGCGCATCGCCTCGCCATTCCGGGCCCAGCCTTCCGCACCCGCGCGAAGCTTCGGCAGACCATGGAACCAGGCAAAGCCAAATCCGAATCCCAGCCGGATGATGAGCAGGCCGATATCACGCATTTTTTCAGATGTCATCCAGTTACTCACTATCGTTTGCAAGGGTTTCAGTAAAACGACTTCTGAAAAACGTCTTCTGGGAAAACGTCGGTAAGAAACGATTTCCAAAAAACGTCTTCCGTACAACGTTGGTAAGAAACGATTTCCAAAAAACGTCTTCCGGGCAACGTTCCTTGACAACGTTTTCACGAAACCGTCTTCTGGAAAACGTCGTGGAGAAAAACGCAACGAGGTCCCGGGCACTCACCCGGGACCTCGCTCACATACCAATTGCGACTAACGTACCTTCGAAAGATCCAGAACAGATTTCGCCAGCAGCGTAACTCTCCCTCTGTCACTTGCTGTTGCAACGTCTGCGTTGAGCGATGTCGCCAGCGTCGAGAGTGCGGTAGCGCGAGCTGCACCAGTTGCTGATTGAGCTCCAGTCAGTGCAGTTCGCACTGCTGAAATCCGTGCTGACGAGAGTCCCGAATTGCGCTCGAGCTGATCCAGATATGCCCGAGACAGTGCAAATGTCGCCGGCCACACAAAGTGCACCTGTTCCTGCGCGTTGAAATAATCCAGCTTCACAGACTTGGCCGCATCGATTTCATTCTGCGACATGTAGGGGCCTGGTGTGAGCTCCCATATATCCATGCCGCGTCCTTCGTCGTTGCCGTAGAGATAACCATTGTACCAGTAGGCCGACCAGTATCCGCCGGCACCACCAACCGCAGGACCGCGATCGAAGAACGCAACCTCGAACGGATGTGCAGCATCAGTCCAGTCGAAGATGGTTATGCCGCCTGCATAGAACGCCTGAATCATTACTTCGCGGCCCGGAATCGGCAACAGCGATCCGTTGTGCGCAGTGCATGTCTCCTGCGCGGTCTGCGCGGCGGGCATCTTGTAGTAGCTCTTGAATTCGAGCTTGCCATTCTGCAGCGTGAAAATTGCGTTACCACCCCAGATGAGCGGATCTGTTGCTTTGCAGAACGGCTGTCCACCACCACCCCATTCATCGGAGAAGAGCAACTTGTCGCCGGCATTGCTGAACGTTGCCGAATGCCAGAAGGCCATGTTGGAATCTGAGACAAACGTGACTTTGGTTGGATTCTTTACGTTGCGAATGTCGAAGAGAATTCCGTAACCGGAGCACGCACCGCCGGCATACCCGATTGCCGGGTACGACGTGATGTCGTGGCAACCGTTCTGACCAACGCCGGGAGTCTTGTTCGTATCCGTCGCAGTTTGTGAACCACTAACCCCTCCGCCCGCACGACCACCGCCACCACCAGCGCCACGCCCTCCGCCTCGTCCACCGCGTCCCGCGGTATCAGGCTGAACGACGCCATTAATGATGATGGTGGGGGCACCGCCAGCTCTGGCTGCGGCTGCTGCGCGACCCGCAGCGCTCGTATCCGCAGCGCCTCCAGCGCCACGGCCACCACCGCCACGTCCACCGCCACCGCCACGCGCGGGGGCATTGGGATCAGCCGGGGGGGGCGCATGCACCCGCGGCTTTCCGGAAAGATCAGCCAGAACGTGAGGAGCACTTACAACCTTGGATTGCTCTGGATGAGCAAGCGGAACCTGGATGATATCGACGCGAAAATTCGCACTGTTGGGATTGGCAGGATCATTCGAAGCGCTGCAGCCGGCCATTTCTGCGGCAACACGTACACTCGAATATCCCGATACGTAGATGTAAACGTTGTCCTTGTCCTTCGGATCGGTGACCAGTGTGTTCGTGTGCGAACCGCGGCATGTCTGCACGTTGGTAACAATCCTCGGATGAGCCTTGTCCGAAATGTCGAGAATACGAACGCCCTTGAAGAAATCCTTGCTCGCGCCGGTGACTGAATCCCGGACGATCGGATCGGTGCCGCAATCGTTGCGCGCGGTGCCACTCTCACCAGAAATGAAGAGCAGGTTCCCATAAACCGTGGGGTCGCCCTGGCTCGTGGGACAGAGGAACGCGACAACAAGCTGCGGACGTGTGGGGTTCGTGATATCGAAAATCTGGAAGCCGCGATAGTTACCCATGATCGCGTACTGACCGGTGAATGCGATGTCAGACCCCGTTGCGCCGCGTGCGAATGCCGGTGCCGGCGGTACATTGATTATGTGCCGCAGATTCCAGATCGCGCTGCCGACGCTGTCCATCGTTCCCGCCTTCAGACCAACGCGGGGATCGGGTTTCGGCGCGACAGCATTGGCTGGGTAACGCAGCACCGGTGAGTTGAGAAGCGAAACATCGCCGGCGATGGTCATCCCGGCCGCCGGTGCGCGCCCGCTTGGTGCAACCGCTGCGGAGCTCGCGCCGGGCGACGCACTTGACGAGCTCGCGCACGAGATGACTGTCAGAGCAACTGCCGAACAAACAGCAGCTGCAAACAGTCTGAAAAACAATTGTGTGGATTTCATTTGTTGCCGCCTGTCTCGATTAGTGGTGTACAGTGCACTACTTCACAATGGTGCGCGCTAAAGCTTTGGTACGGTCTCCAGCATGATATACATCCTCTGAATCTCAGAGGTCTGATCTGTCTCAACGTCACTGGCAAAGCGGAAAACGTTGGCCTCCAGCGCCGCGCCCGGGGACTTGAACAATGTGTGGACCATTTCGATCGCGCCGCTGTGATGCCGTATCATCCCGGTGAGATAGAGGCGGTCGAAGGCTGATCCGCGCGCCTTGTCGAGCGCTGCCATCTCCTCATCGCTGAGCATTCCCGGCATCAGCATCTCGTGCACCATGTCGCCCATTTTCATTACATGGCGCGTCGCCATCGAGTCAGGCACCGGCTGATTACGCTCGCCAAGCCAGCGCCGCATCATGCTGATTTCAGCCGTCTGCGCGATCGTTATTTTCTGAGCCAGAAGCCTGACATCGGCACGCGCGCCGTGTGACTCCGCCCAGCGCGACATTATTACTGCCTGCGCGTGATGCGGCACCATGCCGGTCATGAACTCCACATCGGCTGGCGTATAGGCCGTGGCGGCCTTTTCGGCCGCAGCGATAGCAGCGGCTGAGCCCGCCCCCACTACCCCTGTTCCAGGCGCCATTACGACCTGCGGCGGTCGAGATGGTGCGGAAGCGCAGCCAACCGGGCCCATCATGACGATGCCCAGCAGAATCGCTGCATGCATTCCGCGTTTTCCGAGCTTCATCAACGGCCTCCGTGGCACTCAAGTACGAACATCCCAAGCTACACGACGCAGGGGAATGGCGGTAGTGCGGGATGGTCCAAAAGGGAGCCTTCCTCTCTCGTACACCTCGTAAAAGTGGGCCCGGATAAGAGTGCCCCTTGCCATCTGGATCGAGGTGACTTTACGTTATGAAGTACTTTTCCAAGTTACAGGAGACCCGCCATGAGTTTCTCGTCAATGATGAAGCATCCAAGCGCATTTATTCCGGTGACCATGTCGGTGATCGCTCTCGCGGTGGTGCTTGGTAACGTCGCGGTTTTCGGAGTTGCCCATGAGGCGGATGAGGGCACCGCTGCGCACACTTTTCAATTGCTCCTTCTCCTGCA
The DNA here is from genome assembly GCA_964556695.1 of uncultured Gemmatimonadales bacterium. Lineage (GTDB taxonomy): Bacteria > Gemmatimonadota > Gemmatimonadetes > Gemmatimonadales > Gemmatimonadaceae > CAZKXZ01. The sequence continues at coordinate 5,577 of CAZKXZ010000009.1, forward strand.
GCTTCCAATCGTGGCCTTCTTCGCAATCAAGTGGCTGCCGCGGAATCCTGGTGTGGCGCTGATGGTACTGGGAGTGCAGGCCGCAGCCGGACTCGCGGCGCTGGCACCTGTTTTCTATTACAAACTCTAGGATAGCGGATGCTCGTCATGGACGCGGATTGATCGCGGCGAATGTGAGGATCAATCTGCTTCCGTCCGGGACATCCACCATCCATTAAATTGAGGAATGCACCACACGCCCATTATCGTGCCGCGATCAATCAGCGTCCCTCCGGAGCATCCGCTATCCCCATGACGTCGCGACGCGAGTTTCTCGAACAGGTCGCCCTCTCAGCGGTCGGCATGTCCGTTCCTTTTTCACCGGTCCCCCATGTGACTGGACCGAAGACGGATGCCACCACGCAGGGGCCTGGATTTATTGACCTGCGTCGCGCGCCCGATGCCGTGATGGTGCAGTCGGAAACCGGTGATCACACACTCACACGCTCACCGGACGGTCGCTGGACGAACGCTGCGATTGCGCTTGCGGCCACTGAAGTGCCCGGCGCGCTCAGAATCACGTTGTCCGCACGGACGCTCGCGATCAAGCGTGTGCACATCAGATGGCGCGCTCGGATGAGCGACGCGCCGCTCATCATGGGCGACGCATGGGAACGAGGCTACGGAGATCTCGAGTGGCGCGGCTGGGTTCCAGATCGCGTAATGCCCTGGTACTTCGCGATGAACGACGGATCGCTCACGCATTCATATGGTGTTCGCACCGGCGCGGGTGCATTCTGTTTCTGGCAGGTTGACGCGCAGGGCATCAGTCTCTGGGCCGATGTGCGCAGTGGAGGGGTAGGTGTGCGACTGGGCGATCGACTCCTCGATGTGTGCGATGTTATATGTCGGGCGGGACGTCGAGGCGAGTCCGCCTTTGCTGCGATCCACGCATTTTGTGGCCAGATGTGTTCCAACCCGATCCTTCCGTCGCAACCGGTTTACGGAAGCAATGACTGGTACTGGGCGTACGGAAGAAACAGCGCTGACACGGTTCGCGTTGACGCACAGCACATTGTGGAGCTTTCGCCCACAGGTGCGAATCGGCCTTTCGCCGTCATCGATGACGGCTGGCAACCAGTGCGGGGAAGCAGCAGAACCGGTGTGGGAATGTGGGATCGCGGCAATGAGAAGTTTCCTGACATACAGGGGCTGGCCGCTGAGATTCGACGCATAGGCGCGCGACCTGGAATCTGGATCCGCCCATTGCAGGCACCGATGGATGCTCCCGATTCCTGGCGGCTGGCACGCTCGCGCACGATCATGGATCCAACCGTGCCAGAAGTCCAGCAGAAGATTGTTGCCGATCTCGCACGGTTGCGGCAGTGGGGCTATGAAATGATCAAGCACGACTACACAACGTTTGATCTTTTCGGACGCTGGGGCAGCACGATGGGATCAGCGCTGACCAACGACGGCTGGACATTTGCCTCGGGGCCCACGCACACGACTGCAGAAGTGATCAATCAGCTGTATGCAATGATCAAGGTTGGCGCCGGACAAAGTCTTGTCATCGGATGCAACACCGTAAGCCATCTGTCGGCCGGTCATTTCGCGATTTGTCGCGTTGGCGATGACACGAGCGGGACAGACTGGGCCCGAACGCGCAAGATGGGTGTGAACACGCTCGCATTCCGCGGCGCGCAACATGGAGCATTCTATGTCGCCGACGCGGATTGCGTCGGCGTGACGAATGCAGTGCCATGGGTTCACAATCGGCAGTGGCTGGACCTGCTGGCGCGCAGCGGGACGATGCTCTTCGTGTCACTCGCTCCCGATGCACTGGGTGCGGAGCAGCGGCGTGATCTCACCGCAGCTTTTGCGCTGGCCGCGCAGCCTCAACCACTGGCCGAACCACTCGACTGGCAGCGCGCCCTATATCCGTCGCGGTGGCGGTTGATGGGAAAGGAAGTGACCTACGATTGGGTGGGCGCGAACGGCGCAGTGCCGCCGTAGCAGTCACGACGGGCCGGGAGCCGCACGCGCCGTGGCAGGCAGCATATCCGTCATTCCCGCGAAGGCGGGAATCCAGAGTTCGAGCACACTGGATTCCCGCCTTCGCGGGAATGACGGATGAAAGTGATCCAACGTTGGAAGTTTACTTCTTGTCGCCCAGTGCTTTCTTGAGCGCGTTCGCGCCGCCGAGTATCGGCAGCGAGATGGACGTGCCATCTAGATCGACCGTGAGTTCGGTTCCAGGACTGGGATGCAGCGTGAAACCGAAATCGCTGGAGAGAATCATGAGCGCGAGCTGTTGTCCCGGCTTGATGATCTGATCGTCGGGCTGCAGCGGAAATGTCATTGTGTAGAACTTGCCCGGCGTGAGCGGCTCACCCTTGTCCTTGGAGAGATAATCTCCCGCCCCTTTGAGTGATTTGTAATTCTGCGGATCCGCCCAGCCACGTGTTACAACTCCAACCTGACCAGCCGCGCCGATGTTCGCGGGTTCAAAGGGCAACGTCACGAGATAGACTGAGAGGTTCACCGCAGGTTTGCTCGATGCGAGTTTGAGCGTCACCACCGTTGTGCCGGACATGTGGATCGAATCGGCGAGTACCGGCAATGCGTACAGCAACCGATTAGGTGACGATGGCGCCATCGCCATGTCGCCGGGCCGTATGTGCCAATCGTCCGTCAACTTCTCGGTCCCTTGTTTTCCCGGCGCGGTGAGCGAAAGCGCGCCGATCGCGTTGCCACCCTTCGCCGGCCGCACGGTGACCATCGACGTTCCAGGAATCGGATAGTCAGCGAAGAATGTTGGCGCTGCACCAGCGCCGCGGCCGGCTGCGCCCCCGGTGGACTGCACAATCATCGCACGCGGCAGTGTGTCGACGCCGTTCTTCACACCATAGAGATAGTGCGCAAACCATTTGTTCTGAATGTCGGCCGGCGGCGGACCACCGTGACCACCCTGGTGCATGTAGATCTTCGCGGACGGATTGATTCTCTTGAGCGCGTCCCACATCCGCGTGGTGTTGTCAGGCATCACATTCCAGTCGTTGAAGCCGTGCGCGAAGAGAACCGCAGCCTTCACATTCTTGATCAACAGTGTTTGATCGCGCTGCTCCCAGAATTCGCTGAAGTCGCCGGTCTGGCGATCCATGAATTCAGCAAAGATGCCCTCGCGCCATATCGCGTTGCACCCATCGCGATTGCGGCCGCTGTGAACGAAATCATAGAGCACATCCATGTCTTCGCCGAGGTATCCGCCCGGAGAGCGCACCAGACCGAAGCTCCGGTAGTAGCGGTAGTCCGATGTGTTGGGGGAAATCGGAATGATTGCTTCGAGCCCCTTCACGCCGGTCACCGCGGCAGCCATCGGCATCGCGCCGTCGTACGAAGTCCCGTACATGCCTACTTTGCCACTGGACCACGACATGGCGCTCACTTCCTCGTTGCCATCAACTGTGGTGAATCCCTTTGCGCGTCCACTGAGCCAATCAATTACGAACTTGGGACTGTTGCGTTCAGTGGAATCGCCCGAGGTGGGACAGCCAGTTGAGAGTCCTGTACCCGCATTCTCCGCGTTCACAGCAGCGAAACCGCGGGGAACCCACGTGGCCGCGTAACTCGCGTTTACTGGCGGGTTCTCCACAAATGCTCTGGGTGTAACAGGAGTGCGGACCGGCGGCTTGGCACCGATTTCGTGCTCGACATTCCAGTTGGAGCTGCCGTTTGTCGGACCGATGTAAGGCGAACCGCGCATGATGATCGGAACCTTGAGGCCGGCCTTTTCCGCGGCACCAGGGCGTACTACGTCGGCGTGGATGCGATCGAACTTGCCATCGCGATCGGTGTCAAAATTGGTTTCGACCCAGACGCGCTGTCTGATGAACTGCGCGGTGTCCGCGAATTCAGCGACTGGTTGCAGCATTCCGTCTTTGATGATGGGACCAAGTTTTCCCATCGTCTCCATCGCCGATGCTGGAGGCGCCGCTGGCGGACCCGCGGTGCGTCCTTGTGCGGCGGCGGAGGCCGCACCGGCGACGAAAGCAAGTGTGGCAACCGTCGCAACAGGACAATTTCTATTGAAGCGATTCATTCGAGTTTGCATCTCAAGGCACTCCGTTGACTGGCCTGGTATCCGGCAATGTCGACCGTACGGGACGAAATGAGAAGATACTCGCGTGACTTGTCGATCGTTAGCTGGACGCGAAGAACCGTGAACTTGCAAAGTTCACCTGTATGTCGTTCGTTGCCATAGGGACCACGGCTGGCTGCGACACGATCGCATCGGATGAGGCACCGTTCAGTGAATAGAACTTTGATAGCAATCACTATCATATTGGGTCAGGTCGTCGCGACGTCGGCTTGCGCTGGCAACCCGCAACGCGTAAACGGGGCTGGTGTGACGGCGGAACAATCCGCCGCGACAGAGCTGGCGGGGCAAGAGGCTGCAGCTGCGACCGCGGCAAGGGCTGATTCTGTGAGCGTCGTTCTTGCTGCAATCGACCACGTAACAGGCACTCCGAGTGCCCTTCGGCCCCACATGCTTTCATCTCTTATCCTTCGCACGAGTACACCGCACGACAGCGCAATGCTGGCCGCAGTGTCGCGGTCATTTGTTCGAGTTATCAATCCCCGCGCGTCCCAGATTATCGACACTGCGTTAGTGACGTTTGGTATCCCCGTGCGCCAAAGTGGGGGCTATCTGATTGGCGTGGAGATAGGTGGCCTTCATCGCTGTCCAAATGGACGCATCTCGGGTTCAAGTACAACGTACCAGCTGATGGTGCGCTGCACCCCGGAAGTGTGCACACCAGAGCGGCTGAGCGCCTGGGCTAACGACGGTTTCTGCAGGCAGCAAACCACCCCGATGTGAGGTTGCACCGTCGAGATTCGCGCTGCTCCCGGGCCGTACCTCTACCTGCCCAGCGGCGGCTCGATTCGGAATTTGCTCACCGACTGAACACCCAGCGAATCGGTGGTAACGCCCCAGATGTAATCGCCTGTGCGCACCCGCGGCAGAATGCGTCCGGGATACGGCACCCGTCCGAGAAAGCGGCCATCTGCAGCGAACACGTCGTACACAATATCGCCCACGTAATTGCGCGTCGAGCCAGCGCCAAGGGGGCTGGACGCACCTGGCGCACCTCCTCCGCTCCCTCCGCTACCGCTGCGAGATGCACCCGCGTTGCTCCTTGCAGGAAGTGGGGCCGCACTCGCGTCGCGTTCCGCCTGCGTCTGCAATCGAAGCGGTACCGAGACCCGCACCCACAACCTGCCGTCATGGTCGAAATCAAACGCATTGTAGTATGGCAATTCCTGAGGGACCGGTGCTCCGTTGTACTGCCACGCGGGATCGAGGCTTCTTAATCTCTTCTCGATGTCGTCGATGGCATCCTGACGTTGCGCCGCGGTGAGGCGCACGCGCACGACATCCCGTTCGATCCGAAGAACGCGCCCGTTGGATTGCAGAACGTTGATCGCGTACTGGTCGCTTCGCCCAGTCGCAAAATATCCCAGCGGACTCCAATCGCTGAAGCCCGAAGGCGAAAACGGCACACTGGCATACGATGACGATGTGTTGTTGCCCGTTGTTCGCCGCGCCTCAAGCATTGGCGGCGGTCTAAAACCGACAGTCGGCCAGAACATGGTGTCCACAACCTGCCCTGCGGAATTGTGGCGCAGCAGAGCTGCGCGCCTTCCCGAACCGGGCATGCTGGGGTTGCCGCTCGCAGCTTCTCCGATGGAACCGGGAGTGTAGAAGAACCCGGCCGTGTCGAAACGCAAGCCGTTTGTGCCACCGGGACTTCCGAAGAGGTCAGGGAGCGCCCAGTCAGCCACATGCGTGCCGGCAAGTGAGTAGACGCGCAAACGCTGGGTTCCTCTGTCCCACAAGATGGCAGGTCCCGTCTTGAGAACGACAAGTCCGTTTGCAAGGCTGTATTCACCAGGCCCGGCACCACTGCGACCCACCGAGCGCATGAACCTACCGGTGCTATCGTACTTGCGCAGAACTGGAACCTGCGCGTCAAAAACCCAGAGTGATCCATCGGGTCCGCGTGCAAGCTCGGCGATGTTTCCGAAGATGTATTCATCGGCGCCGTCTGCGCTGCCAAATGAAAGGACTTTGGTGAGGTGCCGTAGTCCGGCACTGGCCGGTGCTCCGACGGTGCGCACAATCTGAGTGTCTCCAATCACGCGGCGCTCGGTACGCCATTGTGTGTTCTGGCGGGCGTCAACAACAACTGCAGATGTTGCGGCAGCGATCAGAAAGGCAGCCAGTACCAGGGCGCGCATGTTGTTCTTATCCTCGCTGTTCAAGGACAGGCGAAATTGCCCAACAGCAATGAGACGCCTGTACTCACGAATTCGTTGACCGGGGAGGATCACTACGCCCCTCCTCCTATCGAGCCGCGGCCACCCGGTTCCTGGTGATGATCGGGAGTCCGTCGCTGTCCGGCGTGATCGCCCAGAAGCGATCGAGCGATACGCGCGTCACGCGCATGTTGAGTGGAATGTGAACGTTGTACGCGATTGCACCTGCTGCGGTGAACACGGTCCAATCCAGTCTGTTTCTCATGGACCTGATCCAGAGACTCCCATCCGATCCGGCGATAGCTCCCTGGACTGGCGGCGGAGTTCCCAGCAAAGACAACTGGGTTCGCACTTGCGCTGCGATTTCACCGCGTGGTGTAGCCGGTGGGCGCTCTCGTGGCACCGTGGATCTGCCTGGCAACAACGCCGGGCGCGGCATGTTTTGCGACTCGACAATGCTGTTGGTTAACATGTCTACGAATTCATCAGTCTCGCGCGCAGTGAGTCTGCGAGCCGGAATGGCGAGAATGCGCTCCGATTCAGTTCCTTCCCGTCCGATTGTGACAACCTTGAACTGATCCGGCGTGCCGCCAAAAGCATTTGGAGGATGGATGATGAAGCCGCGACGTCCAAATGGATCAGCGAAATACAACGTACGCACCATGTAGAGTGCTTTTGTGCGCATCTCTCCATCCAAAGCCGGATTTGCTACCTGCCATCCACTACCCGCTGGCGCTATACTGGCGACAGGTCCCGCGGCACCAAGACGCTTGATGAGTCTTCCGGACGTTTCCGAAAGCCAGAAGACAGTTGAATCCGTCTGATTGCTGCTTCCACGCGGCGAGAAATAGTTGACTTCCGCGAATATGCGATTAGCACCCAGATACGACACAGCTAGCAAGGTCTTTGGCGGATCGCCGGTCGGAGCAATGTTCACGGTTCGCAAATACGTTCCGTCGTCGCGAAAATAGACCAGCGACCATGGTGTGAAGTTGTAGACGATGGTCGTGTCACCGACCGCCGCATGAAAGTTGAACGCACGAGAGAACTCACCGGGCCCCTGCCCTTTGCGCCCGAACGAACGCAGATATTTCCCGTTGGGATCGAAAACGCGCACAATGCCTTCGTCTTCGTGAGAGGTGAACAGCAATCCCTTCTCACTCACGATGAGATCATTGGGCATGGTGAGCGTCATCGCAGGATTGCGTTCATCCGAGACGATGCGCATCTCTTCGACAAAGCCTCGGGCCGCCGCAGGCACCTGTTGCGCGTCGGAGTTCGATACGACCAGCAAAAGAGCGGAAGAAAGGACAAATGGGACAACGCGCTCAAGCGGAGTCTGGTACTCGTGCATTGACGTAGCCTCCATTTCCGATGTGGCCTGCCCAGTCAAGTTGATCCATGTACCACGATTGTGCAAATAGCCGCGCCGCACCAGTCGCTAGTAGAATTGCGTTTGGTATTACTATTCGCTAAAGTGGTTTCGTTTTCGCCTGAGGGTGGGGGACAGACTCGCCCGACGACCTGCGGGGCCGACTTCATCTACTTCTACTGTCTTCGCAGAACACGTCCCGGACGCGCCGCTGTCATGCGGCCGTTCTGGAAAACGATCTCTCCATTCACGACCACCAGCGAAACACCTTCTGCATATTGGTGGGTGTTTTCGAAAGTCGCCGCGTCTCGCACCTTGGCGGGGTCGAGCACGGCTATGTCAGCCTTCATGCCGGGACGCAACACTCCGCGATCCACTAGTCCGATTCGCTGCGCAGGGTACGATGTCATCTTTCTGATCGCATCCTCGAGCGTCAGCAGCTTCTGCTCGCGGACGTAGACGTTAAGAACGCGGGCGAATGTCCCATAGCTGCGCGGGTGCGGATTGCCGCGCCCGAATACCGGGATCTCACCGTCGCTCGCGATCATCGTTGCGGGATGTCGCAATATTCTCACGAGATCCTGCTCGTTGATCGCGTGGAAGATCCCCTGACAACCACCCTGCTCGGTTATCCACATGGCGGCTTCCGCCGCATTTTCCATGGTCACTTCCATGCCGCGCATGCGCGTGATGTCCGCGAGTGATTTTCCGGCCAGCGTCGCGTCAAACCCGCAGCTTGCAATCACAACATTCTTCGGATCGCCGCCCCCGCGCTCGAGGCGGATGATCGTGGCGCTCTCGTTGCGGATGCGTGCGCGCGTGACTGGGTCGCGCAGCCGCTGCAGCACGCTGGCGCGCCCGCCTTCAAGCGCCCACGCGGGGAGGAGTGCCGCCTCGACGCTGGTGCTCGATGCCGTATACGGATATTGGTCGATCGTCGCGTCAACACCGCGCGCGCGTGCGGAATCGATGAGGGCCAGCGTCTGCACGCTCTGACCCCAGTAGCCCGGCCCAACAACCTTGTGATGTGTCACCTGCGTCGGCAGCCCGCCCTCTTCACCGATGCGGATGGTCTCCTTCACACTCTGCACAACACCCGATGCTTCCTCGCGCATGTGGGAGATGTGTATTCCGCCGAAGCGTGCGGCGACCTTGGCGAGTTCGATTACTTCTTCCGTGGGTGTGAAGGTCCCCGGCACATAGAAGAGTCCCGTGCTCAGTCCGAAGGCTCCATCCTTCATCCCCTGTTCCACCAACGCCTGCATGCGAGTGATTTCCGCGGCTGTCGCGCGACGGTTGGCGCTGCCGACCACGCTCTGCCGGATGGAGCCCTGACCGATGAAGCTTCCGATATTGATTGACTTGCGCAGCGTGTCCAGTTGCGCGAGGAAGGGTGCGAGGGGCATCGGAGAGGAACCATCCGGTCCCTCTATCACAGTGGTAACACCCTGGTGGATGTAGTTGTCCGCGGTGGGCACCTCGAAGATTCCGCGGCGCGCATGGCTGTGGATGTCTATGAAACCCGGTGCCACAACCTGGCCGCCAACATCTATCACACGCGCGGCGGGTTCGGTGATCGCTGCTGCGATTCGCACGATAACATCGCCGCGGATGGCGAGGTCGCCGCGGTACCATGGGCTGCCCGTGCCGTCGACGATACGCGCGTTCCGGATTACGATGTCGTACTGTTGTGCGGCGGCGAGCACCGGCATCGCGGCGGCAATGGCCAGCAGACGAAGGACACGCATCTTTGTATAGTATACCGCGCGTGCTCGTAATGCGTCACTGTGCCCGACCTGACCCGGCAAGCAAGATGGGTATCCTTTGCAAGTTCTCCATCATTGCTTGCCGCCAGGAAGACTGGACTCAGGTCTTCATGATCTTCTTACCAACCTTGCGTTTCTTGACTGGTCCCTTGCCGCCAGGCTTCTTCGCAGCACGCCGTTTGGCTGCGACCACTCTGCCGCCCCTGCTTTTCTTGGCCATTTTGAACTCACCTCCTTTCCCTGCTTCCGACGATATGCCGTCGCAAATCTCCGGTGCTAGTCAGGTCAGGAATTATTATAGTACACAATACGCACCGCGACAGCTGTCCACCGAGCTGTAGCGCCGAGGAGAGTAGCGATGTGCGCTCCTCTGTTTAAACCGGGTGCGGAGGTCCGGCGTCCAATCAATCGCGGGGCTTGGCGGCAGGGACGAGATGGTGGCCCCGCAGCGAGCGCTTCATCGTGAAATAGGGATAATCCTTATTTCACGATAACGCCGTTCCATGAAACAAGCCGGGTGTAACCCTCTCCAGCTCAGCCTCGCGTCAAGGTTCACGCCTACCGGTACATCTCCATCAACTCCCTCAACGCGGCCGCACCCGGCACCAGGGTCTCATACTTCATCTGCGCCAGCGGAGTATCAATAGTTCCATTCACGCCGTGCATGTCCGGTGCATTCTCGTCGATGTAGAGCAATCCGGTCACCACTTCGCCCTTCTCCTGCGCTCGGCGCAAATACGCGCTGGCTGCCACGCGATCGGTTGGATCGTAATCTTCATCGACCTTTCGGAAATGAACCGTGCTTCCATCGTGCATCACAACGCTGCGCCGCTCACCCTTTGCGTATTCGGTCTTGATCTCGCGCTGCAAGGGAACGAAATCCACGGATGCTGCCTCGTGATAGTGCTGCCTGGTGTACAGATACGACTTCGACGAACCCTCGTGATCGTTGAAGGTCACGCAGGGCGAGATCACGTCCACGAGCGCAAATCCGCTGTGCTTGAGGCCAGCCTTGAGAATCGGTACGAGCTGTGCCTTGTCACCCGAAAAACTGCGCGCGACGAACGATGCTCCCAGTGATAGCGCGAGAAGCACAGGATCAATCGGCGGCGAAATGTTCGGCTCACCCTTCTTCGACTTGGAGCCCATGTCGGCCGAGGCGGAGAACTGGCCCTTGGTGAGCCCGTACACTCCGTTGTTCTCCAGCACATAAAGCATCCGTACATTGCGGCGGATTGCATGGCACAGCTGCCCCAGACCAATGGACAACGAATCGCCGTCGCCGGAAATGCCTACATAATAGAGATCACGGTTCGCGGCGTTGGCGCCGGTTGCGATGGCGGGCATGCGACCGTGCACTGAATTGAATCCGTGCGCACCGTTGATGAAATACGAGGTCGTCTTCGACGAACATCCGATGCCGGAAAGCTTCGCTACCTTGTGCGGCTCGATGTTCAGTTCGAAAAAAGCTTCGATGAGCGCCGCGGTGCACGAGTCGTGACCACAACCGGCGCACAACGTCGACATGGTTCCTTCATAGTCGCGCCGCGTGAGGCCGATTTCGTTCTTGTGCAGCGCGGGGTGTTGAACTTTCGGTTTTGCGATTGAGGTCATACTTGTTCCTTCCTACTCAAGTTCTTCATGATTGCAGAAAACATGGATGCCGGCCTTCGCCGGCATGACGGAGAATGGGAGCGCCGGCATGACGGAGAATGGGAGCGCTGGCATGACGGAGGTATGAGAGCGCTGTCATTCCGGCGAAGGCCGGAATCCAGGTTCTGACGTTCATACTTGCACCCTGTCCTTATCCAGCACTGCTGTGACCTGATTGATCACCCACTCGGTGCCGAGCGGGAGACCACCGTAGTCGCGTACCGACTCCAGTTGGGCACGCGCTACTCCGGTCTCCAGTTGCAGCAATGATCGCAACTGCCCATCACGGTTCTGCTCAATGACAATGCAGCGCTCGTGATCATTCACGAAATCGTGCACCTTCTTCGAGAACGGGAAGGAACGGATGCGCATGAAATCCAGTGCAATGCCACGTTCGTGCAGCCGGTCGAGCGCTTCCAGCGCCGGACCGCGATTGCTCCCGATGACTATCACGCCGATGGTAGCGCCATCGCGCTCGATTATCTCCGGGGCGGGCAACGACTCGATGGAGCTTTCGATCTTCCGCGCGATGCGGTCCACAACCTCGCGATATTCGGTCGCGTCCTCGGTATAGCCGCCGAACTTGTTGTGCCCCGAGCCGCGCACAAAATACGCGCCCTTGGGATCCACACCTGGCAGCGTGCGCGCCGCAACTCCATCGCCATTGTTCGACACATAACGGAAAAACTTGTCGAGCTTCTTCAGGTCGTCCTTGTTGAGCACCTTGCCGCGATCCGGCCTGTAGCTATCGTCCCACTCGAGCCGCTTGCACATCCAGTCATTCATTCCGATGTCGAGATCTGACACAACAAAGACCGGTGTTTGTACACGTTCGGCGATATCGAACGACTCCACCGCCATATAGAAACACTCTTCAGGACTGCATGGGAAAATCATGATGTGGCGCGTGTCGCCGTGCGACAGATACGCCATGCTCAGTATGTCGGCCTGCTGCGTGCGCGTCGGCATACCGGTCGATGGCCCCGTGCGCTGAATGTCAAAAAAGACCGATGGAATCTCCGTGTAGTAAGCGAGGCCCACAAATTCACTCATGAGTGAAATGCCGGGGCCAGCGGTAGGAGTGAACGCCCGCGCGCCCATCCAGTTGGCGCCGATGATGATTCCGGCTGCAGAGAGTTCGTCTTCGGCCTGAACCACACAGTAGTTCTTCTTCCCCGTTGCCTTGTCGGTCCGGTACTTCTTGCAGAACTGCAGGAAGTTCTCCATCAAGGACGATGCCGGCGTGATGGGATACCACGCTCCCACCGTCGCACCGGCGAAAATGCAACCGAGTGCAGCGGCGGCATTGCCATCGATCAGAATGTGTTCGCTCGTTTTGTCCATCTTCTCGAGACGGATCGGAAGGGGACAATCGAAGTGTTCTTTGGCGTAGTCGTAGCCGAGCCTGATGGCGGTGTAGTTGGACTCGAGGAGGTTCTTCTTCTTACCGAACTTCTCCTTGAGCATCTCGTGCACGACTTCCATATCGATGTCGAGCAGCGCCACCAGTGCGCCGGTGTAAGCGATGTTCTTCATAAGTGTGCGCTCGCGATCACCTTTGAATGTCGCCACACACATTTCGCCGAGTGGAACGCCGAGTACGGTGATGTCGTCGCGCAGCAACTCTTTGGAGAGCGGCCACGAAGAGTCGTACAGCAGCCAGCCACCCTTCTTGATCTCCTGCACATCCTGCTTGTAGGTGCCGGTATTCATGGCAACCATGAGATCGAAGGGAGCACTGCGCGCGGTGTAGCCATCCTTGTTGACTCTTATCTCATACCAGGTCGGCAGTCCCTGAATGTTCGAGGGAAAAACGTTCTTGCCGACGACCGGAATTCCCATGCGGAAAATTGCTTGCATGAGCAAACCGTTGGCAGATGCGGAACCAGTTCCGTTTACGGTTCCAATCTTGAATGTGAAGTCGTTAACAGGCATTTGATTATCCGTCTGTCATTCCGCTATCAACGTCACCCTGGCGAAAGCCGGGGCGGAATCCATGTTGAATCAACATGGACCCCGGCTTTCGCCGGGGTGACGAGTGTGAGTTGCGATAGTGTGGGCAGTCGTAGTTGACACATAAGCCATTATTGCACGCGCTCGTATTTTTTGTACACTGTTTCGCCGGCGGTCGATTTCATCGTCAGGATAAAACCGTCCCGCACAAACTGCGCATTGTGGGGGTCGTTTTCGCAAATGCAAATGTCCTGGCCCGGAGGATCGTATAGAAGTTCAAATCCGTTCCAAATCAATGTGTAGGTAAAAGCAAGTCTCCACGTCTCCACCGACGAGGCACCGCTGGACAACGAGTCGGTTTTGAACGTTATCGCCAATTCTGCGCTGCGGTCTGCGTTCAGATACAGCGTATCGGCAAGAATTGTCTGCCTGATGCGCTCGTCCTCGTAGACAAACGGCATGGACTGGCTATTGTAGCTGGTAAGCACAAAAATTCCAGCCGGGTGGTCGGGCGCAGTCGTCTCGCTGCACGCCGCAAGAAGCACGACAGTCATGATAGTGGTTGCGATGCGGCAGCGCATGTCCCTACTCCACCCTGCGGTACTTCGCGAGCGGATAACGTTCCCAGTCCGTCCGTGTTTCGAGGATGAATCCACCCTCAACAAATCGCGCTCGGTGGTATATGATCAAATAGTCGATGTCAGGATCATTGATTGAAGGCGGTATGAATTCGAATCCCCACCACTCGGTCGTGTAGGTGAGTTCTGATCGGCGCGTCTGCACGGACGAATCGCGGACCCCCGGGACGAACGATTGCCAGACTCTCGTCCATTCGGCCGAATCGTCGGACCGAAGCCGTATGGTGTCGGCAAACACGGTATAGGTCCCCGTGCCAGTATACTCATACGAAAGGGCCTGGTTGGCGGGAACCACCCGCACAACCGGAACTCCAGATCCCAGCGTGCGTTCCAGAACAAATACTCCCGCGATGTCACGCGGCGACGTGACGTCGGCACATGCCGATGCAAGAAGCGCAACGAGGATGGCGCTGAATAGAGCGCACGAACGGCCCCTGAAGTAGCTGCGGCTCATATCGCCGCTGCCCCGGCAACTGGCAACGCGCGCGCGTTACCGTTCCCCGCGCCTGCGGGTTTCCCCGCATAGCTGAGTATCAGCTCAAAATCAGACATGTCCCACGCAGCGGTCGGACAACGCTCGGCACACAATCCGCAGTGCAGACAGAGATCTTCATCCTTCACCATGATGCGTTTTGTCTGCGGCAATGCGGCGGACGCGTACAAATCCTGCGTGGGATTCACCGCCGGCGCTGACAACCGCGCGCGCACCTCTTCTTCCGCGCCATCCGGAGTGATGGTGAGGCAATTCACCGGACAGACATCCACACAGGCATCGCATTCAATGCACAAATCAGCCGTGAAGTGCGTCTGAATGTCGCAATTGAGGCAGCGCTCCACTTCCCTGCTGAACTGCTCCGCGCTGAAGCCCAGCTCCACTTCGATATTGAGATTCTTGAAACGCTTCTCCAGATCGGCATGCACCATCTTCTGCCGCATCGCAGGATTGAAATCGTTGCTGTACTTCCAGGCGTGCATCCCCATCTTGGCGCTCTGCAGATTCATTCCCGCCGCGGGCCGCTCAGTTACCGCGGCGCCGATACAATGGTTGTGAATCGAAATCGCCGCCTGATGCCCGTGCTCCACTGCCCAGATGATGTTCTCGGGTCCCCAGGCAGCATCGCCACCAAAAAACACACCGGGGCGTGAACTCTGGAAGGTGGTCTTGTCGACAATCGGCATGTTCCACTTGGGATCGAACTCGATTCCCGTTTCACGCTCGATCCATGGGAAGGAATTCTCCTGCCCGATCGCCAGGATCACTTCATCGCAGGGAATGACAACCGTGTCGATGACTTCACTGGTCTGCTTTCCCCCCCCCTTGCCATCGTCAACCCAGCGCAGCCGCTCGAATTCCATTCCCGTGAGTTTGCCATTCTCGATGACAAACCTTTTCGGCGCGTGGTTCTCCACAATATCAATCTGCTCTTCCTCGGCGTCTTCCAATTCCCACGGTGAGGCCTTGAAGAATTTGCGCGTGCGCCGTGCCATCACCTTCACATCTGTGGCACCGATGCGTTTGGAAGTCCGGCAACAATCCATTGCTGTATTTCCGACACCGATGATCAACACACGTTCGCCGATCTTCTCGACATGGCCGAAGTGCACATTGGCGAGCCATTCGATTCCGATGTGAATCTTGTCGGTGTCATTGCGCCCCGGGATATCGAGCTCCTTTCCCTTGGGCGCGCCGCTGCCGACAAAAACCGCATCAAATCCCTGGCCCAATAATGACTTCATGCTGTTGACCGGAGTGTTGAAGCGCACATCGACGCCCATGTCGATGATGACATTCACCTCTTCATCCAGAACTTCCGCAGGCAACCGGAAGGAAGGGATGTTGATGCGCATCAACCCGCCGGCGCGCGCTCCTTTCTCGAAAATCACGCACTCGTAGCCGAGCGGCATGAGATCGTTGCACACGGTGAGAGAAGCTGGTCCGGCACCCACGAGTGCGACTTTCTTGCCATTCTTGGCAACAGGAATCGCGGGCAGACGATCGTGATAGTCATCGCGCAGGTCGGCAGCCACGCGCTTCAACCGGCATATCGCCACCGGCTTGCCATCTATCCGGCCTCGCCGGCAAGCCGGCTCGCAGGGTCGGTCGCAGGTACGGCCGAGTATTCCGGGAAAGACGTTGGATTCCCGGTTGACCATGTAGGCATCGGTGTAGCGACCCTGGGCAATGAGCCGGATGTATTCGGGCACATCGGTGTGGGCGGGGCATGCATACTGGCAGTCCACCACTTTATGGTAGTACTGCGGATTGCTTACGTCGGTTGGGCGCATGAAAATTGGTCTGATTGAATGCGCACACGAAAAGTGCAGAAACGGGGAGTCGAGCTATCCCGGCTCTGCACAGTCGAATGCTTCATGATCAAGATGCACTTTTTGGGGCGGAAGTGCCACGTTCGGAAGAGCTAGGTGCCCCGTCCTCTACGTGGGCTCAGGGCTGCCTTATCCAGAGCCTCCTGGATCTTTCTCTCGTGGGCTTCCAGGTTCGCATCCAGGACGGGGCGCTGTTCCTCGGTCAGGACTTCGCGAACGGAGGTGATAAACTTGGCGTGAAGCTCGAACAACGCATCGTCCAGCTGCGGAGCTACGGCGCTTCGGCCACTGCCGCCACCGCGACGGCCGCCGCCGCCGCCGCCGCCGCCGCCGCTTCGACCACTGGCCATGTTGGCGAGCCGAATCAACTCCTTTTCCTGCGCCCCAAAGGACTTGTTGAGAGACTTCACACTCTCGTCCTGCGGCTTGGCGAGTTTGATGCTATACAGCGCAACCTTGGAAACATCGCCTATATCCTCGCGTGGCGGTGGTGCCGGGGTTCCTCTCATGCCGCGGCTGCCCCTGGTCGAAATTACGACCGTGCCGCCGCGTCGCTGAGCGCCAACATCCGTCCAGACCAGGAGCGCGAGCAGCGTGCTCAAGGTGACTACGTATTTGAGTCGCATACTCTAATCTGCATTCTGAGAACTGAAATCCGCAATATCCCTGCACACCGTGCATATTGCACGCCGAGGTGAACTTATGCAGACAAGGGCCAACTGCACTGTACTGACAACAGCTGCATTCCTTATTTCATGCGCCAGCCCCGATTCCGCAACCGTCGACTCGACGACTGCCACCTGGCAGGTTGCGGATACGCCACTTGTGACCATCGGAAAGACGGATGGCGACGAACGCTACATGTTCAACAGGATTGTAGGCGTGCTGCTGTTGCCTCAAGGCAGAATACTCGTGGCCGATGCGCAGCCGCAGCTTACACTGTACGATTCCAGCGGCGTTTTCATAGGACGCTGGGGACGCCGCGGAACCGGACCGGGCGAGTTCCAGCTGCTGTGGCACGCGCCCTTTCGCATGCGTGGAGATTCGGTTGGAGTTTGGGACTTTTCGGACAGACGCCTGACAGTTTTCGACGCAGCTGGGAACCTCGGACGTGTTGTCAGCGTCACGCCGCCGCGGGTGTACTGGCCTGCCGGCACAATTCCAATGTCGGATTGCTGCAGGGTGGAGCATGCATATTCTGACGGTGCAGTCATCATGGGATTTCCCGCAATAGTCCCCACTGTTCCGGGCCCTGCCCGTCACGCAACAGTCACCCTGGTTCGCATTGCCCCCGATGGCGCTTTTCGGGATACACTGGCCTCATTCCGGGATCAGCGCTATTCGTCGGCTCCGTCGTCTCCCAGCGGCGTTAGGGCCAACAAACTTTCAGGACGCTTCTGGTACACGTTGTTGGGTGACACAATTGTTGGCGGCAACGGCGATGGGAACATGTTGCTTCGTGTTGTTCCGGGCCTGCCCGTGGATACGATCAGGCTTGCCGGCGCACCCGTTCCCATCACGCAGGAAGTGAAGGACGTTTTCGCCAAGGCGTACCGCGATGAATACGCGAGGCGCCCCGGAATCTTTGAGGGATCGGTGGAGTCGCTTATCGCTGGCGACTACGCCGAAAGTCTTCCTGCCTACACGAGCATCGGCAGCGACGACGAAGGGAACATCTGGCTTGCTTCATTCGTGATGCCGTTCAGCAAGGAACCTATGGAATACCGCGTGTACACGTCGCGCGGACGGCAGATTGCCAGTCTGCGGATGCCGGTCGGCGTCTCGCTCCACGATGTGTCACGCGGGCGCATCGCGGTTGTGGCTCGCGATGAGATGGATGTGCAGAGCGTTCGCGTGTATCAGCTTAAGCGTTTCAGGTGAGGACGAGCTTAAACCCCGCGATAATCAGCACGATAGCGAGCAAACGTTTTATCACAACGGGAGGAAGGCGTTTGCTGCCGAAGTACGACCCGATTGTACCCCCTGTGACTGCCGCCACAGCGAGCACGATCGCCACTGATGGGAAGGAACGTGTAGCAGAGAAGTTCCCCAGCAGGCCTGCGCCTGAGTTGAAAAGGATGAAGAGTGCCGAGACCGCGGACGCATTGCGGGTGCGTGCCCAGCGCATGAAGATGAGAAGCGGTGTGAGAAAAATCCCGCCACCAGTGCCTGTGAGTCCAGCAAGAAAGCCGAGTACACCACCCGTTGCTATGGCCAGAGGGAGTGGTGGTTTGGTTGGATCAACTTCGGCAGGCGGCCGGATGAGGAATTGTGCGGCTGAATACAGCAGCACGATGCCGACGACAATTTTAAAGATGTGCGTGGGCAGATTGAGGTATCCCCCAAGAAATGCGGCTGGAACCGCGAGTAGCGCGAAAGGCCAGAAGAGCGACCAGGAAAAATGTCCCGCACGCCAGAACTGATAAGACCCGATCGACGCGACAAGAATATTGAGCACCAGAGCGATGGGTTTGATTTCCTCCGGTGCCACACTGAATATGGCCATGACGGCGATGTATCCCGACGCACCCGCGTGCCCTACGGATGAATAAAGGAGTGCAACGACGAAGACAGCCGGCGCGATGGCCCAGACGAGATCAAGTGTCATTCACCATCCATAGCGATGTACCAAGACAGATATAACGCCGTTGTACAATACGCAAGCGGGGAGCCCGTCCGGTTCCGTCATTCCCGCGAAGGCGGGAATCCAACTGGGAGGCGATCAAGAGATCAAATGATCGACGGATCAAATTGATCAGATGATTTCGATCCTGGATCTCGATCAGTTGATCACTTGTTCATTTGATCACTTGATCAGTGTTGGCCATCCGTGTTATTCTCTCAGCAGCCAGAAGAAACACGGAGCCCCACAGATGCCAAGCAATTCGCGCCAATTTGCCGGTACTGCCGGCGTAGTCGCCTTCGCCTCCGCGATCATCATCGCGATCGCCGTACCCAATTTCCTCAATTCCGCCGGTGGTCAATCCGCTACGCCGGCCCTCACACCGGTCTCCATACCCGCACCGCGCGGTCGTCCCCTCGCTGTTGAGGACTACTACCGGGTCAAAACCGTCGGGGGCATCACTCTTTCCCCCGATGAACGCTGGGTCGCGTTCACCATGAGCACACGGGTGGAAGAGTCCAACGGCAACACGAGCGAAGTCTGGGTCGTGCCAACTGATGCTTCCGCTCCTGCCGTTCGCGTGAGCGCAGCAGCGGTCAATTCCTCCGGGCCATCCTGGATGGACGACGGGCGGCTGCGCTACTCAGCGGTCAATCGCACTCTGGCCGTGAATCCCCGCACCCCAACACGCGTGGACACAATCACCGCTCCACTCGCTACCGGCCGCGCGGGTGGAGGGGGCAGCGGTGGTAGAGGAGGGGGTGCGGGAACTGCAAATGGCGACGGCAGCATGATGGCCAGCGTGCGCAATGTTCCTGTGCAGCCTCGCGCGAAAGTTCAGCTCACGGAATTTGAGAAGCGGCACGAGGATCGCTTCAAGGGAGTGCAATTCGACTGGCTCGAGTTCCATCGCGACGGTGCGGCATTTCCGGTTGCCAATACGCGCGATCCCGAAGTGAGCCCGCCCCAGGAATTATTCCTCACTCCACGCGGAGGCCCCGAGAAGCAGATCACTCGACTGGGCCTCAGACCAACCGGCGTGCAATGGCTGAAGGACGGAAACACACTGATTTTCTCCGCGGATTCGAGTTACCGCAATGAACGTGTGTACGGGAGAACAGACGTCTGGTCTCTCACCACTGATGGTGCGCTGCGGCGACTCACCTCGAACATGGATCTCGATTACGACGGTGCGCGATTGTCACCCGACGGCCGACTCATCATCGTGACTCGGCGCACCAGCACTGATGCCGTCATCGCGAAGAAAATGAACAATGGCGGGCCGGTTGATCTCGTCGTATTCCCGTCGAGCGGCGGTGCGGAACGTGTTCTCACTGCGGACTGGGACTATCTCCCTGCAGCGCCGCAGTGGAGCCCCGATGGGCGCTACATCTATTTCACCGGCGGTGTCGGCGGCTCAACGCATCTGTTCCGTGTTTCTCCCGAAGGCGGAGCTGTCGAGCAACTCACGAAGGGCGAGCGCGACATCGCCAGCATGAGTTTCAACAGGGACTACACCAGGATCGTCTACACGGTCGGCACATTCGAAGCTCCTTCTGAAATCTTCATCGCGAACATAGATGGATCGGGAGAACGACAACTGACGAAGGTCCATGAGCCGTTCACGACCGAAGTCACTTTGAGCCGAAGCGAACGCCTGCGCTTCAACAGCAAGGATGGCACGCCCATCGAAGGGTGGCTGATGTTCCCATATGGATACACAGGGGGAGCAGCTCCTGCCGCGGGTGGCACAACGTATCCGCTGATCGTGTCCAATCATGGCGGCCCACACAGCGCCATCCAGTATGGGTTCAACTTCAAGAACCAGTTTTTCGCTGCCAACGGCTATTTTGTTCTCGAAATCAATTTCCGCAGCTCAACCGGCTACGGTGAAAAATTCCTCTGGGGAACGTGGGGCGCGTGGGGCGACCGCGACGGAGAGGATGTAATCGCGGGGATCGATCATGTAATCGGTCGTTACCCCATCAGCAGAAATCGTGTTGGGAGCATCGGTCATTCATATGGTGGTTTCATGACCAACTGGCTCATCACACAATATCCCGACAGGATTGCGGCCGCGGTGTCCGGCGCTGGGATCGTGAACTGGCTTAGCGACTACGGCAACGCCGATATCCCCCGCACCAAGGAAACCGAGTTTTACGGAGCGCCGTGGGATGAACGCGCCCGCGGCATCATGATAAAGCAGTCGCCGCTCACCTACGCGAATCGCGCCAAAGCCCCGACGCTGTTCATCAATGGCGAAATCGACAAGCGCGTGCCTTACAGCGAGAATGAGCAGCTCTATGTGGCGCTGAAGAAAAATGGCGTACCCGCGAAAATGATTCAGTACGCGGACCAGTCACATGGGATCAGCGGGCACTGGAACAACGTGCACCGGATGCTCAATGAGAAACGGTGGTTTGATCAGTATTTGAAGGCAAAATAAATTCGGGGACTCGGTTGGTTCGTCAAAAAGCTTTGAGTTGGAAGACTTGAAGGGCTGAAGAAATGAAGGACGGCAATGCGCAAAGCATTTGCCGTCCTTCATTTCTTCAGCCCTTCAAGTCTTCCAACTCAAAGCTTTTGACGAACCTGCCCTATCGAGATGCCTTCTTGTTCAGATCACTGAACCCCACAAGCTCTTCCTTCTCTTCATCCCACAAGGAAAGCCGAAGCGTCTTGATGCTCTTCAGAAAAGTCAGAACCGTGACATCATGAAACATCGGATTCTCGTCATGAGCGCGCTGCAGATTGTAATTCGGAATGCGGGGCGAGAGGTGGTGAACGTGGTGCAGGCCGATGCTACCGGTTATCCAGCGAATCGGTGCGGGCAACTTGAAGAATGAGCTTCCCCGGATGGCAGCCGTGACGTAGTCCCAGTCGGCGTGATCCTTCCAGTAGGTATCCTCGAATTGATGTTGCACGTAGAAGAGCCACACACCAGCCACGGCTGCGAAATACATGGTCGGGAAGAAGATCATCGAGACCGTTCCAAATCCGACCCACAATGAAAATGCCACGAATATTGCGGCCGCTGCGGCGTTGGTGAGCCATACGCTGCGGCCCTCGACAGTGTCACCCGGTGCTGTCTTGCGCGGCAGGCGCTGCGACATCACGACGTAGATTGGTCCCCCAAGAACGAGAGTCAGCGGGTGTCGATAGGCTCTGTAGGCGAGCCTTCCACCCGGGGAACGTGCCAGGTATTCGCGCACCGTGAGTGTGGGAACATCGCCGTGGCCGCGTCTCTCCAGGTCCCCCGAAGACGCGTGGTGCATGGCATGATCGCGACGCCAGCGGGCAAAGGGAGTGAGTGTGAGCACGCCGGTGAAGAACCCCACGATTTCGTTCATGCGACGCCAACGGAAGAATGAACCGTGCGAGCAGTCATGCATGAGAATGAACGTGCGGACCAGAAACCCCGCCGTGGGCAGTGACAGCAAGAGCGTCACCCAGTACGGAAGCACCAGAGAGCGGTACATCAGGTAGAACAGCCCAGCGAGAGGCAGGAGTGTGGTGAGCATCTGTGTGACCGAGCGCCAGGTTGTCGGCCCTTCGTAGGCTGCGACCACCGATCTCCATTCAGCCTTGGAGGGGATGGCGCTGGGTGTTTGAATCGCAGTCACTCTTGTTGGGTTCCCTTACGAATTGTTGTTGCCAGGTCCATCGCGACCCCCCCTTACATATACTAAAATCTCGTATTACTATTGTCAAGACTACTTAAATCTGGCAAAATTACGCCGGCCCTAACCAAGGCACACCTGTGATTCGCTTCAATCTCTTCACGGTCCTCAAGCGCAAGGGGTGGACTCCCTACCGCCTCTCGCAGGAAACCGGACTGACGGTTCCCACTGCATACAGACTCGCAGACCCCGACATGAGTTTCGGCCGCTTCACAGTCGGCACACTCGACAGCCTTTGCACCGCACTTGATGTTCAGCCGGGTGAACTAATCGAGTGGGTTCCCAACAACGGAAAGAAAGTCGCCAAAAAGCGCCGCGTTGGATAGGCCCCCCTGCTGATTGCAGCGTGCTGAACGCTGGGCACTGAAGCCAAAACCCGCCGTTCAGGGGACGTGTCATGACACCCGATGCATCCGATGCGCCGCGCGCGCATCACGAACACGCCGAACCCGCGCAGTACTTCATGACGAAATTCCGGGAGGCGGTGCTCGCGCACGACGAGACCAGCGCGAGAAGAATCTGCGCCGAGCATTTCGACCAGGCGAAACTGTTCACTGGAATGAAACAGTTGTTCGCTGCGACCCGCGCTGGCGACAACGCTGCCCTCGTGCAACTGGCGCGCGAGCATCCGGAAATCAGCGCAGGCGTACCGCTGATTGTCGCCCTGTGCCTGGGAAACTCTGAGTTGGTTGCGGAGATGATCGAGACTTTCGAGTCGATGATGGCACCGGCACGACAGCAGGGCGCGGTTACGAATTCGCGGGGAGATTCGGGCTACTTCGAGCACAAGGTTGTCGACCCAGGATTCCTGCTCATGTGTTGCGCATCGCCCTTTTTCAAGGATTCTCCCGAACGCGCGCGCGGAATTCTGCGTTGCGCCGAGCTGCTTCTCGAGTGGGGAGCAGATGCAAACAGCCACACGATCATCGAAGCGGATGGGGTGCAAAGCAAGATCACCGCTCTCTATCACGCATCCGTGATGGGAAATACGGCAGTGATGAAGCTGCTCCTCGAACACGGAGCCGATCCCAGTCAACAGTCACAGCGCTGACGATGACTATTGCGCGGTGATTCAGCTGCTGATCGAAGCCGGCTCTACGCAGGAGGCCGCCATCAACAAATGGAATGAGAAACCGTCAAGCATGGCCAGCACGCCCGTGGCCGAGTTGTTGAGGCGACACGGGTTCTGACACAGGTCTACGGAAAAGCCAGTTGACAACTCCAATGCCAGCGCTTAACCTACGGAAAGACCCGTAGCCACGAAGGCCAATGCCCGACATCTACTTCCCACCACGCGAACTCGCAGTCATGAGCATCCTCTGGCGTCAGGGCTCGGCAACGGTAACCGAGGTCCGCGACGCGCTGGACGAACAACTCGCGTACACATCTGTCCTCTCTGCTCTGCAGACGCTCGAGGAGAAGGGATATGTCCATCACGTAGCAGAGGGACGCGCATATCGTTACTTCCCTCTCGTCGAGGCTGAGCGCGCCGGAGGCAGTGCACTCTCTCGCATTCGCGATTCGATTTTCCAGGGCTCGGCCGAACGGATGTTCTCGCAAATGGTTTCGGACAGGAAGCTGAGCAGAAAAGAACTGGAACGGATGCGCCGTTTGCTTGCTGAGAGGTTGAAGGAGGAAAAATGAGTACCGCGTGGATTGCGTACATGCTGCTTGCGGGCACGATCGTCGCCGTCGCTGTTCTCGCGGTTGATGCAGCCTGTCGTCTCGCTGGATGGCCACGCAGGTGGGCGCCTTTTGGCGGACTGCTGCTGACTATTGCCCTCGCCATTATCGCCCCTGAGAGCACGCAACAAACTTCTGCGTCGATTCCGTTTGAACTTTCGAGTTTTGCAGTGACCGAAAACGCAGACATTGCGCCCGACGCGCCCGTACAGATCGCCAGTCCGTTTTCGGACGCAGTCACCACGGTCATATCGGCGGCGGAGCGACTGCCGCAGGTGGTTGCCAGCCTGTTGCCGCGCCGCTTCGAATCGTTTTACAACGGAGCATGGGCGGCAGCGAGCACAATTCTTTTTCTTCTCTTTCTACTGGTACATGTGCGTTTTCACCGCGCCCGTCGCGGCTGGCCAGTGTTCAACCTACACGGCACCAACGTTCGCCTGTCGCAATCCGCAGGACCGGCGGTCGTGGGCGCGTTCCGCCCCGACATCGTCATTCCCAGATGGCTGCTGCAGCGCGAACGTGAGCAACAGCGACTGGTGCTCGACCACGAACGCGAGCATGTGCGCATGCGCGATCCCTTGATGCTCGCAACGGCGTGGACATGCGCGCTCGCCATGCCCTGGCATCCCGCGGTCTGGTGGATGCTCTGGCGGCTACGACTCGCCGTGGAACTCGACTGTGATGCGCGCGTTCTCGCGCATGGTACTCCGCGCCGCTCTTACGGCGCTCTCCTCATCGAACTCTCGCAACAATCATCGGGACTGCCCGTCGGCGCCACAGCGCTCTCGGACCGGACCACACATCTCGAACGGAGGCTACTCGCAATGAACACGCACCGTCCGTCATTCTTCAGACTGCGAAGCACCGCATTCGCTCTGCTCGCCATTGCCATGATTGTTTCCGCTTGTGCGCTGAAAAAACCGGCGAGCAATGTCGATGAACCTGCTGTGAGCCCAACACCAGCAACAGTTGCTGCCGAGCCGCAAATGGCGACAATGACGCCGCCACCAACGACGCCACCCGCTGTAGCTCCTGTAGCCGGTACGCGAACCAATCCGCTGATTATTGTTGACGGTGTCATCCAGATTCCAGATCCTGTCCAGGTCGTTACCGTGCCGCCTCAGGCGGTCCCGCCTCCTCCCGTTGCCAATGTCGTTACGTATACCCGTCCGCTGATCATCATTGATGGTGTGATCCAGATGCAGGATGATCCGACGATCGGGCGAACCCCGGTTCCGCCGGCGCCAACTTCGTCTCCAGCTCCGCAGGGGACTTTCACTCGTCCGCTGATCATCATTGATGGCGTGATCCAGATGCAGGATGATCCGACCATCGGAGCGCCACGAACACCACCTCCGCCGGCGGCAATTCCGCCAAATCGCGATACCGTCATCAGAACGCCGCCGCTACCGGTTCCGCCAGTGCGACCGCGCGTCGACACGGTGGTCCGCGAAGCACCGCTCGCACTTCAGCAGCAGTTGGGGCGCCTCATGATCGCGGTGGACGGCGTCATTGTTCAGGACACGTCTGCGGCCTTGCGCAACCTGACGGCTGGCGAGATCGCGAGCGTGGAAGTCGTTAGCGGCCCCATAGCCATATCACAATTTGGCGAGCGGGCGCGAGACGGCGTCTTGTTCATCAGAACGAAGGCTTTCGCAAGTGCCAACGCGCTTTCTCCACTCGGCGGTCGAGGCGGCGGGGGTGCCGGTGGTCGGGGCGCCGGCACTGTCGCGGGCCTTCAGATTCGCGGTGGTGCCGCTCCAGGATCGGATGTTGTAGTTCAGATTCGCAACCCGCTTAGCGTCTCCAACCCGCCGAGCCTCGTCATCGTGGACGGAGTCATACAAATGGGCAGTAGCGCTGACGACATCCTCAAGGCGCTGGATATAACCAAGATCGAGAGCATTGAAATTGTGCGTGGCGCCGCCGCAGTGTCACTTTACGGCGCGCGCGCTGCGAACGGCGTGATCAACATCAAGATGAAACGATAGCATCGCAATTGGAGTGATCTGACATCGCCGTTTCCCGAACCTTATTGACAGATTTGCCAATGAGTGCTCGAGGCGAAGCAGGTTCCGATTCCCTGACCGGTCTCCCCGCGAACGCTTGTTGGCAAATCTGTCAATGTGGTTCGGGAAACGGCGATGTCAGATCACGTCTTTCCGTGCCTCCTTTCCCTGAAATCCGTAGTGAGCCAGTTTTGACTTAGATTGAGGCAGGCCAGCTGTCCGGCCAACGCCCCGCTTTTTCACGGCGCTTGTCCATGTCAAATCATCTACGCTTAGCACTCATCCTGACCGTGCTTTCATCCGCCATCCCCGCGCAACAACTCGCTGCGCAGGGCGCGGCGGCTGTCACCTATCCTGCCACTCGCCGCGCCGATCAGGTCGATACCTACCATGGCGTTCAGGTGGCCGATCCGTATCGCTGGCTCGAAGACGACAACGCGGTCGAGACCAGGCAGTGGATCGACGCGCAGAACACGCTCACTTCCAGCTTCCTCAGTCGCATTCCCGTGCGCGATTCTTTGCGCGAGCGCCTCACCAAACTTTGGAATTATCCCAAGTATGGCGTCCCGGTGCGCGCTGCCAATCGTTTTTTCTATCTCGAGAATTCCGGGCTGCAGAACCAGCCCGTCCTCTATGTAAAGTCCGGTATCAACGGCAATCCTGCCGTCCTGATCGATCCCAATACTCTTTCAGCCAACGGCACCGCCTCTCTCTCTGTTTTCGAGCCGTCGCCCAATTCGAACTACCTCGCTTACGCGGTGTCGGCTGCTGGATCTGACTGGCAGGAGGTTCGCGTACGCGATGTGAGGCGCGGCACCGATCTCGCCGACACTCTCAAGTGGGTCAAGTTCTCCGGAATTTCATGGACGCGGGACAACGCGGGGTTTTTCTATTCCCGCTACGATGCTCCCCGCGGCGGCGCAGAATTCACCGGAGTAGTCAAGAACCAGAAGCTCTATTTCCATCGCGTTGGCACCAGTCAGTCCGCCGACGTTCTCATTCTGGAACGACCGGATGACCCCGATCTGGGCTTCGACGCGATAGTGTCAAAGGATGGCGAGTTTGTCATCATTGCCATTTGGCGCGGTACCGATCCCCGCAATCTCGTTTCCGTAATCGATCTCGCCGGCCGCGGCGCCAGCCGTGTGACCGCACCGGTCGTGCGTCTTATCGACAAATTCATCGGCGCGTTCACGTACGTCCACAGCGACACTTCCCGTTTTTATTTCCTCACGGACCACACCGCGCCCAGAGGACGGATTGTCAGCATCGATGTGAACGAACCGCAGGAGGAAAACTGGATCACGGTAATCCGTGAGACACCCAACACAATGCAGCAGGCAGTTTCGGCCGGTGGTTCGCTGGTAATCAACTTCCTCAAGGATGCACGCTCTGCGCTCACCATCTATTCGTTGCGCGGCGGCTCCATCAGGGACGTGCCGCTTCCAGGGCTCGGAACAGTCGGCGAAATCTGGGGCGCTCCGGACCAGATGGAGTTCTTCTACAGCTTCACATCTTTTCTTGCGCCACCCAGCGTGCATCGCTTCCTGCTCACGAACGAACGACTGGAGGTTTATCGTGAACCGAAGCTGGACTTCCCATTTGACGAGTACGAGACCACACAGATTTTCACGCGCATCAATGAGTCCACACGAATTCCAATCTTCGTGACCGCGCGCAGGGGACTCGTGCTGGACGGCAGTCATCCAACTTTGTTGTTCGGCTACGGTGGATTCAACGTTTCGGTAACACCGGATTTTTCACCGGCGATACTCGCATGGCTGGAGCGTGGCGGCATCTATGCATCGGTAAACACGCGTGGCGGCGGCGAGTATGGACGCGAGTGGCACGAGGCGGGCACTCTGCTGCAGAAGCAAAATGTGTTTGATGACTTTGTCGCTGCGGCGGAGTTGCTGATCAGCAGGCGCTACACAAGCTCAGCGCATCTGGCGATACTGGGTGGCTCAAATGGCGGGCTGCTGGTTGGTGCGATAATGACGCAGCGACCCGAACTGGCCGCCGTCGCGATGCCTGCCGTCGGCGTGATGGACATGCTGCGTTTCCAGAAGTTCACAATCGGATGGGCGTGGACATCGGACTACGGTTCCTCGGACAATGCCGAACAGTTCAAGGCGCTGTTTGCATATTCTCCGCTGCACAATCTCAAACCCGGAACGCGTTATCCCGCCACCCTGATCACGACAGCGGACCATGATGATCGCGTGGTACCCGCGCACAGTTTCAAATTCGCGGCCGCGCTCCAAGCCGCGCAGGGCGGTCCGGCGCCCGCGCTCATTCGCATCGAAACCGAGGCGGGGCACGGTGCGGGGAAACCAACCGACAAGAAGATCGCGGAGTGGGCGGATCGGTTGGCATTTGCCTGGGCTTATACGCGGTAGCTGAGTGCGAGTGCGAGTCACGGCTCGCTAGCACTAGCACTAGCACTGACATTAGGGCCGGTTTCCCCTCCGCGACCAGCGCGATCAAGCATAGCGGATCGCATCACGAGGACTTAGAGTTATTCACCGTGACCGCATTCTTTCAGGCCTTCGATCAGCTCTTGGCATTTCTCCGACCTGCCTTCTTCTGGTTGGCTGTGGTAGCGGGAGTTCTGTGCGCGCTCGATTGGGCGGTGCGAACGCGTCGCATCAATCCATTTGGCGCGCTCGGTCAGTTCCTTCGCAAGTTTGTCGACCCGATCATAGCGCCCGTCGAGCGCAAGATCGTGCGCGCTGGTGGCATGCCATCGAGCGCGCCCTGGTGGACCCTCGTGGCCATAGTTGTCGCCGGATTCGTTGTCCTCACCACGCTTGGCTTCGTGAGAGACCAGGTCGGGATGTTGACGATGGCGGACAACGGTCCCGCCGCGCTGGTCGCCGCTCTCATAAATTGGACCTTCACAATATTGCAGCTGGCGATTCTGTTGCGAGTGATTTCGTCGTGGATCGGCCTCTCGCTCTACTCCAAATGGATGCGCTGGACGGTCACGCTCTCAGAACCAATCCTGCGGCCCCTCCGCCAGGTGGTTCCGTTGATAGGCATGATCGATATCACTCCACTGATTGCCTTTTTCCTTCTCTCGTTCACCCGGAGCATTCTCCTGAACCTGCTCTTTGGCTCCTGAGCACCGCTTGGAACAACTTGATAAGGGATAGACGAGGCCTGATCCACGAGCAACGATAGACGGTAGACGATAGACGATTGCACTGCGGCGACTGCTTCCTATTCGTCTTTCGTCTATCGTCTATCGTGGATCGTTGTTCAGTCCTCGTCTATCTGGTATGGATTTGCGATCGTTTTTCTACTTCTTCAGTGTTGCTCCCGTCAGCGCCGCAACAGCCGAAAGTGTGGTCTGCGCCGCATTGAGTCCCAATCTGAAATCCTTGTCCGAGAACGTGCTGTAAACATCAATAGGCTGATGCCACGTCGGATTCCATCCGGTGCCCGTGTGCGCAAGCCTTTCGTTCTCGCGCAGGCTGATCGCGGGACACAGATCCTGGAACGAACCTGAATCCGTGTTGCTCATGCGATCACCGACTGCCGCGGGATAGTCAGTAGCATAGCGGTCGTTCATCCTGCGGAAGTAGAACGCCAGTTTCGACGCATCGTCCGCGTATCTGCTGGCGCCGGCAAACTCGACGTTGACATCGGCTTCGCGCCGCTGCTCCGGATTCAACTTTCCATCCGGACCGGGCATTCCATGATCCCACATCATCATGTCGTGCTGAATCATGCCGAGCCATTTTGGTTCGGGATACTTGCCTGAGCCCACGGGGTTCTCGATTCCGCGCAGTGGTGCGCGCTGCAGTGCATACGCGGAAGCTCCGCCGCCCGTCTCCTCATTGTTGAACAGGATGAAACGGATGGAACGTTCTGTCACGACGTCTGGAGAGCTGAAGACACGCGCCAGTTCCATGACGAGTGCAGTGCCCGAACCATCATCGTTGGCGGCCGAACCCATGCCGTGACCATCCATATGTGCGCCGATGATGTACATCTCATCGGGGCGCGTGGTGCCGATCTTGGTGCAGTACACTTCCTGTCGCGGTCCTGGTGTGTCAGGCTGCATGTTGAGCCGGCGCAGGGCCGTATCAGGTTGCAGCATGGGATTCGTATTCACCCCTGTGGGTGCGGTGAAGCCTTTGGGTGGATTGCCGCCACGTCCGCCGCCACCACCGCCTCCTCGATTTCCTCCGCGTCCGCCGCGTCCTGTCGACGCAGTCACGAATGCACTGTCCGCGGCCGAAACACCACGTCCCGCTGCCATTGCAGTCTGAAGAGTTCTGAGCCGCGCGGAGTCTGCCGGTGTTAGCACCACGGCCGCACCTCGACCGCCTCCACCACCAGTTCCTCTTCCGGCTCCGCCGCCACCACCACCACCGCCAGTTCCCCTGCCAGCTCCCGCTCCTGCTGCAGCGGCGCCACCGCCGCGCGCCACCGCTGCGGCGGTCGCGATCGAATCGACTCTGCGCGTCGAATCAGTTTGCAGCATTCGCCGAGTGAATTCATAGTTGAGCCGTTCTGTATTGGTGCAGCCATAACTCTTGAGTTGCGCCTCGATCCAGTCGATTGCGGCTCGATTGCGGTCAGTTCCCTGTCGCCGGTCTCCAAACATCGTGAGACCCTTGATTGTCGCCTTGTAGCGCTCCAATTCGAGGCGCGCGACCATGGGTCGTATAACTGAATCCTGCTGCGCCTGGTTGAGCGTCAGCCCAGTACCCGGGGCAGGCACGGCTCCCGGAGCCGGCTGTAGCTGCTGCGCCTGCTGAACAACCACGTTTGTGCCCTGCGCGATTGGAGCGGCAGTACAGCCTGCAAGAACGCCGCACGCGGCGACAACGAGCGTTTTGGATCGCATGTACTTCCTCCGATAGATCTGTGTGGTGCCTCTGGGAATACACTCAACCCGGGGCTATCGGTCAAGGGGATAGCGGTCGCTCCGGATGGACGCGGACTGTTAAGTGGCGTATCTGGCTGTCGCGCGCTGCGACCGCCTGGGACGAGCTACGATCAATCCGCTTGGTCCGGAGCATCCGCCATCCCCTAGATTCAATCCCGACTACCCATGCCAGTAACCACCCACTCTCTCTACATCGACAGCAAATTCGTCGATTCCCGATCCGGCCGCTGGATCGATGTCGTCAATCCCGCCACGCAGGAAGTGATCGCCCGAGTTCCTGACGGCAACACCACAGACATCGATGCTGCCGTCGCCGCCGCGCACCGCACGTTCGAATCCGATCAATGGCGCGACGTCACCGCGCAGGAGCGCGGTCGAATTCTGTTCCGAATCGCACAGGTCGTGCGCGATAACGCAGCCCACCTCGCAGAACTCGAGACTCTCAACAACGGCAAACCCATCGTCGAATCGGAATTCGACATCGCCGATGTGGCCACATGTTTCGAGTACTACGGCGGACTCGCCACCAAAATCAAAGGCGAAGTAATTCCTGTCCCCGACAACGCGCTAAGCCTGGCACTGCGCGAGCCCATTGGCGTTGCCGGACAAATCATTCCCTGGAACTACCCGCTCCTCATGGCCGCGTGGAAACTCGCGCCCGCCATCTGCGCTGGGTGCACCATGGTGCTCAAACCCGCCGAACAAACTCCGCTCACCATTCTGGAACTGGCGCGGCACTTCAATGATGTCGGACTACCACCTGGCGTCGTGAACATCGTGACTGGATTCGGTGCCACTGGTGCCGCGCTCACAGTGCATCCCGATGTTGAGAAGATCGCGTTCACAGGCAGCGCCGAAGTCGGCAAGATCATCATGCGCGCCGCATCCGATTCGCTCAAGAAGATTTCCCTCGAACTGGGCGGCAAGTCACCCAATATTCTTTTTGCGGACGCCGATTTTGAGGCGAGCGTCGATGGTGCACTCTTCGGACTGTTCATCAATCAGGGTGAAGTCTGCTCGGCAGGAAGCCGCATTCTTGTGGAGCGGTCCATCTATCGCAAGGTGATCGACGCAATGGTTGAAAAAGCGCGAACCATCAAGCTCGGACCGGGAATCGATCGCGCCACAAAAATGGGACCGCTGGTGAGCCGCGAACAGTTCGATCGTGTGCGTGCATTTCAGGAAATCGGAAAGGGCGAGGCAAAGCTGGCCCTCGGTGGCGGCCAGGCAAAAGGCGGCGATCTCGATCGCGGCAACTTCATCGAGCCGACAATCTTCTACGATGTCGACAACGCGGCACGCATAGCTCAGGAAGAGATCTTCGGTCCAGTTGCGGCGGTAATTCCATTCGACAACGAGAGCGATGCCATCCGCATCGCGAACGACACCTATTATGGATTGGCAGCCGCGGTTTGGACGCGCGATATTTTCCGTGCACTGCGGACTGTGAAACGGCTGCGGGCCGGAGTCATCTGGGTCAATCACATGCAGCCGACATTCGTCGAAGCGCCCTGGGGCGGGTTCAAACAAAGTGGCATCGGGCGCGAGCTGGGCACCTGGGGAGTGGAGGAGTATCTGCAGGTGAAGCAGGTGCACATTAATCTCAATGAGAAACCGATCGGCTGGTACTGAGTCCAACACCATTCCGTCATGTGAACTCGACTCTCGCTATTCTCGCAGCCGGACTCGGCACCCGTTTTGGCGGAGGCGGCGCCAAACAGCTCGAACCGCTCGGCCCGTCTGGCGAAACGCTGATCGACTATTCCATCCACGACGCGCTGCGCGCCGGATTTGATCGGGTCGTTCTCATTGTCAGGCCCGAACAGGAGCCTGAATTCAAGAGCACAGTAGTCACACGCTGGAATAATCGCACCAAGGTCACACTGGAGCATCAGCAACCGCGCGACGCGCCGGTGAAAAAAGCGTGGGGGACCGCGCACGCGACACTTTGTATTGCGAATGCAGTCGACGGTCCCTTTGCGATAATCAATGGCGACGACTTCTATGGACGCGAAGCAATCGCAATCGCCGCAGTATTCTGCAACGCGGCACTCCGATCAGCCGGTGACGGCGCCTTCACACCCGACTACGCGGTGGTGGGATTCCCCGTAGCCAACACACTTCGCACCGGCAGCGCGGTCAGCAGAGCCATCCTGCACAGCGACGCAGAGGACCGGCTCGTGAGCATTGAGGAAGCGCGAATAGTCCCAGGCCCCGATGGCATCGTCGCTCAATCGATTGGCGACAGCAACACTCACGGCATCACGCCAGATACACCCGTGTCGATGAACATGTGGGGCTTTACCCCCGCCGTCTTCCCGCAGCTCGAACGTGCTTTTCGCGTATTTGCGGAACAGCATCGAGAGAATTCCGAAGCCGAGTTTCTCCTCCCGCATTTTGTGGGGAAACTCGTTGAGGAAGGCAGCGCCCGCGTGCGTGTGCTTCGCGGAACTGGGTCGCCTACGGGGATCACTCATCCTGACGATCGCGAAAGCGTCAGAGAATACCTTAGGGATGCCGTTCAGCGCGGCGATTATCGATCGCCGTTATGGGGCTCAAATTCGTCGTAGCACACCGCACCCCGAATACCACTCCAATCAATCCGCCCTTCAGTCCGGAGCATCCGCTATCCCCTCCGTAGATGCTTGGCCGGAGGCGATCGGATGCACTTTTGGTCCACCCGGGTATATTAGAAAAAGCCATGAACCGCACGAGGCCATTTCTCCGCGCTTTCACGCTCGCGTTCGCCACCGTTCAGTTAGCGGCTAGCGCGGCGGCGCCTGTGCTGGAAGCGATTGCTTCTGCAGAGGACTACGCTCCCTATGTTGAGGGCAGCAACCTCCGTGCGCCTGCAAAACACAGCCACGACGCAAGCACTTGCCCCGTATGCCGGCTGCTCGACTCACCAGCCCGGCCCGAAAGCAATGGCGAAGTGTCATACGTTGGACGCCATCACGAAACCCAGTCACCTCTTGCGCCCAGGGCCGTTCAACGCCTGACCGACCCAGGGTTCCTCTCGCGCGCACCCCCCGCTCCTCTCTGCTGAGATCACTCCGTGGCCACAAGGCCCGGATTACATCGCAGTTGAGGAGACGCTTCCATTATGAAGAAGTTTCGTTGGGCCGCATCCATCATTGCGGTCCTGACTTTCTCGTCCGGCCATCTCGCGGCACAAGCTGCCCCCGATAGCGGACAGCAAAGCGCGCGTTCGAAAACGCCGCTCAACTTGACCCGGTCACAACAGGCGCAGCCTCCGCAAAGCGGCACCTTCATGAATGTCGGTTTCGTAGCACTGGCCGACTTCGGCTGGTCCAGCGAACGTGATGTGCGGTCGCTGCAGGTCGGCGATCATGATCCGCGCGTGCGCGGCTTCACCATTCCCAGCACGGAGCTCACGCTCGATGGCGCGGTCGATCCCTACTTCAAGGGATTCGCCAACATCGTCTTCAAACTCGACGAAGAGGGCGAGACCGGTGTCGAGCTGGAGGAAGCGTACTTCATCACCACTTCGCTCCCTGGAAGACTGCAGCTCAAGGGCGGTCAGTTCTTCGCCGAGTTTGGACGACAGAACCCGCAGCATCCGCATTCGTGGTCATTTGTGGATCAGCCTCTGGCGCTCAACAGGGTTTTCGGTCCCGAGGGGCTGCGCGGCCAGGGCGCACGCATTTCATGGCTCGCGCCAACGTCGTTCTACACTGAGGTGATGCTCGGCGTCTTCAACAGCGTCGGTGGCACAACATTCAGTTTTCGCGGAGAGGAATCCGCGGAAATCCATGGTGGCGTGCCCGAAGAAGTTGGCGTGAACGGAGGCATGGACATGTTGTTCGTCCCACGCATCGCCACCTCATTTGATCTCACAAGTACGCAGACGCTGGTGCTCGGCGCGTCGGCAGCACTGGGGCCGAACAATTCCGGAGCCGACGCGAACACACAGATAGTTGGCGGCGATGTTTATTGGAAATGGAAGGCAGCCACCGCGCAACAAGGCTTTCCATTCGTTTCGCTGCAGTCTGAAGTTTTCTACCGGAACTATGATGCGGCGGAACGCACCGCTGCCGAGGATCCGTTGACAACGCTGCCGGCAGAGACGCTGCGTGACCGAAGTGCATATGCCGAGTTGCTGTGGGGCATCAAGCCTCGCATGGTGGCTGGCATACGCGCCGACTTCGCCAACGGCGACGCAGCATCATTCGACGCCGTACTGCGCGCCGACAGATCGCGCATATCGCCGAATGTGACGTGGTATCCCACGGAGTTCTCGAAATTCCGGATTCAATACAACCATGAAAACCGGAAGGGAATCGGCCGTGATCACTCATTGTGGATGCAATTCGAGTTCCTGCTCGGCGCACATGCATCGCACAAATTCTAGAGGTAAAACAAAATGAAAAACTTCATCATAGATCGAACCGCTGCCGCCGTGATCTCGTCACCCCGGCGCAAGCCGGGGTCCATGTTGACGTCACAATGGATTCCGGCTTTCGCCGGAATGACAAAAGCGGTGGCTGCCGCCGCTTTTGCAATGCTTTTTGCAGTGGGTTCAGCAACCGCGCAAACGTTGAACGTGGTTGCAACAACTCCCGACCTCGCCGCGCTTGCAAAGGCGATCGGCGGCACGGCTGTAGATGTGAAGGCACTGGCCAAACCGACCGAAGACCCACATTTCGTGGATGCCAAGCCCAGTCACATCGTGACGCTCAATCGCGCCGACGTGTTGATACAGGGCGGAGCAGATCTCGAAGTAGGCTGGCTGCCACCTCTGCTCGAGAGCGCGCGCAACCGCAAACTTGCGACGGGCGCGCCGGGGCGCATCCTGGCGTCGACAGGCGTGAGAATGCTCGAGGTACCAACAACCCTGGATCGTTCCGCGGGTGATGTGCATGCTCTTGGGAATCCCCATTTCCTCCTCGATCCACTCAACGTGAAAATTATCGCGGCGCAACTCGCCGCACGTTTCGCACAGGTAGCACCGAAATCCGCCGCGCTCTTTCAGGCGAATCTCAAAACGTTCGATGCGACCCTCGACGCCAGAATGTTGGAGTGGCAACGGCAGCTGGCCCCGTTCAGCGGCGCGAAGATCGTGACGTATCACAAGGACTTTGTCTATCTCGCCGAACGTTTCAAGCTGAATGTGGTGGAGACGCTGGAATCAAAGCCTGGTATCGCACCATCGCCAGCACATGTCGCGAAGGTAATCGCGACGATGAAGTCCACGAACGCGCGCGTGATACTGGTGCAACCATTCCAGAATCGCAGAACCGCGGAAACGGTTGCGCGCCAGACCAGCGGCGTGGTGCTGGACCTTCCGCAGCAGCCCGGCGCAGTTGCGAACACCGACACGTATTTCGGCCTGATGGATTACATAGTGCGCACGCTTGCGAACGGTCTTCAGGGGACCAAATGAACGAGGTCGATTTCCAGGTGGTGTGGGCGGTCATGAAGTGGCCGCTCGCGGCCTGCCTGATCCTCCCGCCATTGCTCGTCTATCTCGGGCTTCACGTGGTGAAGCGAGAGGTGATTTTCGTTGACCTGGCGCTGGCACAGGTGGCTACACTGGGCACCTGCGTGGCGCTCATCATAGGCTATGATTTTCATGATCGCGTGGCATTCTGGATTTCGCTCGGCGTCACCTTCGTCGCGGCGGCACTCTTCAGCTGGTCGCGCGGCAGCCGCAATCATCAGGTGCCGCAGGAAGCGATAATAGGAATCACTTTTGTCGTCGCAGCCGCGGGTGTGATTCTTCTTCTCAGCAGAGTAGCTGGAGGAAAAGAAGAACTGGAACACCTGCTGACCGGCGACATCCTCAACGTGACCAGCGCGGAGGTGGGCCAGCGAGTATTGATTTTCGCTGTGCTGGGCGGCTTTTATGCAGCTTTTCACAAACGCTTCGTACTCATTTCCGAAAACCATGACCTGGCAATTGCCCGGGGAGTGCCCGTGCGGCTCTGGGATTTTCTCTTCTATGCGGCGTTCGCGCTGGTGGTGGTGAGTTTTGTACGCGTTGCCGGAGTGCTGCTGACTTTCGCCTACCTTATTGTGCCCGCGGTGTGCGGCGTGATGCTGGCGAAGAGCTGGATGTCACAACTGGCCGTAGGCTGGGGAATAGCCGCAGCAGCAAGCCTCGTCGGACTACTGGCATCGTACATGCTCGATCTGCCGACGGGCGCGGCAATCGTTTGCGCGTGCGGATTGTTGCTGGCTATGGTGAGTGTGGTGGCAGTCCTGCGCAAGTCCTAGCAGCGCTGGTCCTTGCAGCGCAGTTGCAGGCAAGCGCTGGTCCTTGAAGCGCGGTTACTAGCGGCGCTGTCCCTCGAAGCGCAGTTCCTTGCAGCGTAGTAAACTAAACGGCGTCGCAAACGGCGCTTCAGGAACAGCGCTTCGGGAAGGGGCGCTTCGTATTACAGCGCTTCAAGGAACCGCGCTTACCGGCCACCGCGCTGCAGGGAACTGCGCTTCAATGAATAGTGCGCGACCGAAATCAAGCCGTGTTCGGATGACAGTGTTGCTGGATCGCGCCCAGCACCATAGGACAGCGCATATTCGTTGCGTCGACCTTACCACATTGTTCCTTTTGCCACGGCTGAGTCTTCGCCATGTCACGCGGCGCGGGAACCCCGTCGCAGAAACCGGGAGTCGGTTTGCTTCCCTTCAGGCAAACCGACAGGAACATCATTGACTTCATTCCTCCGATCACCTCGTTCTCAGACTTGTAGCGCAATCCTGACTCCGTAACACACCCTGAGTTGTCGGTGGTCGGGGCAAACGCCGTCGCCTCGTCCATGGCAATCTTCGTTTCGGCGACCATGGGACCCGCGTAAGTCCGCCACAGGTAGTATCCGCCACCGAAACATGTGGCGAGAAGCCCGAAGGCGACTATGATGAAGATTGTGGTTGACTTGGACATTTGATCTAACCCCGAAGAATGCAGAACTCTGATTACTGAATACTGAATGCAGAAGTGAATTCAGATTGCAGACTGATCGTTACCACTTCTGCATTCCGTACTCGATTGCTCTGCATTCGGCCTTCCCTAGCCACTCCCGGTCGCAGCGACCTCCAGATTCACTGCCTTGTATCCACCCCGCGACTTGAAGTACGCTATCAGTCCCAGATAGCAGAGCAGCATGATCACTGGAAGAATCGCGATCTTGCCCAGCGTCCCCTGTTTCGACTTCGCATCAACCTGAGTCACCGTTGCAATCTCGGTAGCGTCAGCGAGTGCAGAGCGTTTTGCTGGATCGAGAGCGTGCGAAACGCCGAACATTCCTGGCCTTTCGCTCAACACCCGATCAGCCAGCGCGGGACTTTCCTGGCGTATTTCGGTCGCGAACGCGTTGTCCTGCAGCGCGCCAATGGCCGGTATTCCGATTGCACCAACCGAAATCATTCCCACCCCCGCGATCGCATTGATCATCAACGCTCCACCGCGCGGATACTGCTCACTGACAACACCCAACGTGGTTGGCCAGAAAAAAGTTTTGCCGAAGCCATAGAACGTTGCGGCCGCGAACAACATGAGGGGCGATGCTCCCGCCGTCGCAAGCCACAGTAGTCCCACGGCAGCAACCGCCGCGCTCGCGGCGAGCAGCCCCAGGGGACCAATGCGATGCACGATCGGTCCCGCAAAGAAGCGCAGCACGAACATGATGAGCGACGTCCAGACGAGGAACAACGTTCCCTGCGTCGGACTATTGAGTACCGTGGTCATGATGTCGGAGATCCAGCCGTCCGTACCCAACTCCGTCGTCGCCAGCAGAACCATCACGAGAAGCAGGAGGAAAAACATCGGACGCCCGAAGCTCTTTACATACAGCGCGAATGCAATCGTCGGGACCAGCGTCATCAGCAGCTGGGTGCCGAGCGAGAAAATGGGCACGTTCAGGATCGTCAGAATCTGGTTCAATCCCGAGATCACGAAGAAGGTCACGATGAACGCGCTGCCAGCTCCGAACTCGCGAAGCATGTCGATGTAGGGAACCTTCGCCGCGACACGCTCGTGAACCGGGAACCTCTGCTTGTAGAGTATCAATCCATAAACCAGAGTCGGAACCAATACGAGGCCAACTCGCCACTGCCATACTCGTCCTGGTAGCGATGTCGGATCGATGAAGCCGATCGCGATTGCCACCAGCCCGCCGAGCACGAGACCGCCGGGCCAGCCGGCATGAAGGATGTTGAGATACTTGGTCTTTTCTCGCGAGAACAGAGTCGCCGTAACGGGATTCACCACCGCTTCCACCGTTCCATTGCCGAGCGCAAAGATGAAAGTGCCGATGTAGAGCAGTAAGAATCCGGCCTTTTGTCCAGCGGCGATGGCCTCCGGCGAGGATCCCGCCGGCGCAAGTGCAAGGGGCGCGCAAAGTGTAATGACAGCAGAAAGGACATGCAGGGTGAACGCAATCGCCATCGACACGCCATTTCCAATCTTGTCGATAATGAGACTGAACAAAATGATGGAGACGGCGAAAGGCGCGAGTCCGGCGCCTGCCACGTAGCCGACTTGCTCATTGCTCAAATTGAACTCGGCCCGCCAGTCGCCGAGGATTGCTACTCGCACCGCGAATCCAAACGCGGTCGCGACAATCGCAATGACGCATCCAATCAGTAGCCTTTTCCGGTTGATCGACTCGTCCATACGGGTGGATCCTCTCTCGCGCAAAGCGCGGCGTCAATTGGTGGGCAGTTTTGGGCTGCACCATCCTGCGCGGTATGGGGTGTGGAGTCAAGGCATGCGCGCCAGAACCCGGCCCTTCAGGCAGGATTCGCCTTATGGTTGCGCAGCATCAGGTAGCCACGCATGGTTGGCGGAGTGTTGTCATTCCGGCGAAAGCCGGAACCCATGTTCACCCACTACAATGGGTTCCGCCCCGGCTTTCGCCGGGGTGACGTTTTGTTCGCCGGAATGACAACTGTATCGGGGCCTGCGGCCCGCCGCTGACACGCGCGAAGGCCAAACATCGTAGTTCCCGCAGGCCAGCCCATGCCGAAGAGGCTCTTGGGAAGCTATACTCTACACCCCGGGAGGTATCCCAATGTCGATGCTCAGCTTGCGCGGTTCACGCCGCGGTTCGTCACCAGGGCGTGCGATCCAAATGTTCATCGGGGTCGTTGTGGTGGCAATTGTAGTCATTCGAATGGCTTCCTCGCGGCCGGATGAAGACCACGACACCGCCGTTGCACCAGTAGAGTCCAGCAAATACGTGTCGTCGGTCGACGAAGGACTCGGCGTTTCCATCGCGATCGTACTCGACGTCTCCGGTTCGATGAAAGAGCGGGCACAGAGCGACAACCGGCCCAAATACATAGTGGCGCGCGAAGCACTAAAAGCAATGCTCGAAGCGACCGACTCATTCGTTGTGAAGCAGCCAGGCTTCCCGGTGAATGTCGGCTTCTACACATTCAGCGCCTCAGTCAATCGCATCATACCCGTCAAGCCGTACAACCGTGACGAGCTGCAGAACGCGCTGTCGTCGCTTGCAACTCCAGGAGGAGGCACCGCCATAGGAGACGCAATGGACGTGGCACGGCAGGATCTCTACAAAGCTGGAACTTTTCGCAAGTACATCCTCGTAGTTACCGATGGCGAAAACACCGACGGCCGCTCACCTTCAAGTGTCGCGCGCGAAATCGCCCGGCGCAGCGAAGGCGCGGTGAGACAGTACTTTGTCGCGTTCGACATCGACAAAGAACGATTTGCTTTTCTCAAGGAGGTAAATGGTGAAGTACTCGGAGCAGCCAACGGCCCGGCACTGCGTGCCAGCCTCGACACGGTGTATCGCGGAAAAATCCTCGCCGAGGCGATGAACGCCGGCGAGACGCTGCCCCCTCCCGGTGTCAAACGTGACACCGGCGGCATTCCAAGGAATCAATAACCATGATCTTTACAAAATTCTTTCGAGCCATCCGTGCGCAGTTCAACAAACTCGCCAACCTCTTCTTCGAGTCCGACCCGATCGCGGTCATGCAACTCGAAGTCGATCAGGCGACCGAGCGGCTGAAGGAAGGTCGCAAGGGGCTCGAGATGTATCGCGGCCTCGTCGAGACAGTAGCGCGCCAGGTGACGTCAGCGAAAGCAAACGCCACGCAACTGGAAGCGCAGATCAAGGCGCACTTGAAAGCCGGCAATCGTGACGTGGCAGGACAGCTCGCCTTGCAACTGCAGAAAGTGCAGGGAGAAATGGGCACCAACGAAGGTCAGCTTCAGATGCACGAGACCGCGTATCAGAACAACCTTCTGAAAATCCAGAAGGCGAACAAGGACATCATAAAAGTTCGCGAAAAGATTCAGAAGTACCATGCGGAACTGAAGATGAGCGCGGCCGAAGCCGAGATCGCGCAACTTTCGGAATCGTTCGAAATGAATGTGACGACGGACTTCGGTCAGATCGAAAGTGTGATTCAGCGACAGATCGATACCAATCGTGGCAAGGCGCGAGTCGCGTCCGACATGTCGTCCAAGGGCATCGAAGCAATCAGGCAGGAAGAAGCGGCGGACAAGGCGCTCGCTGAGGATCTGCTCACGAAGTTTGAAGTGCAGTTGGGACTCAAGTCTCCCGAGACAACACCAGTAGCGGAGACTGTCAAGAATCTGGGACCGACGGTCGAAAAGACCTCACTACAATAATTCGAGGAACAAATGTCAAACGGCAAACCGAGACCGATGTTCTATCTGGCGATTCTTGCAATCGTCGGAGGGCTGATCTATTTCGGAATCAACCGCTTCAGCGCTAGCGGCGGAACAGGCGCTGGTGGCACTCTCTCGCCCGACGAACTCGCGAAGATGAAGGGTGGCGCGGAAGCCCCCGATGCCCAGAGCGTAACCACGGTAAAGGAATACACCTACGTGACGAGCGCGACGCTCCCCGAAGTGAAGGGAACGTCCGCGTACGAGCCACTGGTGAATAGCACCGTGCGCATGGCGCTCAATGTGTGGGCAGGCTGGGCGCCCGTGATCGTTGCCAACAACGGCTTCAAGGCGGGCAAGGTCTGGACAGCGCCTGACGGAAAAACTTTCAAGCTCGAGCTGGTGCTGATCGATGACCCGATCGCCATGCGCGACGCGTATGCCTCGGGCAAGCTTCATATCGGGTGGGCGACGCTCGACATGGTGCCGCTTTTTGTGGAACAGCTGCGCAAGGACTCGCGCACCATGCCGCGCATCTATCAGCAGATCGACTGGTCCAATGGTGGCGATGGAATCGTCTGCCGCGACGTGATCAAGTCCGTCAGGGATATGAGCGGCAAGACAGTCGTTCTCGCGCAGAATTCGCCGTCGCACTTCTTCCTGCTCAATACACTCATCGCGGGCGGCATTCAGCCCAGTGAAGTGAAGTACAAGTTCACCCAGGATGCATTTCAGGCCGCAGCGGCATTCAATGGAGAC
Source organism: uncultured Gemmatimonadales bacterium (assembly GCA_964556695.1). Classification (GTDB taxonomy): domain Bacteria; phylum Gemmatimonadota; class Gemmatimonadetes; order Gemmatimonadales; family Gemmatimonadaceae; genus CAZKXZ01. The sequence goes on from CAZKXZ010000009.1 coordinate 47,862, forward strand.
AAGAGCATCAGTTGCGTGGTATCCTGGGCGCCGGACATCTACAACCTGTCCGATGTCAAAGGCAACAAGATGCTCGTCAACACACAGACCGCGAACAAGCTGATCGCCGATGTGTGGTTCGCACGCGCCGATTTCGCCAAGGACAACGGCGCAATCATCGAAGGCATGGTTCGCGGGATTTTCGAGGCGATGGAACAACTCAAGACGCAGACCACCAAGGCGACGGCTGCCAAACTGATGGCTGCGGGCTACTCCATTCCCGAGAAAGACGCTCTCTCAATGCTCGCCGATGCGCATTCGACGAACTACGCGGAGAATCGCGAGTTCTTCATGAACCAAAACAATCCAACGAATTTCGAGCGCACATGGAACACTGCCTACTTCCTCTACAAGAAGATTGGCAGCGTGAGTGGTGCACCGGTTCCATTTGACCAAGTGATGGATTTCTCGATCCTGAAGGCACTCGGCAGCGAACCGCTGTATGCGAATTCGAAGAGCGACTACGACGTTCAGTTCGTTCCGACTACGGCAACTGCGATTCAGGCCGAGGACGAGATTCTCACCAAGACGGTCGTGATCCAGTTCTTCCCCAACTCCGCTGATATTGACAAGAAGATCTCGAAAACGGTCGACGGCAAAGAACTCCAGGAGCTGTACGATCCACACGCGCCCTTCGTGGTTGAAGAGGCGGGGAAACTGTCGGGACAGTTCGGTGCCGCGCGCATTGTGATCGAAGGCCACACCGATGCGTCGATGCGCGGCAGCGGTGGCGTGACGCTGGCAGACGTTCAGGAGCTTTCTCTCCGGCGCGCCGATGCGGTGAAGCAAGCGCTAATCCGCAAGTTCCCGACGCTCAACGCCAACCAGTTTGCGACGAAGGGAATAGGCTGGGATCGCCCTGCTGATCCGGCTGATCCCAACAACCACCTCAAGAATCGGCGAGTGGAGATCAAGGTTTATCCGCTGGAGAGGAAGGCAGGCGGATGATTGCAGGCTGGACAACTGGTGTGTCATTGCCGCGTAAGCGGCAACCCATGGTGACCGGAAAATGGATTCCGGCTTTCGCCGGAATGACAAGCACGACCGCATCATGCCGGCAACAAAGTCGTTTCTGAGAAACCTGTTCACGTTGCGCAGTGAGCCCCGTCCGCTTGTGCGGCGGGGCGCTGGCGTACTTGGCCTGGCGATCTTCGGCTTGATCTGGTGGTTGCTCACGCTTGGTGCCACCCCCGAAACTCGCGTGATGTCCCCAGTTTTGCTCCCCAGCCCGGGTGAAGTCATCGCGGGAATTCCGTCGCTGTTCACCGACCGAGCCATCCTTGCCAGCGTGGCCGCCACACTCAAACGGGTGTTCAGTGGTTTTATTCTCGCGATTGTCATCGGGGTGCCGCTCGGCATTCTCGCGGGGTCCTTTCGGGTTTTCGATGCGCTTACTCGGCCGATCACGGTATTCCTGCGCAACGTTCCAGTGGCCGCTCTGATTCCCCTTACGATTCTCTGGTTTGGCATCGACGAAAGCCAGAAGGTGATGTTCATCTTCATCGCGACGGTCCCGTTCGTGTTCTTCGATGCATTCCGCGCAATTTCGGCGGTACACGACCGCTACGTGGAAACCGCGCAAACATTGGGCGCTTCGCCGCGGCAGGTCGTAACCAAGGTGCTCATCGCGCTGGCATTGCCGGATATTTTCGGCAGCTTGCGAAGTCTTTTTGGTCTCGCTTTCGGCTACATCATGCTTGCGGAAATCGTGAACGCCGAACATGGACTTGGTTTCTTGTTACTGATGAGCCAGCGGCGCGGGCTCACTGAGCACTTGTTTGCAGTTCTCATTTTGATCGGGATCCTCGCATATGGCATAGATCGTCTGCTGTTCTTTTTTCAGCGCGGACTCTTTCCATATAGAGTGGAGAACGATTAATGGACCCCATTGTCATTTCGAGTGCTGCGGCCGCACCGTATGTGCCTCCTCCGCCGCCGGTGGATGCTGGACCCGTACCGGTCGTTGTATTCAACAAGGTTGGAAAGACGTACGACAACGGGTTCACTGCGATCCGCGATGTAACGTTTCGCATCGATGATATCCCCGGCCACAAGGAGTTTATTACTATCCTGGGCCCGTCGGGCTCCGGCAAGTCCACCATACTTCGCCTCATCGCCGGCCTCAGACCTCAGCATCCCGCCACGACTGGCGAGGTACTGGTGCTTGGAAAGCCCGTTGAAGGTCCCGGTCCAGATCGCGGAATGGTTTTTCAGGATTACACATCGTTCGACAATCGCTCGGTGCTCGACAATGTGGCCTTTGGCCTCGAGTGCGCTGGTGTGCCCAGGGAGGAACGTCACGAGCGCGCGCGCGAATGGATCGCAAGGGTAGGTCTCGATCTCGACACAGATACTGACAAGTATCCGCATCAGCTGTCGGGCGGCATGCGACAGCGCGTCGCGATTGCGCGCACGCTCATTCTGCATCCCCGCATCGTGCTGATGGACGAGCCTTTTGGTGCTCTCGATTCGCGCACGCGCCTCAACATGCAGGACCTTCTCGTCGGACTGGCGCGCGACAATCAGGCGACTGTCTTTTTTGTGACGCATTCCATCGAAGAGGCAGTCTATCTCGGTGACCGGATATTCATCATTTCATCCGCTCCGGGAACGATCTTACAGCAATTCACCGTGCGGCCTCCCGAGTATTCCGCGCGTCAGATGCTGCAGCGGCCCGAGTTCCTGGAGATGGTGTTTGAAATCCGTGACATCATGGAAGGGCTGGAAAGTTCCAAGAGGGCGGGCGATGATTAAGACCTCGACTCACTTTCTCCGTTCCGCCTGATCCCTCGTGCGCAAATACCTGAAGGCTGCTTTCCTCTATCGCTGGAATCTTCTCCTCTTGTTCGGGGCGACGGCGTTTGCGGCTATCTCACCTTTTCCGGATGCGATGTTGCCTATCGTCGGCGCTTTGGAGATTGCGTACCTCACAGGATTGACTGCGATGCCGCGCTTCCGAACCGCGATCGATGCCAAGGCCGCGAGTGAAGAGCGGGATTACGTTTACAAACGCACCGCAAAGGGGCCGGCGCAGGATTCATTGCAGCGCATGCTGGAGACACTTCCCGCCGCGTCATTGCAGCGTTTTCTGTCCTTGCGCCAACGCTGTTTTGAAATGCGCGACATCGCTTCGGGCGTTCGAGGACGCACCACATCGAGTTCCGGCGATGATTCAGCTGATTCCATTCGTACACCGGCACTCGACAAGCTCCTCTTTCTTTTCTTGAAGCTGTTAATGTCGCAGGCAGGGCTGGAGCGTTTTCTCAAAAGTACCAGTGAACCGGAACTCGCACTGCGGCTGAAGGACGTGCAGGTGCGGCTGCTGACAGCGCAGACTGCGAAGGATGAACGGGTCACGAAGTCGCTGCAGGACAGCCTCTCTGACGCGCAGCTCCGGCTGGACAACTATCAGAAGAGCGCCAGAGACGCGGAATTCGTGGCGGTGGAGCTTGACCGCATTGAAACGAAGATCAAGGCGCTCATCGAAATGGGAGTGAGCCGACAGGATCCCGATCTCTTCAGCACCCAGGTCACCGCGGCCGCGGAGAGTATGCAACAGACCGAAGACGCCGTGATGAATCTGCAGAGTTTGTCCGGGCTCTCCGATCAGCTTGCAGAGCCGCCCGCGATCCTAAACGCGGACCTCGCCCGGGTGAAGGTCAAATGAGCTGCCGCAATTCTTGTCATTCCGGCGAAAGCCGGAACCCATTTTGGGTCGCGCTAACATGGGTTGCCGCTTGCGCGGCAATGACAACGGGTATGACAAAATGAGCCCTGAACAAACCATCGAGTCCTCTGTGGCACCAGCATCGGAACGAGTATCGCGACGCGCGGAGTTGCCCCAATGGTATCCGTCGTGGGCGCTTGCGGTCGCAGACCTGTATTTCTCAGGCACAACATCAGTCTTCGTACTGCACGGCAACACTTACGATCTCACGCCGCTCGCGGATGTGGATACACCGGACCGCGCGCCCTTTGGCACAGTCGTGGAGTTTCTGTCGGAGCAATTGTTCGGACGCTGGGATCTCGTATTGCACTACGACCTGGGACGGGGACTGCGCGTCTTCGCCGGCCGCAATGAAAAGCGCCTCAAGGAAATGGTGCAGCTCGCGACGAAACGCATCGGTGACTTGTCAACTCTGAAGAATGATCCGGCGACAGTCTTTCAGCTGCTCGACCTGTTTGTACGTGACAACATCATCGCTGCGCCGGAAAAGAGACTCAGCGTTGCAGTGATGGTAAGCCAGGCATCGTATCTCTTCCCCGGTGGTGAGCCGGGCCGACTGAGTTTCCCCGCGTCGGGCATGGCCGTCACACTGCTCAACTGGGCCACCAGCGCACAGGTCAAGCGCCTCGAGATGGCGTTCGTGCTGATTGACGAGCGACGCAGCGACATCACCGATCGCATCACAGGCAATCCTCATGTCTCAACTGTGGAAGTGCCGATGCCCGAAGAGCGCGACCGGCTCAGCTATGTGAGCGATGTTGCGGAGGCACAAAGCTGGAGCAGAATCTCGGACTACTCCCCGGAACAACTCGCGAAACTCAGCGCCGGAATGTCTCTCAACGATGTGTCGGTAATGATTCGAACGGCGCTCGACGGTGGCGAACGGCTCAATGCAACGTTGTTCAGCAGAACGAAGAAACGATTGCTTGAGAGGCAGTGTCAGGGGCTGCTGGAGTTCATCGAGCCAAAGTGGAAGCTCGATACCGTGATAGGGCATGATGCTGCCAAGCAGCGGCTGCGCGACGATGCTGCGCTGCTTGCACGTGGTGCGCTCGATTGCGTGCCAATGGGATACCTGTTGTGTGGGCCCGTTGGAACCGGCAAATCGTTCCTGGCAATGTGCGCCGCGGGGGAGATAGGTATTCCCTGCGTGATGCTCAAGAACTTCCGCTCCAAGTATGTCGGTGAGACCGAGGGGAACCTGGAACGTGTACTCGCAGTGCTGCGCGCGATGGGCCCTGTAATGGTAGTCGTCGATGAGGCCGACGCAGCGCTCGGCGATCGCGAAACCGAAGGTGATTCCGGAACGTCGAGCCGAGTGTTCGGGATGATTGCGACGCAGATGGGTGACACACGCTATCGCGGGCGCATACTATGGATGCTGCTGACCGCACGCCCCGATCTGTTGCCGATCGATATCAAGAGGCAGGGCCGTGCCGAAGTACACATCCCGCTTTTCTATCCAGTCGACGAAGAAGAGCTGCGGCAGATGTTCGTCATGATGGCGCGCAAGCTGGGCACGAACCTGCTTCCCGAGGATGTCCCTGCAATTCCGCAGAAGGGTCAGTTGTCAGGCGCCGACATAGAAGGAATGGTAGGCCGAGCGTGGCGCCGCTCACTACTGTCAGGCGCGACCAAGGTGACCGCCGAAGCAATGCGTGAGGTGGTAGAGCAGTTCATGCCGTCCACGCAGGGGCTGGAGCGTGAACTTCAGGAAGTTGCGGCGATTATAGAGTGCACGGACAGAGAATTCCTCCCGCCACCAATTATCGCGCGCATGGAAAAACTCGGCGGCCGCGATGCACTGACACAGCGCCTGACTGCGATCAAGCAAATTATAGCTGCTATGTGATGTAGCGTTTCGTCACTCCGGCTTGCGGAGACGAATATGAGGACTGAAGTCACGACGCGCCCGCTTGCTTTCGCCAGCGGCCAGACGCGTGGCTTGCTCCCAGCGCCGCACTCGCTCCGCACGATCCGCGTCCCTCTCGAGCAGATCAAGGGCTGCACGGACAACCTCCACCTTCGTTTTAGCGCCCAGACGTTTCTTGAGCGATTCAATCCGTCGGGCGTCGCCTTCCTGCAGCATGAGGGGCACTCCCATATACGATACCTCCATATGTAGTGACAGATATACTCTGTGGCATAGCTGATACCCACCCTGCCCACCGTAATCCACCAAGGTGCTGGGTGCCCGGAGGTTGCCGTCAGATGCACTGCTATCCCGACTCACGGTAAGATTCACACGGTAGGCATCCGTGCTATGACAATCCCGGACCGCGTGCAACTCATACTCCTGTCGTTCCTCGTTCTACTGGTCGCAGCGTGCGCGCCCGACACGCGCGAGGAGACTCCGCGCTCCACCGCGCTGGAACTCGACAGTGCCGGTATCATTATTGTCGAGAGCAGCACGCCGATGTGGACTCCGCAAACAAACTGGCGCGTTGCGGAACCTCCCATTTTCGACGTCGGCGGAACCGCGGGCGATTCGGTGCAGCAATTCTCCGCAATCCGCGGCGTTCACCGGCGCGCCGATAGCTCCGTTGTGATTCTCGATGGGGCAAGCGCATCGTTTCGATTCTTCGACGGCCGCGGCAATCCGATCGGTCGTGCTGGACGTGCGGGAACGGGACCCGGCGAATTTCCGGCAACCCACACCGGTACCCTGCATACATGTGGAACAGATAGCATGTATGTCGAGATTCCCGTCAAAGGCATCTCCGTATTCACGGCGAACGGGGAGTTCGTCAGACAGTTTCAATTGAACGCGAAGAGCGGCCGTTTCCCTGACATGCTCGGCTGTCGCGACAATTCGCTGATTGCATGGATGCAGTTCGGTCCTCCGGTAACCAGCGAAGGAGTGCACCGGATACGTGGAATACTCGCGCAATTCGATCTCAATGGATCGCAAATCGCAGTGATCGACACCGTCCCGATCGAAGATCATTCGTATCGCCGAGGAGCGGAAGGATACGGCTATTCACCAACACCTTATGGGCGCAAGCTCTCCTTCGCCATTGGACATTCGGGGTTTGCTGCGGGAATTGGAGATGCTTTCGAAATTCCGCTATGGAATTCGACTGGCCGATTGTATCGCATCGCACGCGTTCCGGGCCCCGACCGTCCCATGACCGCAGCGGAAATCCAGCGCTTTCGGGAGTTCCTGCTGCCGAAAATGGGTGCGGGAAGGGGTGGCATGGATGCGGCGCTCACCGCGGAGAGAATGCCGCGAACGATTCCAGCATACGCCGAACTCCGATTTGACGCCATGGGATTTCTCTGGGTTCGCGAATACGATTTCGCCGACGCTACTCACTGGTGGGATGCATTGTACGCAAATCTGCGCAACCGGAAAGGACAGCGGGAAGTCGTTGTTCCCGACCGGCGCTGGAGGGTTCTCGACCCGGTTGGACAACTGCAGGGTGAAGTGCAGTTACCAGCCCATTTCGATGTCCGCGAAATCGGCACCGACTGGGTACTCGGCATCTGGCGCGATGATCTGGACGTCGAGCATGTGAGGATTTACAAACTCGACAGACGTTGACGCATCTGCGTTCGTACATCCTGTCATTCCGGCGAAGGCCGGAATCCATGTGTCGAGGGAAAATGGGTTCCGGCTTTTGCCGGAATGACAATGGTGGTTCGGCCGATGCTAATACCGCTTCGTATAGACTGAGATCTGAGCACGTCCACTCGCATCGCGACTGACGAAGAACATCCGGTTTCCCCTGACTCCCGCTGCCACGCTGTAATCCCGCGCGGGCATGTTCGTCGCCTCAAATGTCTCCTGCATCACGTCAATGATCAGCAGCTGGCGGCCACTTGCACCATTCGCCTCAACCCACAGCCGACCTCGTTCATCCGCGATCATGGCAATCACCACAGGCTCAGTCGCGGGTCGCGTCAATGTTGGAAGGCACGTCAGCTGGCCGAATTGCTCGCGCAACGCTTGCACCTCTCGCGTCTCCGCCACCCACTTCTCTTCCGGCAAAACAGCCTTGGTGAATTCAGTAGCAATGCGTCCCGCTGGTTTTCCGTTGCTCGAATCATAGACTTTGAATTCGAGGGTGTCCCGCATTGCAACAACAAGATCGCCGCCGCTCGTAAATGCGCGCATTGGTCCTTGCGGCGCAAATGGTGCTCTTACCGAGTGCGTGCCACCCAGCGAGTCACTGCAAACAATGTCTGATGAAGTCACCAAAGTATCACGCAAACCCAGCATCACATCCGGCTGACGCGGCGGGCTGACGCGGAAATAGGTGCGCCGCGCCCCGCTGGAACTGAGCGCGATGCCGGCAGCGAAGAGCTGCTCACCTGCCGCGTAGAAACCCTCGAGCGAACCGATCCCCGTGGGCAGCGCGCGGCGCTCGAGCAACCGGCCAGCGCGCGACAGGAACGTGAGTTCTCCGCCGGCACTGCCACTGTCGGCAACAACGATTGTATCTGCAAGCCATGCGATCGCTGTAATTCTACTGAACGACTGGCCTGCGGCCGCACTGCCTGGACCCAGCGTCAATACTCGCTTCCCACTGCTGTCGAACACGGCAACTCGCTTCCCGTCCGATACGTAAATATTCCCGGCGTCGTCTGCGAGTATTGCGCTCGCATCTACACTGCTCAGCTGCCCCGCGCTCACAACGGTTCGCAGCTCGAACTTCGGGTCCTGGTGGGCGGGCAGCAGGTCGATGTTGCGAGTAGCGGCTGCACCCCGCACCGGCGACCCGTCAGAATACGAAGACACTGCATTGCGCAAGCCGGGGACAAAATGAAATGCTGCCGTTCCACCAGCGACCAGCACAATGGCGCCGCCTGCGACCATCAACCCTGCACGGAGCGCCGCCCGTCGCGCATTCTGACGTGCGCGTTCGGCGCCGATGCGCTTCCAGACTCGCTCGACATCCGGGCCCGACCCGGGCGAGCCGCGACCCGCCTTCGCACGAGCTATGACTTGATCCAGATCTTCGTCTTTCATGTGCGCCATGTTTCGTACTCTCGCGACAAAGCTGCACGCAATCTGATCCGTGCATCGTGGAGGCGCGCCTTTGACGTGCCTGCCGGAATTCCAACTGCTCCGCCAATTTCCAAGTGCGTGTACCCCTCTATGTCGTGCATGACAAATACGATGTGAAGTTTTGGAGGAAGTTTGGCAACGGCTGCATCGAGTCGTGCCGCCAGATCCGCATCACCGCGCACTTTGCCATCGGCTATCTGATCAGTCAGTTCGACAGCCTTGTTGCGCAGCCAACTCCCTCTCTTGAGAACCCGGGACGCCGAAGAAATCACTATCGAAGTGAGCCAGGTGCGCAGCGATGACTCGCCGCGAAACTGTCCGAGTCGTTTGAACGCGCGCACGAATGCCTCCTGCGTGATATCGTCGGCAACGTCGCTGTCACCACCGCAGATCCGCAATGCTGTCCGATAAAGAGCCTCCACATGAGCATCATAGAGGGCGCGCTCCGCGATGGCGTCACCCGCAAGGCACGCCGCGACCATTTCCGAATCTTGTGTCGATCGACGAATTACGACAGACGCCTCGCCCGGAATGGTGAGTCTTGCGGAAGCTGCAATCGCCATGAGATCTCCTGACTCTGACCCCGCCCTAGGTTCAAAGGGTTGTCCCATTGCCGTCATTCCCGCGAAGGCGGGAATCCAGTCCGCCCATTGAGCGAAAGCCGTACCAGACGCAGCGCGTAGCTCCGCGTTCCGGACTGTGTCCATTTCGCGTAGACATTCCCTCGCAGCAGCAACCCGACAGCACCCGGAAAACGCGCCGAAGCCAGTAGAGTCCCCTTCGCCGGGTCGATCACCTCGATCACCGTGTCGAAGAACTCGTCATACTCGCCCAGCTGAAAGGGGGCATCATGACGCCGGGCTATTTCCTTCTGTGACAGAGGGTGCCATTCCCGCGCTGCCACCTTGAGCTGCGTCCAGAGAAGTCCCGTGCTGTCTTCCCACATCGAGATCAACTCGGCTTGGGGCTTCTCCGTGGCAAACCGGGCAGGGTTTGCGCCCGATGCCGTCGAGTCCCACCATGGAGACTTGCGCTGCAGTTGTCGCAGCAGGATGCCACGCGTGTTCCACAACTCGAGCTTGTACGTATCAGGGTTCGCGCTCCAGACCGAGCCGGAACGCGACAATGCAAGTCTGCGGCGCCAGTGGTTCTCCTCGCGGGGAACAACTGTTTCATCTTTGGCGCCGAATGACTTCGCCACCTTCCCATCATCCGTCAACAGATGCAACGGAAAACCAAGCCCATCACCAGTTCGCAATTCCGCATTCACAATCAGTGCATTTGCCGAAGAAAGGAACCGGTGTGTGTTGGGAGGCACGCTCACCTCGCGATCCACTTTGCCATCAAGCGACAGGGTGAGCACGCGCGTGCGCTGCTCAGACATGATTGCGAGCAATCCCTCGTCGAGGAACTCGAGAGCCGAAACGGTGCGCCACTCCGGCGGCAGCGGCAACTGCCGTCGCAGCGCGCCATTGAAAGCAAAAACTCCGATCGCGCCGCGGCCCTGAAGCGGAGCCACCGCAATGAGAGAGTCTCCATCTGTCGCAAGCCGAGCGTCCAGCGTCGGCCTCAATGAATCGTTGCCTACGACACCGAGTTCAACGACTGAAATCGTGCAGCCACTGCACTGCGAATCTCCCACATACGCCGGCACAACATTCTTCACGTCGGCATCGCGCGAGCAGGCAAGCAGCGCGATGAAGCAGAAACATTGCACCCATCGCGTCATTCCCGCGGCCGCTGTAGTCGCGGCCGATGCAATGTCCAGATCACGTAGCCATTGGCGTCGGTGCGGTAGGAACTGAACATCGGCTGGGATGCCATCACCTTCCCAAGCACATTGTCCGTGGTATAGGTCGCCAGCAGCGAGGCTGAACGGGGGTCAAGCGCCTCAATGCGAGTGTCCCACACACGATTGCCATCAAGAGCTTCCGCCGCCCTCGAAAGCGGCACCGGTGCCCATCGCAAATCTGCGACAAGTAGCGCAACCCAGAGCAGACCTGCGTCATCCTCTCGCACGCTCTTGAGTTGCGGCTGCGGACGAACTGTCTCGACACTGGTCTGCTCAACATAGGGACGGAACCAGGGGGCGTCTCTCACGATCGTGCGCTGTTGTCGCCCCGCTGTGTCCCAGAGCTGCAGTTCGTAGCGATTGAACGGCGCCACCCAGAACCGGTCACCGCGCGACTCGGCGAGGTAGCGGCGCCGCGCACGTGTCGGTACCGAATCCGGCTCGGGACTGACCGTGCGAATGCGCGCGCCATCGAAGTCGAGCATCGCGACAGGCGCTGGTGTGGTTGGCGGAGTCTGGTATACCGACGAGATGACGACACGATTACCAACCACGATAATTCCATCCCTGTCGGTAAGGTTCTCGATCATCTTTATTTCGCGTTCGAATGCCAGCGCGGGACCGAACACATTTATTCTCTGGCCGCCCTTGTCGATTACGTAGAGCCGGCCATCGCTCAAGGTGGCGCCGAATACGTTCGTGAATTCTCCTGGTCCGCGCCCTTCCCGTCCCATTGTTCGTATGAGTGTGCCTCTGCTGCCATAGACGGCAATCACACCCGGGGTTGCGGTTGGAAATGCGAAAATGCGCGCGCCGTCGGGTGAAACTATGAACCTCGTGTTCACCGTCAGGATTACCGAATCGCGGGTTCCGCCAATCTCGACCACGCGTTCGAGGGTGAGGCGACATGCTGCGCACGTGATGCTGTCGCGAATTGTCACGCGTGGCTGGGAGAAAATCACAGGCGGGAGTGACAGGCAAGCGAGAAACGCGACCAGAAAAGGAGACGAACCGCGTTTGGACATGACGCCGCCTACTGTGTGAGGACTACTGTAGCGCTCGAAGCAGAGACGGATCGATGGGAAGATGACCGACAATGTCACCACTGCATCCAACAAGCTGAATTGCCGAACGCCTGGTGTTGAGCACCACCGTTGAGCTGCCGGAGTGGTGCAGGAGATCGCGCAGTGCCATGGCATCCGCGTTTTTCACTGCAGTCACCGCGAGAGCGAAGAATTCATCGTCGCATTCGTCATAGTGGGAATTGCAGAGCAGGTTGTCGTAGGCTGCACTGTGACAGCCCGCGGAAATCTTTCCTTCGGGGCCGCGATTGCATTCTCTGAACCCACCCCACGCCCAGTCGGTGTCCTTCAAGTCGGCCGGCTCGCTGGATGGTTCACCATGTTTCCCATTGGGCATACGGCGCGGCGCATTGCTGGCGAAGCTGGCAGCTACGGAGGGGGCATCACCGGAATGCGCTGCTACGGTATTCCACACCTGTGCCGAGATTGCCAGCGCGTCTTCGCTCATCAACGGTGCGAAAGACCCTCCGCCGGCGCTCAGCGTTTGTTCTTTCGTGGGGAAGTAGTGCTTGTCCGGGAGCGTCTCGTTGTCCTGCTCGAAGCAAATGCCGCACAGGGGCGGATCTTGCGAGACCTGGACAACTCCAGTTTTCGCATCCGCGCTCAGCGACAAGAAAATCAAAAGCGCAATCGCAACGAGTTTCCGCTGCACAGCAGGATCTCCAGTACCAGGTCTTGCTTCCGACTCCTCTCTTCTTCATACGCGCCAACGCTGATCGCGTTGACTACCAACCTAGTAGGAGTGCAATGGGCAGTGCCATAACTCGTGAGAACCTTAACCGATACTTAACAAAGGGGCCTTGCCGGCCGGCTCACGTGGGTCTGCAACTTCTGATCACTGCTCACTGACCACGTCAAACTGATGGCATCCGCCCCGGGATTCCGGTCGGATGCCATCAGTGGTACGTGAACGGTGTTCGGTGGTCAGAAGTGGTACACCTGCGCGCATTGGGGCTCACTTCCCCTTCGAGGAACCACAGTTCGCGGGCTCACGGCGGATACGAGACTCGAACGTGTCCCCGTGCGCTGCGGCCTTTGGGCTGATCTCGAACTCCGGGCCGGTGATTCCGCGGACCGTAAGGCCCTGGAAATGCGCGGCACCGTGATTGGCGGGTGACGGGTCAATCACCGTTCCGGCGCGTGTGATTCCGCCGCCATTCACATCCACGCAGCGGAAGATGAGTCCCCCCAGCGCCTCTTTGCTCTCCGCATGCAGTCGTATCCCCGCCTCGGCGTTTCCAAACAAGGTTATGCGATCGTAGATGAAGGCGTTGCTGTACGCACCGTGTTCGACACCCGCGCCGCCGTTGTGATATGCGGTGAAGTTCGTGATCCTGTGCCGTTCAGGGGTGTTCTGCCACACGAATATTCCGTCCCGCACATTGTTGTGCGCGAGATTGCTGTCGAATACCCAGGGGGCGCCGCCCTGACCTTCGCCCCAGAGGAATCCACTCGAGTTCTTGTTCCCCTGTACACCGACAGCAACCGAGTTGGTCATGTGCAAATTCGTCCCCGAAGCCACCAGGAATCCCGAGAGCCGGTAACCGCGGAACGGCACGCCCGCGCGCACCAGTGCCGCGAGTGCGTGATCATACACGATGTCACGTCCATCGTTGGAGTGATCACGCACCTTTCGCTGCGCAGTTGGATTGGGCCTGTCCCACCAGTACGGAGTCTGCTGAACATCGTAGGCAACAGTGCCAGTGAATGTGATTCCATAACTCGCATGCGCCACGAACGCGCGATTTGCCGAGTGATGGACGATGACGTTGCGGACTGTGGAGGTGCGCGTGCCTTCTCCCGACATGTGGAAGTGCAATGGATAGCGCCCCAGCACGGTAGCGTCGGGATCGACGGCGTTGAATGGGCCCATGAATCTGATCTCGATGTTCGACAGATGTTGCGGCATGGTCGAACTGATCCAAACATGCGCGCGTCCGGTGGGCGTGCCTTCAATGATCATGTTGCGGTTGAGGACAAAAACTTCCGCAGTCCAGCGCCCGTCCACCATTGGGTGCGCAGAGCGCAGCGGTGTTGCGAGTGTAACATTGCGACCTGACACGGATGCAATCTGCACTTCCTCAAACTGCACGGAGGAGGCATTCCTGCCACGGTCGAGGGGCGCTGCTGTGGGTGCGACAACAAGCTTGTCACCCGCGCGCCATCCGATTGCGTCTTCCTGCAGCGTGAGGTCCGTTGCTCCTACGAGGGCGCCACCAGCCATGCGTGTCCACGATGTTGTTTCAACGCCTTCGAGTTGCAGCCGGCCGGAACCGGTAACCCAGAGACCAACATCGGAATCAATCGGCGCGTGTCCGCCGCCCACATATGCGGCTTCATTCACGCCTTCGAAGCGGATAGTGTGTGTGACGCCCGAGCGAGGCTTGCTCACGAGCAGACCCTGCACGATGACATTTCTGCTGAAGGTGAGGACCAGCGTCGCAGCTGGATCGAGGGTGAGAGTCACTCCCGGCGCAACGTGTCCGCCAGCATATTTGCCCGACGCAGCGATGGTACTATCGCGACGGATTTCGAGGTTCGCGAGATTGGTTGGCGTGAGGCGCGCGAGTGTCGAGTCCGGGATGCGAGCCGTAGCCGCCGCGACCCGTTTTCGCTGCGCGGGCGCGGCAGAGGGCGCGAAGACCACGATCGCTGCAGCGAGAAACAGTTGGCGAGGGATGCAGGACGGAATGCGCATAACGATTCTCCTCATGTTCACCTTCGCATCGGGAAGCTACTGAACCCGCAGTGCCACCGCAGCGACCTACCTTCAAGCGGCCGAGTTGGCTCGCCTGTTTGCATATCTCTTAACCTTGATATCGGTCTCACGCTTACGCGCGTGAGCAAGGTCGAACGCGGTCTGCATGGCAAGCCACGTCTCCGCAGTGCTCCCGAATGCTTTGGAGAGTCGGATTGCCATCTCCGGACTAATGCCAGCTTTCTCATTTACCACGTTGTTCAGTGCCTGTCGAGTGACACCCAGTACTTTCGCGCCGGCAGTCACGCTCAGGCCCAATGGCTCAAGACAGGCGCTGCGAACAATCTGTCCAGGATGAACGGGGTATTTTATTGGCATTGAAGCTCCGGATCATTCACTACTCTAGCGTATAGTGACAAGTGTCGCTTGTCAAGTCTTATGCACCATAAACTGGACTTGACGGACGGATGGACACTTTGCTGGAGCACGATATCAGGAGGTCGGACGTTTAGCACCATCGAATTTCGCTGTGCGTGGCCATATTCATGCACGTTGTGCAATCCACGGGTCCGGTAATGCCGAATTGTCTCGGTCTCGTTGTCGAGATCGAATCGCAACAGATTTCGCCGGAAGCCGGAACCCATGTTACTGGTGCCAACGTGCAATCAACAACTGAGATTCGACTCGCTAGCTCAGGCCAATGTCGAATGATGCAGCGAGGCCGTCGGTCGCCTTGGTCGGATTGAGCAAGAGTTGCGATCCGCCCTGGCGGTAGATGCCATCGTTCGAGTTTCGTGTGCTCCTGTTACCGCGCGTGCTGTACGGAGCCTGGGCGAGAATCTGGTCCGACAGTTCGTCGGTGAAGTAGAGCTGCGAGGTAAACTCGAAACCCGGGGTTGTCGCGGGCGCCGACCTGATCTTGAAATGGATGTGCACCGCGCGTCCGGGATACCAACCCGGATACACTGTAGTGAATCGCGCCACGCCACTTGCGTCGGTCACCTGATAGCCGCGCAAGAACTTCTTACCCACGGTGCTGGCGCCGCGATCCCGCACATCTGAATACGCGCCCAGATGATCGCACTGCCAGATGTCGACAAGAACTCCAGCAAAGGGAGCGCAAGTGCCAGACGCAATTCGTGAGACGTTGATGGCGAGATCGAGCCTGGTACCCGGACGAATGGATTTGTCGGAAGGATCGGAGCGGATGTCAGAACGATTCAGCATCTCGTCAACGAAGTAGGGACCTTCAGTCTGTTGCGGACGCACTACGCACGCTGGAAGCGCCGCGAACGCCTGCGAAGGAGCATAGCGAGTGAGTCCGAGCAACCCACCAGCGCTGATTGCGCCAATGAGTGTCAGCGCTTCCCGCCGGGTGAGGATCCGTCCAATTGTATCGTCGTCGTTGTGCATCGTTCCGTCGCCGCAGCGGTAGTGCTTGTGTGTATGACGCTTTCAGCTTGCGGAGCGTTAAGGGTTTCTGCCCCTTCGTCATTCCCGCGAAAGCGGGAACCCAGTGTCGTCCTCCCTGGGTTCCCGCTTTCGCGGGAATGACAAGTGGGCGGACTGGCGCCGCGAGGTGATGAGCATCGCGACAACGGCAATGCACAACGTTGCAATGGTGATCGCCAACCCCGTGTGGTACGAGCTGGGCTCAAAGGTGATCTCCACCCGGTGCGAGCCCGGACGCAGTGGCACAGCCCGCAGATAGCCGTCCGCCCTGAGTAGCGGCGTGACCACATCATCGACTCGGGCGCGCCACCCCGGATAGAAAACCTCGCTCAGCACCAGGATCCCATTCTTCGGCGTCAACACGTCCAGTGAGATCCTGTTCACATGATACGAAATGATTGTCGCAACAGCCAGTGTTGCTCCGGCGCTGTCCAGTGCAATGCCGGGTTCTTCATCGAGGACCACCGTTCGCCGCGGATCAAAATCGTGGCGACGCAGATGTGCATCTATTGCGTCGTCATTCCCACCTCGAATCACCACTGCATCATGGACCACGAACGCACGCGGGTAGTAGTTCGGAGAGGACCGCAACGCGACTGTCCCTTGCAGATCTATGTCGCGAGGCCGGTACTTCACGTTCATCAGGTCGTACGTCGTCTCCAGATCCTTCGTGGGTGGCAGATAGCGGTGCAACTTGAGAGGCGTATATCCCTCCAGCAGAAAGATGCGCTCCACCAGGCCATGGTTCCGGTCAAGAAACATTACGGTGTCTCTGCGTGATGCGACGCGGAAGACTTCCTTCTTCCCTTCTTCCTTGAGAATGCGAATCACATCGGGCGTGATCTCGTCGAAATACTCTGCTGCGCTTCTCATGGAATTGTTCTGCTCAAATCCAAAGAAATTGATGTCTGCGTACTGCGTGAGCAGCAGAGCTGGCAGCGCAATCCGCGGGCGGATAGCGCGCCGCGTGACGAGCAAGGCGATTGCGCAGATCGCCAGCGTCAACGACAATGCCGTGGTGGTCTCACGCATCGCGGCGGCGAAAATGCCGCTCTCTCCAAACCTCGGTGCCAGGGCGGGGAATAATTGCAGACGCATCAGCAACCACAGTCCGAAAACCACGCCGGCCGCCGCTGCCAGCGACCATTCCATGCGGCGCGGATTCGCAGCGGCAGCATCGATAAATGAGCGCAGACCGAAACCGGCGAGTAGCGCACCGGCGAACGTTGCCAGTACCATGATGCGACCAACACCGCGGAACGCGCCGAAGCCCGGCAGATAGTTGAACAGAATCCGGTGCAGAAAGAATTGATCGCCCAGTGCGATCAGGAATGCGAGAACTGAAAGGGAGAAGAGAAAGAGGACCGTGCGGTTGCTCTTGATGAGCGATGCTGACTTTGCTACGGCCAGGAGCCCAACGATTCCGATATAGAAGCAGGATTCCCAGAACGCTCCGTACTCCCCCGGTCCCCAGTACAGCCTTGCGTTCGCTCCTGTGTAACCGAAGAACTTTGGAATCAACGCGGTCAACAGCTGCTGCCAGGCCAGTCGGCCGTTCTGTGCATCAGCGAACGTCATCGACGCACGTTCCGACAGCGGACGCAGCTCGATGGTCGGCAGCAGCTGAATCGCAGCAACACCCAGTGCTACAAGCACCGCCAGCGCAGGAAGCCACATCATATGAATGTTGGGCCTGACACCACTCTCGCGCGCCGAATTTGCGAACATGAAGAGGGCATAGCTGGCAAGCAGCAGAATCAGGAACAGCGTCATCTGCGGAGCGCCCGCGAGCAACGACAGTCCGACGGTGAGTCCCGTGAGAATCGCGTGCGTTACAGATTTGCGCAGCAGCGCCCGGTGCAACAGCAACAGCGCGAGTGGAAACCAGGCGAGCTGCTGGATGAAAGCTGGATGAATCGCCTGAACAATCAGAAAGCCGGACAGCGCGAACACCAGGCCGCTGAACAATGCGTACACCGGCTGCAGTTCCAATTCTTTCGCGAGGAAGTACATGGTGACACCGGCAATCCAGTAGTGGATTATCAGCGACACCTCGAATGCGTAGAAAGAGAGGCGCCCATCATGGACAAATGCTGTGAGCAGCAGGTTGGGGAGATACAGGATCCCTGACTGGATGTCCGCCAGAAAAGGCATCCCACCGAATGTGTACGGGTTCCACAGCGGCAGCTCACCACCAGCGAGCGAAACTGCCGCAAAGGTCCGGAAGGGATACGCCTGTGTGAGAAAGTCTTCCCAGAAAAAGGCGCGCTGCAGCAGGATCTCGCGGAAGAACAGCGCCACAAGTACCGCAAGTATCAACAGCGCCTGCCAATCCTTGATGACTGGCGGCGCACCCGCGGGAGTTGCTGTTTGTGAGTCCTGCCGTAGCGTGGATTTGCTCAGGTCACGTCCGTCCAACCTGAAGCCAGCAACCCCATCAGCCTGCGCATGTCTTGCCTCCCAGCCTGTCATAGAAATCGGGACGACGCATTCCCTGGAGCGCCGGTCGGTGAATTACGCCACGCAATATGATAGCAGCGCACCGCACGAAGTCCAGCCGCGCCCGGCTGCACTCGGATGAATTGCCGCAGTCGGCTTGGCCCTTGCTGGGAGCGGCTCGAGAAAAAAAGCGGGTCGCTCCTTGCGACCCGCCGTCTGCGTCTCGCCGTTTGTAGTTACTCCTTCCCATTCCCCACGTAAAACACCCGCCAGATAAACCCCGCCTTATCGTCCGAGATATACATCGAGCCATCTGGCGCCACCTGAACATCTACGGGACGGTGAGCCGCACCAGCTGGCGTGGGATTGCCACCGGCAAATCCGTCTGCAAAAACCTGCCACTGACCTGCTGGCTTGCCCGCATGCCAGGGCTGAAATACCACATTGTATCCAGGACCGGCCGGCTGCAATGACGGATCAAAACGTGACCCGTGAAACGCGATGAACAATCCTCCCTGATATCGTCTCGGAAACTGCGTGCCATGGTAGAAGGTCATCCCCAGTGGCGCCCAGTGAGCGGGATAATCCGCGATGGGGTCCTCACGGCTCGCGCAACGACCGATGGTTGTTCCATTGCCGCCATATTCAGGAGCCAGAACTTTGCGATGCTGCTTTGCATCCCAGTAGCAGTAGGGCCAGCCATACACCTTGCCACTCTCGATGCGAAAGAGTTCCTCACCCGGCAGCAGTGCATCATCCTCTGCATCGAAGAGTGTCGGCCAGTTTTCAAAAAGCTGATCGCGACCGTTCTGCGCGCCGTAGAGCTGTCCGTCGGCAGAATTGATCGCGAGTGCGTTCATGTTGCGAAGCTCACTCGCAAAACGCACCCCCGAGGCAACGGTCTGCCTCAGCGTCGTTGCCGAGAAGCGCCATACGCCAGCTCTGACCGGAAGTTCGGGACAGGGATCTACGCCCGGTGAGAATGGTTCTCTGTTATCCACCTGACAGTTGTTGGAGGCGGACGCGAAGTTCACGTACATGCGGCCCACTGCATCGAGAACAACCGTTTTGCGCGGGTGATCGCCACCGATGGGAAGACCCGACACTACAACCTGTGCGGGACCTGGTGGAACGAGATCCTCGTCATCGAGCGCGTAACGGATGATGCGATCGTTCGGCGAGAAATAGAGAAAGCCGCCGCCAATGTCGATGCCGTTGGCGCCGTTGTCACCAAACTTCACCTGCTCATCCGCGACTGCGTCGCCGTCTGTATCGCGAAGTGCCATAATGCCGCCGACTACCGCGCCAGGACCGTTGTCGATCGCGACATAGAGATCGCCGTTAGCGCTCACGGCCATATGTCGAGCACGACCAAGATTGCTGGCGACGATCACAGCACAAAACCCGTTGGGAAGAGTCAGCCCGCCATTGTCAGGCGCGCAGAGCTCGGGATCTGCCGCGGTCGACTTCTTGTCGAGCGTGCTCAAGCCCACGATACTCTGCTGCTGAGCGGGATCGAGTGAATTGCTGCACCCTCCGACGGAAAACAGCGCCGTCAGCAACAGCAATGTTGGAACGCGAACTGCCGATAATCGAACGTTGAGTTCGTCCATTGTTCACCTCTGCAGTAGAGTGAAAGTCGCGCGTGTTTCGCGCAACGGATGTGAGAGGAGGCAATCGTCATGCCGAACCAATGGCACAGGCCCCTCTTCTCAAATCGCAAACGGCGCGTAGCTTGGAGGGACAGAACCCCGTCCAACACCTACGCATATGACACGACTGACCGCCCGCAAACTCTTTCATCAACTCAAAGCTCCAATCGTCGGCTTCGCCTTTCTGAGCGCGGCCCCATTCACACAGGACGATGGGATCCCGCTCATCCGCCGCACCGAATTCGGTGTGCCCCACATTCAAGCCAACGATTTCCGCGGAATCGGCATCGGACTCGGCTACACACAAGTCGAGGACTACGGCGAACGTGTAATATTCGGCCTGCTGCGCGCCAAGGGATGGATGGGACGCACATTCGGGCGCGACAGCATGAATTCCGACTTCGCCGCGCTGCGTGAACAGGCGCGCGTGCGCGAGACATATCATCTCCTCAGCGCTTCGACTCGTGGTGTCTATGAAGGATTCGCTGAAGGGGTGAACATTTACATCCGGTCCCATCCGGATCGTGTGCCGTCGTGGGCCAGACCGGTATTCCACGCACATGATGCGGCGGCGCTCGATATCAATACTGCAACGACCGCTGCCGCACGAACACTTGTGCTCGCGCAACTGCGACGCGACTCTGCACGCGGCGGCGCGGATGCCGTCGATGACCTCGATGCACCTCCCGCAGTGAACCCCGACGATGGATCCAACGCGTGGGCGCTCGCTCCCAGCCGCACCAAATCGGCACGTGCCATTCTGCTGCGCAACCCACACCTCGCGTGGACGTCAGGTTACTGGGAAGCACATGTCACCATCCCCGGCAAGCTCGATTTCTACGGCGACTTCCGCATCGGCAGCGCATTCGCGGTGATCGGCGGCTTCAATGAAAACCTCGGCTGGTCCACCACCAACAACCGGACCGACAATGATGAAGTCTACGCGCTGGACGCCGACACCACGCTGACGGACTACTACATCTTCGACGGCGCCTCGGTCCCGCTGCTCAGAGAGGAAGTGACGGTCGAATACGTGGCGATGAATGGAACGCAAACCGAAACGCGCACTTTCTTTACCACACCCCTCGGCCCAGTAGCGCATCGCACACGCGAACACATATACATCGTCCGTTCTGCAAACGATGGCGATTATCGTGGCGGCGAAGAGTTCATGCGCATGATGCTCGCGAAGAACCTGGCCGAATGGAAAGCGGCGGTAGCGATGCAGGCGCGACCCACATCCAACTTCACTTACGCCGACAAGGCGGGAAATATTTTCTACGTTTGGAACGGCTCGATTCCCAAATCGCCGCACCCGTACGGCGGTGATTCAATTGCGTTCCCCGCCGGCGGATCATCCGATATCTGGACCTCGATCATTCCCTTCGATTCACTGCCGCAGCTGCTGAACCCGAAAGGCGGCTATCTGCACAACGAGAACAATTCGCCCTGGTACTCGAACTACAACGCGATTCTGGATACCGCCAGGTATCCGTCTCAAATCGAACGTCCCTCATTCGGATTGCGCCCCCAGCACGCTGCCATGCTCCTCGATAACAGCAAGAAGTTCACGCTGGAGGAAGTTGTGAAACTCAAACACAGCATGCGCATGCTGCTCGCCGACCGCGTGAAGGATGATCTTCTCAAAGCCGTACGCGCCGAGCCGCACGATACGTTGGTGACTGCCGCGGCGAAATTGCTGGCGTCGTGGGACAACACGGCAGCCGCCGAAAGTCGCGGCAGTCTGCTATTCGAAACCTGGTGGCGGCGCTATTCCGGACAGGCGCGCGACTCGGCATATGCGGAACGGTGGACTCCGGCAAAGGTCTCGTCGACACCGCGTGGACTTGGACGTCCCGACCTCGCAGTTGATGCCCTCGTATGGTCCAT
The DNA here is from genome assembly GCA_964556695.1 of uncultured Gemmatimonadales bacterium. GTDB lineage: Bacteria > Gemmatimonadota > Gemmatimonadetes > Gemmatimonadales > Gemmatimonadaceae > CAZKXZ01. The sequence continues at coordinate 69,644 of CAZKXZ010000009.1, forward strand.
CGCGGACATGCAACGCCGGTACGGAGCGATCGATGTGGCGTGGGGCGACATTCATCGAGTGCGCCGCGGCAATGTCGATGTGCCCGTTGGAGGTTGCAGCGGCACAGTCGGATGCTTCCGCGTGCTAACGTACGCGCAACAGCCCGATGGCAAGCGCGTGGCGACCTCAGGAGACGGTTGGGTACTCGCGGTGGAGTTCGGAAAAGACGTTCCGCGCGCGTATTCCGTGCTCGCGTACGGCCAAAGCCCCGATCCCGCGTCGCCGTATCACTCGGATCAGGCCGCGATGTTCGCGCGCGGCGAGATGAAGACCGTGCGGTTCACCGAGGCCGATATTGCCGCGAACGTTGTTCGCACCTATCGCCCCGGTCGCAACTGACCCGGAACCGGGGAATCGCGCGAGGAGCGGAAGGACAACCACACGTTTGCCGCGACTGCCGAACGTTAGCGCTGACCGCGCGACAAACCGCCAGTCCTTAGCACGATTTCGTTGCGCTTTCTCAGGTCGTATCGGACTGACAATCGACGGGAACCGACTGACGAGCTCCGAAAACGTCGGACGAACTTCGACTATTCACGTGGCCGGTTGAGCGGAGGGGCAACCGCACGTTTTTCCGCGACATCTGAACGTAGCGCCCGCGCGCGAACCGAACTCAATTCTCCGTACGACCCAAGGGCGCGCGGTCAGCGCTATCGTTCGGCAGTCGCGGACAAACGTGTGGTTGTCCATCCGCGACCCTCGCGATGCCGAACGGAGAACTACTGGACCCGGAGGACTCCCTTCATAGTGAGCCAGTGCCCCGGGAACGTACAAACAAATGGATAGTCGCCGGGTGTAGTCGGAGCGACGAATTCCATCACCGCATTCGTGCGCGCAGCAACCAGCGGCAGCGCATGCAGAACCACACGCGAATCGGGAACGAAGCCGCGAGCCAGCGCGCCCTGCGGATCTTTTAACATATTGTCCAGTTCCCGCTCAAACGCGACCAGGCCGTTGCGCTCAAGTATCACAATGTTGTGCTGCATCTCGTCGGCATTGTTGAACGTGATCCGAACAGGCTGACCCGCTCGTGCGGTGAAGGATGTCGTCGAGTACTTGTTCTGCAACGGAATCACAGACAGAGTCAATTCAAGAACCGGAAGGTCACTCCCCGCACCTGTGGCGCGCGCAACCGGAGGCGTAGGCGGTGGGGCCGCGCCAGCACCGCCGCGTCCACCCGGAGCATTGCCGCGGCCAGCGCCGCCACCTCTGTTCCCGCGTCCGCCAAGGAAGTCGCCGTAGTTCACACCCATCATCGCAACCGTATCACGAGTTACCAGTGTTGCGAGCGGACTGTGACCGCGCATGAGCTGCTGCGCAATCGGTGCGCTCGACGACACATCGGGCTTGCGACCCTGCCACCGCTCTTCAATGTTGTGGCGCCACTGGCCTCCAATGTCCACCTGGAAACCATCTCCCTGCACGAACATCCCCACGGTGTCAGGCACAATGCCGCCGCGCGCCGAATTGTTTGTCACGCGAATAGCAATCGTATTGCGCCCCGCGACGAGCAGACTCTCCGGCACCATGTACTCGCGCAGGATCTGCGAGTTGTTGCGGTTGCCGATCTGCTTGCCATTCACAAATGTGAAGTCAATGTCATCAATGCGTCCCAGCCTGAGACGCGCGGTCTTTCCCGCTGCGGCTGCTGGCAAATCGATCGTACGACGGAACCACACAGATCCTTCAAGCGTGCCCAGCGCGGTTGTATTCCAGTATCCTGGCACCTGAATCTGATTCCACGACGCGTCATTGAAAGTCGGCGCCGACATGTTGGTGAACGCCGGCAGATCGCCACGCGCCATGCGCAGTGACACGCGCGCGAATTCCTCCGGGCCGATTTCTTCCGCGTATGCGGCAATGAATCCTGGCGAGTGGCGCGCAGCGGCAATGTAGACCGCTTCCGCGAGCCACTCGTCGGACATCACTTCCGGCTTCTTGCTGAGAGTGTAAATGGCGCGCCCCGCGGGCACCGATGCTGGCACCTCTGCAATAGCGAGTATCGCTGCGAGTTGCACGCTGGCATCGGGATCATTGATCCCCGATGCACCCAGCCTGTCCTGCAACCTTTCGGCGGTAGCTGGCAAAACCATCTGTGCATTCTTCCGCACAGCGGCTGACGGATGCGTTAGAGCGCGACGGGCAACTTCCAGCGCCTGTGCGTTCGAACCATTGAGTGCGCCCAGACCATGCATCGTCCAGAGCGCGTGCACAACAGCACCGTTCAGTCCAATCTTGTCGACTGTGCGGTCGCCCGCGATTGCCATGATGTCGGGGAGCACATCCGTCTGACCGCGTTCCACCAGCAGGCGCTGCGCCGTCATGCGCCAGAACATGTTGTCGTTCTTGAGAGCCTGCACCAGTTGCTGCGGACGACTGGCGCTCAGTGACATCGGTGTGTACCTGGGCGCTTCCTTCCACGCCAGGCGATAGATGCGGCCGCGGCGAGTTGCGCGGAGCGGAGTCACATACGCTGCACCGCGTCCCGTCTGGAACGCATATCCTTGTGCAACCACACCGCCCGGTGTCGGATTGTGCTGAATGATGAAATGGTACCAATCCGAGATCCACACCGCGCCATCGGGCCCGACCTCGGCCTGCACCGGCGCCATCCACTCATCATCACTCGCCATCAGATTCCAGCCATCAACTTCGGCAAAGCCCGCTCCGCGCTTTTCAAGTATCGCTTTGTGCAGCACGTGCGCGGTGGGTTCATTCACAAGCCCGATGCGGTTCCAGAATTCCTCCGGGAATGCCCGCGCGGTGTAGAGATTGAAACCCGCAGCCGCGGTGTATCCACCCTGCGAGTCCACCTGCCGGATCTTGGGAGTGTTGGGATGCACCGCGTAGTGGCCGTCGATCTTCTTGCGGCCATCGGCGCGCAGTCCATTCACTCCTGCGTAGTAGCGCAGTGGAATCGCGATGAACGTGCTGTGTTCATTGTTCGCCGTCGATCCGAAAACATCAAAGGCCTCGGAGAAACCCAGCCCCCAGGTGTTGTTGGTGAAGTTGGCGATGTGCTCCGCCTTCTGGCCATCGGCAGTGAACTTGTAAATCGCCTGCGAGAAGCGCATGTCTCTTCCGCCGATCTGCCCACGGAATCCCGAGTAACCAACCGCGCCCCATAGCCAGTTGTCGAAGCCGTACTTGAGATTCGACGGGCCGGCATGTGTGTCGTTGACTCCGAAGCCTGTGATAATCGTTTTGCGGATATCGGCTTTGTCGTCGCCGGTAGTGTCTTTCAGAAAGAGAAAGTCGGGCGCCTGAGAAACAACTACACCACCATTGGTGAGAACCAGTCCAGTTGGAATGCTCAGTTTGTCGGCAAAGAGGGTGAACTTGTCAGCTCTGCCGTCGCCATTGGTGTCCTCGAGAATCTTGATGATGTCATTCCCCTGCCCCGGTTCCTTGCGGTCGTTGGGATAGTCGACAGTCTCGAGAACCCAAAGTCGTCCGCGCTCATCCCATGTCATCGCGATTGGATTCACAATCTGCGGCTCCGACGCAAAGAGGGTGAGTTCGAAGCCCGGCGGGATCTGCATGTGCTTCGCAGCTTCAGCAGTGGTCAGCGGTTCCTGATAAAGCGGCACCGGATCTCGGCGTTCATAATTCGGTACCGGCACTTCACTCGACGAATATTTGAGCGGCTGAATGCTGAGCCTTTCCCACTGCGTCTTCACCGCGGGGTCAACTGCCCAGACAATCGCGTTGCGAATCATCTTCTGAAACATCGGCTGCGACCAGACACGATCGTCATGACCCGATGCCGTGTAGAATACGCGTCCCTTTCCGTGCGTGCGCACCCAGCTCCACGGCTCTTTGGTTCCGTTCGAGTCAACGCGTTCCATCAGCACCGTGCGTCCCTGCGCATTGTGCTTCGTGTGCACATACGATTCGTCCCAGGCCGACCAGGCTGTCACGCCCTGCATGATGGGATTTGTCGGCTGTGTGATCGTGGGACTGAATATGCCGGCTCCATGTCGCGTGAACTGCGCACCGACAAGGGCGATGTACGGCTCGGAATTGGTAAACATTGCTGACGCGGAATGCACCGGAAGGAATCCATGACCCGCGGCTACCCAGTCGAGCAGATCCTTCTCCTGCTCGGGCGTCATGCGAGTGTAGTTCGCGTAAGCGATCAGCGCATCATACTTGGCGAGGTTCGCCGCGTTGATGTCATTCACATTGTCGGTATATGTGAAATTGATGCCGTCCTTGGAAAGGTTGGCAACCAGTATGGGCGCGAAGAGACTGGAATTGTGCAGCGTCTGGTTCTGGCCGAGGAAAAGGACTTCGATCCTGCGTCCCCTGGCCTGAGCGAGAGAGTCAGCCGGCGCAGGTTCGCGTGGCGCAAATGCGACTGCGGCGCTGGCAAGTGCCAGGAGCGCGGCGGTCGTCAGGAGGATCGGACGGACGGACATGGGGGAATTGCTGTGCACGTTAGCCTCTCACAATGTCATGTAGGGAGTCTGGCAGGATGACCATTCCCGGGATACTGTTTGGACGCAGGGATTTGTACTATACCCCCCCTTCTATAGACCGTCAATCCAACAAGGAAAAAATAAACGCCCTCCCCCAAGCGCATTCCCCCAACCGCAGTCCCCAAGGCGCGGTTCCCCAGACGCAGTCCCCCTCGCGCAGTCCCGGGGCTGTTCCCCGCAGTCCCCAAGGCGTAGTTCCCCCAAACGCAGTTCCCCATGCGCAGTCAACGAAGCACAAAGAGCACCAGCCAAACCCAAATGCCAAAGCCAGTACTACTGATCGCAACCCTCGACACCAAAGCAGACGAACTAGCCTTCGTCCGCGACATCATTATAGAGCGTGGCCACCAGACTCTGGTACTCGACGCCGGAATAATGCGCGATCCGTCAACACCGCCCGATATCGGAGCCGGAGCCGTAGCAGCAGCCGGAGGCATCGCACTAACAGATCTGAGAAAACAAGGCGACAGAGGATTCGCGCTGGCAGTAATGGCCCGAGGAGCCGCCGCCGTCGCAATCCGCCTCCACGCCGAAGGAAAAGTGGGGGCGATACTGGGAATAGGCGGCTCATGCGGAACAGCAATCGCGACCGCCGCCATGCGCGAAATGCCAGTAGGTCTCCCCAAGCTGATGGTGTCAACCATGGCCTCAGGCCAGGTCGCCCCATATGTAGGCGTGAAAGACATAGCAATGATGTACGCAGTGGTAGACATCGCCGGCCTCAATCGCATATCGCGCAGAATCCTGAGCAACGCAGCCGGCGCAATCTGCGGAATGCTGGAACAGCCCGATCCGCCACAAACCGATGACCGCCCAGTAATCGCCGCTACGATGTTCGGCGTCACCACCCCGTGCGTGGAGCACGTTCGCAAGCGTCTGAATGATGCCGGCTTTGAAGTACTGGTCTTCCATGCGACCGGAAGCGGAGGCCGTGCGATGGAAGGGCTCATCAACGCAGGTTTCATTGCAGGTGTGGCAGATGTGACAACAACTGAACTGGCAGATGAATTAGTCGGCGGTGTGCTGTCGGCCGGCCCCGAACGACTCGACGCGGCGGGCAAGGCAGGACTCCCGCAGGTGGTCTCGCTCGGCGCGCTCGACATGGTGAACTTTGGCGGCGTCGAGTCTGTGCCAGAACAGTTTCGCGTCGCGGGACGCCAGCTGCACGTGCACAACCCCCAGGTCACTCTAATGCGAACAACGCCGAGCGAGAATGCAGAGCTGGGCGCGATCATCGCGAAGAAACTGAATGCCTCGCGCGGGCCGGTGACCTTGTTGATTCCGTTGAAGGGAGTAAGCGCGATCGACAAGGAAGGACAGAAATTTCACGATCCCGCTGCGGACGCGGCACTGTTTGCCGCTGTTCGGGGCAATGTAGATTCGAAGGTGAAGCTCGTCGAACTCGACCTTCATATCAACGATCCGGAATTCGCAGATGCGATAGCGGATCACCTTCTCACCGACATCAAGAGAAAGTGAATGCCATTCATCACACGTGAGAAGGCACTGCAACGACTGCGCGCCCGGGTCAAAGCCAACGAACCCATACTCGGCGCCGGCGCTGGTACCGGCATTTCCGCCAAGTTTGCCGAGCGCGGCGGGGTGGACCTCATCATTATATACAACTCCGGCCGCTTCAGAATGGGTGGACGGGGAAGCCTCGCGGGGCTCATGCCATATGGCGATGCCAACGCGATTGTTGTCGAGATGGCGCGCGAAGTGTTGCCTGTCGTCAAGAACACTCCCGTTCTCGCCGGCGTTTGCGGAACCGATCCATTCAGGTTGATGCCGGTGTTTCTGCGCGAGTTGAAGGAGATGGGCTTTGACGGCGTGCAGAACTTTCCAACCGTCGGTCTTATTGACGGGGATTTCCGCAAGAATCTGGAAGAGACGGGAATGAGCTACGACATGGAAGTCGAGATGATCCGCGAAGCGCGCGCGCTCGGGCTGCTCACCTGTCCTTATGTTTTCGATCGCAAGACAGCGCGCAAGATGGCCGAAGCGGGCGCAGATGTTCTCGTTGCGCATGTCGGTCTCACGACGAAGGGGTCGATTGGTGCTGAGACAGCGTTGACCCTCGACGTCGCGGCGCGAAGGGTACAGGCGATGCACGACGCGGCAAAGGAAGTGCGTTCGGATATTCTGGTGCTATGCCACGGCGGACCAATTGCCGAGCCAGAGGACGCTCAGCGGGTGTTAAACAAGACGAAGGGAGTAGCAGGATTCTTCGGCGCGTCGAGTATCGAACGATTGTCGGTAGAGCCGGCGATTGAAGCGCAGACGCGTAAGTTCCGAGCTATGACTCTAAAACCGGTCGCAAAGAGCACTAAGACACACTGATCTCGTCATTCCGGCGAAAGCCGGAATCCATTTTCCTGCAACATGGATTCCGGCCTTCGCCGGAATGACGAGAGAGTAGCTAACCGCGGATTCAGGGACGAACAATGCAAAAAATTGGTGCCTGTCATATAGTATACGGCCACGACGTCGAGACACTCGCCTTCGACTGGGGCAACGTGAAACTCATGAGCACCCCAACCACTGCCGGTGGGCCAACCATGACATTCGGCATGGTGGTGCTGGAGCCCGGCAAAGGTCACTCACGTCACGATCATCCCAATGCTGATGAGATTCTCTTCATCATATCGGGCGAAGGAGAACAGATGCTCGATGACAAACCAGCCGTACCAATTCGCCCCGGCGCCTGCATCTACATTCCCCGCGGCGTTTTTCACTCCACACTCAACACCGGTTGGGAGCCACTGCGCTTCGCAGTCGTCTATGCGCCCGCTGGAACCGAAAAGGTTCTGCGAGAACTTCCAGATGTAAGAATCGTCCCAGCCGGAGCAATAGCATGATCCCCCTTTGTCATTCCCGCGACAGCGGGAACCCATGTTCCCCCGCCCGTCATTCCCGCGAAACCGGGAATCACCTCCGCCGTCATTCCCGCGCAAGCGGGAACCCAGGGTCGCTGCTCACAATAGCAGCAGCATTCCTCCTCCTAACCCCACTCACCGCAACAGCACAACGGGACACCGCTCGCCTCGACGCCGTAATAGTCACAGCGGACCGTGTCCCATCAAGCATCGCGTCAGCCAGCGCAGCGGTAACACGCATCGATGCACCCACTCTGCGCAGATACCCGGTCCGTAACCTTGCCGATGCACTTCGTCTCACTCCCGGACTCTCATTCATCGACTTCGATGGGATGGGCCTCGATCCGCAGATCATGTTGCGAGGTTTCTACGGCGGTGGCGAAGCTGAATATGTAGTGCTGCTTCTCGACGGCCGACCACTTAACGCTGTGGAAACTGGCCGGGTGACATGGGATCAGATTCCTCTCTCCGCCCTGCAATCCATTGAGATCGTCCGTGGAGGTGCGTCGGCCGCGTGGGGCGACGCCGCACTTGGTGGCGTCATCAATCTTCGAACACGCGGCGACGCAGAGACATTGAGCCGTCTGCTTCATGCGACGATCGAAGGCGGAAGCTTCGGCGAAATGCGAGCTGCGGTGAATACAATCGGCTCATGGGGCGGTGGCAATCGCTCGCTGTCGACCTTTGGCAACTACGCGACTTCAAAAGGATTCAGAGATCACGCCGAGCGAACTACGGGTGGCGTGGGCGCCAACGTTGAACTTCTGCACGCGAGCGATGCATCGGTCACGCTCAACACGACACATGACTGGCGCCATTTTGATGAACCGGGACCCGTGCATTGCGGTCCGGGCGATTGTCCGGCTCTGGAGGGTTCTCGCGAGCAGTCGTCGCCGTTCTATCAATTTGATCGAACCAGTGAGCGTACCCACAGACTTGGTCTCGACTGGCGCGCGGGCGTCGGCCCCAGCTCGCGGCTGACCGGTCAGCTGAATGGCGAATATCGTTACAGCGATCGTGTTCGCACACTGGCGCTCACACCCGAATTCGCCGACAGCAAGAACAGATTGCTCGGCACGACGCGCATCAATGCTACATCGCAGCTCGCACTGGGTGGTGTTTTCACGGAGGACTCCGACGATTTGCTCATTGGAGTGGATGCGTCTCTGGGGAATTTGCACACGCGTTATTTCGCGTTCACGCAGGGCGGAGAGGATGATTACAATGCCGCCACGCCGACGCGCGGCGATCTCGATGCTCGCGGCGGTGGTGCGCGCACCGCGCTCGCCGGCTTTCTATTGTATGGCATTGACCTGGCGCCCACGTTTCATATGACGGCAGGCGGCCGCCTCGATTGGCTGCAGGACACCTTCAACGCGTACGATCCCAGCACGCCGCTGGAAACGTCCGCGACACATGTCGCATTCAGTCCCAAGGTTGGAATGAACTGGGGCTACGCAGCTACCGGCCATTTGTATGCGAGTTTTGGTCGATCCTTCAAAGCGCCCACGCAGGATCAGCTTTTCGACCAGCGCGGTATTCCCGTTCCATTTCCTCCATTCTCGATCACCTTCGCGAACCGGGATTTGAATCCGCAATTCGGCACCAGCTACGAAGCGGGCATTTATCACAGCGCAACTCTGTCGGACAATCTATCTGCGGACCTGACGCTGTCCGCATATCAGATGGACCTGCGCGACGAACTCGATTTCGATATCCAGACATTTCGCTATGAGAACATCGGCCGCAGCCGGCATCGCGGTATCGAGTCCGGCGTCACATTGCACGGCCCGCGTTCGCTGAGTCTATTTGCGAACTACACAATGCAGTCGGCGACGTCGCGTTCCGGAGACAATTCAGGCAGGTATCTCAAGGCGATCCCGAAACATTTCGTGAGTGCGGGTGTCAGTGCCGGCAGCGCCGAGCACTTCCAGGTGAGCGGCACCGTGACGAGCGCAATGAAGATGTTTTTGGATGACGCGAACACGAATGAAATGAAGGATTGGGTCCGCTACGACCTGCGCGCCTCTTATGTTTTCGCAGGCACGAGGGTTTTTGCGGACGTGCTGAACGTGTTCGACGCCAGCTATTCAACGACAGGCTTTCCCGATCCGTCCGGAGCAGACATCGTCTACTACTATCCTGCAGCGGGACGCGCATTGCGATTGGGGATAAGCCGCGATTGGCGGTAAAAGGCGTCACTTGGCGCGGGGCCGACCGCCCTTTGCGCCGTTGGCCTTGGCCGCCTTCGCCTTCGCGGTACTGCGGGACTTGCCGCCGGCCGATCCGAGTGCACTGGCCGCGAGTTGCCGACCGAATGTGGAGGCAACTACACCGGGTACGCTGACATCGGCATCGAGTTCCTCCCAGATCACACCGCTGCCTGACGGGCTCAAAGTGAGGGCGGCGCGCTGCGCGCGCGTCGCGTGTTCCAGTCCTCGCACCAGACGTACGGGGAAAGCGAGCGCGATGCCATTGGTCAATTCCAGCACAACTCGTTCACTCCTGTCATCGTAGCGAGCCGATTTGGCGCGAAGACCGGTTGCGCGTGCCCTCGACTCGCGCACACGGGCAGCAGAAGTCTGCGCATCGATCTGCGCCTCGGTGAGTCGTCGCCTTACAACGCGACTCTGCTTCATCGTGCTAGCCATTAAGTCTTCTCCATGCGGTGATGAACAGAGCCCGATGCTGCTCCACTATTCTCACTGCGGCACGCACATCCGCGCGCGACATTTCGTAAACCTCGCGTACTGCAACTGGCTCCAGGTGGATCACTACTTCTGTGCCGGCCTTCATGGCATGCACGTGTGCCGGGGCATGCTCGGCATCCCCCTGAAAGATCATGAACCGAAAACCATCCAGGCGGAGCACGGTGGGCACAGCTTAAAGTTACCCAAACGCTTGGGTTTGTCAAATCCTTAGGGCAGAGTGTTGCGGAACCGCACTTCTGCAAGTACCTGAAAAAGCGACCAGCGATGTGGTGTGGAGCGAGATGCTCGCGTTCGATCCGGTGGGTGCCACGTGGGGCACGGGAGTTCGGCGAGCAACAACCTCTGATCGCAACGCGCTGTGCCAGGGGGCTGCGACGGAGATGACTTCCCCCAATCGTGAAACACACGCTTGTAATTCACGATGGACCGTGATAAACTCAGAGTGTGAAACGCTACCTTCAGGGCCAGATCCAGTCGGACATCAAGGAGAAGATGGTCTTCCTCGGCGGACCGCGGCAGGTCGGGAAAACGACCCTCGCCCGAGCAGTGCTCCCCTCGGCACTCGGGTACCTCAACTGGGACATACCGGCCCACCGCGAGCGCATTCTTCGTCGAACACTCCCCGACACCGACTCCTGGGTGTTCGACGAACTGCACAAGTACCGGCGCTGGCGAAACTTCCTCAAGGGCCTCTACGACGAATTCGGTGAAGAACGACGTATGCTGGTGACAGGGAGTGCCCGGCTCGATCTGTATCGCTTCGGCGGCGATTCGCTGCAGGGCCGCTATCACTACCTGCGGCTGCACCCTCTGTCACTCGCAGAACTCGGATCGCATTCCGCGGACGACGTGGAAACACTTCTCGCCCTCGGTGGTTTCCCCGAGCCGTTTCTCGGTGGTTCAGCCGCACGTGCGCGTCGCTGGTCCGTTGAGTACCGCAGCAGGCTGATTCGCGAGGAAGTGACATCGCTCGAAACAGTCCGCGACATCGGCACCATGGAGCAGCTCATGCTCGCTCTCCCGGAGCGCGTTGGCAGTCCACTATCGCGCAATTCCCTGCGCGAGGACCTGGATATCAACCATCAAACGGTGACACGATGGCTGGATATCTTCGAACGCCTTTATGCAATCTTTCGTCTCGCGCCTTTCGGTGCCCCGCGCATTCGCGCTGTGAAGAAGGAGCAAAAGCACTATCACTTTGACTGGAGCATCGTTCCCGACGAGGGAGCGCGCTTCGAAAACATGGTTGCATCACACCTGTTGAAGTGGGTGCACTACCAGTTTGACAGCGAGGGTCGCGAACTCGAGTTGCGCTACTTTCGCGACGTGGACGGCCGCGAGGTCGATTTTGTGGTTGTCGAGCGACGGCGACCCATCATGCTCGTGGAAACAAAACTGACATCCGGTCCGGTGTCAGCTGCACTTCGATACATAAAGGAGCGGTTCCCGGACGCCGATGCGTACCAGGTACATCTCCGCGGCGGCAGCGACAGGGTGACAGCTGAGAAAATCAGGCTTTGGACCGCAGCGCGATTCCTGCGGTCACTTGTCTGACTTCTACTACTGCAGGTCCAGCTCAAACCCTCCTACAATACCCGCGAGCCAGTTGTAGAGCGAGGAGCCAATGAGTCCCATCAGAAAGCCCATGATGCCATACATGATAGGAAGTACGATGATCGCACCGACGCCAAAAAACATCGACAGCATTGCACCTCCCTCCGCCTGTGCCATCACACTGCCAAACATCATCGAGACGAGCGCGAAGATGCAGCCCATGATGAACCCCATTACCATGTAGAGTACTCCCATGATCTTTGCAGCCGACATTGGTGCTACGCGCTTGAGGATCATTGCCAGGCTCCGTGATGTTGGTGTGTGTGCCCTCCTGCAGCCTCGAAGAAGATGCTCATTCCGCTGAATCACGCAATGCCCGCACGCGGATCGATTTCATGGCTGCCACTGACTCCACCACTAAACGGATTGCGCCCGCATGCCAGCAAGCATAGCTTAGCCTGACCTCACCGCGTTCACCCCGCGGACAATCACCCACCAGGAGTTCATTCACATGCGACGCTCCATGCTTCTCTGCGCAGTTCTCGCCATCGGATGCGCCACCCAGGACAAGGCGCCTGCCGACTCCGGCAACGCCATGAAGATGGCTCCCCCCCCAACGCCAACCAACATCACCCTCGCTGATGTAGCCGGCATATGGGAGGGTACTGCCACGGCAATGGGCAGCGACAGTGTGCTCGTCAACCAAACGTTGACCGCAACCGCGGACACCACCGGCTGGTCGATGAAGGTCGCCAATGCCAAGACGCCGACGAAAACGAGCCTCATCGGGCTAATGAAGGTCACTGCAGCTGGCGACAGTATCACCGCCGAGACCGCAGCTTTCGAGAGCGTGTTGCGCCCGGGAGTAAAGGTGACCACTCACACGGTCTTTCGCCTTCAGGGTGGCAAGCTTGTGGGAATGATTCACGCCACGTATCCCAACAACGAAATGGTCATGCTGGCCAGTACGCTGACGCGCAAACCGCCCGGCTGAGTTTCGTCGTTCCGTCATTCCCGCGACGCGGAAATCCGTGGAAGACGACACTGGATTCCCGCTTTCGCGGGAATGACGGAAATTGCATGACGGGACGCGAGGATCACGAACGAGTGCGCGATTCCTCGACAATTGCGACGAAGGCGCCGGTGAGCACACGACCACCGCGCCGGACCTGAACCCAAATTCGATAGCGACCCGGCTCCGGAAAAGCGTACGGAAAAGAGACCGTGTCGTGCGCCGCGTGCGCCATCGTAGACGCGCGCGAACTGTCGCGCACGAACTGCCCTTGCGCGGCCATTGATATCGTTCCTGCCGGATGCAAGTGAACAAATACGCGGCCGTCATCGCGCGCCACGGCCGCGTGCCCCGGCATGCCCATGTACAGCTCGAGCGGCGTCGCACCCTGAGGTGTCGATATTGCAAACCGCAACTCCGCTTCGGCGCCTGCGACGATGGGCGCTTGCGAACGCACCCAGGTCATTGTCGATCCGTCTTCCAGCGTCGCACTCAGTAAGCCTTCGACTGGCGCGCTAATCAAAAAGGAATCGTCCGGGTCGACGGCGCGGGAAGTCTTCAGCGAATCGGCCAGATCCACCGCCGCAACCAGCGTTTGCGTGAAGCCACTCTCGTGCACGATGTCGGCAAAAACCGTATAGCGACCGGGCGGTAGCGCAGTAATCGTTGACGTGAACACTACGGAATCGGACGACGCTGGATGAAGGTGCGCGAAGCCGCGGCCGCTCGCGGCATCAACCACGAACAAATGCATGATCTTGCCATGATCAGAAATCAGCGGTGAGTAGCGCGGAGCACCGTGCGCTGACAGCCAACTCGGATTGTTGCGCATGGTCCACGTCGAATCATCAATCGTGAAGACGAGTTGATTGCCACGCATCACAGCAGCTGATGTGAGTGGCTTGAACAACGAGCGTTCAAACGCCGCGTCCTCGGCACCCCACCAGCGCGATGTTCCGAAGAGAACAAGCGACATCACCGCACCGGCAGCAATCATCGCGCGTCGGCCGAGTTGTCGGCGGCGCTCATCTGGTGCCACTCCCGGAGGCAGAACGCCCTCGCGCACCGCAGCTCCGATTATCGTCACCAATCCAACGAACAGAATCAGACCAACAGCGCCAAGAATAATTCCCAGCTGCGGACTGAATGCCAGGCGCTGCAATGGATGTGCGACAAGCGGGATCACTGCGGTTCCACTTCCCGGCGCACCGTTGACGGCGACCGTGATGCTGTAGGAACCGCCGGTCATGATCCAAAGTCGCGTGCGATACCATCCCGGATTGTCTTTCACCGGCTCCGCGATCTCGGGACGCGGCGCACCACCGGTCGCATCGAACCTGGTTGGCGTCGCTGATACCTGTTGTACGCCGCTGCCATCAACGCGGACGTTGACGACAGCAATCCCGGGAATGACAGTCGGCGCCTGTACATGAACGAGAACATGCCAGGGTCCGGCCGCACCCTCGTACCAGGCGTCAGGACTACCAACATGCGCCCAGGAAACGATGAACGCGACGGCGAGATACAAACCCCTCATCGCTGCACGCGCCGCATTCCTTTGCCAAGCTGCAGTCCCAGTCGAGCGGAGACGCTCGCAATCAACACTGCGATGCCTATGCGGCTCGCGAAAAGAGTCGGGCTCCATACACCCTTGTCATCGACGTCCAGGTTCCAGAACTCGTGCCGCCAGGAGCCCACATTGACGTTGTAGTCCCAGATGTCAGATCCGAACACAATGTTGCGAGCGGCCGGCGACAGCAGGAACTCGGCGAAAATCCATTGGACTGCAAGCAACAACGCCACATACGACAGACCGATGAGTGGCGCCAGCAGCCAGTCGCTTCCCTTGAATCGCTTGAGCCACAGATCAATTGCCACAGCCGGAACAAATAGCAGGAGCGGAAATGGATGCGGCACCATGTGCGTCACCGGATTGAAAATCGGCGCGAGCCGCGCTTCGGCAGGCGAGAGTTGCAGCGCCCACATGATGCAAGCATCAATCGCGAGGTAAATCAGCGCGGCTGTCGTCGCAGGCCAGCGCAGGCGCGACGGTCGCGCAAATGCTGTCAGCGCGAGCGGGAAGAATATCGACGTGACCATATAGAAGCGGGAGCTGTGCATTTCATTGGGGAAGGCCGCTTCTTCTATCAGTACGGTCGCGTGCATCGTGAGCAGAATCGCGACCGACGCGATGTAGAGGTAGCGAAGTCGATTCGCTTCGTCGGTACCTGTGCGATTCTGGCGTGCGAGCGCCGTGAGCATGGCACCGATCTGAATTGAGATCATTCCCCACGCCAGCACCATGTGGGGCGGACTGATGATTCGCACATCGAGCCCGTATGCGTTGTGCCACCAGTTGTCGAAGGGAGCGGACGCGATCATCATCAGCGTTCCCCAGATGCACACCCACCCGCCGAGTGGTCCGTAGAATCCCCAGAAACGAACGGACCTTCCTTTTTGTTCGGTGCTGCCGGCGAATGTCGTGCGCAACACAATCCATCCGCATGTCAACCCCGCGACAACAGCTGCGAGTTGCTCCAGCACATGCGGTGGCGACCAGAAAGTGTCGCGACCAATACTGCGGTGCCAGGAAATGTCCCAAATGAGCCCGGTGACGACGCAGAGTGAGGCGAAGAGGACGGCGTAGAGGGGCCAGACCGGTTCGAGCTTCGTGGCTTCGGCGGCGCTTGAGTTTTGAGGCAGGACCGCGGTGGTCATGGGGGGAAGTTATTAGCGGATTGCGGCGAGCGGATAGCGCTTAGCGGATAGTGCTGACGAGGCCACTTGAGGCGCTATTGCGCGTCGGTGGTGTGTCATTGCCGCGCAAGCGGCAACCCATGCTAGCGGCCCAAAATTGGGTTCCGGCTTTCGCCGGAATGACAAGTAGTTTGCTATTGATTGTTTATCGATAGGTATTTATCGTTTATCGATGTGACAATACGAGTTACACTGAACAAACTCCTCCTAGAGCGCGGAATGACGCTCACTGAGCTAGCCCAGGAGGTCGACCTCACCTTGGCAAACCTGTCCGTTCTCAAGACCAACCGCGCCCGGGCGATCCGCTTCTCCACCCTCGACGCCCTTTGTGAGGCGCTCCAGTGCCAACCCGCTGACTTACTCAGATACGCCGCCCCGCCGCAGGTTGTGATACCAGCGGTTGAGCCAGAACCCGACGCCACTGGCAGTGCCTGACCGAAGGAGTATTCCTGCTCGGCAACAAGTATTGTGATGTTCTGTCTGCACCGGATTGCCTGGTGTACTTTCGCGACAGTACACTAGTTCGCTCCTGCAGTCACGGCACCCTTCATGCGCACGTGCAAGGTGAACGCGCGGTGGCACCAACGCACCGCAGCGTACACAGCTCCAGGCAATGCATGAGGAGGAACACCAATGGAAGTCCAGGAAATCATGACAAGCGATCCGGTCTGCTGCTCAGCTGATGATACAATCGCAGCAGCCGCCAGCCTGATGGAACGCACCGACTGCGGATTGATCCCCGTGGTTGACAGCAGCAAGTCGCAGAACTCGGTGGTCGGCGTAATCACGGATCGTGACATCGCCATTCGAGGAGTCGCCCGGGGCCTGTCGGCAGATGCTACGGTGCAAGAACTGATGACTCTCAAACCGCACTGCTGCTCTCCGCATTCCGATGTGAAGGAGGTCGGGCAGATCATGTCAGACCGCCAGGTGCGCCGCGTTGTCGTGGTCGACGATGACGGTCACTGCGTCGGTATTGTGGCGCAGGCTGATCTCGCAAGAGCCGCTGAGTCCAGTCCGGCGATTGGCGAAGTAGAGCTGGCACGTGTGGTCGAGCGAATATCCGAAGAGCCCAGCCTCAGTAATCAGCGCCGGGACTAGGGCATCACCCGCGGCTTTTGTTCCTGCTCCGTACTGAACAATGCGGCACCCTTCGTGCGTTGCTGAGATTCGGCACCGCGTCACGCGAACCCCGCGCTGATAAGCATTTGCCATCACGCGCGAGGAAATACAAATGGAAGTACGCGAGATCATGACGGAGAACCCCGTCTGTTGTTCGGCAGAGGATTCCATCGAAACGGTGGCAGGTTTGATGGAGCGCAACGACTGCGGCTGCATTCCCGTGGTGGATAACCGAAAGGCGCGCAATTCGGTGGTTGGTATTATTACCGACCGTGACATTGCCATCCGAGGTGTGGCGGTTGGCCTGTCGACGAGAACGCTGGTGAAGGTGCTGATGACGTCAGGACCGCACTGCTGTTCGCCACGCACCGACGTCGAAGAAATCGGGAAGATCATGTCTGACCACCAGCTGCGTAGAGTCGTCGTGGTTGACGATCAGGGACACTGCCTTGGAATAGTCGCGCAAGCGGATCTCGCGAGAGCAATGTGGAATCATCCGACAACAGGTGAGATTGAACTTGCAAGGACGATCGAGCGCATTTCCGAAGCACCAAGCATGATCCATTGAACACAACCCCCTCTGTCATTCCCGCGAAAGCGGGGGGGGATCCAGGGTTGACGACACTGGATTCCCGCTTCGCGGGAATGACGGTTGAGAGTTAAGTTTGCGAGAATGACGATAAGAAGAGCATTGCTGCTGCCGCTGATTTCGCTCGCTGCTGCCGCGATCAACGATCAGTCCGCGCCTCAACAATCAAAAGCGCCAGTAATGGTCTCAACCACCTGGCTCGCCGATCATCTTCGCGATGACAAGCTGGTCGTGCTCCACGTCGGCAACGAGAACACCTTCACACCCGGTCACATCCCCGGCGCGCGGCTCATGCCACTCGCATCGTTCGCTCCAGACCGCAATGGTCTCTCGACAGAACTTCCCGATTCAGCTGCATTCCGCGACGTACTGCGCGCAGCCGGCATCTCCGATGATTCGCGCATCATCATTGTATCGGCGGCCCACCCGCCCACTCTTGCTGCGCGGCTCTATGTAACACTCGATCATTTCGGCCTGGGCGCCCAGACATCGTTGCTCAATGGAGGCATGCGTGCCTGGCGCGCCGAGAGCCGCGCTATGTCCACTGAAGCCGCGGCCATTCTCTCAGGCGCGGTAACGTTGCTGCAACGAGCGGACATTTTTGTTGACCACAATTTTCTCAATATGCGACTGACAGAGCCGGCCACCGCGATAGTCGACGCACGCGACACACGTTTCTTCACCGGCGAAGCGCAGAACACCCAACGCGCCGCGCGGCCTGGCCGCGTCCCTGCCGCGCACAATATTGTATACAGCACACTCGTTGCCGAATCCGGACTGATGCTGAGCCGCGATTCGATCGCCGCCCTGTTCACTGCGGCTGGAGTTCCCGCGGGCAAACAAGTCGTCACTTACTGTCACGTAGGTCAACAGGCAAGCCTCGCATTCCTCGCCGCGCGCATCGCCGGCTACGATGTGCGCCTCTACGACGGCTCGTACGAAGATTGGAGCAAGCGCACGGAGCTCCGCGTGGAGACTGGTCCGCCGCGATAGAGCCGTAGTTCTCGGGTCCTTCGTCACCCCGGCGAAAGCCGGGGTCCATGTTTACGGCACAATGGATTCCGCCCCGGCCTGCGCCGGGGTGACGTTTGTCGGCGGAATGACAAAGGTCGAGCACGCTTGCTCCGCTGACCACTCCGGCTGGCTCGGCACTTGCCTTCTGTAGTTAACAGAACTGCAACAGTGAGCGAACTCAGATCACAAGTCAAACTTTCGCAGCGCCGCTGGACAGGGGCGAACGAGTAGCGGCAAAACACAGCAGACCCAGGCGTGGACGACGCTGGATCGTCGCCCTGCTCTCGATCGTCGTACTCGCACTCCTCGCCGCCGACGCGTTCGTTCTCCTCAGGAGACTTCGATACGAGACAGAAATCAATCGTCTCCGCACGGGTATGACCCAGTTGGAGCGGGAGCGCACCGATCTCCTCCTCGTCTCGAACGAGAAACGATCGCAGGTGATGGTCGAACTCGTTCGGCGCCAGGCCGGTGGCGACGAAGATCTGCACCTCGCCATTTCCGTTGACAGCGCTGAAATGCATTTGCAGCGCGAAGGCGCGCGGCTGCGCAACATGCCTGTTCAGGTTGGAGCAGATCGCACGCTAGGTGCTATCAGCGCCACCGACTCCATACGTCTCGCCATTCCACAAGGGACGCGAACCATCGAGCGACTTCTCACAGCGCGCGACAGCTGGGAGATTCCCGAGCTGGTTTATCGCGACAAGGGAGAGGAACCACCGCCGGCATCCGATCGCCGCGTCGCGGGGGCGCTCGGCCCATATGCATTGCTGCTCTCGGGCGGAACGGTGATCTATTCGCTACCGAAGAACGGCCCGCTGTCGGATTCCACCTACGTACTTCCCGCCGCAATCCGCGCCTCTGCCGCGGATCTGCAGGCTGTGTTTCCCAATCTGCGCGTCGGAATGCGCGTGTACTTCTACTGACACATGTCCGTGATGCAATCATTCAGCAACAGATCCAGCACGCCATTCGGCGAAAGGCGAGGAGTCATTGCCATCCTCCTGATTCTCATTGTGGCGTTGATCGCGGGCAGCTCACTGCTGCTGGCAAATACCGCGAGAGTCCGCTATGAGCGCGACGTAACGCGAATGGTCTTCAACGATAATATCGACCTTCTTCAGAATGTACGGCGCATTGTGGGATATTCGAACGACTCCCTCTCGACATTGCTCTCCTCCGCTTCATACGCGCCAACTGCTGATCGTCCCTACATCGTCATCAGCATCAAGGAAAACAAAATCTGGTACCGCAAAGGCGACAGTACTCTGTTTGTTTCAGGTGTAGCAACCGGGAGCGGAAAAACGCTCGTGCAGGAGGGTGGCGCCAGTCATTTTAAGTTCGACACGCCACGCGGTCGCCTGGTAGTGGAACGCAAGGACATCGATCCGGCCTGGGTTCCGCCTGATTGGCACTTTATGGAGAAAGCGAAAAAGAAAGGGGTTCCCGTGGTGCAGCTGCGGAGAGGCGTGCCCCTTCCCGCCGGAGCAGGCAATGTGTTGACAGTTTCAGGGAATGACATAGTATTGCGCCGTGCCGATGGCACCCAGTCGGTAATGAAGGCCGAGGATGGAAAGGAAATAGTTGTGGCCGGTCAAATGGTGATTCCTCCCTTCGGCACGAACCAAAGGAGGTACACGGGTGTATTGGGAACACGTCGCCTTTACCTCGGCGATGGCTACGGAATTCACGGGACGAACGACCCCTCGTCAATCGGTCAGTCGGTAAGTCACGGATGTATTCGTATGCGCAACGAGGAGATCGAGCGCCTGTTCGAAATGGTGGAGTTGGGAACGCCGGTCTTCATTTACTGATCCCGATCGTCAACACAACCGCAGTGGGGCGTTGCCCGACTCATTCCCTGTGAGCCTGCCTTGACACAACACAATACCAGTACACACGCGCGAATTCGACTGATTCACGCGGCTCTGATCCCCTTTTTATTGTCGGGGCTGTTTGTTGCTGCGCGCGGTGAAGCTGGCGAGTCCGGTAGTAATTCCCGCCTCGCCACGATTCCCGCAACAATTATCAATGCAGTTCGCGTGCCTGATTCTCTTTTCGGTCGCAGCGGCAAGTTGCTCATGCGCATTTTCGCACCAGGCAAGCGCGACATGCAGGTAGGCATTCTCAAGCAACTTTTCGGCGACTCGTCGTTTGCCAGCCCGGCTGTACGTACGGTCAAGCTTCCTGAGAGCAGCCGCACTTTTTCGCTCGCTACACTTGTCCCCTTCACAGCAAAGGTTGCCGGAAAAGTGGGAACGTATCGCATCGGAAACTGGCCCAGCGAACAGTCGGCGCCGCGATCGTCGGCCTACAGCAATCCCGCCGGATTTATTCTGGTGACAAAGGAGAATCAGGACACGCGAGTATCAGAAAATTTCAGACTTCGTGATTTTCTCACGAAGGACCAGGCTACCGTGTGGCCCAAGTACCTTGTTCTGCGCGAGGAGCTGATTGACAAACTCGAGCTGACGATCGCCGACCTCAAGGCTCACGGCGTGGCGGTCAAGAAACTCCACGTGATGTCAGGATTCCGCACGCCACAATACAATGCGCAAGGCACCGGAGCAGGACGCGCGACCAACAGCCGCCATATGTACGGAGACGCAGCTGATGTCTTCGTCGACAACGAAGGACGTGGCATCATGAGCGATCTCAATCGCGACGGTCGGGTGAACATTGGCGATACGCAGGTGATACTGGACGCGGTTTCACGAGTGGAGCGTCGCTACCCCGATCTTGTCGGTGGCAGCGGACTTTACAAAGCGAACGCCTCGCACGGCCCCTTCGCGCATATCGACGTGCGGGGAGTGAAAGCGACCTGGACCTACTAAACGGGGACAGGTCCGTCGGGGACAGATCACATTGACGTGTCCCCCGCCGGACCTGTCCCCGTTGATTACGCCGATGCAGATCCGTTACGGTGGGTCGATGGTGAGGATGTAAGCTCCCGTCGAATTCGCGGCCTGAGTCGACGCAACGATTATGAAGTACCCCGTCGTCGCAGGTACGAAGTTTGTGATCGTGGAGTTGTTCGTAGCCGGAGTCTCCTCGTCTGCCGACGCGGCCACATTACCATTCATGAATTGCAGTTCCAGGAATGAATTGATCGCGGAGGGCGACGTCACATTCATTCTGATTGTTACGGGGACACCAGCAATGAGACGAATGTAAAAGCGGTCGAAGTAGAATGGTCCCGCACTGTCTACGCAGTCTGTTGCTACCACAGTCTGGTTGGTTACTATGCCTCGCAACGCGAATACCGGCTTGCAGTTCGCTACAAGTCCCGTTACGACTGATGAGGTCAGTGAATAAGCACCCAGCTTCTGCGTCTGGAACGATGATGCACCGATCACCAGTGTCGGGGTTGCGGGTGCGAGTAACGTGATCGACGAAGCAACCGCTGCCGAGTCGGGAACTGTGATGTCCTCCGCGATGAGAGTGCCCTGTGCGTCATACAGATATAGATACGGCGCGAAGGCCGCCGCCGTCTGATCGAACTTGATTGCCATATCGGCCGGTTTGACAAATTCGAAAAAGTCGACGCGCTTGTTGTTCGCGAGCACGCAGTCCGTGTTCTCCAGTGCTCCACTTATCGTGCTCGCGAAATTGTAGGGTGTGCGAACAGAACACGCCGACAATATTGCAGTCGCAGTGAATTGCACGAGGCCGAGGTCCGCTACTGATGCGTTGAGTTTGTTCTGTCCCGCGGCAGCTCCCATCGTCCATCCAACCGAAGCGACGCCGTTCTGCCCTGTCCGTTGACTCGCCACGGTAACGGTTCCCGCTCCCGAGAAAATCTGGAATAAAACGTTGATGTTCGGCGTGGGATTGTCGAACTGGTCGGCCAGCCGCACCGTGGGACGCACCGCAACCTGCAGACCTGTGCTCGCGCTCTGATTATTGCCGGCCGTTATCAGCACTGATACGGGAGGTCCCGCGCGCCCCGTTGCTACGAAGACCACGGGACCGATCGCCGCCTCACCGTCGACCACCGCAACACTCGCGCTCAGCCTGTTGACGCCCGAGGCAGTTCCGAGTGTCCAGCGTCCGACGGACGCGATACCATCTTCATCCGTCGGCGAAGTAGCGCCCAGAATATTTCCGCCACCTGCTGTTACAGTCCAGGACACCTCGACATCAGCAATCGGATTCCCTTCCTGATCCAGAACCTTTACGTCTGGAGTATTCGTCTGGGACAGCGGACTTCCGACAGTGCCGCTAACAGTGTCGTCCGTAGCAGCCTCTATGGTGGTCGCAACCAGCGGTGCAATCCCCGGATCGCAAGCCAGCGCCACGAATGTGCTTGCACATAAAAGAAGTCTGAATCCCCTGCCCAACGTCATCTCAAACCCTCGTGACCGGCATGAACACTGAACGACCGACCCGGAAAGATGGCTGAATTCCCCAGCAGCCGCCCTCGTTAGACGTAACCCCGGAACCAAAGTTCCTTCCGTGCTGGGCGGTGCTGGGGCGGTGCTGGGGACGTGTCCCCCGTGTACCATTGGGGACAGGTCGGCCGTGCACCGAATTGCTCCCGTAAGTGGCGACGTGGCCGCGTCTTCCATTGGGGACGTGTCCCCCGTGCACCAAAGGTGCACGAGGGACACGTCCCCAATGGCGCGCTAGATTAATCAATCAGATGCCGCGAACGAACTTCAGTTCACTCCCCGATTCTGCACGCCTCTGGGTTTTCGCCTGTGATCCCGTGCCCGAAGGCACTGCGAGATCGCTGCTGTTGAACGCCGCCGATGAGTTCCTCGATCGCTGGCAGGCGCACGGCGAGCCACTCACATGCGCCCGCGATTGGCGCGACGAGCGTTTCCTCGCGATTGCGGTGGATCAATCCACTGCTGGCGCTTCGGGCTGTTCGATCGACGGCCTCTTCAGAACCCTGCGCTCGCTGGAAGCAAGCATTGGCAGTCGCATTGTTGGCGGCGGCAGCATTCTCTTTCGCGCCCCCGACGGATCTGTCGCGTGTGTTTCCCGTGACGAGTTCTCCGCAATGGCGGAACGCGGCGAGACGTCGCGATCAACAATGGTGTTCGACACAGCGATCACCTCTGCCCGCGAGTGGCGCGAAAAGTTTGAGATCACAGCCGGAGACTCTTGGCACGCCGTCCTCTTGGCTGCAAGTGATGAATCTCACGTCGTTGAAGGGTGAATGTCCAATTGCCGATTCTAGATCATTCCAGATAGACGAGGACCCAACCACGATCCACGATAGACGAAAGACGATAGACGAATGTGACTCCGCTCCCATTCGTCTATCGTCTTTCGTCTATCGTGGATCGTGGTTGGGTCCTCGTCTATCTCAAATGATCTGAAATCCCCTATCACATGTCATCAATCAACAGAACCCCAGCATATATGACAACAGTCATAATAGGCGCGGGACTGTCAGGGCTCGCAGCGGCGCAGCGTCTCGCGCAAAACGGTCGATCCGCAACAATCCTCGAGGCGCGTGACCGCATCGGCGGACGCGTGCACACGGCTTGGGACTCCTCGCTCTCGCATCCAATTGAGTTGGGCGCCGAGTGGTACGAGGGAGATGGACCGGTCAACGGACTGCTGCGCACAGCAGGCGGGATAACGAGTGAAGCGGACGGTGAGCGAGCGCTGAGCACCGATCAAGGCTGGGAGAATCTCGATGACCGGCCGCAAGAAACTCAGAGCCTGCTCAGCAGAGTTCATTTGGCTGAGGGTCGCGATCTCTCACTCACCGAGGCACTAGCTGAATGTTGCGGTGCTGCACAGTTCAACGCGGCGCGGGCAATGCTCACCGGATATGTGGAGGGATTTCACGCCGCGCACCCCGATCGGGTCAGCGTGCGCTGGTTGTCCGAAGTTGAAGCAAATCATCCGGCCAGCAGTTCCGACTCGCGTTCGCAATCCGGCTTGCATCGCGCAATCGAGGTGTTGAGCGCGGATGCCGACGGACGCCCGACAATCCGTCTCAATACCGTCGCTCGCGAAATCATATGGAGGCGCGGCGAAGTGGAGATTCAGACCGGCAGCGGCCGCGCTGTCCTCCGCGCGCACTCTGCAATCATTACAGTGCCACTCCCCATGCTCAAGGCTCCGCGCGACGGCGCGGCATCGCTCACTTTCCGTCCCCGTCTCACAGCAAAGGAGGCCGCAGCCGGATTCGTGGAAATGGGACACGCCACCAAGATGGTGCTGCGGTTCAGCTCTCCTTTCTGGCTCGACATCAAGGAAGTGAGGGGTGCCTTGTTCTTTCACGCGTTCGGCCAGCCATTCCCCACATGGTGGACCGCGCAGTCACACGACCTTCCCTTGTTGACGGCGTGGGCCGGAGGTCCGCAATCCACGCGACTCGGCACCACGAACGGAGATGAGTTGCTCGATCTCGCTATGACATCCCTGGCAAATGCTCTGCACATGCCGCGTTCGCAAGTCGACCGGGAATTACAAGCGCACTACTATCATGACTGGACCAGCGACCCGTTTTCTCTCGGCGCGTACACCTATGTGGGCGTTGGCGGCCTGGATGCTCACAAGGAACTCGCGCGGCCCGTTGACGACACACTATTCTTCGCCGGCGAGGCGACATGTGGTGGTGGCGAAAACGCCACGATGGAGGGTGCGATCTTCTCCGGGTGGAGAGCAGCTGATCAGCTCCTGGCGCTTGCGATCCACGAACAAGAGTTGACGAACTGAAGATACAGGAGCTGATACATGCGGATTGCACATTCACAGACGACAGCAACACTCTTCGCCTTCGCGGCCGCGATGACAGCTGCATGCAGTTCTGATGCAAGCCAGGTATCGCCCAACAACTCTCGTGACAGTGCTGGAATTCGCATCATCGAAAGTTCGGCGCCGATTGTGACGACAAGTGGCGCATGGACTATTTCTCCCACTCCAGTGATCGAGATAGGAGCGAACGAGTTGGACTCGACGCAGACTCTTGACCGGGTCGAAGGCGCCGTGCGTTTGAGCGACGGGAACATCGTCATCTCCAATGGCGCGGCTCCTGCCCTCCGATGGTACGACACCAAGGGCGCCTTCGTGCAGGGTGCCGGTCGCTTCGGTCAGGGGCCGGGAGAGTTCGACAGTGGTGAGGGAGGCATATGGATCTACGCAGTATGGGCACTCCCCGGTGATTCCGTTGCGACATGGGAGCACTCGCGCCGCAGGATGCAGGTCTTCGATCCCAAGGGACGTTATGTGCGTGCAGTCGTGATAGATCTTCCGCCGAACATGCCACCGGCCGCGTATCCGCAGATTTCGGGTCGCACCACCGATGGCCTGCTGGCGATGCTCCTCGATGAGCGCGTGGAAGACGGCCCGCTGGGAGTGGTGAAGCGCGATTCTGCAGCGTTCCTTCGCTACACAGCGGATGGCAAGTTCGCGAGGCAGTTGGTTCGGCTCCCCGGTTTCGTGCACTACACAGCCGAAATAAAACGGCCGGGGATGAGTCAGCCGTTCCGGGCAGCGCTTTCGCCTCCATTCTCACCGGTATTAGCAACGTGGCCCGATGGCGACCAGTTCTACTATAGCGACAGCGAGCGCTATGAAATCGCGGTGTACGACAGCACGGGCGTGGTACGCGCACTAATCCGCCGGCTCGGTCCGCGACGCGCCGTAACGTCGGAGATCATCGGGCAGTATCGCCAGACCAGACTCGCGGCAGCCGGAGACAATCCCGAGCGGCGACGCGACACTGAGGAGATGCTGAAGACGTTGCCTTTCCCCGACAGTCTGCCGGCCCTCAGGCGCCTGAGAGTTGATCGCGAAGGAATGCTCTGGGTTCAGGAATACAGTCTTCCTGGCAAGACTTCGGTTTTATGGTCGGTGTTCGACAAGGAAGGCCGCTGGTTAACGGATGTCTCCATTCCGACCGCGTGGCAGATCCAGGATATCGGACGCGATTACATCATTACAATCGAGACGACTGAACTCGATGTCGAGAGAGTCAGGATGTACTCGTTGATGCGCGGAAGGAATTGAATGGTGAAACAGCGGAACATGGATTCCGGCTTTCGCCGGAATGACATCTTTGCCCGTCATTCCCGCGAAAGCGGGAATCCATTTTGCAGATGCCTGTTTGTTCTCGGCAACTGAAAATCGACACACTAACGCAACCACTCGTCGAGATGCTCGGCGACGAACTGATCGTCGTTCAACTCGGGATAACTTCGCAGAATTCGATCTATCTCTGCCGACTGGCCATCGGATAGGCGCTCGCGCGGATCTAGACACCACGTGCCCGCCATCAGTCCCTGCCGGCGAAGTACCTCGTGAATCCCGGCAATACATCCTGCGAAACCGTTGGCAACATCGAATATCGCACCGTTGGCATCGGTCAATTGCGCGCCGGTGCTGAGCCAGTGTCGCGGCACCGCGCTCAGAGTTCGCGATTGCTTCACATGCTCGAGCAGTTCCACTGCGCGCGCTGTCCAAACGGCCCATTGGCCCAGCAGGCCACCGGCAATCCAGCGCTCCACAATGCGCCCGCCTGAAACCATGTTGTATGGCGTGATCAGATCGTTCACTATCGAGTCATCGTTACCTGTGTAGAGAGAAACGTCATCGCGGCCCGACTCGACAATCGCCCGAACAACATCAAGCGTCTGATACCTGTTGAACGGCGCGATTTTCACCGCGACGAGCGCCGGCAGCTCCGCAAGTTCGCGCCAGAATGCGTGCGAGAGAATGCGGCCACCTACAGCCGGCTGCAGGTAGAAACCGAAAAGAGGAATCACGTCGCCAACCGCGCGACAGTGCGAGAGAATGGAGGCATCGGTCGCGTCGTTCCACATTCCGCCACCAAGGCTCAACAATCCGGCATCATAACCCAGCGTGACCGCGATCTCCGCTTCGGCAACCGCCTGGGCTGTATCACCCAGCAGCCCCGCAATGCACACCAGCGAACGTCCCCCGTGCGCAACGCGCATCTCTTTCACAGTCTCCGATGCCAACTCAAGAACCGGGCGATAGAAACCGAAGGAGCGCATGGCGAACTGTGTTGTGTGCACCCCGACCGCGATTCCGCCAGCGCCCGAGGCAATGTAGTAGCGGGTAAGCGCGCGCTGCCTGCGTTCATCAAGTTCACGCCGCGCTGTGAGCGCCAGCGGATGCGCCGGAATGACCGCACCGCTCCGCAAGGCCATGCGGAATCCGCCGTCAGAATCGGCCACTGCGTTCCTCAAAGTGCGTTGGCTTGGCCAGCAGCGCTCCGCCGCTCGCCACCCAGGCGGCCACCCATTGAATGAGCGTCTCTTCGCTTACGCGGGGTTCTCCCATGAGTTCGCGCATGCGCGTGCTGTCGCTCAGCAGTGCATCGTTCATCTCGCTCCCCACAAGCAGTAGCGAACGACCGACAAGTGTCGCGATCTGCACGGCCGCCTCGCGAACAGAGAGCGTTTGGGCACCTGTAACATTGAGAACGAGCGCGGGAGAATCGCAATGCGCCAGCGACGCGATCGCATACGCATTCGCATCTCCCTGCCAGATCACGTTGACATATCCCATCGACAGATCGATCGTTTCGCCACGCAACACCTTGAGTGCGAGATCCACCAGCACGCCGTAGCGCAAATCCACCGCGTAGTTGAGCCGGAGTAGCAGGGTCGGCGAACCGTATTTGCTGGAGTAGTGTGCAAAGATGCGCTCCCTCGCCATGCAGGACAGCGCGTATTCACCGATGGGAGCGGGATCGTCGTCCTCGCTCGAACCAGCTGTGCTGTGATCGGTCAGCGGATAAACGTTGCCTGTTGAAAAAACCACGATGCGCGCCGAACGAAAACGATTTGCCACCAGTGTCGGAACAGCTGCGTTCATCACCCAGGTAGACGCCGGGTCATTCGTGGTGCCGAATTTCTGACCCGCCATGAAAATGACATTGGGCGCCTGCGGCAGCGATTCCACTTCGGCAGCCGATGTGAGGTCGCGACTGAGAGCCACGATTCTTTCGGAACCGCGAATAGCAGCCATTGCCAGCGATGCATCAGCGCGACCTCCGAAACGGGATACCGCGATGATGCGTCTGCCATCTCCAATCTCATCTACAGCGCGCTGCAACATGCGACAGAGCGATGGTCCCATCTTGCCACCGGCTCCCAGCACAATGACGTCGCCGGGACATTTTCTGAGAGCGCTGAGAACGCGCTCATCGGGGCGCGAAAGGCATTCCTCGAGCTCATCGTTGGATGTGGGAGCCCGGTCGCTCAAGGATGTGGTCGCCGCACTCATGATGCGTCAGTGAGTCTCTTCAGCCCTGCGGCTTCTCGGCGCGAACAGCAGCTTCGGCCGCGAGGAAGCCGATCTTCGAGTGAGTACTGTCGCAGAAGGGTTTTGTCGTTGATGCTCCGCAGCGGCACAACGCAATGTTCTTTTTCCCTTCGGGAATCGGGATTGGGTTGCCTTCGTGATCCACAAGATTGATCTCCGAAGGATCCGCTTCGATCAGATATGCGCCAGTGGCGCGAACTTTAATAGTGATTGCCATGTGAAACACCTGATCCGGTTAAGATTGGCTACCATGAATCATAGTACTGGCTTTACCCTTTGGAGCAGCGCGTTGAGCCCCTCCTCGTTGTTTTCTCGCGGAGACGCGGAGAGGGCGGAGAGATCTCCGCCTTCTCCGCGTCTCCGCGAGAAAAATGACTCACGACTCCAATTTCAGCTACATTTCCGAACCTTAAAACCGGAGCTTTTGATGCCTACTCGCAATGCATCCGCCTCGTGGGAAGGCGGACTGAAGACTGGTCGCGGAAAATTCAGCGGTGAAGGTGGATCAGTCGGCGGACAGTATTCCTTTTCGTCGCGCTTCGAGAGCGGAGTAGGTACCAACCCTGAAGAGCTGATCGCAGCGGCTGAGGCATCGTGCTTCAGCATGGCTCTAAGCGGCAGCCTCGAAAAGGCGGGCGCCACACCGAAGAAGATTGACACCAAGGCCGCCTGCACGGTCGAGAAGACAGATGCGGGGATGACCATCACCAGCATCAAGCTCGATGTGACTGTCTCTGCCGACGGAATTTCTGCGGACGAGTTCAAGAAGGTCGCCCGGGCCACTGCGGACGGTTGCCCGGTATCGCGCGCCCTGGCTGGAAATGTCAGAATCGATCTGGACGCGCGCCTCGCCTGATTCGAAAGCTGTTGCTCCAGGAAAACTCATCTGCAAAAGGGAGACTCGAGTGGCTGAAACGCGCGATGTGACCTTCTACCGCTGGGACGACATGCCGGTCGAACAGGTGAACGATCTGCTCGGCAGGCGCCTCGTGACCGGAGATCGCATGATGCTCGCACATGTGTATCTCAAGAAGGGCTGTCTTGTGCCGTTGCACAAACACGAGAACGAGCAGCTCACCTACATTCTCGAAGGCGCACTGCATTTCTGGATCGGTGCTGACAAGTCCAAAGAGATGATAATTCGCGCCGGTGAGGTGCTGCATATTCCGTCGAATGTGCCGCACGAAGCCCTGGCCATCGAAGACACACTCGATGTTGACGTCTTCAGCCCGCCCCGCGAAGACTGGCTCAAGAAGACGGACGATTACCTGCGAGGCAAGAAGTAACGATGGATCTACGGCTTCGCGGACGAGTCGCACTGGTTGCCGCGTCCAGCAGAGGACTGGGCCGCGCGATAGCCGAAGAGCTGGCCGCGGAGGGAGCGGCACTCGTTGTCTGCTCGCGCAATCAGACGGAGATCGAGACGGCCGCGAAAGAATTATCGCGCGCGCATGGTGTGGAGGTCGTTGGCGTCGCCGCCGATGTCTCGAAGCCGGCTGATATCGATGTACTGCTGCGACAGTGCCAGAACTCCTTCGGCCAAATCGATATTCTCGTCACGAACGCTGGAGGCCCGCCGCCTGGCCCATTCGAGTCGCACAGTGCCGAGCGTTGGCAGGAGGCGTTCGAACTCACATTTGCGAGCGTGGTCAATCTTGTTCGTGGAGTGTTGCCCGGCATGAAGGAGCGCCGCTGGGGACGGATAATCAATGTCACATCGATAGCGGCGAAGCAGTCAGTAGATGGGTTGATGCTCTCGAACGCCATGCGACCAGCAGTAACGGGATTTGCGCGAACACTGGCGAACGAAGTTGCCACGCACGGAATCACTGTGAACAACATTCTCCCCGGCTTCACACGCACGGAGCGCGTCGAACAGATTGCTGAATCAAATGCGAAGGCCTCCGGCACCACACCCGATCAGATTCGCGCAAAGTGGGAACAGGAAATTCCCATGCGGCGCCTCGGGGAGACCCGTGAATTCGCTGCGCTGGCAGCCTTTCTCGCTTCAGAAAGGGCCAGTTACATCACCGCTCAGTCTATTGCCGTGGATGGCGGTTGGATCCGGTCGCTGCTTTAGGGGAACAGATTGATCTGCGATAGACGAGGATTGATAGACGAGCAACGATCGTGGATCAATCCTCGTCTATCCCGCCTGATCCGAGATCGCAGATGTCCGATCAACAATGATCGTTTGCGTAGGATAAGCAAACGCGATCTTCTCCGTCTCAAACTTCTTGAACAAAGCAAGATTGATTGTCTGCTGAATGTCCGCGAAAATGATGTAGTCGGGCGATAACACCCAGAACACCGTTTCGAAATCCAGCGATGAGTCGCCGTACTTGAGAAAATGACAGCGCTCGAATCTGATGGGCCGCTGCGACTCGACTATTTCGCGGATCATCGCGGGAATGCGCACCAGCGTCGCGTGGGGCGTGGAATATGTTACGCTCGTGACAAACACCACTCGCCGCTCCTGCATGCGTTTGAAATTGCGAACGCGGCTCTTGAGCAGGTCGGCATTGCTGAAGATGATCTGTTCACCACCAAGGCTCCGCACTCGGGTTGACTGCATTCCGATGTGCTCGATGTGCCCCTTCTGGTTGTCGACTACAATGAAGTCGCCGACTGTGAACGGTTTGTCCACCAGAATCGACGCGGCACCAAATAGATCACCCAGGATATTCTGGACTGCGAGTGCGATGGCGATGCCGCCAATGCCGAGTCCTGTGATGAGCGGCGTCACACGGATGTGCAGCCCTTCCAGAGCCATCAGGAACAGCGCAACGAAGAGAACAACTTTCGCGGCAGTGCCCAGAGCACCCAGGATCGCAGCATTCGCCTGATTGTCTCCGCCGCTGGTCGACGCCTGACGCGCCGTCATGTGACCGATCCAGTAGACAATCAGACCGTTGCCCCAGATTACCGACTGAACAAAGAGCGCGAAGACGATGAACGCTCTCACCAGCTCCGGCGCCGGCGGAGTTGCCAGTGAGTACGACGCGGCCGCCAGCGCAATCGCGACCATGAAGAGGACCTTCGTGCGGCCCAGAAGATCGACCGCCAGATCATCCAGGTCCGTGACGGTGCGTTTTGCCAGCGCGCCCACACGCTTGACCAGTACCCAACGCACCAGAAGTTGCCCGACGAGAACACCCGCAAAGATGGCCAGAGCAATCAGCCAGTCTTCCACGCTGCTTCCCAAAAACATCCTAGTCAGAATTGGATTCTCTTCCATGATGTTATTCCCAAACTATCGTCACCCCAGCGAAAGCCGGGGTCCATTGTATCTCCAAACATGGATTCCGCCCCGGCCTTCGCCGGGGTGACGTTGGTCGGCGGAATGACAAAAGCGAAGCAATGCGCGCTAACGTACAACTCCAAGCAACACGCGATAGATATACTCGGTCGCCCAGCCGAGCGCGGGAATCGGCACACGCTCGTCATCGCCGTGCATACGCAACTCATCATCCATCGGAAGAGGCATCGGCAGAATTCCATACGTCGGAATTCCCTTCTCACGCAATCTGGCGCCATCCGTCGCACCCGTCGACATGAACGGCAATACCGTCGCCCCTGGCGCCATCGTTTTCGCACTCGCTTCCATCGACTGAAAGAGCGCAGTTGTTACCGGCGAGGGCGGCGGTGCCTTGTGAACTTCCCCCACAAGCTCGATCGTCACCTGCGCTTCCGCCGCAACCACGTTCATTTGCTTCACCAGCGCAGCAACATCGTCATCGGGGAGTGCGCGCAAATTGAAATTCGCGGTTCCCTCGGATGGAATCACGTTGGTTCTGATTCCACCATCTATCAGGGTGAGCGATTGCCCGGCGCGTAACACCGCGTTGTGCAATGGCTCCTGCGAAAGCATCCGGGCGGCGGCATCAACCTGCGCCTGGCTGGCGCCCTCTGTCGAGATCTGCTGCATCGCCTTTTTCATTTCGGCGCTCTCCTCAATGACTGCGAGGCGCTCGAAGTAAATGCGCGTGGTTGCGTTCAGATGCACCGGAGCCTTCCAATCGTGCACCTTCGCAACAGCGCGAGCCAACGCAGCCAGTGCGTTCTCGCGCAGTGGCACTGATCCGTGTCCGCTCGGCCCCTTGGCACGCACGGCAACATTGTAAGGCATCTTCTCAGTCGTCTGAATGTTGACGGTGAAAATCTCGCCGTCCTTCACCCGAACACGCCCGCCTTCGTTGAGCGCGAACTCCGTGTCACCAATGAGAGCGAAATGTTTGGTGACCATTTCCTCAACGCCAATCTCAGGTCCGCCTTCCTCCGCGGCTGTAGCCATGAAAATCACATCGCGATGCAGTTGGTCGCGCCGCGCAGCAAGCTGGATGAATGCCGTGAGCGCAGCCGACAACATTCCCTTGTCGTCGATAGCGCCGCGCCCGTACAGATATCCGCCTCTCTCCGTTGGTGTGAACGGCCCTGAAGTCCACTTGCCGCTATCAGCGCCAACCACGTCCATGTGGCCCATGACCAGCACAGCCTTCCCAGTCGGCTGGCCGGCCTTGATGCGCGCCACGAAGTTTGCGCGCGTGCCGCCCTCACCCGCGGGAAGGATATGCGTCTCCACTCCAGGAATTGTCTTCAGCACCGAATCAAAGTAGGTCGCCACCTTCAATTCGTTCCCCGGAGGATTCTGGGTATCCAGCGCGATCACGCGTTTGAGGTGCGCGACCACATCGCGGTCCGCGCGCGCCCGGTCGTATCCGTCGGGAGGCGGCGCACTCACCTTGTAGGTGGTGGCATTCCATTCGTTCTGCATTTTCGGGGTCTGGGCGCAGCCGGTGGCCGCAGCGGATATGGTAAGGAATACTCCGGCGGAGTATGACGTCAGAGCGGATGTACGAAGCATCGCGCAATGTAGATGCGCGCAGGTGCAGGCTTCAAGGTTGGAAGCGAACGTTCTGTCACCCCGGCGAAAGCCGGGGTCCAAGTTGGGGCCAAAATGGATTCCGGCTTTCGCCGGAATGACAATTATTTACACTTCTTCTCGGTGCGTTCGACAAAGGCTGCGAAAAGACCATTCACATACTTCTTCGTGTTCTCGATCGTAGCCGGTGACGCGCCTTCCATCATTCTGTCGGTGATCGGCCCCAGGAACCGTCCGTAACGCAGCAACATCTCTTCGTTCTCGGTTTCAAGCGCTGTAGCTACGCGGCGAACCGTCTCTTTCGTGATTATTTCCAATCGGCCTACGAATGCGCGCTCAATCTTCTCGGGCGCGGGGACGATAGCCAGCGGAAGAACTTCATCAACCGACGACGACGGCATGATGTAGAAGAGGCGTGTGCCTTCTTCAAACCACGAATCGCGCCACGTCTCGACCATTGCATGGGCTTCCTTCTTATACATCCCCGCCGCAACAAGCATCGTCTCCAGGTCACGACCCAGTGATGCAAGATCGCCCGTCAGCGGTACCGGCTTCAGTTGAGTTTCGCCGCTCAGCGCGCTGTGCACCCGGTAGCCGACCTTGCCATCGCGGTTTTCAAAGAGCACCACGGCCGGCACAGGAACTTTCCCCGTGTTCTTCACCGAAATGTTTCCATTACTCATTTCCGTCGCATTGAGCGGCACCTGGAATCCGCCAACGCCGCGATAGAAGAGAAACTTCTCATCCTGTCCATTTACCCGAATCGGATTTGCATCCGTCTCGCGCGCGGCATAGTAGTGACTCTTGCCCGCCTCGGTCTTCAGCGCCGGCGATGTGCCAGGAAGAATTGCGACGTTTTTCCACATGATCGTGCTGCTGAGATTCGAATCCAGCGGTATGTGCTGCGGTTCCGGCTGATTCACCAGGGCAGCCGGGTACCATTCCGACATGAATCCCCTGGGGAATTCGACGCCCACACTCACCATGTCTTCGCGCGGGGAGTAGAAGTAGATGACCGGAGTTTCCATTCGAACCGTACCGCGCAGCTGCGCTCTCGCCTGATCGTATGTCAGAAGCGCTCCACGGTTGGGCGCTGACCATATTGAGACTGGAGCACCTGGCACAGGCGGCACCGGAGTGCCGGTGAGCACTGCCCCGGTTATCGGATTCCGAATCTGAATGACGGTGACCGGCTGGCCAATCCTGATCTGAACACCAGCCACCTTCCCAACGAGATAGCGGAGCGGATCGCCGTCGGCGCCAAAGACATTCACGAAACAGGGAAGGTCAACCGGTCCTCCCAGCGGAATCCATTCAACCGCTCGGCCATCGGCCCCCGCGACAGTTGTAAATGTCCCCCACTCATGGGCGACGACTTTGGACTTCTGGGTAGTTGCCAACCCGAGGGTGGCGAGCGCGACGACGACGATGACTGAGAATCGTGCGGCAAGACTTGGCATTAGTGCCTCCGGGTGGATAAACGAATATGTTGCAATCGCTTAGCGGTTGTCTATCCCTTCACCTTCCGCGGCCCCGTAGTCAGTTGACGCGGGGGGCCAACATAGGGTGACGCTCGTGCCGTGTGGACTTGCACACCACAGCAACCTCGGAGGTAGGCGTCAGTCCTCAGGCTGGCTTGTCAGCAACCCACCTCACCGATTTGGAGCATGGGCACGCACCAGCAACACGCCTCAGCGCGGGCATTCTGCTCACTGCGTCCTTCAGCGTGAGCGAGCCATCAACGACTTTCTCGAGCGCGTCCAGATAATCGCGGAAATCCTCACCGGAGCGGTACGCGTCCGGCAGGTGTTGCACGAGATGACGCCGGTACTCGTCGATCGCTACAAACTTCTCCCCTTCCACACCGATCATCGTGAACGCCGGCACACCGCGTCTGCGGAAAAACTCCGCGTGCGGCAGGCGCAGCAGATCTTCCCATGCAATTCCGTCAACCGTCGTGCGCTCGCGCATGACATTGTCGATGAGCGCAGTTACCTGCTCCGCGCTCAGCTTGGGAAGTCGCGCGCGCACGTAGCGCACATTGAGATCGCGAACAACCTTCGCAACCTCCTCATAGTACAGATTCTGCGCCTCATCATTCTTCATTGGCTTGAGACCATAACGGACATTCGTCGCGCCGCCGCGTTCATCACCGAACATTTCCATTCCGCGCGGTAACCACTTGTTGATCGCCTTCTGCAGATCGGACATCGTGATGTAAACCGATCCCTTCGCGGCCTTCTCAACCCATCGGCGCATTGGCACCACGCCAGTCGCGAGATGAAATGCCTCCTCGCGTAACATCTGCGGCATGCTCTCAGCCATCGGCTTGTAAGCGCTGATCTTCTGCATGGACAGCTGATATTTGCCGACGCGATCGATCAGACAGCAGAAGACAACGTTGTCGACGAACGAGTCGAAGTCGATATTGAAGGCACCCAGTATGTGGGAACCGGTCTGCATCGAGAGGATGTCTTCGACCAGCTGTTCATTGGTTTCGCTCGTGACAGAGCTCCAGTCATCCTCTGACAGCAGATGCAGCATCTGATAGCCGTGCCGCAGCTCCTCGGCCATCATGCGCAGCACCCAGAACTGCTCCTCCTCTTCCTGAGCGCGAGCCAGCGTCAGGCGGTGCTGTTGAATTGATCCGAACTCGGTGCTCGCCTGCGCCCGAATTGCACCGAACAGATGACCCGCCTGTTCCGGAATCATGTCGTTGGCATGCGTGTACTTGGGCTTCCCTTTCATTTCGCCGCATTCGATCTCGTCGCACATGCCGCTTTCACGGTAGGCGCACAATTCAAAGCGCTGATCGTTGGGGAAGTGTTTGTCCCAGTTTTCAAGCAGAAAGTCGTAATCAGGAAGGAATGTCTCCCTCCACTTGATCACGGCGTCGTGTATGTGTTTCGGAAGGGGAGCTTTCGTGTAGGCCATGTCTGAAGACTAATGTAAACCAGCACGGTTGCGGAGAGCACCGCGCATCTTGCGGCAAGTCCCTGTGGCGCCACAGCTTATTGCTGTTGGATTTGGCTCTCGACTATGCCAGGGGTCTTCGCTATGCGCCACGAAAGAGACGGCGGTTGATGTTCGATGAAGAGGCCAGTCGGCATTACCGCTCTTGCGCTGATCTCATTCGCCATGGCTATCACCTTCATCGTGACTGCCATGCTCTTCGCGAGCGTCCCTCACATTCTCGCGCCGCTCGGATTCAAGCAGGATCCTCAACCTTTGCAAAGACTATTCGGATTGAGTTTTTTCGCGGTTGTCGGCATTCTCCTCGCTCACACCGGATACAGCTTATGGTTCCTGCGCCCTTGGGGCCGCTCCTTCGCCATCGGGGTAGCGTGGGCCGGATTGGTCGTCGCTGTTGAGAAAGTTTTTCGGGGTTCCAGCGGCTATTTCGAGGCCGGCCTGATATTTCTCGGCTGCGTGGGGTTTCTGTGGTATCTCTCACTCCCGCGTGTGCGATCATCCTTCGAGGCCATCGGCCGCGGGAACTGAAACGTTCACGTCTGCAATTGCTTCATGCCCCGTAAACTCCGAAGGAGTTGCACGGATGGATATTGGTGGCAATCATTAGTGGTTGCCTGCTTTGCACACCATAGCGCGGTGGTCACGACACCAGGGCCACCAGGGAGATGTCACCATGACACGCTCGATCACGCAGCTCTTTGCCGACTTCGACGACGGTAGAATTTCTCGCCGACAACTCCTGCAGGCGCTTGCCATCGCCGCGGTCGCAGTACCGGCGAATTTGCTGGGTCAGGGTGCCGGAGGACGCGCAACCACCGCTGCCGACACCGGTCGCGCGGGCCGCGCAGGAGCTGCCGCGCAAGCTGCCCCTCCCGTGCCGCTTGTTCTTCCGTTCCAGGAGACGGGCTGGAAAACCGTATGGCTCGATCATTTCTCATATCAGTGCGTGGACTACAAGAGGGCCGCGGCGTGGTACGCGACGCTGATGGGCTGGAAGGTCCGCAGCGATGATGGCAGGCAGGCAGTGCTCGACATCGGCGAGAACTCCGGGGGCATCATCATCCGCGGCGGCCTGGCCGCTCCGCCACCAGCCGCGATCACCGACGCGGGGCTCGGCATGGCCCGACCGCCCGTGCAAGCGGTTTTTGATGGATTCGCCTGGGGGATAACCCCATGGGATACCGACAAAGTGAAGGCGGAACTCGACAAGCGCGGACTCAATCCCGTTGCCGATCATGTCGGCTCGGACTACAAGAGCTTTCGGGTCAAGGATCCGGACGGCTTCAATGTCGCGATTACGAACGGCACGAAGGAGCTGCGAAGGAAAGGACCTGCCAACGCGAAGTTGCCAGCGCCGGCGCCATTCGAACCGACGGGCTGGAACACGCTGTTCCTCGACCACATCTCGTTCGAAGTACCTGATTTCCGCCGCAGCGCGGCGTTCTATCAAGCGCTACTCGGATGGACCGTGCGGCCCGTCAGCGCCACTGCCACACAGGGCTCCGTCACTATCGGCGATATCGGGGGAGCAATTATCCGTGGCAACGCCGCCACTCGCGCGCGTGGCGGACGCGGCGATTCGGCTGCAGCGGGAGCCGCACCACCTCCGCCACGTCCGGCCAATGTTGTAACAGCAGCGATCGGGCATATCAGTTTCGGCATTCAGGGCTGGGACACGGAGAAAGTTCGCGCGGAACTGAAAAAGCGCGATGTCGCGTATACCAACCGGACCACCGGCGCGCGTGAGCCGCGTGAAGACTTCACCGGTCAGCTCCTGAGCTTCCACGTCCCCGATGCAATGGGCTGGGATCTTCAGATCGGAAACAAGACGGGGCCCGGTCAGTACAACGGCTAGTAGATCGGACCGAAAGTTCAGTGACGTATTGGGGACTGCGTCAACTGCTAATTGCGGAGCGGGGACCCGTTCACGGGAACGGCGGGTTCGGGAACGGCGGACTGGGAACCGCGGATTCGGGACCTGCGTTCAACGACGTTTATCGCCGTTCCAGTGCCGCTGTTCCCGTAACCGCGGTCC